>NZ_JBXUFV010000001.1:0-1048775 GCF_057180625.1 Sanguibacter sp. Z6_81 | reverse complement strand
ACCGTGCGGAACCACTCCGCGCGCTGCAGGAACGGGATGGTCTCCCCACCCAACGCGGTGATGATCTGGTTCGCGGTCCCCTGCACGGACAAGATCTGCATCGTCATTCCGACGATGATGACGATCGACAAGAAGTGCGGCAGGTAGGAGATCGACTGGACCGTGCGCTTGAAAGCCTTCTTACGGACCTCGTTGAGCATCAGCGCCAAGATGATCGGCAACGGGAAGCAGAACAGCAACGTGAGCCCACCCAGGATCACCGTGTTGCTGAACACCTTCCAGAACGCCGGGTCGTTGATGAACAGGTCGATGTAGCGCATCCCGACCCACTCGTCACCGAACATGCTCCCACCGGGACGGAACCGGCGGAACGCGATGACGTTACCGAGCATCGGCACGTACTTGAACAGCAGGAGGAACAGGACCGGGCCGATCGCCATCGCGTACAGCGGCCAGTCACGCTTGAACGCAACCTTCCACGGCACCCGGAGCTTCCGACGTTTCGAGGAACCACCACCACGACCCGCCGGAGACGGGATCGGCGGGGACGTCTCACTGTCCAGAAGGTCGACCGTAGCCTCGACGACCTTGTCCCCCGGGGCCGCCGCAGCGGGCTCAGGCGTGACTTTCATACCGTGCTCCTTCATCGAAGGGACCCGCGCGACGCCCGGCACCCGAGGGTGCCGGGCGCCGCGCAGGGACCTGGCGTCGGTCAGCCGTTGCTTTCGGCAGCGTCCTTGGCCTCGTTGATCAGGTCAACGTAGGCGGGCAGGCCCTGCGCCTCGAGCTCGGCGACGTAGGAGTCCCACTCCGAGAGGTCACGGTCACCGAGGATGAACTGCAGGGTGGCAGTGTCCACGGAGTCCTTGATCGGCGTCCCCATGAGGGACGCCTGCTCCAGCTGAGCCTCGTCGAGCGGGGCCGGCGGGAAGGGATCGCGCGGGGTGCGCGTGGAGAGCACGGTGTCGATGTAGTCGACGTACTGCTCGGTGTTGTACGACTCCTTGAGCTCACGGGACTCGGTTCCGCCAGCGAGGACGTCGTTGCCGTAACCGAGGTCGATCTTGATGTCCGTGGTGCCGGTGTCCATGTTCATGTTGTACGCGGCGTACTTGTACTCCGGGTTCAGCGTGATGGTGCCGTCCTCGGCCTTCGTGTACGTCTCGCCCTCGACGCCCCACTGGACGAGCTCACGCGCCTCGGGGCTGTAGTACAGCCAGTCCATGAACTGGATCGTGCTGCACAGGTTCGGGTCGTCCTTCGCCTGGGCGGTGAGCATGAAGCCGTGCCAGAAGCTGCGGGGCTCCACGACCTGGCCGGCGTCGCCGCCGGGGGGTGCGATCTGCACGAGCTCGTAGTCCGTGACACCGGCCGCGTCGAGCGCGGTGGCGAACTCCTGGACCGTGCCGGGGGCACCGGAGGCCGCGAAGACCTTCTCGGCCGCGAACTTCTCGGTGACCGTGCCCATGCCGTCGTTCGGGGCGGTGAAGGACTCGGTGTCGAGCAGACCGTCGGTCGCGAGGCCGTTGAAGTACTCGACCATCGACTTGTACTCGTCGGAGGTGGCCGCGTACTTGAACTCCCCGGCCGCGTCGTCGTAGAACATGCCGGTGCCGAAGCCCCAGCCAGCGACGGTCCCGAAGGCGTGTGCCGCGTAGTTGAGCATCGACTGACCCTCGAAGCCGTCCGCGAGGGGCTTGCTGTCGGGGTACTCCTCCTTGATGAGCGCGAGGCCCTCCGCCAGCTCGTCCCAGGTCTCGGGCACCGGGGCGCCGACCTCGTCGAAGACGTCCTTGCGGATGATGAGCGAGAACATCGGCACCGAGACCTCCTGGAGGCCCGGGGTCATGTAGTAGCGGCCGTCGGACTGGCGCAGGTTCTCGATCATGCCGCCGAGGTCCCACTCCTCGACGTACTTCTCGAAGTTGGGCATGTACTCGGCGTAGTCGCTCAGGGGCAGCGCGGCACCCGAGGCAGCGTACTGGCGCTCGTCACCCGTGTAGATGAGCGGGATCGCGGTGGGGGCGTCGCCGGCGCTGATGAGCAGGCCGCGCTTCTCGACCGCGTCGCTGAACGGGATGTGCGTCGTGACGATCTTGACGTTGGTGCGCGCCTCGATCTCGTCGAAGATCTCCCACGTGTCCTTGACGGGGGACTCGGGCCAGTCGGTCCAGAGCATGCTCACCTCCATCGGCTCCGGGTTCTTGAAGGTGGTGTCGGCCTTGTAGTCCTCCACGGCGCACGTGATGTCGGCGGGGCCGGCAGTGGTGCTGCCACCGCCGCCGTCACCGTCGGAGCACGCGGCGAGGGCGAGCGCCGAGACGGCGGTGAGGGCCACCCCTCGGTAGAGCATCGCCGACCGGCTGGGTCGGGCGTTCTTGACGGGAACCATGATTCTCCTCGTTGAGATCGGGCTGATCTGATGCTGGAAAGTGGTGGTCTGTGGTGGTGCTGGATCGGTGGTCCGGATCAGACCGGTGCGCGCCAGGTGTCGACGCCGGTGAGGGGCACGAGGTCCGGTCGCTCGGGCGCCGTCGTCATCGCCGTGCGACGACCCGTGCTCGCGGACTCGAGCAGACCCGTCATGATCTCCATGACGTGCAGGCCCAGGTCACCGCTCGCACGGGGCCTCGCGGGAGCTGCGCCGAGGCCTGCGGCCCCGACCATCTCGAGCAGGCCGACCCCTCGGGAGGCGTCGACGAACCCCGCGCGCGGCTCGACGACGTCCCACGACCTCTGCCCCCTCGTGAGGAGCTCGACGTCGCCCGAGAAGTAGTTGGGGTCGGGTACCGCGACGGCACCCTCCTCGCCGTAGACCTCGATCGGCCGGGCACGGGTCCCGGCGGCGTCGAAGCTCACGGTCACCGTGGAGATCGCCCCGTTCGCGTGCTCGAGGGTCCCGGCGACGTGCGTCGCGACCTCGACGGGGATGACCTCGCCGGCACGTGCACCGGAACCGATGGTGCGCGTGTCCCGCAGCCGGCTGGCCGTACCCGTCACCGAGACGACCGGGCCGAGCAGGTGGACGAGGCTCGTGAGGTAGTACGGGCCCATGTCGAGCAGGGGACCGCCGCCTTCCCGGTAGTAGAAGTCCGGGTTGGGGTGCCACGCCTCGTGACCGGGGCAGACCCAGGTCGCCACGGCGCCGGTGGGCCGTCCGATGAGGCCGGCGTCGATGACGGAGCGCGCCGTCTGGACGCCGGTGCCCAGGACGGTGTCCGGGGCGCAGCCCAGTCCGGTCCCGGCAGCCTCGGCGGCGCGGACCACGGCGAACGAGTCCTCGAGCGTCGCCGCGAGCGGCTTCTCCCCGTAGTGGCTCTTGCCGGCGGCGATGCACGCGAGGGCGATCTCGGCGTGCGCACCGGGGATCGTCAGGTCGAGGACCGTCTCGACGTCGTCGGCGGCAAGCATGTCCTCGAACGAGCTGGCCCGGGTCCCGGGCAGCCGGTCGGCGACAGCAGAGGCGCGCTCCGCATCGAGGTCGGCGACCGCAGCGATGCGGACCCCGGGGTGCTCGGGGAGCGTGGCGAGGTAGGCGTCGAGGATGACGCCGAGCCCGACTATGCCGATTCCGTGCGGCTCGCCCACAGCAGACCCCTCTCGATGATGGTGCGGACGTTCGGGTCGGACAGCACCTCGGGCGAGTGCCCGGGTGTCGCCACGAAGATGCGCCCGGCGCCCCAGAGGCGGGTCCAGACGGCGGGGGACGTGATCGGCCGGTGCCAGGGGTGGTACGGCTGCACGGGGTGCGTCGTCGTCGCGAGGACGTCGATGAGGTCGTCGTGCAGCACCCAGTACTGCTCGGTGTCGAGCTCGAAGTCCTCGATGCCCGCCATGATGGGGTGCGCGCGGCCCTCGTCGGTGACGGTGACCGTGTACGGCAGGTAGTTGTCCGTCTCGTCCCCGACGCGCTCCTGCGGGTGCTTGGCCGGGTGCGTCGCGAACTGCCCACCGACGAGCTGGAGGTAGTCGGAGTTGTTGCGGTAGGAGTCCGCGATCCCGCCGTGCCAGCCCGCGAACCCGGTGCCGGCCTCGATCGCGGCGCGCAGGCCCTGGAAGGCCGGTCCGCTGATCTCGGACATCGTCACGCTCTGCAGGACGAGGTCGACCCCGGCCATGCGCTCCGCGTCGGCGTAGACCTCGTTGCTGCCTTCGATCTCCACCTCGAATCCCTGCTCGCGCAGGAAGGGTACGTACAGGTCGGTGGCGGCCTCGGGCTGGTGCCCGTCCCACCCGCCTCGTACCACGAGTGCTCGTCGTTGCACGGTCTCGTCCTCTCTGGTCATGATCGCCGTCCGGTCGCCGGGACAGCGTTGGCGTTCCCTGCTGGGAACGGTCGGGCAGCGTCGAGGGAGCTCCACTCGGCGCGAGTCAGGGCGAGGACCGAGCCGTGCTTGGTCCGCGCGGGGAGGTGGAGGTCCTCGTCGGGGACGGGGACCCAGCTCCCGGAGGCGGGGTCGTCGCAGACGAGGGCCCGGAAGCCCTGCTGCGCCCCGTACTGGTCGACCCAGCAGAACCAGCGTCCGCCGCCGTTCTCCTGGAACATCAGAGGGCCCTCGACGTGCTCACCGAAGCTCGCGCCGATGCGCGTCGCGACGGTGACGGGTGCGGGGTCGTCGAAGCCGCGGCGGACCTGGTGGAACACGCCCAGCGAGTCCGCGTCGGCGTCGTCGTGCTTGGCGAGCACGTGCACGACGTCTCCGTCGGGTACCGCGACGAGATCGATGACACCCGTCGGCATCTCCAGGTAGGCCACCGGCTCCGAGAAGCTCACGAAGTCGTCGGTGGTGACCATGTGGACCATGGCCGCGCTCCGTCCGAGGTGCTCCGGGTCCTGCTCGTCGAACACGGTCCCGGAGAAGAACACGCGGTAGGTCGATGCCGCGTCGTCGTAGGCGACCGTGGGCGCCCAGGCCATGCCGAACGTGGCCGGGGCGACCTCGACGTAGCGGGGGGCCGACCAGTGGAGGAGGTCGGTCGAGTCCCACACGACGAGACTGCGGCTGCCCTGCCGGGTGAACGCGTGCCAGTCCGGGTCACCGGCTCCCCACACGCGCAGGTCTGTCGCGAGGATGTGGAAGCCGAGTCCGTCCGCGCGCCGCACGACGAAGGGGTCACGGGCACCGGTGGTGCCGCCGGTCGGGGCGAGCACGGGAGCGCCGTCGTTCAGGCGCCGCCAGCGCAGGGGGTCGCTCCCCTCGCTCAGTGAGAAGTAGACCTGCTCGGCATGCGCCGCCGCGTCCTCGACGAAGTGGACGAGAAGGTATCCGTAGGCACCGTCGCCCATCTCATCCACTCCTCTGACCTGCGGCATCGTTACCGCGTGAGATCGATCTCCGTGGAGAGCATGCACGACGCCCGGCCCCCGTGTCCAGAAGGTGTCGCAAACGTTATCGAAACTTCTCCAAACGCGGGACGGACCGCCTGGCGACCACGGCCAAACCCACGCAGACCCGCGCTCTAGACGGAGTTCCGGGAGGTCAGGCTCGCGGTCAGCACGACGTGCTGGGGCGGGGCCTGCGGGGAGGTGATCGCCTTCAGGATGAGATCCGCGGCCCGGCTGCCCATCTCCTGCAACGGCTGCCGCACCGACGTCAGCGGCGGGCTCGCCGTCGCCGCCACGACCGTGTCGTCGAACCCGACGACCGAGACGTCCTGCGGAACGCGCAGGCCCGCGGCCGCCAGCACCCGGAACGCACCGACAGCCATGAGGTCCGACTGGGCGAAGAGACCGTCGATCGGCCCGCCCTGCAGCAGCTGGGCAGCCGCCACGGCACCCGAGGCCATCGAATAGTCACCCCGTGCCGACGGCCCCGGCTCGATCCCCCACTCGGCCAGCTCGGCGAGGAACCCCCGGTGCCGCTCCGCCGCCGGGAAGTACCCCGCCGGGCCCTTGATCGTCGCGACCCGCACCCGCCCCGCCTCGAGCAGCGCGCGCGTACCCAGTCGGGCGCCCCCGTAGTGGTCCGCGTCCACCGACGTGACGTCCTGGGGCAGATCAGCGCGCGGCCGCCCGACGTAGACCACCGGGATCGGCAGGTCGCGCAGGTTCCGGTACAGCCCTTCCGACTCCCGGGCGAGCACCACGATGGCCCCCTCGACGTGCCGCGACGTCAGGTACCGCGCGAGGCCCACAGGGTCGTTGCCGTCGTCGAGCAGCAGGACGGGTTGGCGCCCGTGCGCGAACAACGTCGTCGTCGCCCCGCGCAGGGGCGCCCCGACGAACGGACCGGACAACCCGTCCAGCTCACTGTGCGGGACCACCACCGCCACAGAGCCCGACGCACCCCCACGCAGAGCCCGGGCCGCCGCGTTCGTCTGGTAGTCCAGCGCAGACGCAGCCTCCACCACCCGCCGAGCCAGCTCCGGATCCACGCTGACATGCCCGGCCAGCACCCGCGACGCCGTCGCACGCGAAACGCCCGCAGCCTTGGCCACGTCGACAAGGGTGGGAGACCCAGATGGTTGAGGCACGGGGTGCAGCATGCCACCACGACCCCCGCACCGCACGTACCGGGTGAAATCCCCATGCCCGGTACGTGCGGGTCAGGAGAGGTCGGGGATCGTCGCGATCTCGTCCGCAGTCGGCTCCCGGAGCGGCTCCGCCGCCCCTGGCTCGTCCCCGGGCGTCGCCGTCGACCCGCCCGCGGGCACGGTCTCCGCGGGGTCCTCGAACGCCACGAGCTCGACGAGGATGAGGCCATGCCCGTCGGGATCGGTGACCTCCGCGTAGACCTGCGCGGACTCCGGGTCAACGACGGGCGCCGACGCAGGCTCCACCCCGAGCTGCGCGAGCCGCTCGAGGGTCGCCGCGAGGTCGTCGACGTAGAGGACGAGGGACGGCCCGTCGGCGGCCCGGGCGCCAGCTGCTGCGTCGTCCGCACCGGTCGGCATGAGCCACAGCCCCGCATCCCGCAGGCCCCCGGGGCCGACGTGCAGGAACCGGACGTCCTGGGTCGTCGCGTCGTACAGCGCAGTGAACCCGAACGCGTCGCGGTAGAACGCGGCCGTGGCGTCGGGGTCGCGGGTGAGCAGGACGATCCGTCCGATCTGCGTGGTCATCCTCCGACGGTAGCCGCGGCATCCGACCCCGACCACCGCGCCGCCGAGCGCCGACGCGCGCGCAGCCACCACGAGAAGAGCACGACGGCGAGGAGGACCTCCGCGACGTCACCCCCGTAGTACATCCACTGCGCGGCCGCCCGGTCGTCCTCGACATCGTGCGCGGCTCCGACGGGAAGCTCGCCGGCCCGCGCGTAGAGGAGCTTGGCGAGGAACGCGTGCGCACCCCCCGCCAGGACGAGGACGGTGGCACGCACGAGGACACCGGGCCGGTGGGGCGCGGGGTCGGGTCCCACGATCGACCACGTGAACAGGCACCCCGCGAGCAGCAGGTGCAGGAGGACGAGGCGCGCGAGCCCCGGCACCGCCTCTGTCGAGGCGTAGAACGGCGTGAGGTACAGCCCGAAGAGTGCGCCCACGTGCAGCGTCGCGGCGACGACGGGGTGGCCGAGGACGCGCACGACCCGCTGCCGGAGCACCGACCCGACCACCCGTCGCGTGACCGGTGAGGCCGCGCCGAGCAGCACGGTGACCGGCGCGCCGAGGACGAGCCCGAGCGGCGCGAACATGCCGACGAGGAGGTGCTGCGCCATGTGCCTGCGCGCGGGTTCCGGGACGACCTCCCGCAGGACGGGCGAGACCGCGAGCGCGAGCAGGAGCGCGCCCGTCACGAACGCCGCCGTGCGCCACGGGCTCCACGGCCGGCGCAGTCGCGCGCGTCGGCGCGTCACCCCGAGGGCATAGAGCCCGACGAGCACCACGAGCACCGCGACCGGCAGGAGCCACGGCCCGGCGCGGCCGGTCGCGAGGACGTCGTGCACGTCAGGCGTCGCGCGGCGCGGCGGCGCGAGCGCCCACGGCGAGAACCATGCCCACGCCGATCAGCACGACGGCGGCACCGATCCACACGACGTCGTAGGGCAGCGTGTCGACGCCGTACCTCACCTCGTGCAGCCGGAGCACCTTGTGGTTGACGACGCCGTCGAACAGCTGGAATCCGCCGGCCCCGAGGAAGAACCCGGCCCAGGCAGCCCGGCGGGCTAGCGCGGCACGGCCGCGCAGGTCGGCGAGCAGGAAGAACCCTCCGACGAGGAGCACGAGCTCGGTGGCGTGCAGCAGCCCGTCGGTGAGCAGCGCGACGTCGGGTGTCGAGCGGTCGTAGAAGTGGTGCCACCCGAGGATCTGGTGGAAGACGATCTCGTCGACGGCAGCCATGATGCCGACGCCGATGAGCGCACCCGTGAGCACGGAGCGCCCGCGGTCGCCCCCCGGCTGCGCCCCCACAGGCACCTCTCGTCCGTCGACCACCGCTGCACCACCTCGTCACGTCGCCTGGTCGCCTGGCCCCGACCACCGTATGCCGGTGCAGCCGACAGCGCGCCCGGGCGGTCACCGGAGGAGGTCAGCTGCCCTCGGCGTCGATCGCGTCGAGCTGGTGACGTGACGGCGCCGACGAGTCCGGGGACCCGCTGGTGAGCACCGACAGCGTCACCCCGTCAGGCTCGGGGCCGCGGGTAGAGCGTCGCCCCCGGTGGGACGACGAGATCGACGGGTTCACCGGGGACGAGCTCGAGGTCGGCGGCGAGCACGGCGGGGACGTCGGCATGCACCCCGCCGGAGCCGACCCGCACGAGGTCACCGCGGGGTTCGACCTCGTCGACGGTGCCGCGCAGGACGCCGGGGCCCGGGGGGCTCCCGTCGGGTGTCCGCAGGTGCACGTCCGACGGGCGGAACGCGTAGGCCACTGCCGACCCCTCCGCCGGGGACGGACCCCCGGCACACCCGGCGTCGATCACCACCTCGGTCCCGTCAGGCCTGCGGAGCCCGTCGCGCGTCCGGGAACCGGTGAGCAGGTTGAGCCCGGCCACCTGCGCGGTGAAGCGGTGCTGGGGACGTTCGAGGACGTCGCGCGGAGGTCCGTCCTCGACGACCCGACCGTCGACGAGGACGACGACGCGGTCGGCGAGCGCGTGCGCGTCGAGGACGTCGTGGGTGACGAGGACCGTCGTGCGGCCAGCGAGGACGGTGCGCAGCAGCCGGCGCAGGTGCGGCGCGACGGCTGCGTCGAGGGCCGCGAGCGGCTCGTCGAGCAGGAGGAGGTGCGGGTCGGGTGCGAGAGCGCGCGCGACGGCGACGCGCTGCGCCTGTCCGCCGGACAGCTCGGCGGGGCGCCGGTGGGCGAGGTCGCGCGCGCCGACCGCGTCGAGCCACGTCATGGCGCGCTCGGTCGCGGCGCGCCGGGGCGTCCCGGTGCTGCGCAGCCCGAAGGCGACGTTGTCGAGCACGCTGAGGTGCGGGAAGAGCAGGGCGTCCTGGGCGAGCAGCGCCGCGGCGCGCTGGTGCGGCGGGAGCCATCTGCCGCGGCGCCCCGCAGATGCTGGGCCGGGGGTTGCTGGATCAGGGTTTGCGGGATCAGGGGTTGCTGGACCGGGGTGTGCGGGACCACGTCGTGCGGTCGGACGAGCGGCGCCGGGCAGGTCGAAGAGGACGCGGCCGTCGAGCTCCGCGCGTCCGGAGTCGGGTCGCAGCAGCCCTGCGACGAGCCCGACGAGCGTCGACTTCCCGGCCCCGTTGGGTCCGAGGACGGCCACCGTCTGCCCGGCCGGGACGTCGAGCGTGACGTCGAACCCCCGCGCGTCGAGCCGCGCCGCGAACGTCAGGCTCATGCGGTGCGCGCCGGGGGTCGGCGGTGCGCGACGCCGACGACGACCACGGCGACGGCGACGAGGACGAAGGACAGCGCGACGGCTGCGTCGGGATCCGTCTCGCGCTGGAGGTAGACCTCGAGCGGCAGCGTCCGGGTCACCCCCTGCAGGCTCCCCGCGAACGTCAGGGTGGCACCGAACTCGCCGAGCGCCCGCGCGAAGGACAGGACGACCCCGGAGACGAGCCCGGGCACGACGAGCGGCAGCGTCACCCGCCGCAGCACGGTGGTGGGCGCGGCGCCGAGCGTCGCGGCGACGTCCTCGTAGCGCGTCCCCGCGGTGCGGAGCGTGCCCTCGAGACTGAGCACGAGGAACGGCAGCGCCACGAACGTCTGGGCGAGCACGACAGCGGTGGTCGAGAACGCGACCTCGATCCCCGCCACCTCGAGGGTGTGGCCCAGGAGACCCTGCCGTCCGAACAGGGACAGCAGCGCGAGGCCCCCGACGACGGGGGGCAGGACGAGCGGCAGCAGGACGAGCGCCCGGGCGAGCCGCTGCCCCGGGAACCGCGTCCGTGCGAGCACGAGCGCCATCGGGAGCCCGAGCACGACGCACAGGGCGGTCGCCGCGAGCGACGTCCGCAGGCTCAGCAGCAGCGCCGCGACGGACGACCCGGACGTGACGAGCGACCCGAAGTCCTGCCACGGGACCCTGGTGGCCATCGCCACGACGGGCAGGACGACGAGGAGCCCGCCCACGGCGGCGACCGCCACGACCCACGTCGGTACCCCGCCGAGGCCGGGGGTGCGCACGACCCGGGTCCGCGCGCCGACGTCGGGCGTCTGCAGCGAGCCCGGCCGGCCCACTACGGCACCCCGAAGCCGGCGTCGGCCAGCACGGTCTGCGCCCGCGGGCCGAGCAGGTACTCCCGGAACGCGTCGGCGAGCTCCGGTTCGGCACTGCCCGACAGCACGGCCACGGGGTAGGTCGTCGAGGTCGTCGTCGCCAGCGCGATCCCTTCGACCCGTCCGTCGGCACCCGCGACGTCCGTGACGTAGACGAGCCCGGCGTCCGCCTCGCCCGAGGCGACCTTGCCGAGGACGCCCGTCACGGACGACTCCTCGCTCACCGGTGCGAGCGTCACCCCGGCGGCACGCTCGAGCTCGACCGTCGCGGCACCGCACGGCACCTGGTCCGCGCACACGACGGTCCGCACGTCGTCGCGCGCAAGGTCGGCGAGGTCCTCGATCCCCGCAGGGTTCCCTGGCGGGACGGCGATCTCGAGGGAGTTCGTCGCGAGGCTGGCCGTGGGGCCCGCGACGAGACCGGCGTCCGCGACGCGGTCCATCGTCGCGGACCCGGCGGGCACGAAGATGTCGGCCGGGGCACCCTCGACGACCTGCCCCGCGAGGTCGGCCGACCCTGCGAAGCTCAGCCGGACGCTCGTCCCGGGGTGCGCCGCCTCGAAGTCGCCGGCGATCTCGGTGAGAGCGGCGGTGAGGGACGCGGCGGCGAAGACCGTGAGCGTGCGCGCGTCGCCGTCGGTCGCGCGGGCGTCCCGCCGTTCCGCGAGCCCGCACGCCGAGCAGCCGAGCAGCAGGGACGACGCGGCGAGCAGAGCCAGGACCACGTGGCGCGGCCCCGTCCGTTCCGGGGCGACGCGCCCCACCCTCATCCCTGACCCCGCGGGGTCTCGATCGCCACCGTCGTCGCCTTGATGACCGCGATCGCCGTCGAGCCGAGCTCGAGGCCGAGCTCCCGGACGGCCTCGCTGCTGATGAGGGACACCACCCGGTGCGGCCCGCACTGCAGCTCGACCTGGGCCATGACCGTGTCCATGACGATGCCGGTGACGAGCCCGACGAACCGGTTGCGGGCCGAGCGCCCGACGTCGGACGGGTCGGCCGGGAGCACCGCGTTGTCCCGAGCGAGGCGAGCGAGGGCGAGGCCGTCGACGACGGACCGGCCGGAGTCGTCCTTCTGCGCCTCGAGGATGCCTGCGTCGATCCAGCGGCGCACGGTGTCGTCGCTCACCCCGAGGTAGGCGGCGGCATCCCGGATCCGTATCTGCGGCATGGATCCGATCGTAGTCCCGCGTCTACGGATGTGGGAGGCGTCATCCTGCGGGTGCCCGCCGTCCGGGCCCGCGGATGGGGACTCCTGCCCATGCGCAGACCCTGAAACGGTCGCGGACCTCCGGTTAGGGTTGATCGACGCTCGAGGGCGGCCCGCACGGCCCCGCACGTAGGACGACCCGGACTGGACACGATGACGACCACCGCATCGCTCGGCACGCGCACCGCTGGTACGCGCACGGCTGGCATGCGCATCGTCTTCATGCGCACCGTCGGCGCGCTCGCGGCAGGGACGCTCGCCGCCGCGCTCGCCGGGTGCTCGAGCGACACCGTATCCACGCCGTCCACGCCCTCGTCCGGCGCACCCACCGCCCCCGCGGGGCCCACGGACCCGACGGCGGAACCGACCCCTGCCGACGAGCCCACCGAGGCAGCGGAGACGGTCGTCGACCGTTCCGACGGGACGACCGGCCTCGAGCTCGTCCACCTGCCCGAGCTCACCGGCGACGAGGCCGCGGCCGTCAATGCGTTCACCCAGTTCCAGGTCGAGTACTGGCACACCCGCCGCACGAGCGAGATGTCCCCCACCGCGGTGGACATCGTCTCGGACACAGCCCTCCCGGTGTTCGACAAGCGGATCGAGCTGCAGCAGGCCAACGCTGTCGTCCTCGGCGGGACCGTGACCCTCTCGCCCCGGCTGGAGTTCCTCGACGGCGACCTGGCCGCCGTGAGCGCGTGCGTCGACGAGACCGACGTGCTCGCCGTCTTCGCCGACGAGACCGTCCCCGCACTCAGCCTGGGTGGCGAGGCCACGCACCGGGGCTACGCCGACCTCACGCGCGCCTCGGGCACGTGGCGGGTGTCGGGCTACACGATCCAGCCGGAGGTGTGCACCCCATGACAGATGCCGACGGTCAGGTGGCCGGTGCGGGACGCGCCCCGGCACGGTCCGCGTGGGTGCGGCGCGGCGCGGCGCTCCTCGCCGCGGGCGCGCTCCTCGCCGGGCTGCCGCTCGTCACGGCGCCGCCGGCGACGGCGGCCGGGTGCATCGTCGACAGCTGTGGCGACGACGACGCCGGGGCGAGCTCGGGTGCCGGCATGATCACGGTCGTCGTCACGGGCTCCGGCGTGAGCCGCGGCGGGGGCACGGTGAGTGTTCCCGCCTACTCGGTGTCGGTGCACCCCGTCTGCTACTTCGTCCCGTTGTGGACGGGCAAGGAGTACTACGACGGATGGCAGCCGGGTGGCTCGATCCTCGCCACCGCCGGGTACGGCAACCGGGGTGAGGAACCCGACGCCCCGGTGCCCGGGTACGAGCAGCACAAGGACGACACCGAAGGCAGGTGGTGGGCACCGGTGTGCTCCACCGCGTATCACGACGGCACCTCTGAGGAGTTCACCGCCGAGGCCACGGCGTGGTTCGACCGGTACGACGAGACCTTCGTGCCCGTCGGCGCCGCACCGCCCGGCGTCGAGATCCCGGTCGAGGTCCTGCGGGACATCGCCGTCGAGGAGATGGCGCTGCCCGAGCCGGCCGTCAGCTGGAACCCGCAGCTCGAGAACGGCGGCGCGACGCTCGTGAACTTCGACACCTGGGTGTGGCTCGAGGACCCCGTCGAGGAGCTCAACGTCACCGCCACAGCCGGCGGAAACTCGGCGACGGTGGTCGCCACTCTCGCGAGCACGTCGCTCAGCGCCCCGGGCGCCGAGGGCAGCACGTGCGCGGGTTCCGGGACCCCGTGGTCCCCGGGCGCGACGTCAGACTGCACCATCGTCTTCACGCGCTCGAGCGCGAACCAGCCCGGCCTCAAGACTCCCCTGACGATCACGACCGGGTGGGACGCGACGTGGTCGGCCAACGGCGTCCCCCAGGGTGCGCTCGACAGCCAGACACGGACCGCGCAGACCCTCGTCCCCGTCGCCGAGGTCCAGTCGATCGTCGTGCCCTCGAGCTGACGCTCCCGGCGCGGCCTCCCGCTGCACCCCTGGGGCCTCTCAGGCCCAGCGGAACCTGTCGACGAGCGTCCCCACCCGCGCCACCCGCGACAGGAGGGTGAGCAGCCCGATGCCGAGCGCGGCGCCCACGACGTTGAAGAGGGTGTCGTTGACGTCGGCGACGTGGCCGCCGCCGAGGAGGTGCGCGGTGGCGTACTGCACGAGCTCGATCGTCAGGCTCGCCGCCGTCGCGAGCGCCAGCGCTGGTCGCCACGACAACCCCGCTCCGAGCAGCGGCACGAGCATCCCGAGCGGCACGAAGACGAGGACGTTCAGCACGGCGTCACCGACGTCGTAGCCCACCAGCGGCACGAGGTTGAGGTGCCCGGACCAGGGCGCGCTGCCGCGGGGCTTGTCGAGGAAGATCGGGAACACGGTGTTCGCGACGATCCCCGCGGCGTACACGCCCAGGGCCAGCGCGACGGCTGCACGCGGTGCCGTCATCATGCCTCGACGGTGCAGATGCACGAGCAGGGCCACGAGGGTCACGGCCGCGACGGGGACGACCACGGGAAGCACCGGGACGGGACTGAACATCCGCGCTCCCCTCGATGGTCTGGAGCGACAGACCCTGTCACCCCCTGCGCAGGGCCTGTCGCCGAACAGAGGCTACGAGCCGGCCCGGAGCGGTCGCGTCCCCCCGGAGGGGGATCATCCGGGGCGTCGCGTCCTCCCGGGGTCTGGTCATGTCGGCTGAGCGACAGCCGTCAGCGCGGCACGCGCGCGACGTGCGCGTCGTCGACGCCCAGCCCCACGACGTCCCCGGGCGCGCACGGGGCGCTCCGGTCCGCCGCCAGCGCCGTGCAGCGCACGGCGCCCGCGCCGAGGTCCGCCTCGACGACGACCTCCCGGACCCCGCGCCGGTAGACCTCGCTGAGCACCGTGCCGACGAACCGGGAGGAGCCGGGCTCCGTGACGACGAGGCCGCGCGGCCCGACGGCGAGCCACCCCCGCGTCCCCCCGTCCCCGTCGAGCGGCACGAACGCCTGGTACCCGAGGAACGCCGCAACCTCGCGGGTCGCCGGCGCCGCCCACAGCTCGTCGGGGGTCGCGACCTGGAGCAGCCGCCCGCGGCTCATGACGGCGACCCGGTCCGCGACGGTGAACGCCTCGTCGTGGTCGTGCGTGACGAACACCGCGGTCGTGCCGGTCGCCACGAGGGCGGCCCGCAGGTCTGCGGCGAGACGTTCCCGCAGCGCGCGGTCGAGAGCGGACAACGGCTCGTCGAGCAGCAGCAGCTGGGGTCGCGGCGCGAGCGCCCGGGCGAGTGCGACACGCTGGCGCTCCCCGCCGGACATCGTCGCCACCGAGCGCCGCTGGGAGCCCGGCAGCCCGACGACGTCGAGCAGCTCAGCCACCCGCTCACGGCGGGCCGCGCGGGGCACCCGCTGGATCTGCAGGCCGTACTCGACGTTGCCCGCCACGTCGCGGTGCGCGAAGAGCTGCCCGTCCTGGAACATGAGCCCGAACCCGCGCCGGTGCACAGGCACGCCTGCGAGGTCCGCGCCCGCCCACCGCACGCGCCCGCGGGTGGGGGGCTCGAGCCCGGCGACAGCCCGCAGCAGGCTCGACTTGCCGCACCCGCTCGGCCCGAGCAGGGCGACGACCTCGCCGGGCGCGACGTCGAGCGACACCCCGTCGACCGCGGTCGTCCGCCCGCCCGCGTCCACGAACTCGACGACGACGTCCTCGATGCTCAGGCCTCGGGCGCCGCTCGTCTGCTCCTCGGGCGAGGCCGTGCCAGCGCCGGGGCGGGCTCTCGTCGTGGTGACATCCATCAGAATTCTCCGGTCCTCTCGCCGCGCAGGCGCTCGGCCAGCAGCATGACGGTCGCGGTGAGCAGGGCGAGCACGACGGACGCCGCGAGCGCCATGCCGTAGTTCTCGGCGCCGGGGCGCCCGATGAGTCGGAAGATGACGATGGGCAGCGTCGCGGTCTCGGGCCGGGCGAGGAACGACGTGGCGCCGAACTCCCCGAGGGACACGGCGAACGCGAACCCGACGGCGAGGCCGAGGGAGCGGGCGGCGACGGGCCAGTCGACGGTCGCGAGGACCCTGCCCGGCGCGGCGCCGAGCGTGGCGGCGACCTCGCGCTGACGTGGGTCGACGGCCCGCAGCACGGGCAGCACCGTGCGCACGACGAGCGGGATCGCGACGACCGCCTGCGCGATCGGCACAAGGAGGCCGGAGGTGCGCAGGTCGACGTCGAACCCCAGCGGGCGGTCGAGCGTGACGAGGAAGCCGAAGCCGACGGTCACGGCCGAGACCCCGAGCGGGAGCATGAACACGGAGTCGAGGAGCCGGACGGCTCGTCGAGCGCGGGCGTCCCGGGGGCGCCGGGAGGCCACGAGCGCGACGAGCCCGCCCACCACCACGGCGATGACGACGGCCACGGCGGCTGTCCGCAGGGACGTGGCCGCGGCCTCCCACACGGTGACGGTGAGCGCGTCCCGCTCCCCCGTCGTCCCGAGCGCCACGTAGTTGCCCAGCCCCCAGCCGTCGGGGGTGCGCAGGGACCGCACGACGAGGTTGCCGATCGGCCAGGCGAGGAGCCCGACCACGACGACGGCGGTCACGAGCGCGGGCGCGGCGTCCGGGCCGGGCCGGGCACCGTCGAGCACCCTGAGCCGGCGGGTGGCGAGCGTCGACGCGGCCAGGCCGAGGGCGTGCTCGCGGCGCGCCCTCGCGCGCGAGGCAAGACCGAGGGCGCAGGTCACGACGACGAGCTGCACGACGGACAGCACGGCCGCGGTCCGCAGGTCGAGGAACTGGACGGTCTGCATCCAGATCTCCGTCTCGATCGTCCCGTACCGCTGCCCGCCGAGGACGAGGACGATGCCGAACGCCGTCGAGCAGAAGAGGAAGACGACGGCCGCGGCGGACACGATCGCCGGGGCGAGCGCGGGCAGCGTGACCGTGCGCAGCACGCGCAGCGGCGACGCACCGAGCGCGCGGGCCGCCTGCTCGGTGCGGGGGTCGAGGTGCTCCCACAGGCCGCCGACGGTCCGCACGACGACGGAGTAGTTGAAGAACACGAGGGCCGCGACGATCGCGGCGAAGGTGCCGTCGAGGCCGAGGAGGCCGAGCGGCCCGCTGTCCGCGAGCAACGCCCGGAACGCGACCCCGACGACGACGGTGGGCAGCACGAACGGGACGGTGACGAGCGCCCGCACCACCGCACGGCCCCGGAAGGTGCAGCGGTAGAGCACGTAGGCCCCCGGCACACCGAGGATCACCGAGAGCGTCGTGCCGACGACGGCCTGCCCGAGCGTGAGCCCGAGCAGGCGCCAGGTGCGCGGGGACGCGAACACCTCGGTGAACCCCGACAGGTCGAGGGCGCCGTCGGACACGAAGCCCCGCCCGACGAGCGACGCGACGGGCCACGCGAAGAACACGCCGAGGAACACGAGCGGACCGACGACCGCGAGCGCCCACGCGACGCGGCCCGCCGCGCGGGAGCCGAACCGTCCCGGCCCGGCGGCGGGCGGGCACGGCTGGGCGGACCGGGCGGGCCGGACCCCCTGCGCCCGGTCCACCACGTCGGTCGCCACGAGCTAGCCGATCACCGTCGCGGTCCAGTCCTGGATCCACTGGTCGCGGTTCTCGGAGATCTCCGCGGGATCGAGCTCGATCGGCTCGTCCGGGACGGGCGCGAACTCCGCCCACTCCTCCGGGATGGTCGCGTCCGGGTTGACGGCGTAGACGTACATGCCCGTCGGGATCTCGGACTGGAACTGCTCACCGAGGAGGAAGTCGATGAACTCCTGGGCCCCCTCGGGGTTCTCGGCACCCGCGAGGACACCCGCGTACTCGACCTGCCGGAAGCACGTGTCGAGCAGCGCCGCGGTGCTCGTGGACTCCCCGTCCTCGCTCACGGTGGCCGCCGGTGACGAGGCGTAGGACAGGACGACGGGCCGGTCGCCCTCGCCGTTCGCGCTGAAGTCGACGTAGTACGCGTCCTCCCAGCCCTCGACGATCTTCAGGCCGTTGTCCGCGAGCCGCTGCCAGTAGTCGAGGTATCCGTCCGTGCCGAACTCGCCGACCGTCGCGAAGAGGAACGCCAGCCCGGGGCTCGACGTCGCCGGGTTCGTGACGACCGTGAGGTCGGCGTACTCGGGCGCGGCGAGGTCCTCGAGGGTCGTCGGCGGCGGCACGTCCGAGCTCTCGAACCACGCGGTGTCGATGTTCATGCACACGTCGCCGTAGTCGATCGCGGTGAGGGCGCCCGAGTCGTCGACGGCGAGCTCCGCGGAGAGCTCGGACTGCACGGGAGAGGTGTAGGGCTCGAACACGCCCTCGGCCACGGCACGCGTCGCGAAGGAGTTGTCGATGCCGAACGCCACGTCGCCCAGCGGCGAGCCCTTCGTGAGGACGAGCTGGTTGGCGAGCGCGCCGCCGTCGCCCGCGGTGACGATGTTCACGGTGAGGCCCGACTCGTCCTCGAACGCGGCCCTGGCCTCGTCGCTGAGGACGAACGAGCTGTGCACGACGACGTCGAGCTCGCCGCCGCCGACGGACTCCACGGCGTCGTCGGGGTCCTGCGAGCAGGCCCCGAGCGCCAGGCCGGTGACGGCGGTGAGGGCGACGACGAGCGCACTGCGTCGTCGGGCGGGGGTGGGACCGGTGGTGTGCAACATGTCGTGCGTCCTCCTGGGACCTCGGAAAGGCTAGGAGGGGTTCCACGCATGGCGTGGCGAGATAGCCCGACTCCCTACGCCGGTGCTAACCGGGTCAGGTTCGAGGGTCTGCGGCTGGCCGCACTCTCAGCGCTCGCGCGCTCCCCTGTCGTTCAGCCCAAGTTTACACGCGGTGCGTCCCTCCAGCCGGGGCACTAGCGTGGGAGCGGATCAGCAACCGAGACACAGGAGGACCCCGTGGCACAGGACCAGTCGATGCCGATGAAGCTCACGACGCTCGCGATCTCGTTCGGCGCGGGTCTCCTCGCCCAGAAGGCGATCAAGGTCGTCTGGGTGAAGATCACCGGCCAGGAGCCGAGCATGATCGACGACGACGACGCCACCCTCCTGAGCGTGGTCACCTTCGCGGGTGTGACCGGGGCGACGGCCGCCCTCACGCGGTTCCTCGCGGGACGCGGGACCGCGAAGCTCGCGGCCCGGGCGGGTCTGCGTCGCTGAGCCCGACGCCGCTGCAGCGGCTGCGGCGTCGGGGAGTTCTCCCCATCGCCGCGGCCCGCGGTGGTGCCCCGCACGTGGGTAACCTCGCCTTAGCAACCGCGCCGGACCGTCCCCCGGGACGACGCACCATCGAGCAGTGGGCAAGGAGTGGAGCAACGTGACGGACGAGAGCCTCGCGGAACAGGTCGAGCTCGCGCTCGCCGACGCCCACCGCTCCGCCGCACGGGCCAAGCGGGCCGCTGCGGAGCTCGAGGAGATCCGGGGCTCTGGTCGTTCCGACCGCGGCGAGGTCCGCGTCGAGGTCGACCACCGGGGGCTCCTGCAGGACGTGGGGCTCCAGCCGTCCGCGATGTCGCTCAGCGCCGAGGAGCTGCGCGAGGCCGTCCTCGCCGCGATCGCCGCCGCGGGCGCCGACCTGCGGGCGCAGGCGGCAGAGATCACGCGGGAGATCCACCCCGATCCTCGGCCGTTGTCCGAGCAGACAGAGATGTTCGACGTCGCGGAGCGGATGATGAGGGGGCGGTCATGACGGACGAGGTGTATGTCGACGTCGACTCGTTGCGCGGGCACAAGGGGACAGTGCAGTTCCTCGCGGCAGAGCTCGACGAGGCCGTGGAGGCCATCGCGCACGTCACGGCGCCCACGTTCGCGTACGGGATCCTGTGCTCCCCGATCCTCGCGGGGCCCATGTCCCTCGTGCAGCAGGACGGCAGCTCTGGCGTGCAGGCGATGCGCGACGTCATGGAGGCCATCGCGGAGAACCTCGAGACCACCGCGTGCGTGTACGAGTTCGTCGACACCTCGACGAGCGCCGGGATGTCCCGCTTCCAGTCGAGGCTCTCATGACGAACGAGCTCATCGGGGTCTCGCCCACCGTCTCCATGCAGGCCGGCGTCCGGATGCTCGACCCGGGCATGGCGGCGGTCGCGGCCGCAGAGCAGGGCGACTGGCTCGGGGCGTCCCTCAACGGTCTCGCCGGCGCGGCCGACGTCGTCGCCTACATCATCGACCCCATCGGGGAGCTTCTCGCGAGCGCCGCGAGCTTCCTCATGGAGCACATCCACCCCCTGCCCGAGATGCTCGACTCCCTCGCGGGGAGCCCGGGCGAGGTGCAGGCGTTCGCTGAGACCTGGTTCAACGTCGCCTCCCGGCTCGAGTCGGTCGCCCAGCAGTACACGACCGCGCAGATGTCCACGTCCGACACGTGGCAGGGCGAGACGGCCACCCAGTACAAGTGCTTCGTCGACACGTTCGCGGAGGAGCTCACCTCGGTCGCGGGCATCTGCCGCGGTACGGGGAACGCCCTGTCGATGGCGAGCGGCGTCGTCGCCGCGGTCCGGTCGATCGTCCGGGACCTCATCGCCGACCTCGTCGCGAAGCTCATCAAATGGGCGGCCGAGGTGGCCTGCACGGTGGGGATCGGCGCGTCCTGGGTGATCCCGCAGGCGTGCTCCGCCGTCGCGAAGTGGGTGACTCGCGTGAGCGAGTGGCTCAAGGACCTCACGACGGCGACCGAGAAGCTCGCGACCCTCACGAGCACCGTCGGGTCGAGCGTCAAGGCGACGAACAATGCTGCGGCTGAGGTCGCCGGCCTGCTGCGGAGCAGGCCCCGGCTCGACCTGCCGAGCTGGCCGCGAGGCGGCATGCCCACCCCGCCGTGGCACGACCCGAGGTTGCCGTACGACATGATCCCGGGCGTGCAGGACTACCCGGGGATCCTAGCCGATCACGGGAACCAGGTGACGCAGTCGAAGGGAACGGCAGAATGACGCCACCGTCCGAGGCGTACGCGGCCGCGAACGCGCAGATCGACGCATGGGTGACCCAGGCACGCCGCCAGGAGTCCGCCGCGCACGCGCTGCAGCGGCGCATCGAGTCGCTGAGCGTCGAGCGCTGGTCACCCCGGCGGGAGCTGCGTGTCGTCGTCGACCACGCCGGGCTCCTGCGGGACGTCGAGTTCACCGACAGCGCCATGACGATGGGGCCCAACGGCCTCGCCCGGCTCATCATGGCCACGGTCCGTGAGGCGCGCGCGCTGCTGCGCGATTCGGCCGTCGCGGCCGCCGTCGAGCAGGCGGGACCCGGGGCACCGATGGCCCGGTCCCTGTCGGCGGAGTACCACCGCGTGCTCGGTGCCGACGGTCCCGCGCCGCACGAGGACACGCCGCACGGTGGGACCCCGCCGCGCCCCTGACCACCCGGTGCACGCCCCCGGCCGCCTGGGCCCGCTCAGGCTGCTGCGGCCCCGACGCTCACCACGATGCGGTTGTGCCACGGGTCGTCGAAGCGCAGGGCGGCGCCGTCGTGCGCCGCGGGGACCCGGTGGTGCGCGAGGCGGTCGGCGAGCGCGGTGACGTCGTCCTGCGTGGGCACGACGACGGAGACCTCCCCGAGACCGAGGCTCACGGCACGCGGTCCCGCGCCCTGGGACGCCCAGGTGTTCATGGCGAGGTGGTGGTGGTAGCCGCCCGCGGAGACGAACAGGGCGGTGGGCATGGTGACCATCGGGGCGAACCCGACGGTATCGACGTAGAACGCCCGGGCTGAGGGGATGTCCCCGACCTGCAGGTGGACGTGGCCGACGACGGCGTCGTCCGCGGCACGCTCGGCATCGGTGAGGTGCTCGCGCAGGAACGCGGCGGGGTCGAGCGGAAGGCTCGCCATGCGGACCTGGCGCCCGTCGTACTGCCACTGCTCGCGCGGGCGGTCGACGTAGAGCTCGACACCGTTGCCCTCGGGGTCGTCGAGGTAGAACGCCTCGGACACGAGGTGGTCGGCGCTGCCGGTGAACTGCTGCGGCGCGTGCTGCGCGACGTCGCGCAGGGTCGCGGCGAGCGCGGCGGGCGAGTCGTAGAGGACTGCGGTGTGGAAGAGCCCGGCGGAGCCGGGGCGGCGGGCGGGCAGGTCCGGGGTGTGGTGCAGGACGACGAGCGGGGTCGATCCGCGGCCGAGGGTGACGACGCCGGGACGGCGGTCTGCGGCGGCCGACTCGGTCCCTGAGCCGGCGGCGTGCTCGATGACGTCGAGAGAGATCGCGCGGGTGTAGAAGTCGACCATCGTGTCGAGGTCGCGCACATGGAGGCTCACGGCATCCATCCGGGTCTCGTCAGCGATGGTTGCGGTGGGTCCGGGCGAGGCTCCGGTCGGGGTCGTCGGCTCGTGCTCGATCACGTCTGCTCCTGGGTCGGGGTGCCTCCAGTGGAGCACAGAAGTATTTGAAGCGTCAAGTACCGGCATTTCACCCGCTCCTCCCCGCCCCTCGACCTGCCGTCCGCCACGACGTGGGCCAGGATGGTCGCGCACGCCGGGGCGCACACCAGCCCCGCGCGCCCACGGCCAGGCGGGTGGCACCAGCTACCCGCCGAACACGAACGAACGAGGACGACAGGCCGATGGGTACGGGCATGAAGCGCAGGACCCCCAACCTGGTCAGCCAGGGCTTCGTCATGACCGCCCTCGTGCTCTGCACCTGGTACAGCGTGACGGACTCGGTCGCGCGCAGCATCGCTCTCGTGCTCGCCGCCCTCGTGCCCGCGGTCGTCGTGGTCGTCACGCTCCTCGTCCGTCGGCCGGCCCGCCCGGCACCCTGGTGGTGCGCCGCCGTCGGCCTCGCGTGCCTGGCGGGTGACAGCCTCTGCTGGCTCGTCGAGGTCGGTCTGAACGGAGCCGCGACGACGGGCACGGCATCCGCCGTCCTCCTTCCGCTGGGTTACCTCGGGCTCCTCACCGCCACGCTCCTCGTCCTGTGGCAGGTCGCACGCAGCGACGGCGGCAAGATCGCCGACTCGATGATCATCTCTCTCGCCGTCGCAGGCCTCGTGTGGATGCTCGTGCTCCACCCGACGCTCCTGGAACGCGACGCCGCACCGGGCGAACGCACCTACGCGCTCCTCGTCGTCCTGCTCGTCTCCGGCATCGCGGGAGGCATCGTCCGGGCGTTCGTCGCGACCCGCCACGCGCGGGGCGCCCTCGGCTACCTCGTCTTCGCCTCCCTCGGTGCGCTCGCGGGCAACGTCGCCGCGATCGTCGCGGTCGATGCGGACGGCGCCGCCGCAGACTGGATCGGGGTCGTGTGGATCCTCGCCTACCTCGCGACGGGAGCAGCCGCGGCCCACCCGTCGAGCACCTACGTCACCGCGTCGGGGCGGGTGCGCACGGCACGCCTCACCCGCGGCGACCTCGTCTTCCTCGGGCTCGCGCTCGCGCTGAACCCCGTGCTCGCAGGCATCCGGGAGCTCGCCGGGACCACCACGGACCTCCTCCTGCTCAGCCTCAGCTGCGCGCTGCTCGTCCCGCTCGTCCTCTACCGCGTCTCGCTGCTCGCGCGGCTGCACGAGTCAGCGGAGGCCGAGCTCGTGCACCAGGCGACGCACGACTCCCTCACCGGACTGCCCAACAGGCGTGCCGTGGACACCCGCGTGCGCGACGTCGTGCAGGCCGTCCGCGACGGCGACCTCCCCGGCGCGGCCGTGTGCTTCCTCGACCTCAACGGCTTCAAAGCCGTCAACGACGAGCACGGGCACCCGGTGGGCGACGCCCTCCTGTGCGGCGTGGCGCAACGCCTGCGAGACGCCGTGCGGACCGACGACTTCGTGGCCCGGTTCGGGGGCGACGAGTTCGTGCTCGTCCTCACCGGCGACCCCGACCACCTGCAGACGGACGCGGTGACCCGGATCCAGCAGGCCGTCGCCCGTCCGTTCGACCTCGGGGTCACCAGGACCCAGGCGAGCGTGAGCATCGGCACCGCCGTCGTCCGGCCCGGTTCACACTCGTCCGTCGAGCAGATCATGTCGATGGCGGACGCGCGCATGTACTCCCACAAGCGCCGCCACCGGGCCTCGCCCCTGCCCCGGGGCGAGGCGACGTCCACGGAGACCGCCCCGGTCTAGGGTGGGCTCGTGAGCGCTCCCGCACTGCGCACCCCGTCCGAGCACCGGCAGCGCGCCCTCGACCTGTGCCCCGCACTCCCACCCCGGCAGGTCCCCCTCGCCGACTCCTGCGGGCTCGTGCTCGCCGCCGACGTCCGGGCGGCGACCGACACGCCCCCGTTCGACAACTCGGCGATGGACGGGTTCGCGGTGCGCCGCGCGGACGTCGCCGGGGCGACGCAGGACGCCCCGACGACGCTCACGGTCGTGGGCGACGTCCCCGCGGGCTCGCAGGACGATCCGCTGCTCACGGGCCGCACAGCCGTGCGGATCATGACGGGCGCCCCCGTGCCCAGCGGCGCGGACGCCGTCGTCCCCGTCGAGCACACGGACGTGCCGCCGGGTCCCGGCGGGCTGCCCGCGACCGTCCAGGTGCTCGTCGAGCCCTCCCCCGGCGCGCACGTGCGTCGAGCGGGTGAGGACGTCCGCGCGGGCGACACCGTGCTGCGGGCCGGGACCCTCCTCGGCGCCCGGGAGGTCGCGGCCGCGGCGAGCGCGGGTTGCCCCGTCGTCGCGGCGCACCCCCGTCCCGTCGTCGGGATCCTGTCCACGGGGACAGAGCTCGTCGCTCCGGGCACAGAGCTGCGCCGCGGCCAGATCCCGGACTCGAACTCCTACCTCCTGGCCGCTGCCGTCGAGGAGGCCGGCGGCGTGGCCGTCCGCCTGGGCGCGGTGCCCGACGACCTCGCGTCGTTCACGGCAGCACTCGAGAGGCTCACGGACGTCGACCTCCTCGTCACCTCGGGAGGGGTGAGCGTCGGGGCGTTCGACGTCGTCCGCGAGGTCCTCGACGCGACCGGCGACGTGGAGTTCGTGCCGGTCGCGATGCAGCCCGGCAAACCCCAGGGGCTGGGCACGTGGCGCGGCATCCCCGTCGTCACGCTGCCCGGCAACCCGGTGAGCGCGTTCGTGTCCTTCGAGGTCTTCGTCCGCCCCGCCCTGCGTCGCCTCGCCGGCCACGCAGACGTCCTGCGCCCGACCGCGACCCTCCCCGCAGGCGTCGCGTGGCGGTCGCCCGCGGGCCGCGAGCAGTACATGCCTGTGCGGATCGTCGGGGACGGCGCCGGGACGACGACCGCGCCCGGTACGGTCGTCGTCCCGGCGACGGCCCGCGGCTCCGGCTCCCACCTCGTCGCGAGCCTCGCGCTCGCCGACGGCCTCGCCGTCATCCCGCCCGAGGTCACCGAGGTGGTGCCGGGGGCCGCACTTCACGTGGTGCTCCTGCGATGACGCTCCCCGTGCACGACGCGATCATCCTCGCCGGGGGGCGCGGTGCCCGGCTGGGCGGCGACAAGCCGGACGTCGTCGTCGGAGGACGACGCCTCCTCGACCATGTGCTCGGCGCCGCGGCGGGCGCTCGCCGGGTCGCGGTCGTCGGTCCACCCGGACTCGTCGGCGACGATGCCCGCGAGCGGGTGCTCGTCACCCGGGAGAGTCCGCCCTTCGGCGGCCCGGCGGCAGGGCTGGCCGCCGGCCTCGGCGCGCTGGCCGGGCGGAGCGCCGAGGAGGACGAGGTCCCCGTCCTGCTCCTCGCGTGCGACGTCCCGCTCGTCGGCGGGCTCGTCGCGACCCTGCTGCACGAGTGGATGCTGCGCACAGCGACGGCCGGGAGGCCGCAGGACGGCGTCTGTGCGAGCCTCGACGGTCGCGCCCAGTGGCTCGCCGGCGTCTACTCCCTGCACGCGCTGCATCGGGCGACGGCCGTCGCCGCCGCACAGGGCGGGCTCCACGGCGCGCCGCTCCGACGCGTCATGGACCAGCTCGACCTCGTGCTGGTCGACGACGACGGCCACCTGAGCTCCGACGTGGACTCGTGGGACGATGTCGAGCGGGTCCGACACCTGACGCGGCCCCCCGCAACCCCGTCCGGAGGCCCCTCATGACCGCACCGTCGCTCGACGCCTGGACCGCGGCCCTGGCCCAGCAGCTCGGGCTCGACCCCTCCGTCGTCGACGTCCGCGCCGTCCTCGACCTTGCCCGCGACGCAGCTCACGGCGTCGAGCGACCCGCGGCGCCGTTGACGACGTTCATGGTCGGGTACGCCGCCGGGATCTCCGGGCGCCCGGTCGACGAGCTCATGACGCAGGCCGCGAGCCTGGCCGCGGACTGGCCCGCCCCGGGGGGCCCCGCTCACCCGTGAGGACGGCTGGAGGTGTCCACGACGAGACTTCACCCGCTCGGTTGCACATTTCCGACATCTTGGACCCGTGAATCCCTGTCTTCCTGAGCGTGCGGCGGTTTAAACTCCGGCATATAAGCACGTCGCCCGCGGGTTAGGAGATCCGGAGGCGACCTGCGCGGACGGGGGCCGGAAAAGCATGGGCGACACCGAGGACGCTCACGTTGCTGGGCAGCTGCTGCGCGCGCATCTGGGAGCACCCGCGGCCGCCGCGGTGCGGGTGGGGACCTTCGCCTGCGACATCGCCCGCCACCGGATGGAGGTCGACGAGCGGTTCCTGGCTCTGCTCGGGTTCGACGGCGACTTCGACGGGACCACCGACTCGCTGCAGCTGCGCGTCCACCCGCAGGACCGACCGCTCCTGGCCGAGACCTTCCGCCGGACGGTTGCCTCGGGCGCCGACTTCGAGCTCGAGATCCGGTTCGTCGTCCCTGGTGCGGGCACCCGGTGGCTCCTCATGCGGGGGCACCTCGCGCGGCCGACCGACAGCTCCCAGGTGAGGGACACCTCCTCCCCGCTCATCGTCGGCACGAGCCTCGACGTCACCGCGCGCCGCGAGAGTGACGCCCAGACGGTCCGGATGTTCGAGACGAAGCCCACCGCGTTCTTCTCGCTCGACGGCGACTGGCGGTTCACCTACATCAACGCGGCCGCCGAGCGGCTCCTCGGCCGATCACGGGGCGAGCTCCTGGGGGGAGGCATCTGGGACCTGTTCCCCGAGGCCCTCGGGACGACGTTCGAGACGAGCTACCGGGGAGCTGTTCGTTCCGGATTGCCGCTGACCTTCGAGGCCACCTACCCGGCCCCCCTGGACGCGACGTACGAGGTCCAGGCGTGGCCCAACGAGGACAGCCTCGCCGTCTACTTCCAGGACGTCACCGAACGCCGGAGGATGCTCGAGCTCGCGGAGCGCAACGCGCGGCGCGACGCCCTCCTCGCCGAGGTCGGCACCCAGCTCGCGGGGACGCTGGAACCTGACGAGGCGCTCGACCGGATCGCGGACGTGCTCGTGCCCGCCGTCGCGGACTGGTGCCTCGTGACGCTCGTCGACGAGGACCACCCGGGAGGTCAGATGCACCTCCAGGACGTCGGGAGCACGCACGTCGACCCCGCCGCACGGCCGCTCGTCGCGCAGTACGCGAAGCTGCGGCTCGCCTCCGCCAAGACCACGACCGCGATCGCCGACGTCCTCACCTCCGGCACCGTCATCCACGCGGAGGAAGGCGCCACGGAGATGCTCCTCGAGAACCACACCGACCCCGAGGTGCGCGCGCTCATCTCGGAGCTCGCGCCGATGAGCGGCGCCGCCGTGGGACTGCGCGGACGGGGACGGCCGACCGGGCTCATCACGCTGTTCACGGGGGTCGAGCGGGGACCGCTCACCAAGGACGACCTCCTCGTCGTGCAGGAGGTCGCGGCCCGGGCCGGGCTCGCGCTGGACAACATGCGCCTGCACCGGCAGCACCGTCGCCTCGCGGAGGGCCTGCAACGCTCCCTGCTCACCGAGCCGGCCGAGACCGACCATCTCGAGATCGCCGTCCGGTACGTGCCCGCGACCGAGGCGGCCGAGGTCGGCGGCGACTGGTACGACTCGTTCCAGCAGCGCAGCGGCGAGACGATGCTCGTCATCGGTGATGTCGTCGGGCACGACATCGCAGCGGCCGCCGCGATGGGGTCGATCCGGTCGGTGCTGCGTGGCGTCGCGGTCTCCACGGGCTCCGGCCCCGCGGAGCTCCTCACGGAGGTGGACCTCGCGCTGCGGACCCTGCGCTCGTCGACGATGGCGACGGCCGTGGTCGCGCGGGTGTCGCAGACGGCGGAGCAGCGCGTCCACAGCGAGCGGACCGTGTGCTGGTCCAACGCCGGCCATCCTCCGCCGATGGTCCTCCTGCCGGACGGCTCGGTGCGCAGGCTCGTCCTCGAGACCCGCAACCTCCTCCTCGGCGTCTCGCCAGAGACCGAGCGCACGCAGTCGTCGGTCGACCTGCCGCCTGGCGCGACGCTGCTCCTCTACACGGACGGGCTCATCGAGCGCCGCGACCGGTCCATCCGTGAGGGACTCTCCTCGCTCGAGACGGTGCTCGGGAGCATGGCCGACCGCGACCTCGAAGCGCTGTGCGACACGGTGCTCCAACGCATGCTGCCACCCACCCGCCAGGACGACATCGCGCTCATCGCCGTCCGGATGCAGCCCCAGACCGGGCCGCCGGTCCCCGCAGCCACCCGACGCCGCGGAGCACGACCGCACCTCTGACCGAGCCCGACCACGCTCGCGGACCGTTCCCGTTCGTATCCGTGGGTATTCACTCGGTGTATAACTCGTGTGTATAGTGGCTCGCATGTCAGTGAGCTTCGCCCTCCTGGGCCTCCTCGAGTCCGGTTCCCGCCACGGCTACGACCTCAAGCGGTCCTA
Source organism: Sanguibacter sp. Z6_81 (assembly GCF_057180625.1). Classification (NCBI taxonomy): domain Bacteria; kingdom Bacillati; phylum Actinomycetota; class Actinomycetes; order Micrococcales; family Sanguibacteraceae; genus Sanguibacter; species Sanguibacter sp. Z6_81. The sequence continues at coordinate 1,020,344 of NZ_JBXUFV010000001.1, read as the reverse complement.
CGACGAGCGGTTCGGCCAGGGGCGCTCCCTGCACTACGGGCAGGTGTACTCCACGCTCGCGCGGCTGCTGAAGAACGGCCGTGTCGAGGTCGAGTCCGAGCCCGGGGACGGACCCGACCGGAAGCGGTACGCCATCACGGACGCCGGGGTCACCGACGTCGAGACGTGGCTGGCGCAACCGGAGGAGCCGGAGCCGTACCTGCAGAGCACCCTGTACACGAAGGTCGTCCTCGCGCTGCTCACCGGGCGCGACGCCCAGGACCTCCTCGACACCCAGCGCGCCGAGCACCTGCGGCTCATGCGCGACCTCACCCGGCGCAAGAGCGGCGGCGACCTCGCCGACCAGCTCATCTGCGACCACGCGCTCTTCCACCTCGAGGCAGACCTGCGCTGGCTCGAGCTCACCGCCGCCCGCCTCGACCAGCTCGCCACGCACGTCCGCAACTGAGCGACCGCCCATCCGCGCACGGCCCGCCCGGCGGGCCGGACTCTCTCCCGAGGACACCCATGACCTCCGTCGCCCCGACGCCACCCCTCCTGACCGCCCGCGACCTCTCCCTGAGCTTCGGTCCCACCGCAGCCCTGCGCTCGGCATCCATCCACGTCGCGGCCGGTGAGGTGCTCGCCCTCATGGGACCGTCCGGCTCCGGCAAGTCCACCCTCCTGCACTGCCTCGCCGGCATCCTCACACCCGACTCGGGCCAGGTCACCTTCGACGGCCGGGACCTCACCGCGATGTCCGACACCGAGCGCAGCACCCTGCGACGCACGGAGTTCGGGTTCGTCTTCCAGTTCGGTCAGCTCGTCCCCGAGCTCACCTGCCTCGAGAACGTCGCTCTCCCCCTCCGGCTCAACGGGGTCAGCCGGACCGACGCCCGGCACGCCGCCAGCGAGTGGCTCGAACGCCTCGAGGTCAGCGACGTCGCCCGGAAACGCCCCGGGCAGACGTCAGGAGGGCAGGGGCAGCGCGTCGCGGTCGCCCGCGCGCTCGTCACCCGCCCGCGGGTCGTGTTCGCGGACGAGCCCACCGGAGCACTCGACTCCCTCAACGGCGAGCGCGTCATGGACCTCTTCGTCACCGCCGCACGGGACACCGGCACAGCCGTCGTCCTCGTCACCCACGAGGCCCGGGTCGCGGCGTACTCCGACCGCGAGGCCGTCGTCCGGGACGGTCGCGTCCGCGAGCAGGAGCTCGTCGGATGACCCCCGCAGGACGCCAGCCCGCCCTCGCCCCGCCACCTCCCGCACGCGAGGCGCGCGCCGTCGCAGCCCCCCCGCCCGGACGACCGGCCACGGCTCGCTCCGGAAGGATCCGCAGATGGGCCGCAGACCTCTCCCTCGGGCTCCGGCTCAGCGTCGCAGGAGGAGCCTCCAGCTGGGCGCGCCTGACGATGATCGCCGTCGGGGTGGGCCTGGGCGTGGCCATGCTCCTGCTCACCGCGACCCTCCCGACACTCATGGACGCCCGCGCCGCGCGGATCGAGGCGCGCTCCCCCGACTACAGCGAGGTCGAGACAGCGACCGCGCCGGGCACGACCCTCGTCTCGAGCATCTCCACGGACTACCGCGACCACGCCATCGGCGGGACGCTCCTGCAGCCGGACGGCGACGACGCCCCGCTGCCTGCCGGACTCGACCGGTTCCCGGAACCCGGCGAGCTCGTCGTGTCCCCCGCGCTCGCCGAGCTCCTCGCGAGCGACGAGGGCGCCCTGCTCCGCGAGCGCTGGGGCGAGCCGTCCACGACGCGCATCTCCGCGGACGGCCTCACGGGACCGCGGGAGCTCTACCTCTACCTCGGGAGCGACGAGCTCACCCCGGAGACCGGCCTGCGGGTCGACGGTTTCGGCAGGCCGTCCGGCGGCGGCGGGATGGACGTCATGGTGGCGATCCTCGCCATCGTCGCTCTCGTCGTGCTCCTCGTGCCCGTCGCCGTCTTCGTCGCCACGGCCGTCCGCTTCGGCGGCGAGTCCCGGGACCGCCAGCTCGCGGCGCTGCGACTCGTCGGGGCGGACGCCCGGACCACCCGGCGGATCGCCTCGGGCGAGACGCTCGCGGGAGCGGTCCTCGGCCTGCTCGTGGGCACCGTCCTGTACGTCGTGGTCGGTGCCGCTGCGTCCGCGGCCGGGCTCGACATCTACCCCTCGGACTACCGCCCGGCGCCGGCGCTCGCAGCGCTCGTCGTCGTCGCCGTGCCAGCTGCCGCGGTGCTCGTCACCGTCTCGGCGCTGCGCCGCGTCGTGCTGGAGCCGCTCGGGGTGGTGCGCCACAGCGCGCCGCCCCGCCGGCGCCTGTGGTGGCGGCTCATCCTCCCGATCGTCGGCATCGCGCTGCTGCTGCCGCTGCGGGACGGGGCCACCGAGCTCACCGGCGCCGTCACCTTCGTCGTCGTGGCGGGGGTCGCCGCGCTCCTCATGGGGATCGCGCTGCTGCTCCCCTGGCTCGTCGGTGCGGTCGTGCAGCGCCTGGGGTCCGGTTCCGTCGCGTGGGACCTCGGGGTGCGCCGCCTGCAGCTCGACAGCGGGACAGCGGTCCGGGCCGTGTCGGGGATCGCCGTGTCCGTCGCCGGAGTCATCGCCGTGCAGGGTCTTCTCGCCGCGGTGACGGCGGCCTACACAGAAGAGGTCTCGTCCGGTGCCGCCACCGCCCTCTACCAGGCGGAGGTCAGGACGTGGACCAAGGCGCCCGACGACCGCCTGCCCGCGCTGATCGCCGGGTCGCCCGGCGTGCTGGACGTCGCGACCGTGACCGACTCCTGGGGGTATCCGGCAGACGGTTACCAGGCCGGTGTCACCGTGGCCGACTGCGCCGTGCTGCGCCAGCTCGCCACGCTCGACGGGTGCACCGACGGTGACACGTTCACCCTCACCGGGCAGGGCACGGTCCCCCTGGAGCCAGGCACAGAGCTGACGATCGCTGACGGCGACCCCGCCGTGCCAGGGGCCGACGGCGCCGCAGTGCGGTGGACGGTGCCCGACGACATCCGCACCGTCCCAGCGGCCCCCAGCATCAGCGGGTGGCAGGCGTACGCCGTCCTGCTGACCCCGGGCGCTCTCGACGGGCAGTCCCTGGGACCGCAGGCGTCGACGCGCTATCTCGTGGCGATCGATCCGCAGGACCCTGACGCGCTCGACGAGCTGCGCAACACGGTCGCCCGCGTCGATGTCACCCTCGGCGTCGGGGTCCTCTCCGACAGCCCGACCCAGTCGTTGCTGGAGAACATCCGCCAGGGTCTTCTCGTCGGGACGGTCGCACTGCTCGTGCTCATCGGGGCAAGCATGCTCGTCAACGTCATCGAGCAGCTGCGCGAGCGTCGGCGGCTGCTGTCGGTGCTCATGGCCTTCGGTACCCGGCGCTCGACCCTGGCCGCGTCCGTCCTCTACCAGGTCGCCATCCCCGTGGCGCTCGGTCTCGTCCTGGCGGTCCTCACCGGCACGACGCTCTCCGCGGTGCTGCAGACCATCGTGGGAGCGCCCGTCACGTTCGACTGGGCCGGCATCGCCGCGACGTCCGGTGCGGCCGCCGCGGTGGTGCTGCTCACCACGGCGGCCAGCCTCCCGGTGCTGTGGCGCATGACGCGTCCGGGCGCGCTGCGCAGCGAGTAACCACCCGGCCCGGGCTGCTACCTGGCCACAGACCCCTGGCGGGCTCAGCGATCGCGGGCCCGCCAGGCGCGCCAGGCCTCCACGAACGGCGGCACGACGACACCCTCCTCCGCCATCGCCCGTCGGGTGCCCCGACGGGTGACGAGCACACCGACGAACGCGACGACCCACGGGACGGCGACGAACGACATCGCGACCCGGAAGTCGCCGAGGGTGTAGTCGCCGTCGGGCCGCACGGCGTCGAGGATGAGACCGATCGCGAGGATCGTGGCCAGGGCACCGAGGAACGCCCCCATGTTGACGAAGCCGGTGGCCGCACCGAGCCGGTTCGCCGGGTTCGTCGTGCGGACGAAGTCGAACCCGACCATCGACCCCGGACCACCGATGGCGAGCGCGCAGATGAACAGCACGAGCACCCACATCGGCCTTGGGGTGCTCGGCACGAGCACGGCCGCCCACCCGGCAGCACCGAGGGCAGCGATACCCAGGACCAACCACGACCGCCGCAGCGGGTGCCGTGCGGTGAGCTCCCCGAGGATCGGACCGGCGACGATCGCCACGAGGACCGCGAGGCTCAGCAGCGCTCCGGCCGTCCCGGGGCTCACACCCTGACCGAGGACGAGGAACGGGTACCCCCACAGCAGGACGAAGGCGTTGAGCCCGTAGGCGGTGATCATGTGGGACCAGAACCCGAGCCACGTCCCGGACGTGCGGGCCGCGAGCCGCAGGGACAGCCGGGCAGCGACCGGGACGCGCGCCACCGTCCCCCTTCCGGGCGGGGAGTCCCGCACGGCGGCGAGCACGCCGGCGGCCGCGAGCGCACCGAGCGCTGCGACGGCGAGGAACGCGGTCGTCCAGCCCCGGTCGTGCAGCAGCGCGACGAACGGCACGGCCGAGAGCACCTGTCCCAGCTGACCGAGGAGCCCCGTGAGCTGCGTGACGACGGGCACCCGCCGCGGCGGGAACCACATGGGGACGAGGCGCATGACGGAGGCGAACGTCATGGCGTCACCCGCACCGATGAGCACGCGGGCTGCGACGGCCGGGGCGACGGTGTCGGAGAGCGCCATGCCGAGCTGCCCCAGGGCCATGAGGATCGCCCCCGCGGCGATGAGCCGGCGCGGACCCACCCGGTCGAGGAACAGGCCGACGGGGATCTGCGCACCCGCGTAGACGCCGAGCTGCACGACCGTGAACAGGGAGAGCACCGCGGCGCTCGCGTGGAACTGCTCGACGGCGTCGACGCCCGCCACCCCGAGCGACGTGCGGTGCAGCACCGCCACGACGTACGCCGCGACGGCCGTTCCCCAGACGAGGAGGGCACGCCGGGCAGGAGCCGGCGCGCCGTCGGGCGGCGCCGGGGCGCGGTTCACGAGGAGGTCAGGCCCCTTCGAGCACGAGGAACAGCACGAGCGCGACGGCGAGCGCCGCAGCGAAGCCGGTCGAGATCCACAGGACGGTGCGGGGACGGATGCGCATCACATCAGTCTCTCACCGGACCGTGACGACCTCAGCGTTCGCTGTACCCGCCGAGGAGGTCACCGTTGCTGTCGAGCAGGAGCTCGAGACGGACGTCGAGCGTCGTCCCGTCAGCGATCTCAGCTGTCGCGTCGCACGCGAAGATGGTGTCCTCGCCGACGGAGGGCACCTCGACGGTCGCGATGTTGTTCTCGACCTCGGTGAGGTCGCTGGCACTGACGAGCCTGACGTCGTCGGGCTCGTCGGCCAAGGTGTCGATGACGTCTGCGCTCAGCTGCTCGCAGTCGTAGTCCTCGTCGATGAGGTCGGCGACCGCGTCGGACACGCCGGACTCCTCAGCGTCCCCGCCCAGGGCGAAGATCGCGATCGTCAGGACGATGATCCCGGCGAGCGCGCCGAGGATCCAGTACGTCACGACCTTGGAGCTGCCCGCCGGCTCCTGCTCGAACTGCGCGGGCTGCTGGTACGAGCCGGGCTGGGAGCCGCCCTGGTACTGGCCGGCCTGGCCCGGCTGGCCGGCCTGCCCCTGCTGGCCTGCCTGCCACGGCTGAGCGGTGTGTCCCTGCTGGTCTGGCTGCGGGGAGCTCGCCGACCCGGTGCTCCCCGGCGCGGGCTGGGTGTGCGCGGTCCAGCTCGACCCGTCGAAGTACCGCAGCTGCTGCGGGACCTGGGGGTCTGTGTACCAACCGGCGGGGGCGCTCATGGGTGTGCTCCTGGTGCTGCGACGAGCGCCCGGCAGCGCCCTTCTGGTGGTGAGCATCCTCCGGGGTCGACCACCCACGACGCAACTCGCCGCGGGTGGTCGACGCGGGTGGTCGACGTGGGGTCAGCGCGCCGCTGCTCCCTGTCGCCTGCGGGCCACCGCGACGAGCGTCGTCCCGAGGAGGAGCAGGACGGCAGCACCGAGGGCGACGTCGAGGTCACCGCCCGTCACGGCGAGCGCACCGCCCGGCCCCGCGTACTTCGCGAGCTGCGCGCCGGACGCCGACGTGCAGTCCGTCTGTGCCCCGAGCGGCAGGGTGAAGGAGACGGGGTCCATGGCCTCGCCGGCGGTGTAGAAGCCCTCGAACGCGGCGGCGGCGGCGCTGGTCAGCGTCGCGGGCACCCCCGTCCACGAGATCTGGCGGTCGGTGGAGGCCGACGTGCCTGCTGCGAGGTCGAGGGTGGCGACGACGATGCCCGTGCGCGTCGTCGTGCCCGTGCGCACGTCTGCGACGAGCGACGCGGTGGAGGTCCCGGTCACCTGCACCCGGGGCTGGGAGATCGCCACGTCGAGCGCACCCCCGTGACCGGTGAACGTCACGGAGCCCCCGAAGGCGGCGCGACCGAGCCGGTCCTCGGTGTTGTACGTGCCCGTCCCGCCGGACCACGCGAACGGTCCCGTGCCGCCCACCCCGTCGGTCGAGACCGCGCCGCGCGCAACAGAACCCGTGACGTACGTTCGGAACGCCTCCTTCACGCCCCAGGTCAGTGTGCCGCCAGAGATCGACCGGGCGACGCACACCGGCACAGGGGCCGGGGCGGTCTGGGTTCCGGCCCCAGGAAGGATCGAGGGGACGACCGCGGTGCTGGCGACGCCGGACGCCGGACCGGGCTCGCCGGGCACGTCCGTCCCGGGCCCTGCGAAGAGAACCGGCCCGGAGCGGGCGTCGAGCGAGCGGTCCGTGGCCGAGCACCCGTGGGCGCAGAACGCGGTGGCGACGTAGGACCCGGGCTGGGCTGCGCCCGCGGGAACGGTGAGGGTCGTCGTGAAGCTCCCGTCCGCAGCGATGCGGGACTTCGGCAGGTACGCGGACGCGAGCCAGCCGTCCTGCGCCGGCACTGTGCCCTCGGCCCAGGTTCCCGCGGTCCCGAGGTTGACGTACAGCCCCTGGCGCGAGACGTCGAGCGCGCTCGCGAAGCCGGCGCCCGTGACCGTGACGACGTTGCGCACGGACGGGTCGAGGACCGCGGGTCCCGTGATCGTCAGGCGGGGACCCTGCGGCTGGGGCTGCGGTTCAGGCTGGGGCTGCGGCTCGGGCTGCGGCTGCGGCTGCGGTTCAGGCTGGGGCTGGGGCTGGGGAGCGACAGCCTGGTACGTGACGGGCACCGCGAGCTCCTGAGCCGCGTCCCGGCCCCCGCCCGCAGCGTAGGTGTGCACACCGAACGCACCGTCGGCGGCCAGAGTGGTCGGGGCGGTCACGGTGAGCCGCGCGGTGAAGGTGCCGTCCGCACCGAGCGAGACGCGCTCGGGGCGGAGCGCGTCCTGGTAGGCGCTGGGGAGCGAGTCGAAGCTCGTGTCGGTCATGGCCCAGGCCTGGGTGCCGACCTGCCGAGCGGAGCTCGGCGCACCCTCCGAGGGACGCCACGTCGGCGAGAAGCTGCCGAAGACGACGTAGACACCGGCGGGGACGCCGGCCGCGGGCGGGCGGGTGCCCACGTTGCTCGCGGGGTCGAAGCCCGCGCCGCGGACCACGACGTCCTCGCCCTCCGTGACGCGGTCAGTTCCGAGCGGTGTCGTGCCGTCGGCACGGAAGACCTCGATCGTCGGCAGGAAGGGTCCGGGGGCGACCGGGTCAGGCACGACCGGGTCCGGCACCACCGGGTCAGGCACCACCGGGTCCGGCACCACCGGGTCCGGCACCACCGGGTCCGGCACCACCGGGTCCGGCACCACCGGGTCCGGCACCACCGGGTCGGGCACGGGCGCCGGGGCGAGGAACGTGATGCCGCCGGCCCGGGCGTCGAGCGACCGGTCGGTCACCGAGCAGGCGTGCGCGCAGAACGCGGCCGCGACGTACTCCCCGGGGCTCGCGGCCCCTGCCGGGATCGTCACCGTCGTCGAGAAGGTCCCGTCCGCGCTGATCGACGCGGGACGGACCCAGCCCGAGGTGGCGAAGCGGCTCTGGTCCGGCACGGTCCCGTCCGGCCACGCGTCGACCGTCCCGATGTTCACGTAGACGCCCTGGCGGCCGGGCTCGAGCGCTGCCGCGAAGCCGGAACCCTCGATCGTCACGGTGTTCTCGACGGCCGGGTCGAGGCCGGCGCCCCCGGACACGACGAGCACGGGAGCGGCCGGCGCGGCCTGGGCCGGAGCGACCGCGCCGACGAAGGCGATCATCGCTGCGACGAGGGTGGCGGCGAGCGCGCGACCTCGGGAGGTCGTGCGTCCGGGACGCTGCCCCGGGACGCGTGGGCGGGAGAGCACGGATGACTCCTAGCTGGCTGCGCGCGGCAGCCGGTGTCGAGAGCGCGCGACGGCGCTGGTCGGGGGCGAGGGGGTAAGGGGGCGAGGGGTGAGCATGTTCGGACACATCCGGCGCGGTGCCTGCTGGCAGCGGCCCGTGTGGGGTGAAGGAGCGTGGTGCTGGCGCAGGCGCCTGCGGTCAGGGCTCGTCAGAGATGGACGGCGCGGGGTCACGGCGCTGGGTCCGTCGTCGGAGGAGGGCCACCAGACCGAGGAGCGCGACCGCCGCACCTGCGACGAGGAGCGTCGGGCCGCCGCTCGACTCGGCCGCGTCCGGTGCGACGGCACCCTCGTCGGCACCGGCGGGCGGGCCGTCGGAGAGCGGTCCGGCAGGGTGCGCCTCGGGTGACGCGGCGGTGTCGCCAGCCGCCGCGTCAGTGTCGTCGCCCTCGGCTGCCGGAGTCTGCGCGACCTCGGAGCCGTCGTCATCCGTCCCCGGTCCGTCCGCACCCTGGAAGGTCAGGGGGACGACGTTGTCCGCGCCGCGGTCCTCGCCGCGCACGTGGTCGTAGCGGGTGGTCACCGCGCAGGACACCTCGCGGCAGTCGGTCCCCGTGACGGGGTCGACCATCGGTACGGGCAGGGTGACCGTGAAGGACCCTCCCGGGCCGTACGGCTGCGTGAGTCCCTCGGCGTAGGGCGGCGGGTCGTCGGAGATCCAGGTCGCACCGCCGGTGCCGGTCGTGTCTGCGCCGCCGATGCACGGGCTCGGCTTGGTCCCCGGCCCGTTGTCGACGCACACCGCCACGTAGATCCCGGACCCGGGGTCGAACCCGGTACCGGTGACGGTCACGACGGCCCCCTCGGACGGCAGCCCGGCGGCCGGGTCGACGTCGATCTCCCCGACGGTGTGCGGGGAGTCGGACGCGGCGGTGGGCACCGTGAGGTGCGCGTCGTGCGCTGACGCGGACGCCATGGGGCCGAGTGCCACAAGGGCGGCCGCTGCGGCCAGGAGTGCCGCGCGCCGCGGTCTCGTGGCGGCGGGCAAGAGGTTTCCGGAGGTGTTCATCAGGAGGCACCGTAGGGGTAGTTAGGGAAGCCTGTCTAATCTGAGGCTATCCTTACCCCGAGCCCGCCGAGCGGCGGCGCCCGACCGCCCCGCGGTCGGGCTGCACCGCCCGTCGGACTCACCAGACCACGCGCCCCGAGCGCCGCGACGACGAGGAAGACCGCGATGACCCCGCCCGCAGCGGCGCCACCCCGACGAGCAGTGGCACTGCTCTCTGCCCTCGTCGTCCTCGCGCTGCCGGCGTGCGCGAGCACCGCGTCCGACGCCATCACCCCCGCGGACACCTCAGGCGTCGTGCACGTGTCCCTCGATGCACCGCTCGACGTCCTGTCCCCCGCGCCCGTCCCCGAGCTCCCGGTCACGGTGACCTCGCACGACGGCGTCGACGTCACGGTCACCGACGTGAGCCGCATTCTCGCGGTCGACCTCTACGGCACGCTCGCCGAGACGGTCTTCACCCTCGGGCTCGGCGAGAACGTCGTCGGGCGGGACACCTCCACCGGATTCCCGGAGGCCGCAGACCTCCCGCTCGTCACCGTCGGCGGGCACAGCCTGTCCGCGGAAGCCGTCCTCGACCTCGACCCCACGGTGGTCCTCACCGACACGACCGTCGGACCGCCCGAGGTCCTCGACCAGCTGCGCGCGGCCGGCGTGCCCGTGATCTTCTTCGACCCCACGCGCACCATCGACGGCGTCGACGAGCAGATCGAGGCCGTCGCTGCGGCACTCGGTGTCCCGGCAGCAGGCGCAGAGCTCGCCGAGCGCACGAACCAGGAGATCGACGCAGCGAGCGCGGACCTCGCCGACACCGGGACACGCGTGGCGTTCCTCTACGTCCGGGGCAGCGCCGTCTCGTTGCTCGGCGGGCCGGGCTCCGGTGCCGACGAGCTCATCGAGGCCATCGGTGCCGAGGACGCCGGGACGGCCATCGGCCTGGACCGGGCATTCGTCCAGATCACCTCGGAGGCGCTCGTCACGGCAGCGCCCGACGTCCTGCTCCTCCTCGACGGCGGGCTGCGGTCCGTCGACGGCCTCGACGGTCTGCTCGCGGTCCCAGGCGTCGCCCAGACCCCCGCGGGTGCGGCCCGCGCCGTCGTCGCCGCCCAGGACACCGGCCTCCTCGGGTTCGGTCCGCGGACGGGCGCGACCCTCAGCGCGCTCGCGCAGGCCGTCCGTGACGCAGGGGCGGCCTCATGACCTCCGCCACAGCAGCTCAGCCGCACATCGCTCCGCCGCGCTCCGCGCCCCCCGGGGCCGGCGCTGCCGGGCCCGGAGCGGGAGGGGCACGCCGTTCCGGACGCCGCAGCGCGACCCTCATCACTCTCCTCGTGGCCGCCCTGACCGTCTCCGCCCTGCTCGCCGTCGGCGTCGGGCAGGTCACCGTCAGTCCCGCCGAGGTCGTGGGATCGCTGCTGCACCGGGTGGGGCTCGACGTCGGCCCGCTCCCCAGCCACGCGCAGGGCGAGAGCGTCCTGTGGTTCGTGCGGATGCCCCGCGTGATCCTCGCCGTGCTCGTCGGTGCGAGCCTCGGGTGCGCGGGGGCGCTCATGCAGGGCGTGTTCGCCAACCCGCTCGCCGAGCCCGGCGTCATCGGCGTCTCCTCGGGCGCAGCCGTCGGTGCGAGCGCGGTCATCGTCCTCGGTGGGGCGGCCGCCGGCGGCTGGCCGGTCCCGGCGGCGGCCTTCGTCGGCGGGCTCGGCACGACGGCCGCCGTCTACGTGCTCGCCCGCAGCGGTGGGCGCACCGAGGTCGTCACCCTCGTGCTCACCGGCGTCGCGATCAACGCGTTCGCCGGTGGGCTCATCGCCCTGTTCACCTTCGTCGCGGACACCGGGGCACGCGAGCAGATCGTCTTCTGGCAGCTGGGGTCGCTCAACGGCGCGACGTGGTCCGCCGTCCGGGTGGTGCTGCCGTTCGCCGTGCTCGGGCTCGTGGGTTCCGCGCTGCTCGCGCGCCGGCTCGACCTGCTCGCGCTCGGCGAGCGCGCCGCGCGCCACCTGGGCGTCGAGGTGGAGAGGCTGCGCCAGGTCGCCATCGTCCTCGTCGGGCTGCTCACCGCGTCGAGCGTGGCGTTCACGGGCATCATCGCGTTCGTCGGTCTCGTCGTCCCGCACCTCGTCCGGATGGTCGCCGGGCCGGGCCACCGGGTCCTCCTGCCGGCCTCGGCGCTCGGTGGGGCGCTGGTGCTCGTCATCGCCGACCTCGTCGCGCGCACCGCCGTCGCCGGCGCCGACCTGCCGCTCGGCATGCTCACCGCGCTCGTCGGCGGTCCGTTCTTCTTCTGGTTGCTGCGCCGGACGCGCGCGAGCCAGGGTGGCTGGGCATGAGCGGCGGTCCTCTGCTGCGCGCGACGGGGACGCACGCACGCGAGCCGCACGCCGGGGCGGTCGTCCCACCCGCGCTCGAGGGGCGTGGCCTCACGGTGACGCTCGGCGGGACACCGATCCTGCACGGTGTCGACGTCGCCGTGCGCCCGGGTGAGCTCGTCGCGCTCGTCGGTCCGAACGGTGCGGGGAAGTCGACGCTGCTCGCGGCGCTGTGCGGGGACGTGCCGCTCGGGGCAGGCGAGGTGCTCGTCGACGGGGTCCCCCTGCGCCGGTACACCGCGAAGGAGCTCGCGCGTCGTCGTGCCGTGCTGCTCCAGCAGGTGACCGTGTCCTTCCCGTTCCTCGCCGGAGAGATCGTCGCGATGGGGCGGGCACCGTGGTCGGGCACCGGCGCACAGGACGACGACGAGGAGGTGGTCGCAGCAGCGCTCGCCGCGTGCGACGTCGCGCACCTGTCCGAGCGGCCCTTCCCGACGCTCTCCGGAGGTGAGCGTGCACGCGTAGCGCTCGCTCGGGTCCTCGCCCAGGACACCGCGCTCGTGCTGCTCGACGAGCCCACCGCGGCGCTGGACCTCCACCACCAGGAGATGATCCTCGCTCACGCGCGCCGGCTCGCCGACTCCGGGCGCGCGGTCGTCGTCGTCGTGCACGACCTCACGCTCGCAGCCGCCTGGGCGCACCGCGTCGTCGTCCTGGCGGCTGGCGAGGTCGCTGCGGACGGGGCTCCGGCGCACGTCCTCACGGAGCAGCTGCTCGGTGAGGTCTACCGTTGCCCGGTCGACGTGTTCCTGCACCCCCGCACCGGGGCGCCCATCATCTTGCCGACCCGGTCCGCCCACGGCGTCGGCCCTCCGGCACCGTGCACCGCCCTGTCCCCGCGCACCGCTGACCTGCCCACCGAGGAGCTCGCATGACCACCACCGTCGAGAACGCGACGACCCCGTCCCTGTCCGAGCACCTCAAGAGCGCGACGCGCACGCAGCACGCACGCGCCGAGGGCACGTCGTTCGTCGGTGCGCTCATGGACGGGCGGCTGCACGTGGGGGCGTACGCCGACCTCGCCGCGCAGCACCACGCGATCTACAGCGCCCTCGAGCGCGCCGAGCCGTTCGTCCGGGCCGACCCCACCGGTGCGGGGATCGTGTTCGACGAGCTGCGCCGCGTCCCGGCTCTCGAGGCGGACCTCACGGTGCTCGTGGGACCGCGATGGCGGGACGAGGTGCGGCTCCTGCCCGCGACGCTCGCGTACGTCGAGCGGCTCGACGCCGTCGCGTCCACGTGGGTGGGTGGCTACGTGGCCCACGCCTACACCCGGTACCTCGGCGACCTGTCCGGAGGGCTCATCATCAAGTCGATCCTCCAGCGCTCGTACGGCGTGGCGGACGAGGCGGTGGGCTTCTACACGTTCCCCGGGATCCCCAAGCCCAAGGTGTTCAAGGACGAGTACCGGGCCCGCCTCGACGCGCTGCCGTTCGACGCCGAGGAGCGTGAGCGGGTCGCCGCGGAGGCCCGCGTCGCGTTCGACCTCAACACCGCGCTGTTCGCCGACCTCGCGGCGGTCCACCTCGGGGTCTAACGTCTGAGGTGTCCAGTTTGTCCCCCGGCTCTCTCCTGCCCTCCCGGGCTCTCGAACGCTTGATCGGAAAGGCTGAGAACCATGACCGGAACCACCACGGGAAGCCGCAGCAACGTCGGGAGCCTCGTGCTCGGAGCTCTCCTCGTCCTCGCCGGGATCTTCATCCTCGGGCACACGGTGATCGCGACCGTCGTCTCCGTGTACCTGCTGGCCTGGACCGCCCTTCTCTCGGGCATCGTGGCCGTCGTGGCCGCACTGTTCCGCATCGGCAAGGGGGGCTTCTGGTCCACCGCGCTCAGCGGCGGGCTGTTCATCGTCCTGGGGCTCGTGTTCCTGCGCAATCCCGCTGCCGCAGCCCTCACGCTCACCCTCGTCGCGGGCGCCCTCTTCCTGGCCATCGGCCTGACCCGGCTCATCGCCGCCGTCGAGAACGACAGCCAACGGGTCGTGCTGGTGATCGGCGGGCTCGCCTCGACGCTGCTCGGACTGATCGTGCTGTTCAACGTCTTTGACGCCACCTTCACGCTCCTGGGGATCCTCGTCGGCGTGCAGACGCTCGTGGACGGCATCGGCCTGCTCATCGTCGGATGGCCCCGCGACAGGTCACGCGCCGGCTCGGCGACGAGGTGACCACGAAAGGCTGAAGTCATCCGGGCGCACTCGGCCGCGCGGACCGGTCGGACCTCAGGCCGCCGGATGGGGACAACTCCCCGACACGTCCGCTGACCTCGTGGGACGCACCCGCGTCTGGCAGGATCTGTCGCGGCAGGGGCGGGACACGGCCAGGAGGACAATCAGTGGCACAGCTGAGGATGCAGGGGCACCGCGTGCTCGTGGCGGATCTCGCCGGGGACACGATCCGGGCGATCACCGGGTCGATGGTCGCCTACGAGGGCAAGGTCGCCTTCAAGAACGCCGGGATGGGCGGCGGCGACGGGTTCAAGGCCGCACTCAAGCGCAAGGTGACGGGCGAGTCGATCTCTCTCATGGAGGTCACGGGCAGCGGCACCGTGTACTTCGCGGTCGACGCCCAGGACATCACGATCGTCGAGCTCACGAACGACGTGCTGCACGTCGAGGCGTCCCAGCTCCTCGCCCTCGCCGGCCCCCTGCGCACCGACGTGAAGTTCTCCGGGCTGCGCGGCGCGACGTCGGGTCAGGGCCTGTTCACCACGACGGTCACGGGCAGCGGCACCGTCGCCCTGCTGTCCGCGGGCGGGCCCATCATCGCTCTCGAGGTCAGCCCGCAGTACCCCCTCGTCGCCGACCCGGACGCGTTCGTCGCCTACCGCGGCAACCTCAACCAGAGCTTCGTCACGGACGTGACGTGGCGGTCCGCCATCGGCGGCGGCAACGGCGAGGCGTTCTCCCTGCGGTTCGACGGCCAGGGCGTCGTGTACATCCAGCCCGAGGAGCGATGAGATGACGATGGAGCTCGAGAACGGCAAGGTCCTCAAGACGGTCCTGCAGCCGGGCCAGGCGGTCCTCGCCCGCAAGGGCGCGATGCTCTACTACACCGGGGACGTCATGTTCGCCCCGCACAGCCTGGGCGGCGGGTACGGCGGCGGAGGCTTCGGCGGCGCCGTCTCCGGCATGGCCGGGATCGCCGGACGCATGATGCAGGGTGAGCACGTCGCCCTCATGGCAGCACAGGGCGCGGGCGAGGTGTACTACGGCCACCGCGGCCTGTACATCGAGCTCATCCCGATGGACGGCTCGTCCGTCCTCACGGTCGAGGCCGACCGCCTCCTCGCCTACGAGGGCAACCTGCAGACCGCCATCGTGCCCATCGCCTCCCAGGGCGGGGTGCGCGGTGCGGTCCGGGGCGCCGTCACCGGGCAGGGCCTGTTCACCACCCAGCTCACGGGTCACGGGACCGTCGCCGTCCTGTCCCACGGCGGGTGCATCCCGCTGCAGGTCGGTGGCTACTCCGGCGAGGTCGTCGTCGACCCGCAGGCCTACGTGGGACACCTCGGGAACATCACCGTCGACCTGTCCGCGAACGTCGGCTTCCGCGACGTCGTCGGGCGCGGGTCCGGAGAAGCCATGCAGCTCAAGCTCACCGGACAGGGCACCGTGTGGGTCCAGGCGTCCGAGCAGAAGTTCTAGGGACGGCACATCATGACCATCGAGATCCACAACCCCACGACCCTGCCGGTCAACGACAACCTCCCGGGCAACGACTACGCCTTCTGCGTCGAGCTCGGCGGCGACCCGTGGTTCACGTCGAAGGGCGCGATGATCGCGTACTACGGCGACGTGCGGTTCGAGCCCCTGAGCAGGACGAGTCTCACAGCCCTCGTCGCCAGCCGGTTCTCCTCGCCGCTCTACGCCAACGACTGGGTGCTGGCCCAGGGCCGGGGCAAGCTCATCCTCGGCGACCGGGGCTACAACATCAACTCCTACGACCTCGAGGACGCCAACCTCACGATCCGGGCCGCGAACCTCCTCGCGTTCGAGCCGGGGTTGAACCTCAAGCAGTCGATCGTCCCGGGGTTCCTCACCCTCCTCGGCACCGGGAAGTTCCTCGCCTCCTCCAACGGCCCGGTGATGTTCGCCGAGCCGCCCCTGCGGATCGACCCGGAGGCGCTCGTCGGCTGGGCCGACTGCCCGTCGCCGTCGCACCACTTCGACGCGGCCTGGATGGAGCACCACCTGGGTGCGGTGTCCGGGTTGCTCGGCGTCACGTCCGGCGAGGAGCGCCAGTTCGACTTCACGGGGACCGGCACGGTCCTCATCCAGTCGAGCGAGAAGGTCATCGACGACAACCACCTGCTCCAGCACATCGAGTCCGAGACCGTGCAGCTCGGGCAGGTGGGCCTGCAGCAGCTCCACCGGTCGATCGGCGCGCGGCTGAGCCAGCAGCAGTGACGGGGGTCGCCCCGGGGCGGGCGGCCGCGCTCGCAGCCGCCCTCCTCGTCGCGGCAACCCTGGCCGGGTGCTCCGGGGACGGCGAGGAGCCCGCACCGTGGCCGCCCTTCGGGCCGACGTCCGCCGCGACGACGGCACCCGCGGACGACGACGTCGTCGTCGAGGTCACCGACGGGTCCGTCGAGATGGCGGTCGGCCAGACCCTCGTCGTCGACCTCGGAGAGATCAACACCTCGGTCGGGGACGACTGGCAGGTGACCACCGAGCCCGACCCCGCGGTGCTCAGCCCCTCCGAGGAGGAGGCGGACTACCTCGGCGAGGACGGCGAGGTGGGCCACCGGACGGCCCTGCAGTACGCGTTCGACGCCGTCGGGCCGGGCACGACGACGGTGACCTTCCAGTACAGCTACCGCGGGTCCACGGACACCGACTACGAGGGCGGGCCGTCGACCCTCGAGCTCACCGTCACCGTCGTCTGACCCCACCGACCATGTCCCGTGCGGGGCGCGTGGTGCTCGAGGCCGGCGGTGTGCGGACCCGCGTCCCCTGAACATGTTCAAGCCGTGCGTGCTAGGTTTCTTGAACGCGTTCAACTCGGAGGTCCCGATGACAGGTGCGAATACCAGCACGAGGGAGGTCCTCGTCACGACGGCGCTCAGGCTCTTCCGGGAGCAAGGCTTCCAGGGCACGACGATGCGGCGCATCGCGTCGGAGGCCGGCGTCTCGCTCGGCAACGCCTACTACTACTTCGCAGGCAAGGACGAGCTCGTCCACGAGCTCTACCTCACCGTCCAGCGCGAGCACCGGGCTCTCGCCGTCCCGGCCCTGCGCCGCAACGCGCCGCTGGCCGCGAACCTGCGCACCGTCCTGCACACGGGCCTCGACGTCATGGCGCCCTACCACGGGTTCGGCACGTCCTTCGTGCAGATCGCGCTGCCCACGGCGTCCCGGACGAGCCCGTTCGCCGCCGGCTCGAGCGAGGCCCGCACCATGGCCGTCGACCTCATGGGCGAGGCAGTGGCCCTGTCCCGGCACCACCCCTCAGCGGCCCTGCGCAAGCAGCTTCCGACGCTCCTGTGGTTCACCTACCTCGGCGTCACCCTGCACTGGGTCATGGACCCCTCGGCCGGGCAGGCCCGGACACGGACACTCGTCGACCGCCTGGCGCCGCTCGTCGCGCGGGCCGTGAACCTCTCCCGGCTCCCCGTCGCCCGCGGCCTCGTCGACGACGTCGTCCAGCTCGTCACCACCTTCACCGACCCGCCCACGCGTGACCTCACCTCCTCGGAGTCCTCATGAGCACGAGCCCCACCCCCGCCGTCGCGGTCGTCGCCGGGGCGTCCGGCTTCATCGGGCAGCACCTCGTCGCGCGGCTGCGCGCCGCCGGCACGCAGGTCCGGACCATCGGGCGCCGCGCGTCGGACGACGCCGACTGGCACGACGACGCCGCGCTGGACCGCGTGCTCGCCGGCACGGACCTCCTCGTCAACCTCGCGGGCCGGTCCGTGAGCTGCCGGTACACCAAGCGCACGGTGGACGAGATCTTCTCGTCGCGCGTCGAGACGACGGCAGCGCTCGGCCGCGCACTCGCCCGCATCGAGGAGCCGCCGCGGCTGTGGGCGAACGCGAGCACCGGGACCATCTACCGTGACGCCCGCGACCGCCCGATGGACGAGACGACCGGCGAGCTCGGGACGGGACTGTCGGTCGCGGTCGCCCGCGCGTGGGAGCACGAGCTCTTCTCGGCACCGACCCACGTGCGGAAGGTGGCGCTGCGCATCGCGATCGTGCTCGGCGCGGGCGGGGGCGCGATCGCGCCGGTCCTCACTCTCGCGCGACTGGGCCTCGGCGGACGGATGAGCGACGGCGACCAGGTCTTCAGCTGGGTGCACGTGGACGACGTCGTCGACGCGATCAGCCACCTCTACACCCACGAGGAGATCTCGGGGCCGGTCAACGTCGCTGCTCCCCACCCGGTCACCAACGCCGAGCTCATGTCCGAGGTCCGCGCTGCCGTCGGTCGTCGCGTCGGGATCCCGACCCCGGCGTGGCTGCTCGAGCTCGGAGCGAGGCTCGTCCGGACCGAGGCGGAGCTCGTGCGCAAGAGCCGCTGGGTCGATCCGGGAGCTCTCCGGGACTCGGGTTTCACGTTCGCGTACCCGGTCCTACCGGGTGCTCTGCGCGAAATCGTCGATACGGGCCGAACCGGTGCAGGTCGCCGGGCTCCCGCGACCGTGGGTGAGATCACGCCCACCGAGTTGACCGCGGGTATGTGAAACGTCATCATTGACCTAACGACGCGAGCCACTCCCCCTGGGGCTCGCGTCGTTTCCATCTCCCGGCCCATCTCCCGCGGCCCATCTCCCGGTGCAGGGCGTCCGGAGATCTCTTCGGCCGGGCGTCCCGGAACCAGCCCCGACGCGACAACGCCGGCCGGACGGCCGCAGCGCGGCGAAGGCCTCCTACCGCAGCAGGAGAACGGCGACGATCCCCACCTCGACGACGAAGACCATCGCCGTCCAATGACGCACGGCCCGCCGCACGCTCCTGCGCACCGGCGGGGTGGGGGGGATCCCGGCCGGGTGCTCGGAGACGGGCCGGAGGCTGCTCGGCGTGCCGTGCGTCACATCAGGACCATCGGCAGCTTCGTCGGTCGCCGTGAGCCACCGACGAACCTGTCGGCGAGATTCACCCTCCGGACGTGCAGCGCGTCCCGGGACGGTGCAGGCCCGTGCGAAGCCCACGCGCACGCAGCCATGGTCGAGGCACACACAGGCTCGAGATGCGAGCACCCGCACGACGAGGCACGGTGGAGGACCAGCCGACGTCGTCCGTGATCCCTTCGCGACGACTCCACCTGACGAGAGGCGATCCCATGACCGACAGCACCAGCACGGACGCGAACAGCTCCCAGAACGTCCCCTCGGAGGAGCCGTACGACCCGTCGAAGGACCCCGACTCCGACCCGGCCAGCCTCAGCTCCGCGCACACCACGCAGCCTGACAAGGCCGAGGGCGAGGACGACCCCGCCAAGACCTCCGACTGACCCCGCGGTGCCCGCCCGCGTGGCGGGCGGGCACCGACCTCTGTGCTCAGCCGCACCGAGGCCTCGCGATGATCTGAACCACCCACTGACCCCCGGAGGACCCCGTGCGCGCACTCACCTGGCAAGGCACCGAGAACGTCTCTGTCGAGACGGTCCCCGACCCCACGATCAAGGAGCCGACCGACGCGATCGTCCGCGTCACCTCGACGGCGATCTGCGGGTCGGACCTGCACCTGTACTCCGTCCTGGGGGCGTTCATCGACGTCGGTGACGTCCTGGGCCACGAGCCCATGGGCATCGTCGAGGAGGTCGGACCGGACGTCACGCACATCCGCCCCGGCGACCGCGTCGTCGTGCCGTTCAACATCTCGTGCGGGTCCTGCTGGATGTGCACGCGCGGCCTGCAGTCGCAGTGCGAGACGACGCAGACACGGAGCCAGGACAAGGGCGCCGCCCTGCTGGGGTACACCAAGCTCTACGGGCAGGTCCCGGGCGGACAGGCCGAGTACCTCCGGGTCCCGCAGGCGCACTACGGCCCGGTCGTGGTGCCCGACGACGGCGAGCCCGACGAGCGCTACCTCTATCTCTCCGACGTCGTACCGACCGCCTGGCAGGCCGTGCAGTACGCGGACATCCCGGCCGGCGGGACCGTGACCGTCATGGGCCTGGGGCCGATCGGGCAGATGAGCGCCCGCATCGCACGGCACCTCGGCGCCAGCCAGGTGATCGGGGTCGACCGGGTCACCGCGCGCCTGGAGATGGCGCGCCGGCACGGCATCGACACGATCGACCTGCGCGAGTGCTCCGACCTGCCGGACGCCGTGCGCCAGCTGACGTCCGGTCGGGGCACCGACTCCGTCATCGACGCCGTCGGGATGGAGGCCCACGGGTCGCCGATCGCCAAGGGCGTCCAGCTCGGGGCGGGGTTCCTGCCGGACGCGATCGCGAAGCCGATGATCAAGAAGCTCGGGATCGACCGGCTCGCAGCCCTCCACGCGTCCATCTCCGTGGTGCGCCGCGGCGGCACCGTGTCGCTGTCCGGCGTGTACGGCGGCGCGGTCGACCCGATGCCGATGATGGAGATGTTCGACAAGCAGCTGACCATGCGCATGGGCCAGGCCAACGTGCGTCGCTGGATCGACGACGTGCTGCCCCTCGTGAGCGACTCCTCCGACCCCCTCGGTGTCCTCGACCTGCGCACCCACCGCCTCCCGCTCGAGGACGCACCGGGCGCGTACTCGATGTTCCAGAAGAAGGAGGACGGGTGCATCAAGGTCGTGCTCGACCCGTCGCTCCCCGCGACGAAGGCACCGGCCGAGACTGCCCCGGTGACCGGGGTCTGATGACGTGAGGGTCGTCGTCGTCGGCGCGTCCGGCAACTCGGGTACGGCGCTCCTGCGGGCCCTGGCCGCCGAGCCACGGATCACCTCCGTGCTCGGCGTGGCCCGTAGGGTGCCGGACCTCTCGGTCGAGCCGTACGGCTCGGCCGGGTGGGCCACGTTCGACGTGGCCCGCGAGGTGCCGACCGCCGACGAGGACGCCTACGTCACCGAGCTCGCCGCGCTGCTCGCCGGCGCGGACGCCGTCGTGCACCTCGCGTGGCTCATCCAGCCCAACCGGGACCGTGACCTGCTGCGGCGCGCGAACGTCGGTGGCACCGCGCGCGTTGCGCGCGCCGCCGCACAGGTCAACGTCCCCCACCTCGTCGTGGCGTCGTCCGTGGGCGTGTACTCGGCCGTCGACGACGACGTGCTGCGCGACGAGTCGTGGGACCGCCACGGCATGCCGACCTCGCACTACAGCGTGGACAAGGTGGCGCAGGAGCAGATCCTCGACGACCTCGAGCGCGTGCACCCCACGATGGTCGTCTCCCGGGTGCGGCCCGCGCTGATCTTCCAGGAGGACGCGGGCTCGGGGATCCGCCGCTACTTCCTCGGCGGGATCGTCCCCCGCGGGCTGCTGCGACCGGGATCGCTGCCCGTGGTGCCGTTGCCGACCGGCATCCGGCTGCAGGTCGTGCACGCCGACGACGTCGCGCAGGCGTACCTGCAGGTGATCCTCCACCAGGCCCCGGGAGCGTTCAACATCGCGACGGACCCCGTGCTCCACGCCGAGGACCTCGCGCGGGTCGTCGGGCGCGGACCCTTCGTGCAGGTCCCGCCGGGGCTCGTGCGGCGGGCCGTCTGGGCGGCCTACGCGGCCCACCTCATCCCCACCGACCCCGGCTGGGTGGACCTCGGCATGGGCGCCCCGCTCATGGACACCTCGCGCGCCCGCCGGGAGCTCGGGTGGCGCCCGACCCGCAGTGCCGAGGTCACGCTCAGCGAGGTGCTCGACGGCATCGCCGGCGGTCGCGGGACGGGCAGCGTGCCGCTGCGGCCCGACGGCGAGCCGGAACGGCCACCGATCTAGCGGACCGGCGCGCGCTCCTCGGCGAGGAGGGCCGTGAGCGCTGCATTGACCTCGCGCGCGTGCGTCCACAGCAGGCCGTGCGGAGCGCCCTCGATCTCGACGTACGTCGCCTCGGGCAGCGCGTCCCGGAACGGGTGGGCCGTCACCTCGATCGGGAGGATGCGGTCCTCCGTCCCGTGCAGGATGAGCGTGGGGAGGCCGGCGTCACGGACGGCGTCGATGTCACCCCGGAAGTCGGTGAGCCAGGCCGGCACCACGGAGTAGGCGGCGTCGGGCGCACTCGACGCGGCGGTCGCCCAGCTCGCGCGGACCGCCTCCTCGCTCACCGTCCTCCCGAGGGTCTCGTCGAGGTTGTAGACGTTCTCGAGGAACGCGGTGAACCACGCGAACCGGTCGGCGCGGGCGGTCACGGCGATGTCGTCGAACACGTCCTGCGGGATACCGCCGGGGTTGTCCGGCGTCTCGAGGAGGTACGGCGTGAGACCGGCGAGGAACGCGAGCCGGCTCAGGCGCCGCGTGCCGTACGCGCAGACGTACCGGGCGACCTCCCCGGCACCCATGGCGAAGCCGACGAGCGTGACCCCCAGGAGGTCGAGGTGCTCGAGCAGCACCGCGAGGTCGGCCGTGTACGTGTCGTAGTCGTACCCGGTGGCCGCGTGCCCGGAGCGGCCGAACCCTCGTCGGTCATAGGTGACGACGCGGTGGCCGGCCTCCAGCAGCACGCGGATCTGGTGCTCCCAGGACCGCCCGTCGAGGGGGTAGCCATGGATGAGCACGACCGGTGCAGCGTCGAGGGGGCCGTGGTCCTCGTAGTAGAGATGGATGTCGGCGAGGTTCTCGGTCCCGACGGCGACGAACGGCATAGCGGCTCCCTGGCAGGCTGCGGCACGGAGAGGCAGGGCGCCCTCCCGGTGGGACAACCGTACGAACTGGACATTCCCACGAGGAACCCCCTCAGGGTGAATGAATCGTGGAGAGCCTCCTCCCCCGGGCGGAGCGCTGGGCCGCGCGGGCCCAGCGCGCCGAGAGGCACGCGGGCCCGCGACGACCGAGACTAGGGGGACAGCCGGCCCCGTCCTCAGGAGCCGCACCGTCCCCCCGGGAGTCAGCATGGGTCTCGTCCGCAGAGTTCGTTCCTTCGCCGTGGTCGGGCTCGTCGCCATGGCCGGTCGGTGGGTCGCCCGCCGCGTCGCCGCCTCCTCCGAGAAGAACAACGGCGGTCGCCCGACGAGCCTGTCGCAGGCGCTCAACGCCGTCGGCCGGCGTCGCTGACATGGCTGCGGCGCCCGGCGCGAGCGTCGGCACCCGCACCCTGGGCACGACGTCGTCCCTCACCGTGTCCAGCCTCGGGCTGGGCTGCATGGGGATGTCCGAGTTCTACGGCACGGCCGACGAGGCGGGCGCCGTCGCGACGATCCGGCGCGCGCTCGACCTCGGAGTGACGTTCATCGACACCGCCGACATGTACGGGCCGTTCACCAACGAACGGCTCGTGGGCACGGCGATCGCCGGCAGACGTGCCGAGGTGCAGCTGGCGACGAAGTTCGGCAACGAGCGCCTGCCCGACGGCACCCGCCTGGGCATCAACGGCCGCCCGGAGTACGTGCGGGCCGCCTGCGACGCGTCGCTCGCCCGGCTCGGTGTCGACCACATCGACCTGTACTACCAGCACCGCGTGGACAAGACCGTGCCGATCGAGGAGACGGTGGGCGCCATGGCGGAGCTCGTCGCTGCGGGGAAGGTGCGTCACCTCGGGCTCTCCGAGGCGTCGGCCCGCACGATCCGCGCCGCGCAGCAGGTGCACCCGATCACCGCACTGCAGACGGAGTACTCGCTGTTCACGCGGGACATCGAGGACGAGATCCTGCCGACCCTCCGCGAGCTGGGGATCGGGCTCGTCCCCTATTCCCCGCTCGGTCGCGGCATCCTCACGGGCGCCCTGAAGCCCGAGGCGCTGACCGAGGACGACTCCCGACGCTCGGCACGCTTCCCACGGTTCCACGGGGAGGCGTACGCGTCGAACATGCGGCTCGTCGAGGCGCTCGCCGCGATCGCGGACGTCAAGGGCCTCACGGTCGGCCAGCTCGCCCTCGCGTGGGTGCTGGCGCAGGGCGACGACGTCGTCCCGATCCCTGGGACCAAGCGGGTCCGGTACCTGGAGGAGAACGTCGCAGCGGCCGCGGTCGAGCTCTCCGAGCGCGACCTCGTCGCGATCGAGGAGGCCGTCCCCCGGGGCTCGGTGCAGGGCGCCCGGTACAGCGACATGTCCTCGATCGACGAATGAGCACGGCGGGCGGGCCGCTGGGCCCGCCCGCCGTGGTCGTCACGCGCTGTGCTTCGCGGTGGCGAGGCTCCCGTCGGTCCCGCCGCTGACAGCATCGGCCGGGGCCTCCTCCGTGGGTCGCTTCCTGCGGCGTCCCTCGACGAGCCGGTAGAGCACCGGCACGAGGACGAGGGTGAGCACGGTGGAGGACAGCAGCCCGCCGATGACGACGATCGCGAGGTCCTGGGAGATGAACCCGGAGGACCCGGTCACCCCGAGCGCCATGGGGATGAGCGCGAAGATCGTCGCGAGGGCCGTCATGACGATGGGCCGCAGACGCTGTCGCGCCCCGTTGAACACGGCGTCCTCGACGCTCTGACCCTGTCGCCGGTACTGGTTGACGAGGTCGATGAGGACGATGGCGTTGGTGACGACGATCCCGATGAGCATGAGCAGACCGATGAGCGCGGACACCCCGAGCGGCTTGCCGGTGACGAGCAGCAGGACGATCGCGCCGGTCGCGGCGAACGGGATGGACACGAGCAGGATGAGCGGCTGCACGAGGGACTTGAACGTCGCGACCATGAGCAGGTAGACGATCGCGATGGCGATGAGCATCGCGAGCCCCAGCTGGGAGAACGAGTCGCCCTGGAGCTCGGCGAGCCCACCGACCTTCGCCTCGACACCGGCCGGGAGGTCGAGGTCAGCGAGCGTCGCGTTGACCTCCTGCGTGACCTGGCCGAGCTCACCCTCCTCGGGTGTGAGGGAGATCGTCGCGACGAGGTCACCCTCCTGGCGGGTGATGGCCGCGGCGACGTCGACCTGCTCGACGGACGCGATCTGCGAGAGCGGCACGAGGCCGGCGGCCGTGGGCAGCGGGAGCTGCTCGATCTCGGCCGTGGTCGTGGGAGCGGCCCCGGTCTCGAGGTAGATGCTGTAGTCGTCACCGTCGAGCCGCAGGGACCCCGCGGGCTGCGGGGAGAGCGT
This sequence comes from Sanguibacter sp. Z6_81, assembly GCF_057180625.1. Lineage (NCBI taxonomy): Bacteria > Bacillati > Actinomycetota > Actinomycetes > Micrococcales > Sanguibacteraceae > Sanguibacter > Sanguibacter sp. Z6_81. Next base: position 995,546 of record NZ_JBXUFV010000001.1, on the reverse strand, counting down.
CCCGGCGACGATGCCGACGACCTGGATCTCGGTGAGCCCGAGCTCGAGGGCCGCGGGCCGGTCGACGACGATCTGCAGCGTGGGCTGCTCGGCGACACGGTCGGAGACGACCTCGGTGGCACCCGGGGTGTCCTGCAGCGCGGCGAGCACGGTGTCTGCGGCGTCGCCGAGGGCGCTCTCGTCGGTGGCGGTGACGGTGACGTCGACGGTCGACGAGAACCCGGCGGTGCCGCCGCCCTCGGGGACGGTGATGGTCCCCTGGTCGGTGATGGTCGCGAGCTTCTCGCGCACCTCCGCGCCGAGCGCGTCCTGGTCGGCGTCGGGGTCCGTGGTCACCGTGTACGTCGCGGTGCTGGGGCCGCCACCGAGGAGGGCCGCGAAGCCCTCGCCGCTGCTGCCCGCGGTCATGGACACCTGCTCGACGCCGTCGATCCCGAGGAGCGCGTCCTCGACGACGGCGGCGCCCTCGCTCACGGACGTGAGGTCGGTGCCGGGCTCGAACTCCTGGGTGACGCTCAGGGCGTTCTCCCCGCTGCTGCCGAGGAAGTCGACCTTGAGCAGCGGGACGAGCGAGACGGTGATGATGAGGATGAGCACGGACGCGACGACCGTGATGACGGGGTGCTTCTGGGTGGAGCGCAGGATCGGCTTGTACCCGCGCTGCAGGACATCGTTGTGCTCCTTGTCCTCCGCCGCCGCGCGTGCCTCGGCCGCGGCTCGCGCCTGGGCCTCCGCGTGCTCGGCGTCCGTGGCGCCCTCGGCGCGCTCGGTGAGCGCGGGGCTGCGCAGGAACCAGTAGGACAGCACGGGCACGATCGTCAGGGCGACGACGAGCGAGGAGGTCATGGCGATCGCGACGGTGAGCGCGAACGGGCGGAAGAGCTCCCCGACGACCCCGCTGACGAGGGCGATCGGCAGGAACACGGCGATCGTCGTGAGTGTCGACGCGGTGATCGCCGCAGCGACCTCCCGCACGCCCGTGAGGATCGAGGACATCTTGGGTTCGCCGTAGCTGAGGTGCCGCTTGATGTTCTCGATGACGACGATCGAGTCGTCGACGACGCGCCCGATCGCGATGGTCAGCGCGCCGAGGGTCAGCAGGTTGAGGCTGTAACCGCCCACGTACAGACCGGTGAACGTCACGAGGACGGACAGCGGGATCGAGATCGCGGTCACGAGGGTGGCGCGCACCGACATGAGGAACACGAGGATGACGAGGACGGCGAACAGCAGGCCGAGGAGGCCCTCGATGGCGAGGTGCTTGATGGACTCCTCGATGAAGGGGGCCTGGCTGAACAGGATGGAGAGCTCGGCGCCCTCACCCAGCTCGGGGGTGAGCTCGGCGATGACGTCCTCGACCTCGTGGGAGACGCCGACGAGGTCGGCGTCGGCCGTCGCGGTGATGGACAGCGACAGGCTCTCCACACCGTTGGTCCGGGTGATGGAGGTCGGGTCCTCGAGCACGACGGCGACGTCCGCGACCTCGCCCAGCGTGACGACGCCGGTCGGGGTGGCGAGCGGGAGCGCCTGGAGGTCCTCGAGGCTCGTGAGCGCGGTCCCGGCCTGGACGGAGATCTCCTGGCCGTCCTCGTAGATCGTGCCGGCCGGCAGGGTGATGCCGTTGGCCTCGAGGGCCGCGGTGAGGTCCTGCGGTCCGATGCCCGCGGCGAGGAACCCCGGTCCGGGCGTGATGACGATGCGCTCGGTCTGCGCCCCGGTCACGGTGACGGCGCGGACGCCGTCGATGTCCTCGAGGGCGGGGACGGCGATGGTCTCGAGCGCGGCGGAGAGCTCCGCGACGGGCGCGTCGGACGACGCGGCGATGGCCATGATCGGCAGGTCCGCGATGCTGCCGGCGATGACCTCCGGGGCCGCGTCGTCGGGCAGCGAGGCGCTGGCGACGTCGATGGCGCTCTCGAGGGACCGCTTGAACTCGGTGGCGTCGACCCCGAACGTGTACGTCACCGCGATGATCGACAGCGAGCTGGACGACGTCGCGACGACCTCCTCGACGTCGGGCAGCGTGGCGATCGCCCGCGAGAGCGGTTCACCGATCTCCGAGTCGACGATCTCGGGGCTCGCGCCCGGCAGCGGCGTGATGACGGCCGTGGCGGGGAACTCGATCGACGGGATGAGCTCCTGCTTGAGGTTCGTCACCGAGAAGAGGCCGAGCCCAGCGATCATGAGCGTGATGAGGGCGACGAGCGCGCGGTTCGCGAGGCTCAGACGGGCAAGTGCGGACATGCGGGACCACCAGGGGGTTAGAGACAGCCAGCGTTCGATGGTTAGTCTGACACGAACGTTAGGGTGAGGCTAAGGATAGGGCGACAAGGGACGGTACGGACAGACATGACAGACACGCGCGCAGACCTCGTCGACGGTGACGAGCGCGAGCACCTCGTCGCCGAGATGGCCCGTCTGCAGGAGGCCCTCGAGACGACGGCCATGCCGAGCGTCACCGAGCAGCTGCTGACGATCCCCCTGACGATGCAGCAGCTCAAGGTGCTCGCCATCCTCGTCACCGAGACCGACGGCAACACCGTCCACGGCCTCGCGGAGACCCTCGGCGTGTCGGTCGCGACCATGTCCGGGATCCTCGACAGGCTCACGAGCCAGGGCATGGCGATGCGGACCCAGGACCCGGACGACCAGCGGGTGCGCCGGGTCCTGGCAACCCCCCAGGGACGCGCGACGGTCCGCTGCCTCCTCGCGGCCCAGCCGCAGATCGACCGTGCCCCGCTGGAGCGCATGGCGCTCGACGACCTGCGGATGCTCACCCGGGGGATCGGGGCGCTGCTGCGGGCCATGGAGTCGGTGGCCGCCGACGCAGCGTCGGGAACCGCCGGCTAGAGGCGGTGCGGACGGCTCAGCTCGTGGTGATGATGGTCTGCGCCTCGGCCACGGGGATGCCGACCTGGGTGGTCATCACCTGGCCGTCGAGCGCCCCCTGGTCGACGCCGTTCGCCGACCACGTCGTGTCCCAGCCGGTGGCGATGGTCAGTGTGGTCTTGGTGTCGGTCTGGTTCGCACTGGACCGGGTGAAGACGATGCTGCAGTCCGACGTCGCACCCGGGGTCCACGCGATCCCCGTCCCGGCACAGGTCGTGCCGTCGGCGTAGGGCGCACTGAGCGTCATGTCCCGCAGGGCGGCGGCGACCATCGCGGCGTTCGCCCGCCGATGCTGTGACGGAGTACTCCGTCGTGGGGTCCTCGAGCCACACCCAGCTGTCGAGGTTCACGATCGTCGCGGCGTTCCCCTCGAGGCGGGGGTTCCAGTCCACCGTGGGCGGCGGGAGGCTCAGAGCATTCTGTGCGATGTCTCGCAGCACCTCGACGGAGACCTCCGGGGCCCGCGGCTCCTGACCCTCAGGGACGAACACCATGCCGTGGGTCGCCGACGACGAGCACGGCTGCCCGGAGACGAGCGCGTCGTCCTGGCGCCGTCAGCACGGGGCCGCCACATCCGAGTACCCGCTGACGGCCCAGGCGCCGGCGCCGCCGGCCAGCGTGAGCGTGACGAGAGCCGTCCCCGGCGACCCGGCCTCGGCCGACGTCATCGAGGTGCCGTCGGCCCGGACGACAGTCATGCCCGTCTGGTCGACGCACGTCTCCACGACCGCGACGTCGGCCGCCAGCTCGACGACCGCCGAGGTGAACGTGACCTCGCCGCCGAGGTGGCTCCCGTTCTCGACCTGCCGGGTCACCTGGCTCTCAAGGTAGCTCAGGACCGGCGGCGCCACGGTGCCGGGGAGCTCGGCCGGGATCGCGTTGGCCTGCAGCGCGCGCCAGTCCAAGAGGTTGTAGGTGTTCGCGGCGTTGAGCACGGCTGCCTCTTCCCCCGTGACGTCAGGGAGCTCCGCGAAGAAGATGCCGTTCGCGTCGTCCGAGAGGTCGAGGACGCCTCCTGCGTCGCTCGGCTCGGCGGTCGGTGTCGGTTCGGTCGCCGGCTCCGCCGTCGGCCTGTCATCCGCCTCGTCGCTGCTGGGCCGCGTGGACGACGGCGCCGGATCGGGCGCCGCACTGTCGGCACAGCCGGTCATCGCGAGGACGGCGGCCACGGTGAGGACAGCAGCCCGCGCCAGATGCACACTGCTGCTTGTGGTGGTCCGCATCGTCCGTCTCTTCCCGTTGGTCCGACCCAGTTCTTGTGCCGAGAGTACGCGAGCGGCTGCTCGCACGGGAGAGCGCTTGATGGGCAGAACTTCCCTCCTCCGGCGGTGAGAGTTCACCCGCGCGGTCCTCCCACGGGCCCGGTCTGCCTGTGAGCATGGCGTCATGCCCCGCCTCTACCCCGCCGAGCCCGACTTCCCCGACGACGGTGGAGCCGAGCGTGCCGTCTGGGAGGCGCTGTGCGAGCAGCTGCCCGACGACGTCGCGCTCTTCGCCGGCGTGCGTCTGCTCGACGGCGCGTCGGAGCACGAGCTCGACCTCCTCGTCGCGTGGCCCGGGGTCGGGATCGCGGCCGTCGAGACGAAAGGCGGGCACGTCACGCGGGCGGACGGTGCGTGGTTCCAGGGCAGCGGCACCAAGCGGCACCGGATCGACCCAGTCGGTCAGGTGCAGTCGGCGCGGCACGCCCTGCAGAACCTGTTCCGCCAGCATGGCAGCCTGGCGGCGCCCGCTCGGACGGCGCATCTCGTGGCACTCCCCCACGTCTATGTGAGCGACACCTGGCTGGGGCTCGACCTACCCCGGACGGCGATGGTCGACCGTGCGACGCTCGAGGAGCCGTTCGCGGTGGCGAGCCGGGTCAAGAGGGCGATCGAGGATCACGGTCAGGGGCAGGCGCCCCTGACGGCGGAGGGAATGGTCGAGCTGGTCGACCTCCTGGCGGGCGGGTTCCCGAGCCAGGCAGAAAGCCTGGTCCTGGCGGCGACGCATGAGACGCGGTTGGAGCAGATGACGCGTGACCAGGCCAAAATTCTGTCGATGCTGGCGAACTTACCGCGGATGCGGATCGTCGGTGGGGCCGGAAGCGGCAAGACATGGTTGGCACTGGAGCAGGCCCGACGGCGCGCACGGGCGGGCGACCGTGTCGCCCTGCTGTGCTACTCCCGCGGCCTCGGCCGGTACTTACAACGGATCACCGAGACCTGGCCAGCACGCGAGCGCCCGTCATTCGTCGGGTTGTTCCACGACCTGCCCCTCGCCTGGGGCGCGCAGCCGGGCTGCGACGACGATCCGGTGTACTGGGAGCAGGACCTCCCCCGCCAACTCGGTGAGCTGGCGGGGGGCCGCAGCGCGGCGGACCTCTTCGACTCCGTGGTGGTCGACGAGGCCCAGGACTTCGGCGACCTGTGGTGGCCGTCGCTGCTGCGGTGCATGCGCGACCCGGAGCACGGGGGCCTGTTCGTGTTCATGGACGACGCTCAGCGGGTCTTCGCCCGTGACGGCCAGGCGCCGGTGGACCTCCCGCCCCTGCGCCTCGAGGAGAACCTCCGCTCGACGAAGCAGATCGCCCAGCTGTTCGGGTCACTGTCTGACGAGGACGTCCGACCCCGGGGCCTCGACGGTCCGCCCGTCCGCCTCGTCGACGTCCCGCTCGACGCCGCGGTCCCCGCAGCCGACGACGCCGTGGAAGCCCTGCTCGACGAGGGCTGGCAACCCGGGCAGATCGCCCTCCTCACGACCCACCACCGGCACCCCGCGCAGGTCCTCGAGGTCGACGCCGGCGGAGCCGCCGCCTACTGGGACGCCTTCTTCGCCGAGGACGACGTGTTCTACGGCCACGTCCTCGGGTTCAAAGGGCTGGAGCGGCCGGTGGTGGTGCTCGCCGTCAACGGGTTCCGGGACATGGAGCGCGCGAAGCGGATGCTCTACACCGGGCTGTCCCGGGCGCGGACGCTGCTCGTGGTGGTCGGGCCGCGCGGGGTCATCGAGGAGATCGGTGGGGGCGGGGTGCGGGAGAGGTTGAAGAAGGCGGAGGCGTGGGGCACCGCGGAGGCGTGAGAGCAGGTGGGCAACCCTTGAGACGGCAGTCGCCAGCAATCGCCGCTGGGGGCACGAGTACGACCAGTGCCCCCGTGAGCAACTACGTGAGCGCGACGAGCAGTGCGCGGTACCGGAACCGCCGAGACGTCAGCATGGCTCAGCCGCTTCGGAGTACTGGGCGACCGACCACGGCCCTGCCGTTCTCGTCAGCACCAACGTGATTAGGGCGGTGGCTGGCGCGCCTCCTCCCGGAGCCCTGATCATGCCGTCGTCCGCGTCGGCAATCATGACCTTGGTCTGGTCGACACACGTCTCGACGACAGCGACGTCCTCCCCGTACTCGACCAGGGAGGAGGTGAACGTGACAGTGCCCGAGAGCATGTAGCCCTCGGACACCTGGCGGTTGACCTGCGCCTCGAGATAGGCGAGGACAGGCGGAGCGACCGTCTGGGCGAGCTCCGCCGGCACGGAGTTCGTCTGCAGTGCCCGCCAGTCGTCGTAGTTATAGGTGTTCGCGGCGTTCATCGCAGCGGCCTCCTCCCCGACGAGGTCGGGGAGATCGCTGAAGTAGATCCCGTTCGCCTCGTCTGTGAGGTCGATGACGCCGTCTGCGCCCTCCACGCTCGGGGCCTCTGTCGGGTCCTCGGCTGGCATGGTCGGGGCCACCGTCGGGTCCTCAGCTGGCATGCTCGACGACACGTCGTCGGGCGACTCGGAGCTGTCGACCTGGTGCGACGGCGCGGCAGCAGGCGTGTCGCTGTCGGCGCACCCAGCCAGCACGACAACCGCGCACACGGTGAGCACCGCGGCGCACGTAGCACGCGCCGTGGTCCCGCGTATTGTGGTGTGCATTATCGGTCTTTCTTCGCCATCCGGCCGAGCGGTCAGTCACTGACAGTACGGGAGCAAACCGTCACGGGGAGAGTCTCCCGTGGGGAGAACTCCCCACGGTGCGCGCAACCGCGCTTCAGCGAACCGCAGCTGGCGAGCGCGAGCCGCGAAGGGCTCGTAGCGCCAGGCGAGGAGCTCCTGATCGGGACGGTCCGCTCGGCGGGCCGGCAGGCTCAGCGCCATTCCGTGCATCTCCTGAAGTCCGTACTTGAGCACGGGGCCATCGACCTCCTGAAGGAGGTCCGCGGTGCACGGGTCTTTTCGATCTGCGCAGCAGCCAGGCGCCTGGGTCCAAGACGCAGGAACTCAAGGGGCTCGCGAGGCAGGTCACTCTATGGGCGCGAGCAGGCGAGCCCTTCCTGGCATCCAGGTGCCTCTTTGCGAGGGCTTGTCGGCGAATACGAGATCGACCTCCTCGTCGCGTGGCCCGGGGTCGGGATCGCGGCAGTGGAGACGAAGGGCGGGCACGTCGCGCGCAGCGAGGGCGCGTGGTTCCAGGGCTCGACGAAGCAGATCACCCAGCTGTTCGGTTCGCTGTCCGACGAGGACGTGCGACCCCGGGGCCTCGAGGTCGACGCCGGCGGGACCGCCGCCTACTGGGACGCCTTCTTCGCGGAGGAGGACGTCTTCTACGGCCACGTCCTCGGGTTCGAAGGGCTCGAACGACCCGTGATAATCATCACCGTCAACGGGTTCCGTGACGCCGAGCGGGCGAAGCGGATGCTCTACACCGGGCTGTCCCGGGCGCGGTCGCTGCTCGTGGTGGTCGGGGCTCGCGGGGTCATCGAGGAGATCGGTGGAGGCGCGGTGCGGGAGAGGTTGAAGAAGGCGGAAGCGTGGGTCGTGGGCTGAGCCTTCGCGGCGCCGATCACCTCCTCCCCACCACCGCGATCGAACTTCACCTTCCCGTCACGCCCGCACAGCAGACACCAGCTGCAAAGCTCAGCACATGTCACTGTGGATCCAGCCGGAGCACGAACCTCATCAGCCGCCTCCTGAGGTGAGCACCCTCGCGGAGAAGGTCGCCGCCCGATCCACCGCCATGCGGGCGACCGCGTCAGCGGCAGGCGGACTGAGCCGCCCGGACCTCATCGCGACGCTCGATCGACTCCGGGCGGAGTGGCAGCTCAGCCCTCCTCGGAACGCGTCGTTCTCGAGCGCGGAACTTGATCTGTCCTCGCCAGCGCGACGTGTGGCTCTGAGCGTCCAAGCGGGTCGAGCTCATACGAACAACGGCGCGCTCATCGCCGCCCTTGCAGCGGCCTCCTCACCCGACACGGACTGGTTGATCCTCGCCGTTCCCTCGAGCTACAAGAACAGTCACGTTGAACATCATGTGCGGCGCAACATCACACACCTACTGGCATCACGAGGGATCCATCTCGATATCCGAGGCATCGCGCTGTTCGCTTATTAGACGCATTTCATGGGTGATCTTCTCCACCACGCGCGCTGCTTCCTCATGCTCCCAATAGCGCAACACCGTCCAGCCGAGCGCCTCCAACGCTGCTGTGGTCGAGCGGTCTCGTTCGACGTTCGCCAGCCGCTTGACAGCCCAGAACGACGCGTTCGCACGCGGCGCCACATAGTGCTCCGGACAGCCGTGCCAGAAGCACCCGTCAACAAAGATCGCTAGACGCAGGCGCGTGAACACGATGTCAGCGCGCCGACGACGGTTGAAGGGGAGGGGATAGTCGACCCGATATCGGAGCCCCGCCGCGAACAGCAGACGTCGGATCGATCGTTCGGGAGAAGTGTCACGACCCTTATTCGCCTGCATGTTGGTCCGAACCGCAGCGCTCGATGCCCACGACTGAGCGGGGCCGTCGGCCGCCCGTTCATGTCGGACCATCCGCCTAGTATGACTACGACACACTTGCAGGAGCTCGGCCACGATCCGCCGATGTGCGATCCTGGTCTTGAGCATGGAGGTTGGAATGAGTCAGGCTGTCCTCAACAGTCATCAGGTAGCCCCGTCAGCCTCGAGGCTGACGGAGTCGCTCCGGGATATCGGCTACGACACCGCGACCGCCATCGCCGACCTCATCGACAACTCGATCGCCGCCGGCGCCAGCGAAGTACGCGTCGATTTTCGCTTCGATGGCTCGCGCTCCGCGATCACGATCGCGGACGACGGCATCGGGATGTCTGCCAATGGTCTGCTCGAGTCGTTGCGCTTCGGAACACGACGGACGTACGAGCCGGGGGAACTCGGGAGATTCGGTCTCGGTCTCAAGACCGCATCGCTCTCGCAGTGCCGCCGTCTGACCGTCGTGTCGAAGCGCAGGGACGGCCGCGGTTTCATCTCCCGTCGAACCCTCGACCTTGATCTGATCGCTGAACGCGATGAATGGTTGATCATCGAGGACAGCGCCTCAGCCGTCGTCCAGGACGCTTGCGAGGACCTCGAGACGCGCGCCGGGGGCACTGTGGTCGTGCTCGAGAAGCTCGACCGCATCCTCAACGCGAAGACAGCCGAAGGAGGCCTGGGGCGACGACGACTAGCCACCGCGTCTCGGAAGGTCGCTGAGCACCTCTCGGTCGTTTTTCACAGGTATCTCGCTGGCCAGGTGTCCGGGCACGATCTGGTCATCGCAGTTGACGGGGTGAAGCTCGAGCCGTGGGACCCGTTCGCTGTTGAGGAGGACCACACCCTGCAGCTTCCGGAGCAGGTCTTCGAGATCGAGGCCGGTGGCGCGACCCACGAGGTCACCCTCCGACGATTCGTCCTGCCCGCGAAGAACACGTTCAGTTCGGTGGATGCCTTCGACGCTCTGTCCGGCCCACTGAAATGGAATCGGCAGCAGGGTCTCTACATCTACCGCGTGGACCGTCTTGTCCAGTTCGGAGGCTGGAGTGGTCTGCGCGGCCTGGACGAACACATGAAGCTAGCGCGGGCTTCCATCGAGTTCCCCACCCCCCTCGACGAGGCTTTCCAGATCAACGTCGCGAAGATGAGGGTGAACCTCCCGCCCGAGATCCGGCCCATGCTTGAGAAGCCGATCCAGGAGCTGTGTATCCGCGCGAGCGACAGGTACCGCCAGGCTGCCGGCCACGATGCCCCCCGCGCTTCTTCCAGGAGCAATGTGCAGGCAGATCTCTCAGACGTGGGCGTGGCGCTCCGCGCCGCCGCGTTGGACGGTGGGAACCTCGCTGCCCTCGAAGAGACGTTCGCTCTTCTCAAGAGTCGCTCGCCTCAGGTCTACCGCGCCCTCAACGCAGGGCGCTAGTCCTCGCTCACTCGACGGCGGCAGCGACGCCGTTCCGGTTCGCATACGCGCACGTCTCGATCAGAGGGCACTCTGGGCACCGCGGGGTGGTCGGGAGACAGATCGCTCGGCCGATCTCGAGCAGCGCGAGGTGTGCAGAACGGCTGGCGTCGCCGAAGCCGATCATCGCCGCGACCGCCAGACGACCGTCGCTGTTCTTGTTCCGTCGGTCGCTCAGGTCATCCGCATACCTGGAGGCAGTCCGTACGACGGCCTGATTGACCACAACAGGCTGCTCCTCGTTGTCGAGGCTCACATCGTCCGGGGCAGCAAGTTGAACGAGGTCAGCGAGACCGCCCGTGATCAAACGGTTCTCCACCGCGGCGACCAGGCCAGCACTGCTGACCTGCCCCTCGTGTTCGACCACGAGGAAGCTCGCGAGAGCGACCAAACGTTCCTCAAGCCCTTCCTTCGCGATCCAACGGCACACGAGCGCCAAGGACTCGCGGTCCCTGAGCATCGCTTCTGGTCCGTCCCATGACGAGATGCGGGGCCAGAGCGACTGCATCAGGAGATCGCTGCCTCGATCGAGGATCATCTCCGCCGCAACGATGGCCCACCGGTTCCGTCCCAGGAACCACGGCATCGGCGAGTCCGTGTGGTTCGACCACCAGCCATGGAGGACGCGCGCGACCCCCTCACGCCCGAGGCCGGCCGGTCGCGGTGTCTCAAGGGCATCTCGCACCGCCGAACCGACCGCCCGACCCAAGCGGGGCGGCACCGCGTTGCCGATCTGCTTGAACGCCGCGGTCGGACTCCCCGCGAAACGGAAGTGATCGGGGAAGGTCTGGATGCGAGCCGCCTCGCGCACGGTGATCGTGCGGTTCTGCTCAGGATGGATGTACCAGTACCCGTCCTTCGCGATGTGCGCGGTGATCGTCCGGGAGACCCCGTCATATTCGAGCCGCTTGTACTTGTCGTCGAAGATGTCAGAACGGTAGCGCCGCAGTTCCTCGGGCAGGTCCGAGTACCGCGTGTCTGAATCCATGAGGTCGAAGGCACGGAGGTCGTCCTCCCGGACAGACCTCGTGACATGGTCGTAGATGCGGTGTCGGTGTCGCGCCGGCACCTCCGAACGCATTTCGCCCTGGTACCTCGTACTGGGCCCGTGATACGGCAGGTACCCCTGCTCACCCTCGGTCAGCCAACCACCTTCGACGGGAGGAAGGTCCGATATCGCGTGCCTCAGAGTCACGGGGTATTTCGTCGCCTCGGGCCAGGTGAAGGCTAAGTTCTCGCGCAACGCGACGAGGATCAGCCTTTGGCGGTGTTGCGGAACGCCGTAGTCCGACGTCTGAACGATCCTCGTCTCTACTGAGTACCCCAGGTGTTCGAGATCGAGCGCCATGCTGCGCAGGATGAACATCTCGCGGTCGAGTGCCATGTCCGGGACGTTCTCCATGATCACGGCCCGGGGCAGCGCGAGCCGCACAACTTCCAAGTACGAGCGCCAGAGATCACGACGGGCATCAAGTGGATCACGGAGCCCCTCGCGCACCCTATGACGGATGCCGGATCGGCCCGCCTTCGAGAAGGGCTGACAGGGCGGTCCACCCGCGAGCACGTCGATCTCCGCCTCGACCATGATCGACGCGATCTCTTCGACGACCCCGGCCTCGCTGAGGTCCCAGTCCACACTGAGCCCTCCGAAATGGTGGGCGTGCGTCTCGTTCGCTTCGAGGTAGTGATCCGCTCCGAGAACGACTCGCATGCCGGCTTGTTCGAGGCCGAGACTCAGACCGCCGGCTCCGGAGAAGAGATCCGCGGCGAGCAGCAGGCCGGGCTGCTCCTCGCGGAGCCTCCGCGCCAAACGGACCAGGCCTTCCCGGTCCCGCACGTGCTCAGCGTGCTTGGCAAGGCGCAGTACGCGCCCACGGACGAATCCCGTGGCGTTGCGATCTCCTAGGAGCACGCTCCGCTCAGCGGCAACTGCTGCAGATCGCTCGCTGGCCTCTGACTCCGACCGCACCTGTTCCCCCGACCCAGGCTGTAGAGCCCTCACTCCGATTGCTGCCACCACAGCCTAATGGCCGACCAGGGGAGCAGATGCATAGGGCGCTACGAGCCGGGGGCGAGCGAACGCCGACTGTCTGCGAAGGCCGATTCGATCAACTGCTGGCGAGGCTCGACCGGCATCCCGTGCAGGGTTCGGAACCCAGCCTGCCTGCGGATGCGCTTCATCGCGTCGCGCAAGTAGTTCTGACGATTTCCGATATTGTGCAAAGCGGACTCTCGCACGAACACGTCGGCGATGGCGCGCGCTACCACCGGGTTGCCTCCGATCCCGGTCCGCTCCATGATCGCTACCGATTCATCTTCGCCGAGAAGTCCTGCGAGATCAGCGCCGAGCACGAAAGCCCTCCACCAGATCCTCCTGAACACGTTCCGGGGGGCACCGATCAGGCGCTCGTAGCGCGCGTTCACGGAACCGTCCGCTGAGTTCGCGATCGGGAATCTCCAGAGAGCCACATCCGGCAGGAGGCTCAGCGTCAGGAACGACCAGACATCCCGCTCCGCCGCGTCTGACGGCAGGATGTCCATCGCATCCAGCAACACTCCGGTCAGAGCTTGGTCGAAGGGCCGCCCTCCACCTTTGAGTAGACGCGTCGGGTAGCCGTGCTCACGGGCCACACTCAGAACTTGCTCCCGTAGAGCTCCGAGCTTCTCGTCGCTCGCCCGATGGGTCCCCAAGGGATAGAACGGTGCTCCGGCGACCGTAGCGACGACGTGCTGCTCGACTGCGGACGGCTCGAGCGCCGCCAACTCGATCAACCTGGCCTGCGCGGCCGGGAAGGGCAGCCGGGGGTAGATCAACGAACCGATCATCAGATCACCCCCACTACCGACTGCAGCCGCGCCTCGAAGCGACTCCGGTCATGGCGATATTCTCCGCGGAGGCTCCCGAGGTCGTCCCCGAGCAGTCGGAGCGGACCGCTGAGCATCTCACCCAGACTGTCCTCTTCGTACGCCGCGTCCAGCTCGAAGTCTCCGTGCTCGAGCGCGAAGGCCGCCAACTGCCGGAAGATGTCCGCCTTCATGAGCGCTAGCGCGGTCTTCGCGACGTCACTCGTGGGACGTTCAAGTAGCTCCCCGACCAAGGCGCTCTCGTCATTCACCCACAGCCAGACTGCCGACGCGGCAGGGACGTCCAGACTCTCCGCCGAGATCTGCAACCACCAATGGCCACCTCCTCCGGCAGGCAGGCCGAAGTCCGCGAAGGAAACAGGGGCTATCGGCAGGCGTGCACCGCGCCCCTCGAGAGCGATGCTGTGACGGGTACTCCACAGGACGGTCCCGACCTGATAGGGAGTAAGCACTGACGCAGGATCTTCGCTCGGCTCGAGGAGCATGATCTGGCACTCGAGGTCCACCCGCGCGCGAAGTAGCGACCCGTCGATGCGTGTCGTGAGGCCTGTGGTGTCTGCCCTAACTACCGCGAACTCGGAGGCACCCCTCAGTGAGGTAGCGGGACATGACCACGTGATCACAGCACCGATTCGCGCGTTCCTGTCCAGACCCAGAGCTCGGAACACAGCGTCATGGCTCAGGTGTACGGACGCAGTGATGTTGAGATCCTGGTAGTAGGACCAATCTGGCAGGACCTCAGGATCAGCCTGCGCTACCTCGTCATCGGTGGAGACGCTCCAGCCCTCGAAACGCACATCGCGGTCGGAGAGCGTGAGAACACCTCGACTGACTGCTCTCATGAAGCGGAGGCCTCCTTCGCGTGAGTGATCGACACACCTATGGCAAGACCCTGAGGCTGCGAGACGCGGATGGAGTGCACGCCGCGCCCGAGTGAGGCGAGCGGTATCTCTTCAGCGGCAGCCACGTGGGACCCATTGGTGAACCAACCCAGAAAACGAGGTGCAGGCGCTCCGATAGGTGCTTCCTTCTCCGCCGATCCGCCCTCCAACACGACAGAGATTGTCACTCTCAAGTACGAGTCAGCGATAGAAGCTCCGGTCGGGGTCGAGACACTGAAGCCGAACTCAGCGACGACCTCGTTAGCGTTCACGAACAGGTGAGGTTCGCTGTCCATCCGGACTGCGACCGCGCCAGATCTGGCGCCCTTCCGGGTAGGGGTGCCGACAGTGCGCTGCACCTCCGCACCCGGCCCCGGCGCCCCGCCGAGGACCACGCCCAGCTCCTTGGACAGATGCGCGATCGATGACTGGTGCCCCTGCTCGCCGACGTTCTCCTGTAGTACAGGCTTGCGCCTGAACTCCTCCTTCAGCTTGTTCAGCGTCTGAAGCACAGGATTACGCGTCCCCTTCTGCAGCCCCATGTTCTTCGGCACCCAGTCGTCGTGGGCGACCGGCTCTGCCTTCGCGAAGGACGTGTCGAGTTCCGGGGCTGCGATGAAGACCCCTGCGACAGCAGCACCCTCTGGCGGCTCCGGCACATCCATGTACTTCACGACGAACCGCGGCTCACGCATCAGAGCCACGTGATGTGACATCTCGGGTCTCTTCCCGGCGGGGAGATAGTTCCGATAAGCGAGTGCTCCCAGTCGCTGGACCGGCCGCGTTCCTGCGATCTCGGTGGCTCGCCACGGCTGCGACTCAACTTCGGTCGGATTGTTGAGAACGCGAACCGCGCGCTCGTATGCCCGGACGAACTGTCCGTACTCCGCATCGGTCCGAGGATCCGATAACGGCATCGCCGTGTCGTCCACACCAAAAGCGAATCGGATCGAGGGACCACCACCGCCATCGATCATGTGCGGCCACGCCCATCGACGCGCAGCTTCTGCGATGTCGATCAGCGCCTTCTCGAGGGTCTCATCCTCGGCCATCTGCGGTGCAAGCACCGCAATTGATGTCCCCGTATCCGCAGGGCCCAGCGCTGTGAGTCCTAGATCGAGAGCGAGATCGCGCGCGGCCGAGCCGCGCAGTGGTTCGATCCCGCTCTCGTCCACGACGCCCCACCAGTGACGCCCCGTATAGCGCGTCCCTGCATGGCTGTAGTCGACGTCGCTCACACCCATAGCGATCAGCCGTGGCTCAACCGTCCCGTCGATGATCGATTGACTGTAAACGATGCACGTGTCGACCCCACTGGCGTCGTACAGAACGCCCTTCCCGAAACCGTATGTCCCGCCTGCGTACCCCTTATCCCGCGATCGCCCGACGTTGCGGACGAAATCAACGAAGTCTGAGCGCTCACCTTCGCGCAGTTCGACGTCAGCGCGCGTGGGCCCACCAAGTCCACGCGTCCCACTGTCCGCGACAAGCAGCATCGACAAGCTGCGAGCCCCGAGGGCCTCCTTGAGTCTGTCGCCCGGTCCGCCGGTGGTGCGCGGGATGCTGGCGAACACTGCGGAGCGGAGAGTGGCCAACTGCTCCTGGGTGAGGCGGCGCCCCGTGATCGAGAAATCGATACCGGATGCTCCGTTCACTCGCGCGTCCCAGCTGTTCTGCAGGGTCTCGCGGAGGAAAAGTTCCCAAAATTTCACATGCGACTTGCCGATCGCCATTTTGGTCGATCGAGCATGAATGCCTCCGGTAGGCGGGAACCGTTCGCTGTACAGATCGAGAACTGTCATGCCAGCACCGCGATCGCGCGCAACAGAGGCTCCTCAGGAGCGAGATCGGCGATCTGGTCCAAGTCGATCGAGTAATCAACGCGGGCGATCGGACCAAGCTCCTCGGGCGCGACGAACTTGGCTGGAATGATCCGCGGAAACGTGCCGTCGACCCGGAAGAGCTTCGCTGCGAGGCGCGAAAAGCGTGAAGCGGCGTACTCCTCGTCGTCACCCAGGTTATAGCCGCACTCTGCAAGCTTCCCCAAGAACGCGCTCGCGTGAGCGCCTGTGTCCAAGATCCTGTTGACCACTTCTGGGACACTCTCCCCGCTGATCGAAGGCTCGTACTGCTCGGCGTACAGGTACAAGCTCTTCCCCTCGGGTTCCTCGAGCTGCGTCATACCGTGCACACCAATGGTGAAGTGGTCACGGGAGGTTGTCGCTTTGATCTCCAGTGCGCTGGTTTCTCCCACGAAGTCGTGGCGCGCTCCGCCGGGGCCGACCCACAGGTCGATCGCTCCCAGCCCGGCGCGTTGGATCAGGCCCTCGAGCACATGCAGCTCAGCGAGCAGCCCTACTAGAGCAGCAGGACCGAGCGGACTCCCTGCCCGATGCTCGAACATGGAACGCCACCGCGCCAACACCGAAGCGACGGTCGCGACGGTCGCTTCGGCGCTTCGTGAAACTTCTAGGAGCAGGTCATCGACCAGCAGTGCGAACGGCCGTTCGAAGACGTGGTCAAGGCACCGGAGGATCACATGGTCCATTCCATCCGCGCTGGGGAGGCGCACCGTATCCATGCGTACCCCACGGGTTGATCTGTCGGAGAAGTCACCGATGACATCGGGGGCCGGGATCAGAACCAACGGGAGGGCTGATCCGTCCAAACCGAACAGGACCGGGCATCCTGAGACTTCGACGTCGGACTTGCGGGTGAGCAGTTCTCCCGCTTCCGGAAGTTCTGCTCGCAACATGGCATAGACGTCAGCAGCCCGATCCATCAGTTGCGCCCGCCGCTCGCGCCCATCACGTCTGCTTGCTTCTCGTCCGCACCATCCGCCCGGTCGACCTCGGCCGCCTCGTCCTCGACATCCTCGTAGATCGTGGCGACGGGCGCCGCGACGTATTCGACGGTCGAATGACCAGCGGTCGCCGCTGGGAAGAAGATCGCGACGCCAACGAGATGGTCCACTGCATTGAGCTTGGTGCGCTTGCTCTTCTTCTGCGACGATGCGGCGGGCTTGGGCTCGGAATCCTTATCGATCGGATAGATGCACAGGAGTCCCTTCGGACCGATCCGCTCGTCCCGGAGTCGGATAAGAGCCCTCTCACGCTTAGCTTCGTAGGCGCCTCCTGCCATTTGCTCGACGAAGCTCGAGACTTCTTGCGGGTTCAGGTCGACGTCGGCCACACGGTCGATCGGGGAGGCGATGGACTTGAGATTTGCATACCCCTCCTCTCCGCCGAGCATCTTGCTACGCGTGATGACCCGCGAAGGAGAGCTCAGGCCGAGATCGACGCTGGGCGTTCCCTTTCCTTCGATGAATACCACATTCCAGAGATCGAGGGCACCCATAGCCGTCTCGTTCTCGATGTATCTCTTGATCAGCTGCGCATTCATCGTTCGAGCGTTCTCGTGGAACTGGTACGAGTCGATGAACTCGAGAATTGCGCTCACGGGAACGTCTTGCACTCCGCGGCGGCCGTTCTCAAAAGTAGTCTCGACGAGCCCTTCTTCCCGCACCGTTCTGACTAGCCCTTTGACCGCCTCGGCGTTCGTGTGCAGCCAAGACTCATCCCGGTGGTTGAAGAGGATCGTTTGAATTCTCGCCTCGCTGTAGCTAATGTCGACCTTCACAGCGTTTCGCATCTTCGCCGCGGCAGTGATTGCCATGCTCGGGTGCTTGCGGATACGCACGCCAGCCTCGATTGGCGACACCTTCTCCAGCTCGTAACGCTGGATATCTCTCCGAATCTCCGCCTCGACGAGCGACAGGTCCCGGAACCAGCCTTCCAATTCACTGGTCATCCAGATCCGGACAAGGTCCTCGTACCCGCGGCGGTATCCGAACCAACGTCCCATCTGGAGCAACGTGTCGTAAGCGGACGCGGAACGCACGAAGTAGCTCGACACGAGTCCTTCCAGCGTGAGACCGCGGGAGAGGGTGTTACCCCCGATGACTATCGCGGCGATCGGCTCTTCATCGGCATAGCTGAGTCGCTCCGTGGACAGGTAGTTGTCGACGATCACCCGCGTCCGCTCGACCGTTGCCGGAAGCGGTTCGCGAAGTTCGCTGAAGGAAACGCGAGCGTTCGCGAAGCCTGCTGGGTCGACAACGTCAGCCTCCGCCTCCCACAGCTCCTGCATTTCGGTCCACGCCGGGGACGATACGTCACAAAGGTCCTCGGCCAGCAGTTCGAGCATTTTCCGAACACTCTGCGCCAAGCGCATGTGCGCGTTGGCCAGCATCGAGGTGTGGATCAGCATCGTCGAGTGCGCGTTCGAGGTCTTGCGCACTTCCCGTGCCGCCGTGGCGAGGAGGAACCAAAGGATCGAGGATCGCATCGCGCCGGTGACCTCAGGTGTCCAAGACTCGATCGCCGCTGCGGGCTTCGGCGGACGCATCGCGGACGCCTCGTCCTCCGGGACCTCCCGGACGACATTGAGCCCGTCCAGCCCTTCATCATCCTCGGAGAGTTCATCGCGACCGAAGATCTGTTCGCTTCCGAAGTATCCGTCCGGCTCCGGCAGGGGGACGATGAAGTCACGCGGATAGAGATCCTCGCCCTTCTTCGGATCGATCAGCAGGTTGGCGAATGGTGTCGCCGTGTATGCGACATAGGCGACCTTGGGCCGAGCGAGAACCTGCTTCAGCAGTGCGTTGATCCGCGAAGCTCGACCCGCCTTACCTACGTCGACACTAGCCTGATCAGCCTCGTCATCGATGATCAGGATGGGGAGCCCCGCGAGCGTCGATGCCCCCGCTGAGTTCAACCAGTTCTTGAGGTGCGTTAACCGAGACGGGTTCTTCTTCACAACTCCGATGCATCGCATCTCGGGTTGCCTCAGTATCGTTCCCGCGTTCTTCATCGACGCTGTGAAATCCGACTCGGCCTCGGTGAGCTTGTACCACTTATGAGGACCGAGATCGATCAGGGTCGCGTCGATGCGGCCCTGCGTCTGACTCCGGAGGTTATCTGTGATCCCGGATAGGACGATGAACATCCGGTACCCGGCATCTGCCGCCTTCGCGATCAGTGAGATGAAGTTGGTCGTCTTCCCGCTCTGCACGTATCCCAACACGAGCCCACGGGTCGAGAAAGTGCTCTCGCCCGGCGGGCGCATCACTGAGAGGATCCTGCTCGAGGCGTTGTCGATCGACGTGACGGCGTCAGGTCCGAGACTTGCAGTCAAGCGTGCCTGCAATTGCGGCCAGAAGTGGTCCGTCGCCTTCGGCCCGTCGTACCAACTGCCGAACTTCTCCTCGTGCACGAGCGCAGCGGGGTCAGCGATGGCGGCGATCAGGCCGCAGCGCTCTTCGTACCTGCGACGGGCGGTGGCCGCCAGTTCGTCGGGCACGTTCATTCTCCGCAGCTTCGACACAGCTCCGGCGATCGAGTTGCCGCCTGCTACCAAATCGCTGATTGTGTCGGCGTACTCGTCCGCGAGCTCCGTGTTCACTTCGACCTCCAGGGTGTTACCGAGGAGACTAACGACGAGACGCGCCGGCGGTATGAGCCAGAAGCCGGTTGATCAGCGGTTGGACCCTTTTTCACCCATGAGGTGGCGGCGTTCGCTCCACTTCACGGCGAATTGTGATGGTATGGCTGCATCGCGCGCACTCGGCGGGTTGACTGATACAGCGACATCCGACTACGGGTCCGGTCCGCTTCCTCACCCGCCAAGAGAGAGCGAGGCCCACCTTTGCCTGCCTCCCGGAACTGCTCACACCGTCCTCGGCGGGACGCGCTCCCCCCAATGACCCAAGACGAGAGCCTGCGCCGCCCGCGCCACCACCTTCGACCTCTCTGACGCTACCGCTCCCTCCGATTCGTCATCAGCTTCTGTTCTACGCCTCACCCAACGGATCCGCCGTCGCCCGCTCCCACCCCGTGAGAGTCCCGCTGTGTATCGTTACCGAGCACGCAAGTCGCGCGACTCAAATCGTTTCGGCTTGTAGTCAGCGCGCCGTCACCGACGACGGGCGCACCCGTCAAGGAGGACACATGCACTTCAGCCCCGCACCCGACCCCACGCTGAGCCACCGCCGCACTCAGACGGCGCTCACGGTTCTCGGTCCGGACGGGACTCCGCTCGCCGACACCGAGGTGACGGTCGCGCAGCGGGACCACGCGTTCGGGTTCGGCAACATCGGCTTCGACATGGTGGCGCTCGCCAACGCCGAGGACGGCGGGGCCATCAACTTCGGCGGGGCGACGAACAACCTCGAGCAGCTCGCAGAGCAGTGGCTGGGCATCTACAACTCCGCGACCCTCCCGTTCTACTGGGGTCGGTTCGAGCACGAGCGCGGCAAGCCGGACACGGCCCGTCTGCTCAAGACGGCCCAGTGGTTCAAGGACCGCGGCATCCGCACCAAGGGCCACCCCCTCGTCTGGCACACCGTGCAGCCCGACTGGTTGCTCGACCTCCCGACGGACGAGATCGAGCGTCTCCAGCGCGAGCGCATCCGCCGCGACGTCGCGGACTTCGCGGGTGTCATGGACACGTGGGACGCGATCAACGAGGTCGTGATCATGCCCGTGTTCACCAACGGCGACAACGGCATCACGAACCTTGCCCGCGAAAAGGGCCGCATCCACATGATCCGGATGGCGTTCGAGGAGGCTCAGGCCGTCAACCCGAACGTCAAGCTGCTCCTCAACGACTTCGACATGTCGACGGCGTACGAGTGCCTCATCGAGGGTGTCCTCGAGGCGGGCATCAAGGTCGATGCCCTCGGTCTGCAGAGCCACATGCACAAGGGCTACTGGGGCGAGGAGAAGACCTTCAACGTCCTCGACCGCTTCTCCCGGTTCGGGCTGCCCCTGCACTTCACGGAGACCACCCTGCTCTCGGGCGACATCATGCCCGCGGAGTACGTGGACCTCAACGACTACCAGGTCGAGAGCTGGCCCTCCACGCCCGAGGGCGAGGAGCGTCAGGCGGACGAGATGATCCGTCACTACCGCAACCTGCTGTCCCACCCGTCGGTCCACGCCATGACGTACTGGGGACTGTCCGACGAGGGCATGTGGCTCGGCGCGCCCGGTGGGCTCATCCGCGCCGACGGCACCCCCAAGCCCAGCTACGACGCGCTCCGCGACCTCGTCAAGGGCGAGTGGTGGTACGCGCCCACGACGCTGCGCACCGACGCGCAGGGTCAGGTGCAGGTCGAGGGCTGGCTCGGTGACTACGACGTCACCGCAGGCGGCACGACGGCCTCCGTCACCCTCGACACCATCGGTGCCAGCACCGCCCAGGTGCAGCTGCCCCGCTGAACCGAGCACCACCACGAGCGCCCGTCACGCTGACCGCGTGACGGGCGCTGCCCGTACCTCGTCGATCACAGGAGACTGACATGGTTCGCCCGATCACCTTGTTCACCGGCCAGTGGGCCGACCTGCCCTTCGAGGAGGTCGCGCGCCTCGCCTCCGGCTGGGGCTACGACGGCCTCGAGATCGCCTGCTGGGGCGACCACCTCGACCCCTGGCGCGGGGCGGAGGACGACGCGTACATCCAGTCCCGGCTCGACATCCTCGAGCGGTACAACCTCAAGGTCTACGCGATCTCGAACCACCTCAAGGGCCAGGCCGTCTGTGACGACCCGATCGACGAGCGCCACCGGGACATCCTCCCCGACCAGGTGTGGGGCGACGGCGACCCCGAGGGCGTGCGCCAGCGTGCCGCCGAGGAGATGAAGATGACGGCCCGCACCGCGGCGCGCCTCGGCGTCGAGACCGTCGTGGGCTTCACGGGCTCGTCGATCTGGAAGTACGTCGCGATGTTCCCGCCCGCCTCCCAGGCCATGGTCGACGCCGGTTACCAGGACTTCGCGGACCGGTGGAACCCCATCCTCGACGTCTTCGACGAGGTGGGCGTGAAGTTCGCGCACGAGGTCCACCCGAGCGAGATCGCGTACGACTACTGGACGACGGTCCGCGCGCTCGAGGCCATCGGCCACCGCGAGGCGTTCGGCCTCAACTGGGACCCCAGCCACATGGTGTGGCAGGACATCGACCCCGTGAGCTTCCTGTGGGACTTCAAGGACCGCATCTACCACGTGGACTGCAAGGACACGAAGAAGCGGATGACGAACGGTCGCAACGGCCGGATGGGCTCCCACCTGCCGTGGGCGGACCCGCGGCGCGGCTGGGACTTCATCTCCACCGGTCACGGCGACGTCCCCTGGGAGGACGCCTTCCGGATGCTCAACACCATCGGGTACACCGGCCCCATCTCCGTCGAGTGGGAGGACGCCGGCATGGACCGGCTCGTCGGAGCCCCCGAGGCCCTCGCGTTCGTCAAGCGCCTCGCTCTCGACGCCCCCGACGCCGCGTTCGACGCCGCGTTCTCCGCCCGCGACTGACCACCCCCACCCTCCGGAAGGACCATCAGCCATGGCTGACAACGCACGCCCCCGCCTCGGCGTCGGGATGATCGGGTACGCCTTCATGGGCGCCGCCCACTCCCACGCCTGGCAGACCGCCCCCCGCTTCTTCGACCTCCCGATGAACCCCGAGCTCACGGTGCTCGGCGGCCGGAACGAGACCGCGGCCCGGGCGGCCGCCGACCGCTTCGGGTGGCAGTCCGTCGAGACCGACTGGCGCGCGCTCATCGCCCGCGACGACGTCGACCTCGTCGACATCTGCACCCCCGGAGACACCCACGCCGAGATCGCCATCGCGGCCCTCGAGGCCGGTAAGCACGTGCTGTGCGAGAAGCCGCTGGCCAACACCGTCGCCGAGGCCGAGCTCATGGCCGCCGCGGCCGCCGACGCCGCGACGCGCGGCATCATCTCGATGGTCGGGTTCTCCTACCGCCGCGTCCCCGCCATCCAGCTGGCGCGTCAGCTCGTCGCCGACGGGCGCATCGGCACCGTCCGCCACGTGCGGTGCCACTACCTGCAGGACTGGCTCACCGACGAGAACACACCGCTCTCGTGGCGCCTCGACAAGGAGAAGGCCGGCTCCGGCTCCCTCGGTGACATCGGTGCGCACGTCATCGACCTCGCGCAGTTCATCACCGGCGAGGACATCACCGGCGTCTCCGCGCTCCTCGAGACGTTCGTGCCCGAGCGCCCCGTCGCGGAGAGCTTCACCGGCCTGTCCGGGACGGCGGGCAGCGAGCGCGGCCCGGTGACCGTGGACGACGCCGCCGTCTTCCTCGCGAAGATGTCCGGCGGTGGGGTCGGCATCTTCGAGGCGACCCGGTTCGCCGCGGGCCGCAAGAACGCCATCCGCGTCGAGATCAACGGGTCCAACGGCTCGCTCGCCTTCGACTTCGAGGACATGAACGTCCTGCACTTCTTCGACGCGAACGACCCCGCAGGCCAGACCGGCTTCCGACGCATCATCGTCACCGAGCCCGAGCACAGCTACATGGCGAACTGGTGGCCCACCGGCCACGGCCTCGGGTACGAGCACGCGTTCACCCACCAGGTCGTCGACCTCGTCGGGGGCATCGCGTCCGGCGTCGCACCCGCGCCGTCCTTCGCGGACGGCCTCGCCATCCAGAAGGTCCTCGCCGCGATCGAGGACAGCGCGGAGCACGAGAGCACCTGGACGACCGTCGGGGCCCCGGCCTCGAGCGGGACGCAGCCCGCGAGCTAGCGACCCTCAGCTGTCGTGGGTGGGCGCCCGTCCGGCGGACCGGCGCCCACCCACGACCATGTGCGCGAAGTATGCGAGCGCACCCGCGAGGAGCGTCACGCGCAGCACCGCGAACACCGCGAGGCCGACGACGGCGCCCACGAGGCCCCCGGTCGGGCCGGCGACGAGCCGCCCGAGCACGGCGAACACAGCGACGACGACGGCGGCCGCGACAGCCGTGAGGAGCATCTCGAGCAGCGCGTCGGTGAGGTCACGGCGCAGCTGGCGCGGCAGCTCCCGCAGCTCCGCGCGGAACACCTCCCCGGGCGATGCCTCCCTCGGTGCGCCCGAGGCCATGCCCGCGTGCAGGTGCGCGGCCGGGACGTCGGCCGACGGTGCGGAACCCGGCATCGCCGGGTGCGGGGTGGTCGGCACCCGCTGGTCGTAGGGCACCCGCTGGTCGTAGGGCACCCGCTGGTCGTAGGGCCCCGGCTGGTCGTAGGTCATGCGTCCATTGTCAGGTTGTGGCGCCGTCTCCAACACCCCCCAGGTCCCGTCGGCAGGGGGACGTCTCCCCATCGCGCCCCCGGGGGCCGGCCCGTCATCCTGGGACCTCCCGTCACCGACCGAGAGATCCCATGCCGTCACGTACCGTCCCCGCCCGCCGCACGTCCCCTCCGCGCTCCGGCGTGACAGCGATGATCGCGACCGTCGTCCTCGTCCTCGCCGCGTGCTCCCAGGACACGGAACCGCAGGAGGACCCGTCTGCGGACAGCCCGTCCGGCATGACGACCGGCATCCCGGCGCAGTGGTCGGAGGGGATCGAGGACGGCCTCGCGCGGTACCCCGACATCGGGTCGACGGGCATGAGCAGCTTCGACTGGGAGTGTCCCATCGTCGACCGGATCGACGTGGACAGCACGACGATGAAGAAGAGCACGACGGCGTTCTGGAAGCTCGGTGAGGGCGTCCACGAGATCGAGTGCGCGTTCTACCCACCGACCCCCGTGTCGTTGCGCTACGCGGAGGCGACCGACGACGCCGCCTACGCCGACCTCGAGGACGCCACGGGCGCGTTCGAGCAACCGGGGAACGAGCAGGTGGAGGACGAGGTGACCGTCGGGGAACGCACCTACACGACCGTCACCTGGGAGTACCCGACGAATCCCGCAGCGGGCACGATGTTCGTCGCCTGCCACCTCGAGCCGGAGGCCCGCACGCGGGCGTGCCTCGAGGTCTCCGACTCCGACGAACGGAGCACGGACTACGACGCCGAGCAGGCCGCGCACGACCTCGACGCCATCCTCTCCGCGGAGGGCTGAGCGAAACTCGTCCGCCGTCCAGGGCGCCGCGGACCCCCGGGTACGGATCCGTGAGCGGTTCCCCGCTCGGGCACCGACCATCGCGCGCGACATGCCGGTCGCCCTCCCGTGCGGCAACGAACGACGGGCCGACCCGCGGCGCCCCTCCCGCTGGGAGGAGCTCCGGGGCCGGCCCGTCGGTGCGAACCAGGACTAGCTCGCCGCGTCGTCCTGCTCGACGTCGAGGACGATGAAGTCCTCGTCGAGGTAGACGTCGACCTCGCTGCCGTCGACGAGGCGCACCTCGACCTCGTACCCGGAGCGGTCGCGGTCGATGTCGGTCACCTCGCCCTCGCCCGTCTCTGCGAGCGCGGCCTCGCTGGCCTGGGTGCGCTCGTCGGCGGTGAGGGCCGCGTCGTCGCCACGTGGTGCCCCGTCGGGGCCCCCGCGGCCGTCAGGGGACGCGCCCCCTCCGTCGCGGCCCGTGTCGCCATCGCGGTCGTCGGTGTCACGGTCCTGCATGTCACGGTCCTGCATGTCTCGGTCGTCCGAGTCACGCTCCTGCATGTCACGGTCGTCCGGACCACGGTCGTCCGGGCCGGGACGACCCTCGTCCTGACCGCCACGGTTCCGGTCGTCACCGCGGTGCTCGTACCAGTCGTCGCGGTCGTCGTAGCGGTTGTGGGGACGGTCGTCGTCGTTGTCGAGGACCTCGTCGGCGACAGCGGCGCCGATCCCACCGACGGCGAGGAGGATCACGGCGGTGCCGCCGATGAGGGCGGCACGGTGCTGGCGGGTTCCCTTGGTCCGCCAGTCCGGCTTCCCGTCACCCTGCGGGTACGGGGCGCCCGGGCCGGGCGGCGTGCCCGGAGGGGTCGATCCGGGAGGCACCGAGCCTGCGGGCGTGTACCCGGCGGGAGCGGGAGCAGCAGGACCACCAGAGGTGGCTGCGGGGGTCGGGTCGGACGCCGCAGGGACCGGCGCCGACGGTTCGGGTGTGGTCGGGTTCTGGGGTGTGGTGTTCTCGTTCATGGCTCCAGCGTCTCTCCGGGTCGCTGAAGCCAACCTGAACGCCCGTCGGCTCCCGATGTGAGGTGGGCCACAGCCCGGCGCGGGCCCGGTCGTCGCGGGCCTGGTCGTCGCGGCCTAGTCCTCGCCGAGCGCCGGCAGCGTGACGACGAACCGCGCCCCACCCAGCGGCGAGTCCGCGACGGTGACCGTCCCGGCGTGCACCCGGGCGATGTCGGCGACGATCGCAAGCCCGAGCCCGCTGCCACCGGCGTCGCGTGCCCGGGCGTCGTCGAGCCGCACGAACCGCTCGAACACCCGCTCCCGGTCCTCCTCCGGGATGCCGGGACCGTCGTCGTCGACGACGAACCGGACCTCGTGGGCGGACCCTCCCGGCACCGGCCCCACGGCGAGCGTCACCCGCTCACGGGCGTGCCGCGCGGCGTTGTCGACGATGTTGCGCACGAGCCGTGCGAGCATCCGCGGGTCCCCCTCGACCCGCGCCGGCTCGATGCCGGTCGCGTCGACCGTGAGCGAGGTCGTGTCCCGCAGGCGCCTGACCTCGGCGAGCAGGACGTCGTCGAGGTCCACGGGGCGGCGCTGGAGCTCCGCCGTCCGCTCGTCGAGGCGGGTGAGGAGCAGCAACGACTCGACGAGGTCCTGCAGACGCATCCCCTCGGCGAGGACGACCGACGCGAGCTCACCCTCGGGCAGGGCGTCCGGGTGGTCGCGTTCGAGCTCGGCGTACTGACGGATCGCCGCGATGGGCGAGCGGAGCTCGTGGGAGGCGTCGGAGACGAACTGCTGCTGCTGGCGGTGGGAGCGTTCGAGGCGCTCGAGCATGCGGTTCATGGTCCGCGCGAGCCGGTCGATCTCGTCACCTGTCTCGGGGACGGCGACGCGCCGGTCGAGGTCGGCGCCACCGATCGAGTCGACCTCGCTGCGGATCTGCTCCACGGGAGACAGGGCACGGCCGACGATCCGCCACGTCGTGAGCGCGACGATGCCGAGCGCGAGCGGCACCCCGACGAGCAGCAGGCCCGTCGTCGCGTCGACGGCGTCCTCGACGCTGTCCAGGGAGTACGCGGCCCGCAGCTCGTAGGGGCCACCGGGGACGTCCACGCGCTGGGTGACCACGAGGTACTCGTCGCCGTCGAGCTCTGCCCGGGCGGGCTCGCGGCCGGTGCGCGGCAGGGTGAGGCCGGTGGTGTCCTCCGTCTGGGCGACGACCCGGCCCCGGTCGTCGAGGAGCTGCAGCAGGCGGTCGTCCTCGTTCTCCGCCTGCACCCACTCGCCGGCCGCGTCCCGCTCCCGGTCGGGACCACCACCGCGTCGGTCGGCGGCGTCCTCGAGCTGCTGGGCGAGCACCTCCGTGTCCGCCTCGGCGGTCGTGGCCACGCCGTCGGTGAGGGTCGAGCCGAGCAGCCCGACGAACGCGAACGACCCGGCGAGCAACGAGACGCCCACGACGGCGACGGCGCCGAGGGTGGCGCGGGCCCGCACGGACGCGGGGCGCCGCGGGCTCCTACCCACCGTCGGCGGCCAACCGGTAGCCCGAGCCGCGCAGCGTCTCGATGGCAGAGCGTCCGAAGGGGCGGTCGAGCTTGTTGCGCAGGTGCCGGACGTACACCTCGACGATGTTGGGGTCACCCTCGAAGTCGAAGTCCCACACGTTGCCGAGCACGTCACGCTTGCTCACGACGTCACCCTTGTGGCGCAGGAGGAACTCGAGGACGGCCATCTCCCGCGAGGTGAGCTCGACCTCGGTGTCGCCGCGCCACACACGGCGGGCGGCGGGGTCCATCCGCAGGTCCCCGGCCTCGAGGACGGTCGGGCGGTCGCGCGCTCCGCGGCGCACGAGCGCGCGCAGCCGGGCGACGAGGACCGCCGACGCGAAGGGCTTGGTGAGGTAGTCGTCGGCGCCGGTGTTGAGCGCGGTGACCTGGTCGTCGTCACCGTCGCGCGCGGTGAGCATGAGGACCGGCGTCCAGTTCTCCTGCGCGCGCAGCCGCTCGCACACCTGGGTGCCGTTGAGCCCGGGCATCATGACGTCGAGGACGATGGCGTCGTACGTGTTCTCCTCGGCGAACCACAGGCCGTCGACGCCGTCGTGCGCGAGGTCCACCGCGAAGCCCTCGGCCTCGAGACTGCGCCGGATGCCCTCCGCGAGGCGCACCTCGTCGTCGACCACCAGGACTCTCATGCGTTCCAGTCTGCCGCGACGGGCCTGAAGCCGCACTGAAGGCGCACCTCCGGGTCCCGCCGAGCCGGGTCGTCGCCCGTCAGGCCAGCATGTCCCGCACCATCGGGATGACCTGGGTCCCGTACAGCTCGAGGCTCGACATGAGCTGGCTGTGCGGCATGTGGCCGTTGGCGTACTTCATGTCGAGGCGGTCGAGGCCCATCGCCTGCACGCTGCGCACGATCTTGCGCGCCACGGTCTCGGGCGACCCGACGAAGTAGGCGCCCTGCGGTCCGGCGGCGGCCCGGAACTGCCCCTCGTTCATGGGCCGTCCACCCCGCTCGCTCGCGACGGTGTTGAAGGCCTTGCCCATCGTCGGCCAGGCCTCGGCGAGGGCCTGCTCGTCGGTCTCGGCGACGTGCCCGGGCACGTGGACGCCGACGGGCAGGGACTCCTTGCCGAACTCCCCCAGGGCGCGTCGGTAGAGGTCGGTGAACTGCCGGAACGCCACGGGGTCACCCCCGATGATCGCGAGCATGAGCGGCAGGCCGTACCCGGCGGCGCGCACGACGCTCTCGGGGCTGCCGCCGACGGCGATCCACGTGGGCAGGAGCCCGCGCTCGACGTGCGGGAACACCTCCTGGCGCTCCAGCGGCCGCCGCGTGCTGCCTTCCCACGTGACGGGTTGCTGCGCCCGGACGGCCATGAAGAGGTCGAGCTTCTCGGCGAAGAGCTCGTTGTAGTCGGCGAGGTCGAAGCCGAACAGGGGGAACGACTCGGTGAACGACCCACGGCCGAGGATGACCTCGGCGCGCCCGTCGGAGACGGCGTCGAGCGTCGCGAAGCGCTGGAACACGCGGATCGGGTCGTCCGAGCTCAGCACGGTGACGGCGGACCCCACCCGGATGCGTCCGGTCTTCGCGGCGATGGCGGTGAGGACGACGTCGGGGGTGGAGATCGCGTAGTCGGCGCGGTGGTGCTCCCCGATCCCGATGACATCGATGCCGACCTCGTCGGCCAGGACCCCCTGCTCGACGACGTCCCGGATCACCCGGGCGTGGCTGTGCGGTGTGCCGTCGGGCGCGAAGGTGGTGTCGCCGAACGTGTCGATGCCGAACTGCAGTCCTGTGCTCATGGTGCTCTCCCTCATCGGTCGCCTCCCCCCAGAGTAGTTGAGAGTTCAACTAACCGCGCGCCATGTCTCCCACGTCACAGTCTCGGCTGCCCAGACCCCTCATAGTCCGCCGCCACCTGACCGATCGGAAGGGCCAGGGGGAAGTCAAGGACGGTTTCCAGGACCCGTGGTCCGGCGCCGTCCGCACACCACGAGCAGTCGGAGGCTCCATGTCCCGCCCAGATGTCCGGATCGGTGGGGGCGCCGTCCCCTTCGAGACGGCACGCACGTTCGTCCACCGGTACCTCAACACACCGCAGGACCACTGGGCCTACCCCGCGTACGACGCCTACCCCGGCGGGCCGTCCGACGCGATCACCGAGCCCGACCTCCTCGCGCCGTCGCTCCTCGGCAACGCGCTCCCGAACATCGCGGCCTACGACGCGCTCGTCGCCAAGCTCCCGGCGATCAACGCCGTCCTCGGCGCGATCCCGCTCGAGACGTCCCTCGCCGGCGCCACGTACGACGAGATGAGCCTCGTCGTCGACGTCTTCGCGTTCCTCGACACCCACGCCATGCCCGGTGTGCGGATGGCGCTCTTCTCCACGATCCTGCACCGCAAGCGCCCGCGCCTCATCCCCCTCTACGACAAGCACATCGCCCGCTGCTACGTCGACCTCGACGGTGCGCCGATCACCCGCGACGACAACCGCTCCTTCGCCGCGTTCGCCCAGCTGTGGCTGCGCGCTGTGCAGCGCGACCTCGACAGCCAGTTCGACACCTGGGCCGAGTTCCAGACCCTCACGCCCACCGACGGCCCACCGATCAGCGCCCTGCGCGCGCTGAACATCGTCGGCTGGAAGATGGGATCGACGGCGCAGCCGTTCTGAGATCCATCGTGCAGTCGTTCTGACCGCTCGCCGGGGCGGGCGTCCGCGGCCATGATGGTCGCAGCGCCCGCCACCCGGCCGGGCCCCAGGAACGGAGACCCGTGGCGTACAGCACCCCCCCGATCGTCGAGGACGTGCCGGACAACCTCCGTGGACCCCGCTCGAGGACGGTCCGCTCCGCTGACGCAGAGGTTCAGTTCCGGCGCCGTGTCACCCGGATCGAGGGCCTGACCATCGCGTCGTGGTGCTCGGAACCCGACCCGGGCCACACGCCCACGGCACGTCCTTTCCTCCTCGTGCACGGTCTCGGCGTCTCGGCCCGCTACTTCCGCCCCCTCGCCGCCCGTCTCGCCCGGCACGGCGTCGTGCACGCCATCGACCTCGCCGGCTTCGGCTCCTCGCCCCGCGTCCTGCGGGACGTCGACATGGCCGCGCACGCGCGCGTCGTCGGGGCGTACGCGCGCCACCACGGGCTCGAGCAGCCGGTGCTCGTCGGTCACTCCATGGGCGGGCAGGTCGTCGTCGAGCTCCTCGCCAGCGACCCGACGATCTCCGACCTCGGCATCCTGCTCGGCCCGACCGTCGACCCCGAGGCGGACACGATGCTCCAGCAGGGCCTGCGCCTCGGCCTCGACTTCCTGCGCGAGCCCCCGCGCGTCGCGCTGACGATCCTCAGCGACTACGTCGTCCGCTGCGGGGTCCTCCACTACGGCCGGCAGCTCAAGCACCTGCTCCGGCACGAGACGGAGCAGCGCGCGACGCAGGTGCGCGCACAGCTCGTCGTCGTGCGGGGCGACCGGGACCCCGTCGCTCCCCTGCGCTGGGTCCGCCGTCTGGCCGACGCCGCGCCCCGCGGCGAGGTCCTCGAGGTCCCCGGCCCGCACGTCGTCATGTCCTCCGCCACGGAGGAGCTCACCCGGATCGTCCTCGAGCGGAGCCGGAGCACGCCGTGAGGTGGCGCGGGCGACCCCGGTCCGTCTCGCACCTCCGCTCGTGGGCGCTCGACTACCGGTACGCCCTCGCCGTGCAGGGCGGCCAGGTGGCGGCGCAGGTCGTCGCGCTGGGCCGGCGTCTCCCCGGGCGGAGCCCGCGCCTCCCCGCGCGGAGCCCGCGCCTCCCCGCGCGGAGCCCGCGCCTCCCCGCGCGGAGCCCGCGCCTCCCCGGGCGGAGCCGGCGGCGGCGTCACGATGACCTCACCTCCGGGACGCGGGCACCGGTCGTCCTGCTCCCGGGCGTCTACGAGACGTGGACGTTCCTCGCTCCCGTGGCCCGCGCGCTGCACGACGCCGGGCACCCCGTGCACGCGGTCCCCGGGCTCGGCATCAACCGGCTCCCCGTCGCCGACGGCGCAGCCGTCGCCGCACGGCTCCTCGACGAGCTGGACCTGCACGACGTCGTGCTCGTCGCCCACAGCAAGGGCGGGCTCATCGGCAAGCTCATGATGGTCCGCGAGGGCGAGCCGCGGCGCATCCGCGGCCTCGTCGCGGTGAACACGCCGTTCGGCGGGTCGAGGTACGCGACCTACCTCGTCGGCCGGACGCTGCGGGCGTTCGCGCCCGACAACCCGGACCTGCTCGACCTCGCCGCGCAGGCCGACGCCAACGCCCGCATCACGTCCGTCTACGCGGAGTTCGACCCGCACATCCCCGACGGCAGCGCCCTGGCCGGTGCGACGAACGTCGAGCTCCCGCTCGCCGGCCACTTCCGGCCGCTCGCGGATCCCCTTCTCATCGACACGGTCGTCCAGGCCGTCGCCCGCACAGCGGAGTGACGTGCCCGTCGGGGAACGGGCTCCACGCGCCTGGGCCCCGCTCCCCGACGGGCGGTGTCAGACGACGTCGCGGCGACGGAACGCGAGCCACGCGATCGTCACGAGGACCATGAGGATGGCGGTCAGCGTCACCGCACCTTGCGTGAGCGACACGGACCGCTCGACCCACTCGCACACACGCTCCCCGGCGACGACGCTGCAGTCCTCCGTGCTGTACCGGGCCTCGCCCTCGGCCAGAGCCATAAGGTTGAGTCGCAGGAGGTACGGCTGGAGACTGTCGACGAGCGACCCCAGCAGGCCCTCGACCACCACGACGTACCCGATGACGATCCCGATCGCCGCGGCGGTGCTGCGCACCAGCGCCCCGAGCGCGGCACCCATCACGGCGCTCCCGACGACGAGGAGCAGGACGCGCAGCCCGCTCGCGGCGACCTCCGACCAGACGTCCGAGGTCATCGACCCCACATGCCCGTTGAGCGAGTAGGCGAGCCAGGCCGCCCCGATCGTCACCGCGAGCAGCGCGAACGCCACGGGCAGGGTCGCCGCCGCCGCCGCGCCCATCTTGCTGAAGAACACCCGGGTGCGGCGCGGTTCGAACGTCAACCAGTTGCCGATCGAGCCCGTCGTGAACTCCGCGGCGACGAAGCCCACGCCCACGAGCAACGCTGCGAAGGCGATCGGCAGCGCGAGGATCGGCAGGATCCCGGGTGCCTCCTCGGCGAACGTCGGCGGCTGCCACGTGTAGTACTCGAGCCTGGGCTCCATGTCGTCGCACCCGTAGTCCGCCGACGGGTCCACCTCCTGGGTGAGCTCCTCCTGCTCCCGGCAGTCGGCGATCCGTTCGTCCTTGTTCTCCTCCCAGTCCTCGAGGTCCAGCTCGAACTGGGCCTGCGCCATCGCCAGGTCTGCCTCGGGGACGGGCCGGGACCCCTCCCACAGGCTGAAGACCGCCAGGGCGACGACCGCCAGCACACCCAGGGCCGCGACCCGGGTGAGACGACGACTGAGGAACCGGTTCGTCTCGACCCGCAGGAGCCGCATCACAGCGCACCCCCCTCGGTCTCGGAGTGCCTCGGCGCAGGGCCGCCCGGGGGTGGCGGCGACCCGGTGCCCGCACCGTGCGGCAGGTGCGTGCCGGGACCCTGGCCCGCGGTGAGGTCGAGGAACACGGACTCGAGCCCGGCGCGCACGGGCACGAGCTCGTTGACGTACAGCTCGTGGTGCGCCAGGCGCCGGGTGATGTCCGCGGCGTCGGACGCACCGTCGACGACGAGCAGCCCGCCGTCCGCGCGGACCGTCAGCCCGGCATCCGTGAGCACGCGCGCCGCCGCTGCGAGATCAGCGACACCCACCCGCACGGTGAGCGCGGCGTGCGCTCCGGCACCGATGATGTCCGCGACGGTGCCGCTGGCGAGCAGCTGGCCGCGGCCGATGATCGACACGGTGTCCGCGACCTGCTCGACCTCGCCGAGGATGTGACTGCTCACGAGCACCGTCTTGCCCCGCTCCGCCAGCCCGCGCATCGTCGTGCGGATCTCCCGGATCCCCGCAGGGTCGAGGCCGTTGGTCGGCTCGTCGAAGATGAGCAGGTCGGGATCCTTGAGGAGGGTCGCGGCGATCGCCAGGCGCTGCTTCATGCCCAACGAGTACGTCCGGTACGTGTCCTTCGCACGGTCCGTGAGACCGACGTCGTCGAGCACCTTCCCGACGGCCGCTGACGGCGCACCGATGGCGCCGGCGAGGAGCTCGAGGTTCTTGCGGGCGCTGAACGTCGGGAAGAACTTGGGCTGCTCGACGATCGCCCCGACCCGGTCGATGACCGCCGGGAGTGCGTCGGGCACCTGCTCGCCGAAGATCGTCATGGTTCCCGAGTCCGCACGGATGAGTCCGAGCAGCATGCGGATGGACGTCGTCTTGCCCGAGCCGTTGGGCCCGAGGAACCCGTGCACACCCCCGAGCGGCACATCGAGGTCGAGGCCCTGGACGGCGACCTGCCGGCCGTGCCTCGTGCGGTAGGTCTTGCGCAGCCCGCGCGTGCTCACGGCGAGGGTCGCCGGGTCCACGTCAGGCGCCACGAACGTCGTCCTCATGCGTTCTCCCAGGTCAGCGGCACGTGTCGCTGCGCCCGTGCGCCGCTGACCGTCGTGCCAGTGGGAGCCTAGCGACGGGCGCAGCGCACTGTCTGTAGTCCTCTGGGGGGACTCGTCTCAGCCGGACGACGAGGATCCGCGGCCCGCCGGGGCCGTCGGACGGACGACCTGCGACGGGCTCGCGTTCCTCGCGCCTGGCCCCGGGCTAGGGCCTGCGGCGCCCACGGCGGGCCACGACGACCGCGCCGACACCCAGGACGAGCAGGGCCAGACCGGCGGCGAGGAGCAGCTTCGCCTCGACGCCCGTGAACGCGAGCGGGCCCGAGGGGGCCGTCCTCACCACGGGCGCTTCGGTCTGCGGCCGGGGAGCCGTGCTGACCGGTGGCGG
Organism: Sanguibacter sp. Z6_81; assembly: GCF_057180625.1. Lineage (NCBI taxonomy): Bacteria > Bacillati > Actinomycetota > Actinomycetes > Micrococcales > Sanguibacteraceae > Sanguibacter > Sanguibacter sp. Z6_81. Next base: position 961,375 of record NZ_JBXUFV010000001.1, on the reverse strand, counting down.
GTCGAGGGGCGCGACAGGCGTCGTCTCGACGGGGACGACGGCCGCGGTGACCCCGAGGACCGCCGCGTCCGTGTAGAAGCCCCCGAACGCGTTGCTGAAGAACGCCCGGTAGACGCTCCCGTCGTCCTCGACCGCAGCCGTCAGGGTGAGCACCGGGGACGTGGCCCCCGGGACGTCCGTCCACACCCCGTCGACGTTCCGTTGCCACTGCACGGTGGGAGCGGGGTCGCCCGTGGCCGCGGCGAGGAAGCTCGCGTCGGCCCCTGCGACGACGGTGGTGTCCTCCGGGTGGGTGACGACCTGGACGACGGTCCCCGCCGCCGACTCGTCGCCGGCGGCCTGGTCGGCGACGAACGACGCGACCCAGGACATCGCGGAGTTCCAGTTCACGGTGATCTCGTTCGTCGACCACGACTGGATGTCGTCGACGTAGCACGCCTGGGGGGCGCACATGCGGTCCGGCCCGTACAGGCCGCTGATCACCGGGTCCCACGTCCCGGCGTTCGAGTTCGGTCCACCGGACACGGACCCGCGAGGCGGGTTCGGCAGGGACGGCTCGAGCGAGTGGGAGAACCACCGGCTGTGCTGGTTCTGGGAGTACACGTCTCCGTAGCCCGTGATGTACGAGTTGTTCAGGGCGTTGCGGCCCAGCAGGTAGTCCATCGACTCGAGCACGCCGTCGGCGAACCGCTGGTCGCTCGTGAGGTCGAACGCGGTACCCAGGACCACCTGGTTGTTGAGGATCGCGCTGTTCGAACCCCAGTCGTAGATCCCGTCCACGCCCGGGTACGCCGTCCCGAACGGCTCGTCCTGCTGCCAGGCGAGGTACCGCTCGGCTGCGTCGACGACGCTCTGGCGGATCTCGGTGCGTCCGGGGATGTCGGACTCGACCGTCGCGAGGTCGAGGCGCCCGAGCGCCGCGGTCTCGAACCAGTTGAACCCGCCCGCCGTCCAGATGTCCGCGGTGTTGTGCTCGCTGGCGAGCACGTGGTCCTCGAACTCCTGGTCACCGGTGGTGAGGAACAGCTCGGCTGCGGCCCAGTAGAACTCGTCACCGACGGAGTCGTCGTCGTACGGGCCGCTCCCGGGGCTCGGGTCCGCGTTGGGCGCGGGCGCGAACAGGTCCGGGGTCGCCAGCGCTGCGTCCCACGCGACCTCGCCCGCGGCGAGGAGGTCCGCCGCGAACTGTGCGTCGTAGTCCGCCCAGAGCCGCGCACCGTGCGCGGCGACGGCGGCGAAGTTGAGCGTCGCCGCGGTCGACGGGCGGTGCAGGTAGCGCGCCTGCGGGTCGTCGGACGGCAGGAGCGGCAGGCCCGTCCAGTCGGCGTCGGCGACCTTGTGGTGCACCATCCCGGCGTACATCGTGGCGTCCGCGGGGACCTGCATCTTCATCATCCACTCGAGCTCCCAGCGGGCCTCGTCGAGGGGGTCCGGGACACCGTTGCTGCTCTCGTCGAGCGGGATGTTCAGGGTGCCGTCGCCGAGGTCCGCATCAGCCCCGGTCGGGCTGTAGAGCGTGCGCTCGTACGTGCTGAGCACCTGGGCGACGGCGATGCCGCCGTTGACGACGTACTTGCCGTGGTCGCCCGCGTCGTACCAGCCGCCCGTGACGTCCGCGACGTAGTTGCACGTCCAGTCCCCGTACATCCAGTACTCACCCTCGGTGGCGGGCGTGAGGCAGGGGACGCCGACGTCGCCCTGGTTGGCGCTGCCCGCGTCCGGTGCACCCAGGTGACCCGCGGGGCGGGTGTACTCCTCGGCGTCCGGCTGCCCGACCATGACCGAGCCGTCGATCGCGATCCCGCTGCGCGCGGGGTAGAAGTAGTTGAGCGCGTCGTACCGCAGCTGCTGGTAGATGTCCGCGTCGATGACGAACGGGTAGCTCTCCTCGCCGTCCGCGACGAGCGTGTACGTGCCGGGAGCGCTGATCGCACTGAAGTCGATCTCGTGGACGTTGAGGCCCGCGGTCTCGTCGACGCCGGCCGGCGTCGACGTGCCGGACCCGGCGAGGTCTCCGGCGTCGTCGCGCAGCTCCCACGCGAGCGCCTCGGTCGCGTCGGTGACGAGCGTCGCCTGCTTGGGCCCCTCGGGGAGGTAGCCGACCTGGTTGACGCGCACGCGCGGCCCGGTCTCGGGCGTGTAGGGCTCCGCCACGGTCCCGCTGCGCAGGGAGACGTTGTCGAGGCAGAAGGTCCACGGCGCCGACGCGCCACCCACCTGGAAGGCCACCTCGCCCGTCGGCGGGTCCTCACCCTCCGCCTCCGGGAACCCGGCCGCGGCGGTGAACGTGTACTCGTACGACGTCAGCTCGTCGGTGAGCGTGGGGTTCTGCTCGTTGATGATGTCGTACGGCGGGTCGTCGTCACCGACGACGACCCGGACGGGCCGTCCCGTGGACGAGCTTGCGTCGAAGGACACCGTGTAGGTGGTGCCCGGCTCGATGGTGATGCCGCTGACACCGACGATCTGGTCCCACCGGTTCGTCGTGCCGGGCTCGAGGTCGACGCACAGGGCGCCGTCGACGACACCGCGGCTCGTCGCGCCGGTTCCGGTCACGTAGAACGGCTCGGCTGTCCCGTCCTCGAAGTCACCACCGACGACCTGCTCGGTGGACGCGCTCGTGATCGAGAAGTTGTCGATGCAGAGGGTGTACGGCTGGGCCTGCGCACCGAGCTGGAGAGCCACGTTCCCCGTCGTGGTCGTCCAGTCGTCGGCGAGCGGCGACTGTGCGTCCTCGCTCGCCACCGGCCAGTCCGCGGGCGAGAAGGTCACCTCGACGGGCTGCGGGGTCGGTGTTCCGTCGAGGACGACCTGGCTCTGGAACACGGCGGGGTACGCCGGGCCACCCTGCAGCGGGATGGTCACGGCGGCGCTCGCGTGGGCGTCGAACGAGACCGTGTAGGTGAGGTCGCGGTCGTAGGTCACGCCGTCGTGCTGGGCGGCGATGTCCCACGGGTTCTCGCCGCCCGCGACGTCGACGCAGAGCTCCTCGTCGACGACGGACGCCTGCGCGGACCCGGAGTTCGCGTACGTGAACCACCCCTGGGCATCACCACCTGCGAAGTCGTGGACCGACTCGACGGGGCTCGCGAGGGCTGAGGGGGTCGTCAGCGTCGCGAGCACGAGTGCAGCGAGGGAGGCACCCCCGATCCGGGCGGGGTGCGCGCGAAGCGCCTGGGGCAGGGAAACCACGATGTCTCCAAACGATGATGAGAGCGCTCCCAGGCCGGGCATCGTCGCACGGCGGAGAACAGAACATCTGCACGCTAACAGCAAAAATCGCCCATGGATATAACCGGAGGCGCTTCCAGTCCCCGGTCGACGGTCTCGCACCAGCGGCCGCCGGACACAGCACGAGGCCGCCGCCCCTCCGGGCGACGGCCTCGTGCTGCGTCTCGTGCTGTTCCCAGGCGACTACAGCATCGCGGACCGCCGGCGGTGCCGGGCGACGAGCGCCGCGCCGCCACCGGTCAGCAGCAGCGCCAGCAGCGCGGCCTGTGCTGCCTCGGCGCCGGTGAACGCGAGGAACCCGCCGTCCGAGGTGACCGGTGAGGCACCGACGCCCGCGCCGAGGGGGGCGTCGACGTCCGCGCCGGGGGCAGCGCCTGCGCCACCGTCGGTGCCGCCGCCAGTGCCGGGAGCCGGGGCGACCGGCGTCTCGGAGACGACGAGCGACGCGGTGAGCTGCGTCCCCGTCTGCAGGCCCGTGAGCACCACCGGGTACTCCCCGGCAACGTCCGGCGCCGTGAGGTCGAACGTGGCGACGCCGTCGATGACGTCGGCCTGCCCGATCGGCTCGCCACCGATCGTCGCGACCACCTGCCGGTCACCGTTGAGCGCGGACGTCGACGCGGTCACGGCCTGGCCGGGGGCGGCAGGCGACGGGTCGACCGCGATCGTCGCCGCTGCGCTCAGCGCCGCGAGGTCGCCGTCGAGCCCCAGAGCGTTCATCGTCGTGAAGAACGTGTCCGTGTCGTCCGTGAGGCCGGCGACGTTCGCAGCCCCGGGCCCGTACGCCGCGATCGGCACCGACGCGCCTGTGTGCTGCTGCGAGCCGCCCTCGGGCGAGGTGCCGTAGGCCACGATCATCTCCTGGCCCTCCTCGGTGAGCAGGTGGGTGCTGAGCCCGGGCGGGGTGGAGCCGACGATCTGGCTCGAGTGCGAGTGGTCGGCGGTGATGACGACGAGCGTCTCGCCGTCGGCCTCAGCGAACGCGATCGCTGCCTGGACGGCCTCGTCGAGCTCGAGCGTCTCGCCGATCTGCCCGCACGCGTCCGCGGCGTGGTCGCGCTTGTCGATGCTCGCGCTCTCGACCTGGAGGAAGAAGCCCTCGTCGCCGGCGTCGAGCAGGTCGATGGCCTTGTCGGTCATGGTCCCGAGCGCCGTCGCCGGGTTCCAGTCGGGATTCTCGGTGCAGCTCACGGCGGGCAGGTCGCCGCCGCCCTCGGTGGCGGCGGGTCCGACGTAGCGCACGGGGAAGTTGCCCCCCGTGAAGAGGCCGAGGACGGGAGCCGTCTGGTCGGCGGCCGTCACGCCGGCGAGCGCCGCCGGGTCGGTGAGGTACGTATAGCCACGGTCGGCCGCCTGCGCCTCGAGGGTCTGCCCGGTCCACGGGCCGCCCGCGGCGGTCTCGCTCATCGTGGCGTTGCCGCCACCGAGCACGACGTCGGCACGTGCGTCGAGGAGCTGCTCCGTGATCGAGCCGAGGCCCCCGTTCTCCTTCGCGAAGGAGGGGCAGTTCTTCGTCGTGGCGGTCGGCCCGTAGCACCCGCGCTTGTTCACGTGCGCGAAGAGCGCGGCGGGCGTCGCGTCCTGGATCTCGGAGGTCGACACGTTCCCGGTCCGCAGCCCGTTCGCCTTCGCGATCTCGAGGAGCGTGTCCTGGGGTGTGTTCGCGACGTCGACGGACAGCGCGCCCGTGTACGTCTTCGTCCCCGTCGCCCAGGCGCTGGCCGTGGAGGCGGAGTCCGGCACGTAGTGGACGTCGCCCTCGGGCGTGAGGTCGAACGTCGTCTTCTGACCCGTGACCAGCAGCGGGTCGAGACCGGGCAGCGTCCCTGCCGCACCCCGGGCGTAGTTGCGGGCGACGGTGATCTCCGACGCACCCATGCCGTCACCGATGATGAGGATGACGTTCTTGGCGGGGCCGTCGAGCAGCGCGGCCCGGACCGCGTCGGTCTTGTCCCCGTCGTTGCGCACGGCACCTCCGTGGTCGCTCTCGGCGGCGAGGGCGAGGGACGGCACGGACACGAGGCTCAGCGCGCTCACGGCGACGAGGGAGAGCCGGACGGCCCGCCCCCTCTTGCCAGCAGTAATAGCCATGATTCCTTCCGAAGCGTGGTCGTAGCGGCCGCATCTGGGGCCCGGACCAGACAAACCCAGACGAACGACGCGTGGATGAACGCAGGGTGAGCAGCGTCTGGCAGGGGGACGACGGGACAGTGCGACGACGAGGCAGGGCGACGACGAGGCAGCGCGACGACGAGGCAGCGGCCGGCCTGCGTGTCGCCACCCCGGCGCACCTACCCTGGACACGTGCCCTCCTCCACACGTGACCTGGCCATCCGGCCCGCCCGCACGAGCGACCCCGCCGAGGTCGACCGGCTGTACGAGATCTGCCTGCGCACCGGCGCCCACGGCGGTGACGCGACTGCACTCACCGAGCACCCGCGGCTCGTCGGCGACGTCTACCTCGGGCAGTACCTCGCGCTCGAGCCCGACCTGGCGTTCGTGCTCGTCGCCCAGCGGGGCGGGCGCGACGAGGTCCTGGGGTACGTCGTCGGCGCGCGGGACTCGGCGGCCTTCCACGACCTCCTGGTCGAGCGATGGTGGCCGGGCGTCCGCGAGCGCTACCCGGCGTCGGGCACCTGGACCGCCTTCGACGCGGACCTCGTCGCGACCCTGCACCGCGACGAGCCGCCGCCCACGGTTCTCGACCGCTACCCGGCGCACCTGCACATCGACCTGCTCCCCGCCGCACAGGGCGGCGGTCACGGGTACCGGTTGCTCACGGCGCTGTTCGACGCGCTGGGCGGGCTCGGCGTGCCCGGCGTGCACCTCGGTGTCTCGGCCCGCAACCCGCGCGCGGTGCGCTTCTACGAGCGGGTCGGGTTCGAGGTCCTCGAGTCCGACGTGGACGGGGCGCTGCTCGGCCTGGCGCTCGGGCCGTAGGCGCTCGGCTCGGGCCGTAGGCGCTCGCCGCGGGCCGGCGCTCGGGCCGTAGGCCCAGAAGGGCGGGCGCAGCGGTGCCGGTGCAGCGGTGTCGGACCGCCCCCGTATGGTTCGGGGAACGGCAGCCCGCCGACCTGAGAGGCCCTTTCGTGTTCGTTCTGGATGACGTCCTCGTGTGCAGCGCGACCGACCTGGCGCTCGCCGCCACGTGCGAGTTCGCGCTGCTGCGCACCCTCGACGAGCGGTTGGGACGGTCGACCGACGCCACGGTCCGCGCGGTGGACGCGATGCTCGAGCGCACCGCGGCGCTGGGTTTCGCGCACGAGAAGCGCGTGCTGCAGCGCCACCTCGAGACGTTCGGTCCGCACGTGCCCGGCGAGGCCGTCGTCGAACCGGCCGGGGACGCCGACGCTGGGCGTGGCGTGGTCGCAGGCCGTGGGGTCGTCGTCCTCGAGAGCGGTGGCGCGCCGGAGTCCGTCGCGGCCCTGCACCGTGCGCACGAGCGCACCGTCGCGCTGCTGCACGACGGCGCCGACGTCGTCTACCAGGGACTCCTGTTCGACGGCCGCTTCATGGGCCGGCCCGACTTCCTCGTCCGGGAGCCCGACGGCTCGTACACCGTCGAGGACACGAAGCTCGCGCGCCGCGCCAAGGTCACCGCGCTCCTGCAGATCGCCGCGTACGCCGAGCAGCTCGGCGCCGCCGGCATCGAGGTCTCGCCGCACGTGCGGCTCGTGCTCGGCGACACGAGCGTGTCCGAGCACGCCCTCGCCGACGTCGTCCCCGTCTACCGCGAGCGCCGCGCCCGCCTCGAGGCGCTGCTCGACGAGCACCGTGCCGCGAGCGGACCCGTGCGCTGGGACGACCCGCGCTACCTCGCCTGCGGGCGGTGCGAGGTGTGTCAGGTCGAGGTCGAGGCCCACCGGGACCTGCTGCTCGTCGCGGGGCTGACCACGGTGCAGCGCACACGGTTGCGTGCCGACGTCGTCACGCCGGACGGCACCCTGATCCCGGGCCTCCGGACGATCGAGGACCTCGCCGCGAGCGACCGGGAGGTCGCGGGCATCCCCTCCCGGACGCTCGCGACCCTGCGCCGGCAGGCGCAGCTGCAGGTCGCGCAGGACGGCCGGCCACCCCACCCCGACGGCACCCCGGACGTCCGCGCCGTCGTCGTGAGCACGGTCCCGCTCGCCGCCCTGCCGGCACCCGACCCGGGCGACATCTTCTTCGACTTCGAGGGCGACCCCCTGTGGGCTGCGCCCGGGTCCGGGGAGTGGGGGCTCGAGTACCTCTTCGGGCTCGTCGAGGGCGACACCGGGGAGTTCCGGGCGTTCTGGGCGCACGACCGCGTGGAGGAGGAGAAGGCGCTGCTCGACTTCTTCGCGTACGTCCGCGAGCGCCGGGCCGCGCACCCGGGGATGCACGTCTACCACTACGCGCCCTACGAGAAGACGGCGCTCGGCCGCCTCGTGGGCCGGTACGGCGTGGGCGAGACGGACCTCGACGACCTGCTGCGCCACGGGGTGCTCGTCGACCTCTACTCGACCGTCCGGCAGGGCATCAGGGTGTCCCAGCCGTCGTACTCCCTCAAGAAGCTCGAGCCGTTGTACATGGGCGACGACCTGCGCAACGCCGAGCTCGCGACGGCCGCCGACTCCATCACCGAGTACGCACGGGCCTGCGACCTGCGCGACCGCGGCAGGGAGACCGAGTACCGCGAGGTGCTCGACCTCATCGCCGAGTACAACGCCTACGACTGCCGGTCCACGCGGGGCCTGCGGGACTGGCTCCTCGAGCAGGCCGTGGCGCACGGGATCACCGTCGGGGTGACCGACACGGGCGCCGAGCCCGTCGCCGTGGAAGAGCCCGACCCGGTGAGCACCGCGCTCCTCGCCGCAGCCGCGCCCACCCGGGACGACGGCGCCCGGACCTACGACCAGCAGGCGTTCGCGATGCTCGAGGCCGCCCTGGGCTACCACCGGCGCGAGGACAAGCCGTTCTGGTGGGCCCACTTCGACCGGCTCACGGCCCCGCCGGACGAGTGGGCACAGACCCGGGACGTGCTGCTCGCCGAGGACGCGAGCGTGAGCCGCGACTGGTTCAAGGAGGGCTCGCAGCGGTCGTTGCGCCGTGAGCTGCGGATGGTCGGCAGGCTCGCGACCGGCAGCACCATCGGGCCGGGCGCGAGCGTCTGGTGCATCTACGACGCGCCCGTCCCCGACGGCCTCGAGGTGCCGCCGGGCGCCGTCCGGCAGGTCACCGGGTCCTCGACCGTCGTCGTCGTGGAGACCGACGAGCAGGGCCGCGACGTCGTCGTGGTGGCCGAGGTCCTCAAGAAGGGCCTCGAGCCCTACTCCGAGCTCCCGATGGCGATCGGGCCGGGCAGCCCCGTGCCCACCGGGCCGCTCGAGGTCGCCGTGCGCGAGATCGCCTCCGACGTCGTCCGGCGTCTCGGCCACACCGGGGAGCGGGACGCGCAGGCTCTCACCGCGCACCCCGGGCTGGACATCCTGCGGCGTCTGCCACCGCAGCTCAAGGTCGACGCGCCCCTGCCCGCCGTCGGCGAGGGTCCGAGCGCATACATCAGCGCGATCACCGACGCGGTCCTCGACCTCGACCGCTCCTACCTCGCGGTCCAGGGTCCTCCCGGCACCGGCAAGACGTACGTGGGGGCGCGCGTCATCGAGCGCCTCGTGAAGAAGGGGTGGCGCGTCGGCGTCGTCGCGCCGTCCCACTCCGCGGTGGAGCACCTCCTCGACAAGGTCGTCGAGGCCGGGGTGCCGCCGTACCGGGTCGGCAAGGAGATCCGCGACGACGACCCCCGCACGTGGACCGTGATCGGCGCCAAGAAGCAGGCGAAGTTCATCGCCGACCACCGCGGCCACGGGTTCGTCGTCGGAGGGACCGCCTGGGACTTCACGAACATCAAGAAGGTCGAGCGCGGAGAGCTCGACCTTCTCGTCGTCGACGAGGCCGGCCAGTTCTCGCTCGCCAACACCCTCGCGGTGTCCGTCGCGGCACACAACCTCCTGCTCCTCGGCGACCCCCAGCAGCTGCCCCAGGTGAGCCAGGGCAGCCACCCCGAGCCCGTCGACGGGTCCGCGCTGGGCTGGGTCGCCGAGGGGCACGACGCCCTGCCCGCGGACCGCGGCTACTTCCTCGAGCGCACGTGGCGCATGCACCCCGAGCTCTGCGGACCCGTCTCCCGCCTGTCCTACGACGGCGCGCTGCAGCCGCAGGAGACCGTCACCGCTGCGCGCCACCTCGAGGGTGTGCCGCCCGGGGTGCACCTCGTCGAGGTGGAGCACACCGGGAACTCCGTCGAGTCCGTGGAGGAGGCCGAGGAGGTCGTGGAGCAGGTACGACGGTTCCTCGGGCTGCCGTGGACCGGCGGACCCGACGCCGGAGCGCGGCCGCTCACCCAGGACGACATCCTCGTCGTCGTCGCCTACAACGCCCAGCGTGCGCTCATCGAGAGCGCCCTGCGCGCGGCGCGGCTGGGTGACGTCCGCGTCGGCACCGTGGACAAGTTCCAGGGCAAGGAGGCGCCCGTGGTCATCGTGAGCATGGCCGCGTCCGACGTCGCGGAGGTCCCACGGGGCATGGGGTTCCTGCTCTCCCGCAACAGGATCAACGTCGCTGTGTCACGCGGGCAGTGGGCGTCCGTCGTCGTGCGTTCCCCGCAGCTCACCGACTACCTGCCTGCGACGCCCGAGGACCTGTGCCAGCTCGGCGCCTTCATCGGGCTATGCGCGGCCGGCCGGGGTGCACGGACCGGCGCCGACCCGGCACCGGTTCCGTGACCCGGCGGTGACGGGCTCTGACCTCTGGTGAAACTCCTGCGGCCGAGCACTAGCGCTGTCGCCCGATCCTGTGTAGTGTCAGGACCGAAGTTGCAGTGCCTCTTATGTCTTTGCCGCACACGGGCCAATGCCCGCGGATCTTGTTCTTCAAGAGTTGACGACGGAACACCGTGACGTACGGCCCCGACAGGCGGGGTCGACTGATCACTCTTGAAGGAGATCACCATGACTGTTGGAACCGTGAAGTGGTTCAACGCCGAAAAGGGCTTCGGCTTTATCGCACCCGAGGACGGCAGCGCCGACGTGTTCGCGCACTACTCCGCGATCGCCTCGAGCGGATACCGTTCCCTCGACGAGAACCAGAAGGTTGAGTTCGACGTCACGCAGGGCCCCAAGGGCCCGCAGGCTGAGAACATCCGCCCCCTCTGATTCTGATTCGCTGATCACGGCGGTCTCGACCACGTGATCGCAATCTGAGTCCTCCACAGATGCCCCGGGCGCCATGCCCGGGGCATTTGTGTATCCTCCGGCTCCACGAAGCCGTACGCCGACCACCCTTGAGCCCGAGCGAAACTCACCGGTTGGCTGAACACGCACCACCCTGCGCTCACCGACTCCCCCCGGAGACTCCATGAGCGCAACGCTCACCCCGCCCAGCCCGTCCGCACAGTCCCCGCGCGTCCGCGCCGTGAGCGACTTCGCGGAGCTCAGCCGCCGTATCCAGGAAGCCGGCCTCATGCGCCGCCGCTACGGGTACTACTGGGCCAAGCTCGTCGGCATGGTCGTCGTCTACGCGGCCCTCATCACCGCGTTCATCATGATCGGTGACTCCTGGTGGCAGCTCGTCACCGCCGTCGTCGCCGCCGTCGTCATGACGCAGGCCGCGTTCCTCGGTCACGACGCAGCGCACCGCCAGATGTTCAAGTCCGGCAAGTGGAACGAGTGGGTCAGCCTCGTCGTCGCGAACCTCTTCGTCGGCCTGAGCTACGGCTGGTGGCAGCACAAGCACACCAAGCACCACGGCAACCCCAACAAGGACACCGTCGACCCCGACATCGACCTCCCCATCCTCGCGTTCACGCACGAGCAGGCCGCCTCGCGCCGCAACCCCGTGACACGCTGGTTCGCCGCGCACCAGGGCTGGTTCTTCTTCCCCCTGCTCCTCCTCGAAGGCCTCGACCTGCACTACCAGGGCCTCAAGCGCGTGCTCGGTCGCGAGCCCATCGCCCGTCGTGGCACCGAGATCCTCTTCCTCGGCTCCCGCCTCGGTGGTTACGTCGCCCTCGTCTTCCTCGTCCTCTCCCCCGGCAAGGCCGTCGCGTTCATGGCGCTGCACCTCGCCCTCTTCGGCCTCTACATGGGCGGGTCCTTCGCGCCCAACCACAAGGGCATGCCGATCGTCCCCAAGGACATGAAGATCGACTTCCTGCGCCGCCAGGTGCTCATGAGCCGCAACGTCACCGGCGGCCGGTTCATCGACGTCGCGCTCGGCGGGCTCAACTACCAGGTGGAGCACCACCTCTTCCCGAGCATGCCGCGCATCAGCCTGCGCCACGCGCAGCCGATCGTCTCGGAGTTCTGCGCCGAGAAGGGCGTGACGTACACCGAGACGGGCCTGTTCCAGAGCTACGGCATCGTCATCCGCTACCTCAACCGCGTCGGCCTCGGTGACCGTGACACGTTCACCTGCCCGCTGGTCGCCGCGTACCGCTGACCTCCGGCCGGACGCCGCCAGCCGCTCGTCCTCACGCACAGACGCCCGTCGCCATCCCTGGCGGCGGGCGTCTGTGCGTCTCGGGCTCTCACTGTGTCTGCAGTCCTGCGCGTCCGCAGCTGTGCGTCTGCGGAGATCCGCTCAGCGGAACTGCGTGAACGACGCCGTCGCGGGGTCGGCCCCCGTGCGGCCGCCCCGCTCGAGGCCGGTCACCCGAGCCATCTCGTCCGAGTCGAGCTCGAACCCGAAGACGTCGAGGTTCGCGACGATGCGCTCCGGGGTGGCGGACTTCGGGATGACGATGTGCCCGCTCTGCACGTGCCACCGCAGGACGACCTGCGCCGGCGTCACGCCGTGGGCCTCGGCGATCGACACGACCTCGGGCGCCCGGAGGTCGTCGCCCCGCCCGAGCGGGCTGTACGCCTCGACCGCCACGGACGCCGCGACGCACGCGTCCGCGAGCTCGGCCTGCTGGAACGTCGGGTGCACCTCGATCTGGTTGACCACCGGGACGACCTCCGTCTCGGAGAGCAACCGGTCGAGGTGCTCGGTGAGGAAGTTCGACACGCCGATGGACCGCACGAGGCCGTCCGCGTAGAGCTTCTCGAACGCCCGCCACGTCTCGACGTACAGGTCCTTGCTCGGCACCGGCCAGTGGATGAGGTACAGGTCGACGTAGTCGAGGCCCAGCTCGGACCGGCTCGCCTCGAACGCCTTGAGCGTCGCGTCGTAGCCCTGGTCCCCGTTGCGGAGCTTCGTCGTGACGAAGACGTCCTCGCGGGCGAGCCCGCTCGCCCGCACCGCTGCGCCGACGCCGGCCTCGTTGTAGTAGCCGGCCGCCGTGTCGATGTGGCGGTACCCGGCCTCGAACGCCGACTCGACGGCGCGCTGCGTGTCCTCCTCGGAGATCTGGAAGGTGCCGAACCCCACCTGAGGGATCTCGACGCCGTTGTTGAGGGTGATGGTGGGAACGTGTGTGCTCATCCGTCTTTCATACCCGACAGGACGCAGGTCCGCCCCGCGGGCGCTCGTCGCGGGCTAGCCTCATGAGTGAACCCGCTCACCGTGCCGTCGACCGTCAGGAGCTCACCGTGACACCCGGCCCCACCACCCCGCAGACCCCGACGAGCGCACCGCTGCGCCCGGGCCCCGAGGTCCGCACCCTGGCAGGCATGGTCCGCGGGGCAGTCGCCCGTGACGGCGTGCACGTCTTCCGGGGGATCCCCTACGCCGCGCCGCCCGTCGGCAACCTCCGGTTCCGTGCGCCCCGGCCCGCCACGCCATGGACGGGCACCCGCACGTGCGTGCACGAGGGCCCCGTCGCACCGCAGCGCCCCGCCCACTCGCCGTGGCGGGTCGGGGCAGACGTCGAGCAGTCCGAGGACTGCCTCACCCTCAGCGTCCTCACCCCGGGCACACCGGCCGCCCCGCACGCCCCGGAGGACCCAGCCGCCGTCGGTGACGCCCGGCCCGTGATCGTCTGGATCCACGGGGGCGGGTTCGTCTCGGGGGCCGGCTCGATGCCCGCCCTGTCGCCCGAGACCCTCGCGGCACGGGGTGACGTCGTCGTCGTCACCGTGAACTACCGCCTGGGGGCGCTCGGGTTCCTCGACTTCTCGCGCTTCTCCTCGCCTCGTCGCACGTTCGACAGCAACGTCGGGCTCCGGGACGTCGTCGCCGCGCTGGAGTGGGTCCGGGACAACGTGGCCGGCTTCGGCGGCGACCCCGGCAACGTCACCCTCATGGGCCACTCCGCCGGGGCGACGGCCGCCACGACCCTCATGTGCGTGCCCAGCGCAGCCGGCCTGTTCCACCGGGTGATCGCCCAGAGCCCGGCCGTCGCGAGCGTCAACGGTCGCGAGCGCGCCGCGGGGTGGGCGAGCGACTTCATCACCTGGCTGCACACGACGGAGAGCCTCGCCGTCGACGCGCTCCTCTCAGCTCCACCGGCGGAGCTCGTCGCCGCCGGGACACGGCTGAGCGCGCTCGCCGCACGGGAGGCCCCGGGCGCACGGTGCATGAGCCCCGTGGTCGACGGCGACTTCCTGCCCGAGCACCCCGCCGACGTCTTCGCGGCCGGGCGTGCGCACCCGGTGCCGTTGCTCGTCGGGTCGACGAAGCACGAGGGCCTCGCCTTCCTCGGACGGCGCCACTCGGAGGTGCCCACGAGCGCCGCGGCGATCGACCTCATGTTCGAGATCACGGACCCCGCGGCCCAGCTGCGCGTCCTGTCCGCCTACCCGGGCTACCCGTCGCCGCGCGCCCGCGCCCAGCTGGGCGGGGACGCGCTCTTCTGGATCCCGGCGGTCCGCGCCGCCCAGGCCCACGCGGCACAGGCACCGACGTTCGTCTACCGCTACGACTTCACGACGCATGCCCTCAACCTCCGCGGGCTCGGCGGTGCGCACGGCACGGACCTGCTCCCCGTGCTCGTCGCGCCGTCCTCGCCGGAGACCCGCTCGGCGACATGGCTGGGCGGCGCCGAGGAGCTCGCTGCGCTGCGCGAGCGGATGCAGGACGAGTGGCTCACCTTCGCCCGTCACGGCGCTCTCGGTGCGCGCTGGCCCGCATACGACTCCGACGACCGCCCGACGATGATCTTCGACTCCCGGGACCGCGTCATCAGCGACCCGGGGCGTGAGCGACGGCGGGCCTGGGAGGGCACCGAGACCTACCGCTGACCCCCGCCGGGCACCCTCGTGGGCCACGTCACACTTTCCTCCTGTGGATCTAGCGACGATGGCCCCGATATGGCTAGAGTTAGCCGCGAAGTTGCAGTGACTCGCACGTCTCACCCGCACCGGCGCGAGCTGGGGTGGTCCTCTTCAGGAGTGGACGACGGCACCGTGACGAGCGGCCCTCACAGGGGGGGTCGTCCGACGTACTCTTGGAGGAGTATCACCATGGCAGTTGGAACCGTGAAGTGGTTCAACGCGGAAAAGGGCTTCGGCTTCATCGCACCCGAGGACGGCAGTGCTGACGTCTTCGCGCACTACTCGGCGATCCAGAGCTCGGGCTACCGCTCGCTGGACGAGAACCAGAAGGTCGAGTTCGACATCACGCAGGGCCCCAAGGGCCCGCAGGCGGAGAACATCCGCCCCATCTGATGCGAGTCACGTCGCTGACGTGATGACCTCCCGAAGGCCCCGGTCGCGTGCGACCGGGGCCTTCGTCGCGTCCGGGCACGGGTTCCACGCGGCTTCGGATGCGGAACGCGGCTGTTCGTCGGATAGTGGCAAGCATGTCTGAGCACTGTGGACCCCTCGAGCTGGTGCTGGTCCGGCACGGTCAGAGCACAGGGAACGTGGCGAGCGCGTCCGCCGACCGTGACGGCCTCCCGCGGATCGCGATCGACCTCCGGGACGCCGACGTCCCCCTGTCCGCCACGGGCGAGCAGCAGGCCCGTGCGCTCGGCCGCTGGTTACGGGACCTGCCCGCGGACGAGTCACCCCAGGCGGTGTGGTCCTCACCGTTCGTGCGCGCGCAGGAGACCGCGCGCCTGGCGCTCGACGAGGCGGGGATGGCGTTGCCCCTGCGGCTCGACGAACGCCTGCGGGACCGGGACCTGGGAGTCCTTGACCGACTGTCGCTCGCGGGGATCCGCGAGGAGTTCCCCGACGAGGCCGAGCGCCGGCAGTGGCACGGGAAGTTCTACTACCGGCCGCCGGGCGGGGAGTCCTGGACGGACGTCGCCCTGCGCGTACGGACGTTCCTCGCCGACCTCGACCGGCTCGGCCCGCAGTCCCCGCGCCGCATCCTCATCACGTGCCACGACGCCGTCATCATGGTGTTCCGGTACGTCTGCGAGGGCATGAACGAGCAGGAGGTCCTCGAGCTCGGACGCACCCGGGGCGTGGCCAACGCCTCGGTCACCCGGCTGCGCCGCGAGGAGGGGGGCGACCCGTTCCGGTGGACCGCTGATCTCGTGAGCGACGAGGACCACCTCACCGAGCACGGCGCCGCGCACACCGACCAGAAGGGCAGCACCGATGTCGCCTGATCCCGCCGCGCCGCAGACCGGCCCCGCTCCGCTCACCCCCGCGCTCCTGCGCGACTGGGGCCTGCCGACGCAGGTGGCGTCCAAGTACGACCGCGGTCAGGTGCTCGTCGTCGGGGGCGCCCGTGGCACGCCCGGCGCGGTCCTCCTCGCGGGGGTGGCCGCCCTGCGGGTCGGGGCGGGCCGGCTGACGATGGCTGTCGCGGAGTCCGTCGCTCCGGCGTTGGCTGTCGCGGTCCCGGAGGCCGGCGTGGTCGGTCTGGCGGAGACGAGCTCCGGCAGCGTCCGGGGGTCCGGTGGCGACGTGCTCGCCGACAGTCTCGGCTCGTCCGACGTCGTCGTCGTCGGTCCGGGTCTCGACGACCCCGAGGAGGCGGTGGCTCTGCTCGAGACGGTCCTGCCGCTCCTGGGCGAGCAGACCCGCGTGGTCCTCGACGCGTTCGCGCTCGGGGTGCTCCCGCGGGTGCGCGACGCGGCGAGCGGACTGCGCGGGCGCCTCATCCTCACCCCCAACCCGTCCGAGGCCGCTCGTCTCCTCGAGGAGGAGGACGCCGACCTCGACGACCCCGCCGCCCTGCACCGCGCGCTGCGCGGCGTGGCGGACGGCTACGGCGCGGTCGTCTCGTGCCAGGGCCTCGTCGTCCCCCCGGAGGGCGCCGGGTGGGAGCTGACGACGGGCACCGGCGGGCTCGCGACGTCGGGCTCCGGCGACGTCCTCGCCGGAGCCGTCGCGGGCATCTGCGCGCGCGGGGTCGCTCCCGACCGTGCGACGGCGTGGGGCACCCACGCGCACGCCGTCGCGGGCGACAGACTCACCTCGGCGGTGGGCGCGTTCGGCTACCTCGCCCGCGAGCTCGCGGACGAGCTGCCGAAGGTCGTCGCCGAGCTGTCGACCTGACGGGTGCTCCCTCAGCCGTGGCGCTCGGCGTCGGTCCCGTGCTCCGCCAGGGGGTTGACCGCGGGACCCTCGAGCACGACGCCGTCGGGCGCGAAGCGCGAACCGTGCAGCGGGCAGTCCCACGTCCGCTCCGCGTCGTTCCAGGAGACGATCCCCCCGAGGTGCGGGCAGGTCGCCGAGCGCCGGTAGGTGCGGCCCTCGATCGTGCACACGGCGACCTGCGTGGCGCCGTCGCGCTCGATGCGCCCCTCGCCCTCGTCGGGGTCGCCCTTCGCACCCTCGACGGGCACGACACCCGGGATCGCCGCCTTGAGCCGGTCGGCGACCATCCGCACACCGACACCCGCGTTGATGCGGGCCCCCTCGAGGGCGCCGCTGAGGTCGTGGCTGCTCCAGCTGCGGAAGGCCTCCGCCCACGGCATGGAGCCACGCTCCGCGTCGCCCAGGACCGTCTCGCTCAGGGCGAGGCTTGCCGCGACCGCGTTGGTCATTCCCCACTTGTTGTACCCGGTGGCCACGAGGATCGAGTCGTCGCCCGGCGTGATCGGGCCGACGAACGGTAGGTGCGAGACGGGCTTGTAGTCCTGCGCGGACCACTGGTGGGTCAGCTCAGCACCCGGGAAGCGCTCCTGCGTCCACCGCACGAGGTCCTCGACCTGGGCCCGGGTGTGGGTCTCGCGGCCCACGACATGGCCGTTGCCGCCGACGAGCAGGAGGTCCCCGTCTGGGCCCGGGTAGGTGCGCAACGAACGGGTGGGGCCGTCCGCGGAGAGGTACATGCCCTGCGGGATCACTCCCGGGACCCGGAAGGACAACGCGTAGGAGCGCATCGGCTCGAGCTGGGCGAAGAAGCCGCCCCGGTCGAGCATCGGTATGCCTGTCGCGAGCACCACCCTGCCAGCGGTCACCGTCAGCGGCTCGGTCGCCAGGCCCTGCGCCCCGCGCTCGACACGCAGGGTGTGCGGAGCTCCGGCGTCGACGCCCATGACGCGGCACGCCTCGAAGACGGCCACGCCGCGCTCGGTGAGCTCCGCGGAGAGTGCGTCGAGCACCTCCATGGGGTGGAACTGCGCCTGGTCCGCCAGGACGATCCCGCCCTCGTTGTCGTACTCGAGACCGACGTCGTCGCGCCACTGGACCGGCAGCCCGAGCCGCTCGGCAGCCTCCAGCTCCGCACGCACGGAGCGCACGCCCCTGTCGGTGACCGCGTACGTGACCGCGTGCCGGCGCTGGTAGGCCACACCGTGGCTGTCGAGGTAGCGCAGCAGCCAGGACTGCGCCTCGCGGTTGCCCTCGAGGTAGTGCCCGACGGTCTCCTCGTCGTGCCGGGAGAGCAGGTCGGAGTAGGTGGTCCCCTGCAGGAGCGACAGCTTCGCCGTCGTGTTGCCGGTCGTCACCGCTCCTGCGTGCCGCGCCTCGAGCACGACGACGGAGCAGCCGCCACGCGCGAGGAGCACGGCGGTCGTCAACCCGGTGAGACCGGCACCGACGACGGCGACGTCGTAGTGGGACCCGCTGACGAGCGGGTCGAGGAGCTGGTTCGACGGCGGTGTCGATCGCGCTGACCGGTCGAGCCACAACGAGGTGGTGTCCAGGAGAGTCATACCTCGATGATGCGCAACGCTCACGCGATCCGCGCGGTGAACGTCACGCGGTCCCGGTGGCGCCCTGCGTGACCGGCGCGCCACCGACGCCTGCCGCGGTTCGGGTCGGGTCGGGTCGGGGAGCAGGCTGATCGCTCATGGGCGCCGGGCGCCGGTCGATAGGACTGGATGAGGACGGCCGCTGGGATGCGGCTGCACACGGGCCACGGATCGGCCGCACCAGCGATACGAGGGCACAGTGAGCGGCATCGAGGCGATCACCTCGCGGATCCTGGACATCCGGTCCACCATCGGGGCCCTGGCCGGCCCGCGGACCGCGACGGGCGCGATGGGCCTGGTCGGCACCGCGTCGACCAGCGCCGCGTCGGCAGCGTCGGGCGCCGGCACGTTCAGCTCCGCCCTCGCCCAGGCCGTCGGCTCCGTCGCCCCCACCGGCGGCACGACCGGGGCCGCGCCCACGAGCGCAGCACCCCGGCTCAACGCCGACGGCGTGCCCGAGGACCTCGCGGTGTACGGGAACGGGAAGGTCCCGCGGGAGGCGCTCACCGAGATCGGGGGGACCGGTCACCGGCTCTGGGCACCCGCCGCGTCGTCGTTCGACGGGTTGCTCGCGGCCGCGAAGGCCGACGGCGTGACCATCGGGATCACCGACTCCTACCGCACCTACGAGAGTCAGGTGGATCTCGTCGCACGCAAGGGCCTCTACTCGGAGGGCGGGCTCGCTGCCAAGCCCGGGACGAGCAACCACGGGTGGGGTCTGAGCGTCGACCTCGGGCTCGACTCCAAGGCCCTCGCCTGGATGCGTGCCAACGGGGCGGCGCACGGGTTCGTCGAGGACGTCCCACGGGAGCCGTGGCACTGGACGTTCCAGGGATGACCGAGCGGATGAAACGTGCGCGGCCGCCCGGTGGAAGTCCGGACGAACACCCACAAGTTCATCCATGGGGAGTTCTCCCCATACGTGTTCACCCGCGCACACCTTGAAGCGGTTCGGACCAGCGTCCTACTGTCACAGAGTGATCAGCCCGAAGCTCGACTCCGCCGCAACGGCGCCCGCGACGCTCCTCTCCTTGCGCCGCTCCGGCATGGCTGGCCTGGCGATGGCCCGCCTCACCGGCCGCTTCGAACGCGTCCTCGGCCCGGTCGTGCTGCCGGCTACGGCCCGCCCCGCTCCCGTCCAGCGGACCGCGGCCACACCGAGCCTTCTGCGCGCCTGAGCAACTGCGCCGGGCACTGCGCCGGCGGGGTCTACCCCCGGGGCTCGCTGCCCTCGCCCGGGACCTTCCCACTGTTCTCCCGGATCTCGCGTCCCTTCTCGATGTCCTTCTCCGCCTTGGCCGCCTTCTTCTCGCTCGCCGTCGTGTCACGGGGCGGGAGCTGGATGAGCTTCTCCGCCTTGATCCCGGCCTCGAGCTCACGCCCACGCTCGATCTCGGCGTCGAGCTCCGCGCCGAAGAGCAGCGCAAGGTTGCTGATCCACACCCACAGGAGGAAGACGATGACTCCGGCCAGTGCGCCGTACGTGGCGTCGTAGTTCGAGAAGTTCGCGACGTAGAACGCGAACCCGGCCGAGGCGATCGCCCACACGAGGATCGCGATGATCGCGCCGAGGCTGATCCAGCGGAACTTCGGCTGCTTCACGTTGGGCGTGCCGTAGTAGAGCATCGCGATGACGACGACGACGAGCACGAGGACGGCGGGCCACTTGGCGATGTTCCACACCGTCACGGCCGTGTCGCTCAGGCCGAGCAGCCCGCCGATGCTGCTGGCGACAGGACCGGAGGCGACGAGCATGAACGCGATCGCCGCGACGAGGACGAGCAGGATCGTCGTGAGGAGCAGCATCATGGGACGCAGCTTCCAGATCGGTCGGCCCTCGTCGATCTCGTAGATGCGGTTCATCCCGCGGCTGAAGGCGTTGACGAAGCCGGATGCCGACCACAGGGCTCCCGCGAGTCCGACGACGAGCGCGAACCCGGAGGCGGAGGACTGCGTGACCTGCTCGATGAGCGGCTGGATGCCGCTGAGCATGTCGGGCGGCACGTACCCCTCGAGGTCACCGATGATCTCGTCCGTGTTGCCCACGAGCCCGAGGATGGACACCAGGGCGAGGAGCGCGGGCGCGACCGCGAGGACCCCGTAGTACGTGAGCGCTGCGGCGATGTCCGTGCACTGGTCCTTCATGAACTCCCGGACCGTCTTGCCCAGCACGTACGTCCACGACTGCTTGGACATCTCGCGCGGGGAGTCTGGCTTGCGGGGGTCGTCGGGCGCCGGGGCGTTCTTGTCGGGGACCGTCTCGGGGCTGGTCTCGGCGGATCCGGTCATGGGCAGGTCTCCTCGTTCGGCGCGGTGGTCTCGTCCCATCGTGCGACGCGACCGCCCCCGCCGCGAGTCGGGAGACCTAGACGACGCGGGCGAGGAGGAGCGCCGTGTCGTCGTCGAGAGCCCCGCCGACCATGTCCTCCAACAGGGTCTGACCGAGCGTCTCGAAGTCGTGGGAGGCGTGCCGTCCCAGCACGTCGGCGAGGCGCCGCAGACCGTCGAGGATCGTCTCGCCGCGACGCTCGATGAGCCCGTCGGTATAGAGCACGAGCGTGTCACCGGGATGCAGGACCGCGGTGTGGTCGTGGCGGGTGATCGTCGGCAGGATGCCGAGCATGAGGTCGTTGCGCTCGCGCAGCACCTCCACCGAGCCGTCGGCCCGCAGGATCGCCGGCGGCGGGTGACCCGCGCTGGACCACTCGAGCGCATATCCGCCCTCCGCGGTCCGGCGCAACCGCATGGCGATCCCGGTTCCCGTGGCGTTGAGCCCGATCCCCTGGTTGGCCCGGTCGAGGAGCGACAGGACGGCCGACGGTGGCTCGTCGTGCTCCCACGCGAACGCCCGGAGCATCGACCGCAGCTGACCCATGAGGATGGTCGCCTCGAGGTCGTGTCCCGTGACGTCACCGATCATGAGCGCGAGCGAGCCGTCGTCGAGCTCGACCGCGTCGTACCAGTCGCCGCCGACCTGTTCGTCGCGGGCCGCGGGCTCGTACACGGTCGAGAGCTGCAGCCCGAGCACGGTGGGCAGCGGCGTGAGCATCGCGGACTGGAGGCGCTGCGCGACGCTCTGACGCTCGGCGAGGAGCCGGGCGCGGTCGAGCGCCTGCGCGGTGTAGCCGGCGAGGGCAGCCTTGATGGGTGCGGACTGCTCGTTGAACTGGCGCGGCATGTCCCAGACGAGGGCGAGCACGCCGAGCAGCTCCCCGCTCGAGACGAGAGGCAGCAGTGCCCGGCCACCCCCGGCGCCCGGGTCCGCGGACGCGATCGACGGAAACTCCTCCGCCATGTGCGCGAAGTCGCGGTAGAGCGCGGTCTGACGGGTCCGCGCGACGTAGGAGAGCGGACGGTCGTCGTCGATGGACGCATCGATCCACTTCTCGTCGAGCCCGCTGAAGTACTCGCTCTGCGTGGTGTACCGGAGCGTCTGGCCGTCCTCGCTGAGCAGCGCGAGGGCGGTGTGGCGCACGCCCAGCCCGGTCGTGGCGACACGGCCGGCGATCTGCGCGACGTCCTCGACGGTGACGGCGTCCGCGAAGGCGTCGCTGAGGAGCAGGAGCAGCCGGTTCTTCCTGCTGTTCTGCGTCATGACCCGCTGGATCTCGCGCGCCCGCGCGTGCTCGGCCCGCAGCTTGAGCTCGGACGAGCACAGGGCGGCCAGGTCGTCGAGGAACTCGAGATCGTCGGCGCTCCACTCGCGCGGCGCGGTGTCCATGACGCACAGCACCCCGAGACGCTCAGGACCGGGGTCGCCGAGCGGGAAACCGAGGAACGAGGCGACCTGCGCGTCCGGGCCCGTGAGCCGCTCGACGAGCTGCGCGTCCGCGGCGACGTCGGGCACCACGAGCGGTGCGTCACGCGACAGGACGACGGCCCGGAAGCAGTCCCCGAGGTACGGGACGGAGTCAGCCTCCCAGGCGGCGGGCACCGCCCACGACGCGGTCTGCGGAGATCCCGCCTGCGAGTCGAGCGAGACCATGGCGACCGCCACGCCGAGACGAACCCGGGCGAGGCGGGCATACCGGTCACGCATCTCGTCGTCGAGGGACGGACCTAGCAGCGGTTCGAGGTCGTCACTCAGCGGCGGTGGCACGGGCACACGCCGATTATCCACTGTCCGGCGCGATTTTGGCCCCCCGCGTACGGTCGATCTATGAACCGCCTCTCCCGGTCCCTGTCGCCCTACCTCCGCCAGCACGCCGACAACCCCGTCGACTGGTACGCATGGGGCGAGGAGGCGTTCGCCGCCGCGCGGGAGCGTGACGTCCCCGTGCTGCTGTCCGTCGGCTACGCGGCGTGCCACTGGTGCCACGTCATGGCCCACGAGTCGTTCGAGGACGAGGCCACGGCCCGGCAGATGAACGCGGGCTTCGTCAACATCAAGGTGGACCGCGAGGAACGCCCGGACATCGACTCGATCTACATGTCGGCCGTCGTCGCGATGACCCGACAGGGTGGCTGGCCCATGACGGTGTTCCTCACACCCGGCGGGGCACCCTTCTTCGCGGGGACGTACTTCCCGCCCACACCCGTCCAGGGCATGCCGGCATTCCGGCAGGTGCTCGACGCCGTGAGCGTCGCGTGGCGTGACAAGCGCTCGGACCTCGTCGAGCAGGCGGCCGGGCTCGTCGAGCACCTGCGCGCGACGCCCGCAGAGCTGGGGACAGCGACCGGCGCGCCGTCGGCCGACGACCTCGCCGCGGCGGTGCGTGGCCTGGCGGAGCAGCACGACCGCGCGAACGGCGGGTTCGGTGGTGCACCGAAGTTCCCGCCGTCGATGACCCTCGACCAGCTGCTGCGCCACCACGCCCGCACCGGCGATCCGGAGGCTCTCGCCCTCGTCGAGCACACCTGCGAGGCGATGGCGCGCGGTGGCATCTACGACCAGCTCGGCGGCGGGTTCGCCCGGTACTCCGTCGACGCCCGGTGGGTCGTCCCCCACTTCGAGAAGATGCTCTACGACAACGCGCAGCTGCTGCCCGTCTACGCCCACCTCGCCCGCTCGTCCTCGGGCGACGTCGCCCACCTGGCGCGGCGCGTCGCGGCCGAGACCGTGGAGTTCCTGCTCCGCGAGCTGCGGACCGAGCAGGGCGCGTTCGCGTCGTCCCTCGACGCCGACTCCGAGGGCGAGGAGGGACGCTTCTACTCCTGGACGCCGGCCCAGCTCGTCGAGGTCCTCGGGGAGGACGACGGTGCGTGGGCGGCGCAGGTGTTCTCCGTGACGCCGACGGGCAGCTTCGAGCACGGCGCCAGCGTCCTCCAGCTCGTGCGCTCCGACCTCGTCGCGGCCACGGACCCCGGCACGGGCGAACCGGGCGAGGTCCGCCTGGCCCGGGTGCGCGAGGCGCTGCGCACCGCCCGGGAGCACCGGGTCCGTCCCGGACGGGACGACAAGGTCGTCGCCGGGTGGAACGGCATGGCGGTCGGCGGGCTCGCCGAGGCGGGCATGATCCTCGGTCGACCGGACTGGGTGGACGCCGCGCGCGTGGCAGCCGAGCACGTTGTCGGGCTGCACGTCGACGAGAGCACGGGGAACCTCCTGCGGGTCTCGCTCGACGCACGCCTGAGCAACGCCGCGGGCGTCCTCGAGGACTACGGCCTGCTCGCGGACGGCCTGCTCGTCCTCTTCTCCGCGACGGGCGAGCGCCGGTGGTACGACCTCGCTGAACGCCTCCTCGACGTCGTCCTCGAACGCTTCACCCAGGCCGGAGAACCGCAGGAGGACGGCACGCAGGCGCCCGCGGACTTCTTCGACACCGGGCTGGCGTCCGACGACGTCGCACTCATCATCCGGCCAGCGGACCCGGGCGACAACGCGAGCCCGTCGGGACGCTCCGCCGCGGCCGGCGCACTCCTGCGCTTCGCCGCGCTCTCCGGTTCCCACCGGCACCGGGTCGCTGCGGAGGCCGCGTTGAGCGTCTACCCCGTGCTCGCCGGCCGGGCGCCACGCTTCGCGGGGCACGCGCTCTCCGTCGCCGAGGCCCTCGTCGACGGGCCACGTGAGATCGCGATCGTCACACCACAGCTCCCTGCGGGCGCAGGCCCTGACCGGTCACCCGACGACGCGGTCGATGCGCTCCTGCAGGTCGCCTGGGGCACGCCCACCGCCGGTGCCGTGATCGCCGTCGGTCCCGAGGGCTCGGACCACCCGCTGCTCGCGGACCGCCCGGCACCGGTGCCCACGGCATACGTCTGCCGGGGATTCGTCTGCGAGCGCCCGGTCACCGAGCCGGGCGCGCTCGAGATGCTGCTGCACGACGCCCGATGAACGGGCCGAGGGGCTGGCGCGTCGCGGCCACGGGTCCCTCCCGGGACACGGCCGTTTAGCGGTAGCGTGTGCGCGTCGCGGAGGGCGCAGGAGGACGAGGGGGGCCTGCGACCTGGTGACCCAGGACTGCGGAGGAGAGAGACCATGAGCGCGTCTGAGTACTTGGAGCAGTACGCCGTCCGCGCCGCCGCGGCGCTCGGTGCCGACATCGAGGTGAGTGTCACCCTGCGGCCGCACGGTGTGGCGGTCCGCGGCGCGAGCAGCAGTGAGCGCTCCGCCCGGTGCGACCAGGTCGAGACCCAGACGAACGTCGGCCCGTGCCTCTCTGCCATGGACCAGATGGTCGGCCAGGTGGTCCCCGACCTCTCGCAGGAGTCTCGCTGGGAGGCGTGGAGCACCGCCGCGGCCGAGGCGGGCTACCGGTCCGCCCTGGCGATACCCGCACTCGCCCTCACGGACTCACCCGTCTCGCTCAACGTGTACTCCGAGCGGCTCGACCCCTGGTCGCCGACGGTGCTCACCACGGTGGACGCGTACACGCAGCTCCTTGCCCGGACGCTGCGCCTGCGCCTCGAGCTGTCCGAGCTCGAGGAGTCCACGGCGGGAACCTACGCCCAGTACGAGGACGCGGAGATCGTCGAACAGGCCATCGGCGCCCTCATGCACCTCAACAACGTCTCGGCCGGGAGCGCGCGGCGGATCCTCGAGACCCAGGCCGCACAGCGCCAGCGCACGTCACGGGAGATCGCCGAGACCTTGCTCCAGTCGCTCGGCCCCGCCGAGGCTGCATGGGCACGCGCCGCGAACGCCCTCAAGGGCTGACCTCCGCCACCGTCGGCCTCGTCCCGGGCTCGGGGCTCGGGGCTCGTGGCAGCCCACTAAAATGATCGCCGTGATCCTCACCGCCATCCACTCATGACCGCCACGCTCGTCGCCCGCGGCCTGGCCGCCGGGCACGCGGACCGCACGCTCTTCTCCGGCCTCGACCTCGTCGTCGCTCCGGGGGACGTCGTCGGGCTCGTCGGGGCCAACGGCGCCGGCAAGTCGACGCTCCTGGGGCTCCTCGCCGGTGCGCACGAGCCCGCCGCCGGGACGGTCACCGTCTCCCCGGCGCACGCCGTCGTCGGGTGGCTCCCGCAGGAGGTCGAGCGGGTCCCCGGCGAGACCGTCGGGGCGCACCTCGCACGCCGGACCGGCGTCGCGGACGCGCAGGCCGCGCTCGACGCGAGCACCGACGCCCTCACGACGGGGGCGCCGGGGGCGGACGACGCCTACTCGTCGGCGTTCGACCGCTGGATGAGCATCGGGGCCGCAGACCTCGAGGACCGCGCCGGTGCGGTGCTCGCCGGGCTCGGCCTCGACGTCGGGGTCGACCACCTCATGACCGGGCTCTCCGGCGGCCAGGCCGCCCGCGTCGGACTCGCCGCGCTGCTGCTCTCCCGGTTCGACGTGCTGCTCCTCGACGAGCCCACCAACGACCTCGACCTCGACGGGCTCGCCCAGCTCGAGGCGTTCGTACGGTCCCAGCGCACCGGGATCGTCGTCGTCAGCCACGACCGCGAGTTCCTGTCCCGGTGCGTCACCCGCGTCGTCGAGCTCGACCTCGCCCAGCAGCACGTGGGCGTCTACTCCGGCGGGTACGAGGCGTACCTCGAGGAGCGGGCGGTGGCACGCCGGCACGCGCGGGAGAACTACGACGAGTACGCGGACAAGAAGTCCTCGCTGGAGGACCGCGCGCGCATGCAGCGCGGGTGGTCGGACAAGGGCACCCGCAACGCCATGCGCAAGGCGAGCGACGGGGACAAGCACGTGCTGCACGCCAAGCGCGCGGGCTCGGAGAAGCAGGCCGCGAAGGCCCGCCAGACCGACCGGATGATCGAGCGCCTCGACGAGGTGGCGGAGCCGCGCAAGGAGTGGGAGCTGCGGTACGAGATCGCCGCCGCGCCGCGCGGCTCGGCCGTCGTGGCGACCTTGCGCGGCGCCGTCGTGCAGCACCGCGCGTCAGCCGCCGACGACGCGCGGTTCACCCTCGGACCCGTGGACCTCCAGGTGGACGCCGGAGACCGGATCGCCATCACGGGAGCCAACGGATCGGGCAAGACGACCCTGTTGCGCGCCCTGCTCGGCGCCGTGCCGCTCGACGCCGGGACGGCGACGCTCGGGACGAGCGTCGCCGTCGGCGAGGTGGACCAGGCGCGCAACCACCTGGGCGCGGCCGGGGACACCGAGCCGTTGTCCGCCGCGTTCGCCCGGCTCGTGCCGGACTGGCCCACGGACGAGGTGCGCACGCTGCTCGCGAAGTTCGGGCTCCGCGCCCCGCACGTCGTGCGCCCCGTCGCGTCCCTGTCCCCCGGCGAGCGCACCCGCGCCGCGCTGGCGCTCCTGCAGGCCCGCGGCGTCAACCTCCTCGTGCTCGACGAACCGACGAACCACCTCGACCTCCCCGCGATCGAGCAGCTCGAAGCGGCCCTCGACGGCTACACGGGCACCCTCCTGCTCGTCACCCACGACCGCCGCATGCTCGACGCCGTCCGGGTGAACCGGCGCTGGACGGTCGCGGACGGCCAGGTCAGCGAGACGTGACAGGCCGCCGCTCGTACCCTGTGCGGATGGACACCCCGACGCCCCTCACGCGCGCGTCCTGGCGGCTCGCGCTGCTGCTCGCCCTGCCCGGATGCTCCCTGCTGGGCTCGACCGAGCTGGACGAGCGCCCGGAGGTCGGCTCCCACCTCGTGTCGTGGAGCGCGCACGACGAGCCCTCGGCCGTCGACATCACGCTCGACACGACGCTCCTCCTCGCGGACGACACCGCCCGGGACGACTTCCTCGCCGGAGTGCCGGCTGACCTCGATCGCACCGCCGTCCTCGACGTCGACCTCGAGGAGTCGGTGCTCGTCGTCGCGGAGTCTCCGGCCTGCGCCGGGAGCCGCGTCGTCGCCGACGGCGCGACCCTCGAGTGGCAGACGGTGCACCCCGACGGGATCGTCGACTGCTCCCGGCCTGCGCGGACCGTCATCGTGTGGGAGGTCGACCGCGACGCGCTCGCGGATGACCCGTCGTCGATCACGCTGGGACCCGACGGTGACGTACTCGTCGTCGACGACGGCTTCCGCCCCTGCGACCCGGCCGAGGACTGCGGCCCGGAGTTCTGACACACCCTCGCGCCCGCGGACGACGTCCCAGGCTGCACCGCCGGACGTTCGCCCCGAGCCGGGACGAACCGGACGTGCAACGATGGCCCTACCAGCGTGCGCGCAGATGAGGGGACCCCCATGACCGACCTCGCCGACGAAGCCGAGACCCACCTCGCGGCCGCCCGGACCTCCCCGCACGGACGCAGCGCGCAGGTCCTCCTGCACGACGGCGCACTGCGCCAGACGGTCCTCGCCCTCGTCGCGGGCTCCGAGCTCGCGGAGCACAACGCACCCCACGCCGCGAGCCTGCAGGTGCTCACCGGGCAGGTCCAGGTGAGCGGGCTCGAGGAGACGAAGGTCTCCGCAGGACAGCTCGTCCTGCTCACCCACGAGCGGCACGCGGTCCTCGCGCTCGAGGACTCCGCCTTCCTCCTCACGACGGTCACCGGCCAGGGCCGGCGCCCGCTCGAGGCCTGACGGGCCGACGGACCGGGACCGGGTCGACATGGGCGCGGACCTCGACACCGCGACGAGCGCGCCCAGCCCATCGAGCACGCCGAGCGCACCGACGCCCTCCCGGCTCGCCCGCCTGCGGGTCAGCGCGGGGGGCCTCGTGGTCGGTACCGCGTTCGCGGCCCTCGCGATGACGCCGTCGCTGCTCCCCCGGGACTGGCTCTTCCAGGGCGTCGTGTCCGGCCTGTCCGGCGCCGCCGGCTACGGCCTGGGAGCGCTCGTCGCCTGGCTCCTGCGGCACTCCAGCCGGTTCCGTCAGGTCGAGTCCCGCCTCCTCGAGATCCTGCCACCGTGGGTGCCGCGGGTCGCCTGGCGGGTGCTGGTCGTCGCGATCCCCGTCACGCTCGTCCTCATGCTCACGGCCTCCGCCCGGTGGCAGGCGGACATGGCCCGCCTCGTCGGGCTCGACGCGCCCCCGACGAGCCACTGGTTCCTCGCAGGCCCCGTGCTCGTCGTCGTCGCCGCCGCCGTCGTGACCGCCGGGCGTGGAGTGCTCGCCCTCGAACGACGCGTGAGCGCGGCGCTGCACGCACGGCTCGGGCTGCCGACGGGACTCTCGACGATCATCGGCACCATCGTCGCCATAGCCATCGTCGTGACGTTCACGAACGAGGTGCTCCTGCGCTTCGCGCTGACGAACGTCGACTCAGCCTTCAACAGCATCAACCAGCGCACCGAGCCGGACGCCCAGCAGCCGGAGAGCGCCCTGCGGTCCGGGTCGGCGGAGTCGCTCGTCGAGTGGGAGTCCCTGGGCCGGCAGGGGCGCAGCTTCGTCTCCGGCGGGGCGAGCGCCGACGACATCGCCTACGTCGCGGGCGACGACCCGGTCTCCGAGCCCGTCCGCGTGTACGTCGGCATCGAGAGCGCCGACGACGCGCAGGCCCGGGCGGACCTCGCGATCTCGGAGATGGAGCGCACGGGCGCGTTCGACCGGTCGATCGTCGCGGTCGTCACGACCACGGGGAGCGGGTGGGTGGACGCAGCCGCGGCGGACAGCCTCGAGCTCATCCACGCCGGCGACACGGCGATCGTCGCCACCCAGTACTCGTACCTGCCGAGCTGGTTGTCCTTCCTCGTGGACCGCAGCCGGTCGCAGGAGGAGGGCCGGGTGCTCATCGACGCCGTCTCGGGGCACATCGAGGGACTGCCCGAGGACCAGCAGCCTGACCTCGTCGTCTACGGCGAGAGCCTCGGCTCCCAGGGGTCCGAGCACGCCTTCACCTCGCTCGCGGACATCCGCAACCACACCGACGGGGTCGTGTGGACAGGACCGCCCCACTCGAACGACCTGTGGCACGCGCTCGTCGACCGCCGGGACCCCGGGTCCCCCGAGATCGAGCCGATGTACGCGAGCGGGCTCGTCGTCCGGTTCGCTGCGGACGCCCAGGACCTCGCGGAGCCCGAGAATCCGGAGGAGTGGATCGAGCCGCGGGTGGTCTACCTCCAGCACCCCTCCGACCCGGTCGTGTGGTGGTCGCCCGCCCTCATCTTCGACCGCCCCGACTGGCTCGAGGAACCACGCGGCCCGGACGTCACCCCGTCGATGTCCTGGTACCCCGTGGTGACGTTCTGGCAGGTGACCGTCGACATGGCGAACTCGAAGAAGGTCCCCGACGGGCACGGCCACAACTACGGCGAGCTCATCCCGGTGGCGTGGATCGCCGTGACACAGCCCGAGGGGTGGACCGACGCCGACACCGCGCGCCTCCAGGAGGTCCTCGAGTGAGACAGCGGGCGGCCGCGGGCCGTACCACCGCCAACGACGAACGGCTCCATCCGAGAGGATGGAGCCGTTCGTTCTGGTGCGCCCGGAGGGATTCGAACCCCCAACCTTCTGATCCGTAGTCAGATGCTCTATCCGTTGAGCTACGGGCGCAGACCTGGTCGCCGCGCGGGCGACCGTCGAGAACATTACCGCGCAGGTGGGCAGATCCCAAAACGGAGCCGGGTGAGCCGCGCCACGTCGGGCTCCGACCCCGCCCACGGGAGCAGGTGCCGGCGTCCGGCTCCCCCTCGGGGTGGAGCGTGCCCGGCCGCCGACCCCCTCCACCGGGCGACGCGGCCGGGCGCCTGCGACGACGAGGCTAGGGGCATGAACACGACGCAGCCCGTCCTCGCGGCCCGGAACCTCACCCAGGTCTACGGCTCCGAGGCGACGACGACCACCCACGCCCTCGCCGGTGTCGACCTCTCCGTGTACGGAGGTGAGTCGCTGGCGATCATGGGCCCCTCCGGGTCCGGCAAGACGACGCTCCTGCACTGCATCGCGGGGATCCTGCGCCCCACCTCGGGCGCGGTCATGTGGCAGGGGCAGGACATCTCGGCGCTGAGCGACGCCCGGCGCACGGCCCTGCGCCGCACCGACTTCGGCTTCGTCTTCCAGTCCGGCCAGCTCCTGCCGGAGCTGCCCGCCGTCGAGAACGCCGCACTGCCCCTCATGCTCGCCGGCGTGAGCCGGTCGTCGGCGACGGCCACCGCTGCCCAGTGGTTGCGGGACCTCGGGCTCGCCGGGATGGAGGACCGCCGCCCGGGCGAGCTGTCCGGCGGGCAGGCGCAGCGCGTCGCCATCGCGCGGGCCCTCGTCGGCTCCCCGGGGGTGGTGTTCGCGGACGAACCCACGGGCGCCCTCGACCAGACGACGGGCGCCGAGGTCATGGACGTCCTCGCCCGCGCCACCCGCGGGTCCGGGGCCGCCCTCGTCGTCGTCACCCACGACCCCACGGTCGCGCGCTGGTGCTCACGCACCGTGACCATGCGCGACGGCGTCGTCTCGGGCGAGTTCCTCGCTCCCGCCGAGGACGGGGCGCGGCGATGAGCGCGACGTTCGACCTGTGGCGCCTGCTGCGTCACCGGACGGCCGCGAGCGACGACCCGCAGCGCATGACGACGGTCCTCGCGGTCGTCGCGTTCGGGGTGACCACCGCGATCCTGCTCAGCGTCCTCGGCGGGCTCGAGGCGTTCAGCGACCGCTCTGCGGCGAACCCCGGCGACGACACCACCGAGAACTACGTCATCCTCGGGTCGATCGCGGTGGCGCTGCTGAGCATCCCCCTCGTCACGCTCGGCGCGGCGGCCGCCCGCCTTGCCGTCGCCCGCCGGGACACCCGGCTCGCGACCCTGCGGCTCGCGGGCGCCACGACCGGTCAGGTCGCGACACTCACGGTGCTCGACGCCGCGTCCCAGGCGCTCACCGGGGCGGTCGCCGGCATCGCCGGATACCTGGCACTCGTCCCCGTCTTCGCGCAGGTGCGCTTCCAGGGCCGCACGTTCGGCCTGACGGAGCTGTGGGTGGGGCTGGGGAACCTGCTGCTCGCCGTCACCGCGGTCGTTCTCGTCGCGGTGCTGTCGGCGGTCGTCAGCCTGCGGCGGGTGGCTATCACGCCCCTCGGGGTGGTCAACCGGGTGCGGACCGCTCCCCCGACGTGGCTCCGCCTCGTGGTCTGCGTCGGCGCCTTCGGGGCGTTCTCGGTGGCGGTGCAGGTCGGGGGTGCCGGGGTCGGGCTGTTCGTCGTGCTGCTCGTCGTCGCGTTCGCGACGCTCAACCTCGTCGGCCCGTGGGTGGTGTCCTTCGTCGGCCGGATCACCGTGCGCTGCGCCCGGAAGGTGCCCACCCTGCTCGCCGGGCGACGGATGGTCGCCGACCCGAAGTCGGCCTGGCGGTCCGTCGGCGGCGTCGCCCTCGCGACGTTCATCGCGGGGGTCACGAGCGCCGCGGCGCTCGCCACGGAGACCGACGAGTTCACGCGCGACATCGTCACCGGGAGCTACCTCACGCTCGCCATCGTCGCAGTCCTGGCCGCCGTGTCGACGGGCGTCATGCAGGCGGGACGCGTCATCACCCAGCGCGCCGAGTACCGGGCCCTCACGCTGGCCGGCACGGACACGAAGGTGCTCGACGCGGCACGGCTGCGCGAGATCGCGATCCCGCTCGTGGCCGCCGTGGCGGCGACGACGGGCGCCGTCCTCACGGTCCTCGTCCCCGTGATCGGGATGCAGTCGGTGCGCGACCCGTCCGTCGTCACGCAGTTCCTCGGCAGCGTCACGGTGGCCGTCGCGCTCGTCCTCGTCGGCTCCGGTGCGTCCCGGTACGTCGTGCGGGACGTCATGCGGGACGTCGTGCAGGCCTGAGACCGCGCCGCCGCGCCCCGCGGGGGACGACGAAGGCCCCGGTCACCTGACCGGGGCCTTCGTGAAGCGGAGACGGAGGGATTCGAACCCTCGGATGGGTTGCCCCATCCTTAGCAGGGTGGCGCACTAGACCTGGCTATGCGACGTCTCCTGGGTCCTGTCCTGACGTTCCCCGCGCAACCGGGGGCGCCCACCCACGCGACACTGCTGCTGCGGGCTGTGCACCAGGGGCGGACACCGGGCGCTCCCGGCTCCACCCCTCGGTGGACCACCTGCCGCGCGGATCCACCCCGCAGGACGATGTCGCCCGTGACCCGGGCGACCAGGCTGGGAGCATGAACACGAACCGACCCACCCTCGTGGCACGCAACCTCACCAAGGTCTACGGCACCGACGCGCTCGCCACGACCCACGCGCTGGCCGGCGTGGACCTGTCGATCTACGACGGACAGTCCCTGGCGATCATGGGCCCGTCGGGCTCGGGCAAGACGACGCTCCTGCACTGCATCGCGGGGATCCTGCGGCCCACCTCCGGGGCGGTCATGTGGAAGGGCCACGACATCGGCTCCTTCAGCGACGCGCGCCGCACCGAGCTGCGCCGCTCGGACTTCGGCTTCGTCTTCCAGTCCGGCCAGCTCCTGCCCGAGCTCCCGGCCGTCGAGAACGCGGCCCTCCCGCTCATGCTCGCCGGCGTGAGCCGGTCGAAGGCCACGGCCACGGCTGCGGGGTGGCTGCACAACCTCGGCCTGGCCGGCATGGAGGACCGTCGCCCGGGGGAGCTCTCCGGTGGCCAGGCACAGCGCGTCGCGATCGCGCGGGCCCTCGTCGGCTCGCCCGGCGTCGTGTTCGCCGACGAGCCCACCGGCGCCCTCGACCAGACGACGGGCGCCGAGGTGATGAGGGTCCTCGTCGAGGCGACCCGCCGGTCGGGCGCGGCGCTCGTCGTCGTCACGCACGACCCGACCGTCGCGCGCTGGTGCTCGCGCACCATCACGATGCGCGACGGCTCCGTCTCCGGCGAGTTCCTCTCCGAGGCCCGGGACGGGGCCCTCCGATGAGCACGACCTTCGCCCTGTGGCGCCTGCTGCGGCTGCGCGGCGCGTCGAGCACCGACCCCCAGCGCCTCACGACAATCCTCTCGATCTTCGCGTTCGGCGTCACCACCGCGATCCTGCTCATCGTCGTCGGCGGGCAGAACGCCTTCGACGAGCGCGCCGCCCGGGCGGGCGACGTCATGACCGAGAACTACGTCTTCCTCGCGTGGCTCGCGAGCGCGCTCCTGCTCATCCCCCTCGTCACGCTCGGCGGTGCCGCCGCCCGGCTGGCCGTCGCCCGGCGCGACTCCCGGCTCGCGGCGCTGCGGCTCGCCGGTGCCACCACGTGGCAGGTCGCGACGCTCACCGTGCTCGACGCCGCCGCCCAGGCCCTCGCCGGAGCGGTCGCCGGGATCGTCGGGTACCTCGCGCTCGTCCCGCTGTTCGCCCAGCTGCGGTTCCAGGGCCGCACGTTCGGGCTCGGCGAGCTGTGGGTGGGCCTGCCGAACCTCCTGCTCGCCGTCCTGGCCGTCGTCGCGGTCGCGGTCGTCTCGGCCGTCATCAGCCTGCGCCAGGTCGCCATCACCCCGCTCGGGGTCGCCAACCGGGTGCGGCCCAAGCACCCGACGTGGCTGCGTGCCGCCGCGAGCGTCGTGGCCCTCGTGGTCTTCGCGGCCGTGGTCGGCGCGGGCGGCGCCGGGATCGGCCTCCTCATCGTCCTGCTCGCCGTGGGGTTCGGGACGCTCAACCTCGCCGGCCCGTTCGTCGTCTCCGTCGTGGGCCGCATCACGACGCGCCGCGCCCGTTCCGTCGCCACGCTGCTCGCCGGGCGCCGCATGGTGGACAACCCGAAGACGGCGTGGCGGTCCATCGGCGGCGTGACCCTGGCGACGTTCGTCGCGGGGATCACGAGCATCAGCCCGGTGGCGTCCGGATCGGTGGCCGAGACCGCACCAGCGGTCGACCGCCAGTTCTACGCGGACATCGCCACCGGCGGGTACCTCACCCTTGCCATCGTCGCTGTGCTCGCCGCCGTCTCGACGGGGGTGATGCAGGCCGGACAGGTGATCTCGCAGCGTTCGGAGTACCGCGCACTGGCGCTCACCGGCACCGACACAGCCGTCCTGCACGCCGCCCGGGTCCGCGAGGTCTTCGTCCCGCTCGCCGTCGCGGTGGTCCTCACCACCGCGTTGGTCGCGATGTACATGATCTCCGCCAGAGGAACCGAGAACGTCCAGGACCCCCGGGTCGTCGTCCAGTTCGTCCTCAGCGTGACCGCCGCCGTCGCGCTCGTCCTCGCCGGGTCCGCCGCGTCCCGGTCCGTCGTGCGCGACGTCGTGCGACTCTGAAACCCGCGATCCCGGGTGCCGCATGCACAGCCCGGCCCGTGCCAGGACGACGAAGGCCCCGGTCACCTGACCGGGGCCTTCGTGAAGCGGAGACGGAGGGATTCGAACCCTCGGATGGGTTGCCCCATCCTTAGCAGGGTGGCGCACTAGACCTGGCTATGCGACGTCTCCTGGGTCCTGTCCTGACGTTCCCCGCGCAACCGGGGGCGCCCACCCACGCGACACTGCTGCTGCGGGCTGTGCAAATGTACCCGCACGCGCGCCCACGGAGCAAAAGCACGCAGGGCTCCACCCCGGAGCGGCGCTGCGTCACGCCCATCGTGCGGCGTCACGGGGCGGTGCGGGCTCCGCGCGCTCCCACCTGCCGCCACGACCCGTCCGTCACGGACCGGGCCAGGGTGAGACCGATGACGAGGGAGATGACGACGAACGTCGCCTGCACGGCGAAGGCGAGCGCGTCGACCGTCTGCCCGTCGTTGAGCAGGTACACGGCGTTGTACGCAGAGACCCCGGGGACCATGATGACGACGGCCGGCACGGACAGGGTGAGCCGGGGCGCACCGATCCGCGGCGCGACGAGGTTGGCCAGCACGCCGACGACGAGGCCGGCGAAGCCCGCCGCGGCCTGCGGGACCATGCCGGCGTCGACCGCCTCGATCCGCAGCACGTTGACGACCATCCCGATCGCCGCAGCTGCGAGCGCCACCCGCCACCTGCTGTTGAAGAGCATGGCGAACCCCCACACCCCGACGGCGCTGGCCAGCAGCAGCAGCGCGGTCTCGAGCACGACGGACAGGTCCGCCCGCTCCAGCGGGTCGGGCGTGAGCCCCACGAGGGCGGCCACCGCCCACACGCTCAGCGCTGCGGAGGTCATGATCATGAGCGCGTACGTGAGGCGCGAGAGGCCGGCGGAGAAGTCGAGGCGGGAGAGGTCGAGGCCAGCGGTGACGAGCGGGAACCCGGGGACGAGGAACAGCACCGCGGAGACGTACCCGCTCTCGTGGACGGTGTCGACGAGGCCCACGCCGAACAGCGCCCACACCACGCCGAGGTAGACGGCGCTCGCGACGGCCGCGGCGAGCATCGTCACACCGAGCGGGTTGAACCGGCGGTGCAGCAACGCCCGGCGCACGACCTGCCCGACGCCGGCCCCCACGCCGGCGACGAGCACCTCGACGAGCCCACCGTGGTTGAGGAAGGCGAACGCCGCGCAGGCCATCGCGGCGAACAGGCCGGCCGCCCACATCCCGTGGTGCGGCGTGGTGCTCTCGATCCGGTCGAGCGCGGCGTCGACCTCGTCGGCGGTCGCACCCGGACGCAGCGTCGAGCACAGCCGCTCGAGGACGGCGATGCGGGTCGCGTCGACCCCGATGGTCGGGCTGTGCACGACCTCGGTGCGGAAGATCGTCCCTGCCCGGGAGGTCGCGGTGATCTCGTTGACCATGACCTGCGCGTCGACGCCGTCGAGCCCCAGGGCGCGGGCGACCTGCTGCATCGAGATCTTCACGCGGTAGCTGCCGCTGCCGGCCGCCAGGAGCATCGTCCCGACGCGCAGCACGACGCCGGAGCGGCGGATGAGTCGGACGGGTTCGAGGGCGTCCTCGGAGGCGGCGGGTGGGTTCACCGTCCCATCATCGCGGGTCCACGGTCCTCGAGGTGCGGCGATGGTCCCGGATGGACACCGCCGACGTCGGGGCCCCGCGCGACCACGTCGGGTCTGCCCGTCAGTAGGACGCGAAGACCTGCGTCGCCCAGACCCCGCCCTGCGCGTCGACGTGGTACCCGATGCCGACGCTCGTGAAGCCTGGCCGGAGGATGTTCGCGCGGTGCCCGGGGCTGTCCAGCCAGCTCGCGTGGATGGTCCCCGCGAGGTCGGGGAACCCGGCGGCGTGCGCCACGTTCTCTCCCCACGACCTCCAGCCCGCCGGGATCTGCGTCCGGGTGGCGGGGTTGTGCGACATCGTGGCCGACGCCGACATGGACGCGCTCCACGTCTGGGCGACGCTCTCCAGCGTGGCGTCATAGGCCAGGGCGGGCAGCCCTGCTGACGCACGTGTCACGTTGAGGGCGGCGAGCAGGGCGCTCGACCCGGCGGACGACGGCGATGCGGCGGCGCGTGCCGGGGACGAGACCTCCGGCACGAGGACCGGCGCCGGGGCTGGTGCCGGGGCTGGTGCTGGCGGCAGCGCTGGTGCGGCTACCGGC
Source organism: Sanguibacter sp. Z6_81 (assembly GCF_057180625.1). Lineage (NCBI taxonomy): Bacteria > Bacillati > Actinomycetota > Actinomycetes > Micrococcales > Sanguibacteraceae > Sanguibacter > Sanguibacter sp. Z6_81. The sequence continues at coordinate 924,512 of NZ_JBXUFV010000001.1, read as the reverse complement.
TCCGCCGCACGTGGCGCGCTGCGCACCGGGGCCGGCGCCGGAGCAGGCGCTCCCGCCGACGCCGCGGGCGGCGCCGTCGTCGGCGGGAGCGGTGCCGGACCGTCGGTCTGCGTCGCGGACGTGTCGCCGGCCGGGTCGGAGGCCGCCCCGGGGAGGTCGGTGGGCGACGCCTCCGCGGGGAGGTCGCCCACCGGCGCCTGGTCCGTCGGCTCCTGAGCGACCCGGGCCGCGGCGGGACGCACGACCGGGTCGCCCGCGTCGGACGGCCCGGCGCCACGGCTCATGAGCTGCGTGGTGACGGGCGCGGCCGGCGCATCGCCGACCGCGCCCGCCCCGGGACCCGACACGAGCATCCCCGCGACGACGACGGTCAGCGCCGCGAACAGCTTCTGCTTCACCTGGTCCCACTTCCCCCGGACAACATGTCGTGCGGCTCATCGGCCGCACGAGGGTGAAATGTGAGCGATCTGCGCGATGTCCTCCCGAGACGTCACGTGACGGCACGGGAACGGCGGGCGTCGACCGGAGCCCGCCGACCACGCCCCCGCTGGCCATGCCCCCACCGATCAGGCCATGGCCCAGACCACGGTGACGTTGCCACCTCCCGCCGGCCCCTGGTGCTCCGCTCCACCGGACACGTACAGGGCCGTCTCGCCGCACAGTCCCGCGAGCAGACCTCCGACCGCCGCCCGCGCATGGCGGGTCGCGTTGATGTCGGAGTCCGTGAGCATCGTGTGGCGTCGGCCGCGCACCGCCCCGGTGGGATCGGGGCCCGCCTTGGCGAACACCTGGACGACCGTGCCGCCCTGGTTGCGGATCTCGTCGAGCACGGCGAGGACGGGCTCGGCGTCGATCGCGTCCCGCATGACGGTCCGCGTCGCGCGGAGCCGTCCGCGGGCGGCGGGGTGGTGGCCCAGGACGACGATCTCGCACCGGTCCACCTCGACCCCGGCGCTCGTGGACGCCACGGAGGAGTACACGTCGAGGTCGCCCGCGAGGCCGCGCGCGACGGCGGCGTCGTCGATCTCACCGAGCGCGAGCGCGACACCGAGCGCAGAGGCGGCCCGGCTGTGCGCCATCGACTCGTAGGTGTCCGACGTCGTCAACGCCCCTGCCGGCCACCGGGCGACGGTGGTCGCGGTGAGCAGCGGGCACTTGACGAGCGCGAACTGCACGTCCGCGACGTCGAGCCCCGCAGCTTCGCAGACCTCCCGCACGGCCGCAGCGACGGCATCGACCTGCGCCCGTCGCCCGAGCATGTCGGGGGTGATGGGGATGCTCTCCCCTGCTCCGACGACGAGCGCACCCGGCGGCAGCCCCGGGTCCTCGTCGTCCTCCACGAGCAGGGTGACGTGGGGTGAGAGCACGCCCTCCGTCCCGCCGGACATGACGCTCACGACGGAGGTCGCCAGTGCGGCGCGCCATGCCGTGGCGGCCATGCCGCGCGTGAAGTCGTTGACGCAGCCGTTGCCCTCGGTCTTGCCGGCGACGGCGACGACCCGCGTCGGGTCGAGTCCCGCCTCGACGGCGGCGGTCAGGCCCGAGGTGTCGGCGGGGTCGTCGGTCATGAGTCGGTGCAGCCCGGCGACCCTCATGCGTCCACCCGCTCCCACGTGCACACGACCCGTTCGAGCAGGCTGATGAGCCCGAAGAGCGTGAGCCCCAGCGCAGCCGCCAGCCCGATGCCGACGAACAGCTGGGGCGTGTCGAGACGGTAGGACGCCTGCAGGATGACGAAGCCGAGACCCGTGTTGGCGCCGACGAACTCCCCGACGATCGCTCCGACCACGGCGAGCGAGCTCGAGATCTTCAGGGCCGCGAAGACGTACGGCAGCGCCGTCGGCATCTGGAGGCGACGCAGGCGCTGCCACCGGCCGGACCGCAGGGCCCGGAACAGCTCCTCCTGGTCGTTGTCGGCGGCGTGGAGGCCCTTGATCGTGTTGACGAGCATGGGGAAGAAGCTGATGAGCGCGGCAGCCACGACCTTCGAGGTCAGGCCGGTGCCGAACCACAGGACGAGCAGCGGGGCGATGGCCACGAGGGGGGTGGTCTTCATGGCGATCGCCACCGGGTAGAGACCGCGCTCCAACCACCGGCTCTGCGCGAACGCCACGGCGACAGCGAAGGCCAGGACGTTGGCGAGGAGGAACCCGAGGAGGACCTCCTGCGTCGTGACCCACACGTGGGACCACGTCTCGGCGGGCAGAGCGCCGGGCAGCAGGCTGGGCCGGGGCAGCAGGTACGTCGGGGTGTCCAGCACCCGCACGACGACCTCCCAGGTGAGGAGGATCGCCGCGACGAACGCGAGCGGACTGAGGACGGCGGGGGCTATGCGGCGGAGCGGAGCAGCTGGCGCAGGTGTGCGACGCATGCGGAGAACCTCTCTGTGTCTTTGTGCTCCGCCACCCGGGGGCGCGGAAGGTCGACGGGCACGGTGTCGAGCACGCGCCCGGGGCGCGCACCGAGCACGACCACACGGTCGGCCAGGAAGACCGCCTCCTCGATCGAGTGGGTGACGAGCACGACCGCCTCGAGCTCCGGCTCCACCTGGAAGATGCGCAGCAGCTCGAGATTCATCTCCTCGCGGGTGAGCTCGTCGAGCGCACTGAACGGCTCGTCGAGGAACAGGACCTGGGGTCGCTCCATGAGCGCGCGGGCGAGGGCGACCCGTTGCTGCATCCCGCCCGAGAGCTGGGCCGGTCGATGCTTCTCGAACCCGGCCAGACCGACGAGGTCCAGCAGCTGGTGGGCCCGCTCGACGTCGGCCGGCCTCACGCGGCGGTGCAGGGTCACGGGGAGGAGGACCGCATCCGTGGCGGACTGCCAGGGCAGGAGGACCGGTCGCTGGAAGACGAAGCCGGTCGCAGCCGGCGACACCTCGAGCTTCCCCTCGCTGGGTGGCACGAGGCCCGAGAGGATGCGGAGCAACGTCGTCTTGCCGCACCCGGAGGGGCCCAGCAGCGAGACGATCTCGTTCCGCTCGACGGTGAGACTCGTCGGGGCGAGCGCCCGCACCGATCCGAACGTGCGCGAGACGTCCTGGGCCCGGATGAGGGCGGTCTGCTCCTGCGTCGGAGCAAGCACCGGCGAGCTCACTCGTCCGCCACGAACTGCGACGTGAAGGCGTCCTCGACGTCCTGCGGCTCGGACAGCAGCCCCTGGTCGAGGAGCAGGTCGTGGAGCACCGTCCACTCGGCGGTGTCCATGTAGCCGATCGGCTTGTCGTCGGGGGTGATGCTCGGGATGCTGCTGTGCATCATCGCCTTCTCGTGCTCGAGGTCGAGGTTGGCATCGTGGTCGAGCGCGAGGGCGGCAGCCTCGTCAGGGTTGGCCACGGCCCAGTCCCATCCCTTGAGCGTGGCCGCGACGAATGCTCGCACCTCCTCGGGGTCCTCCTCGAGGTGCTCCCTCGTCGTGAACAGGGTGTCGGCGTACATGTGGATGCCCACGCTGGCGGGCGTGATGAGGTTGACGGGAACCCCCTCCTCCTCGGCGGCGATGGCCTCGTTGATGGAGTAGCCCGGGAACGCGTCGAGCGAGCCGTTGAGGAACGGGCCCAGGTCGAACTTCACCGCGACCTCCTCGGGCGTGGACATGCCGGCCGCCTCGAGCATCGCGCGGTAGGAGACCTCCTCGCTCTGGCCGAACTTCACACCCACCTGGGTCCCTGCCAGGTCCTCCATCTCGGTGAGGTCCGCGTCCTCGCGGGTCATGAGGACGAACGGAGTCTGGCGGTAGATCGCCGCGACGGCGACGACGTCGATCCCCTTCTCGCGCGCGAGCAGCAGCTGGTCGGCGCCCGCGATGCCGTACGTCGCGGAGCCCGAGGACACGAGCTGGATCGCGGGAGCGTCCGGCCCGCCGGGCTGGAACTCGACGTCGAGGCCTTCCTCGGCGTAGTAGTCCTGCGCGTCCGCCGCGTAGAACCCGGCGAACTGGCTCTGATGGAGCCACTTGAGCCGGACCGACACCGAGGTCGAGCCGTCGGAGGAGGCCGCGGAGGCGTCGCCTCCCTGCGTGCCGCAGGCCGAGGTGGCGCACAGGGCAAGGGCCGCGGTGAGGGCCGCGAAGGTCGTTCGTCTGCGAGTAGCCATGTCGGGTGGTCCCTTGGTCGGAGTCCTGCAGCGTCCTGCGCTCGCGCGCCACTGCTTTCGTATACGAAAGTGTGTCCCGTGGATGTGTGCACGGTGTCGCGGGCGCGTGACAGCCATGTTTCGCGTGGGCCACGACACCCCGGGGGGCCAACGGGCCTGGGTACGGGATACGATCTGCGCCCATGACGGACCACCGGCTCAAGCCCCTGCGCGACGTCGTCGCGGACGACCTGCGCCACCAGGTCATCTCCCGCGCCCTCCCGCCTGGCCAGCGCATCCGTGAGGAAGAGGTCGCGGCACGGCACGGCGTCTCCCGCGTGCCCGTGCGCGAGGCGGTCCAGAAGCTGGCGAGCGAGGGCTACCTCGAGCTCGTGCCCTACCGGGGAGCGATCGTCGCGTCACCGAGCCCGGACCGCACCCTCGCCTACCTCCAGGTGCGCCGCTCGCTCGAGTCGACCGCGGCACGCCTCGCCGCCGCACGGCGGGGCGGCGGGTCGGCACAGGCCCTCGCGGAGCTGGTACGCCGAGGAGACCGCGCCGCGCGGACCGGCGCCCACGAGACGCTCCCCCAGCTCGTGGAGCAGTTCCACGAGCACGTCGCTCTCGCGTCCGGCAATGAGGTCCTCGCCCAGCTGCTCGACGACTGCCGGGACAAGGTCCGGTGGATGTTCGCGATCGACCTCGCGGACCGCTCCGAGGAGGAGTGGGAGGACCACCGGCGCATCCTCCACGCCATCCAGGCCGGCGACGAGCAGGAGGCGGCGCACCTCATGGACGCGCACATCGCGAAGGACGAGCAGCTGCTGCGGGACGCCACCCGCTGAGGCGGGAGCCGCCCGCTGAGGTGGGAGCCGCCCGCTGAGGTGGGAGCCGCCCGCGCCGGCTCAGGAGCCGACGGGCAGCGTCTGCAGCAGGTACCGCTCGGCCGAGCCGGCCTGCTGGGCCAGGCCCCACAGGGTCGAGGACGACGCTCCGGACGACTCAGGTGCCGTCTCGTCCTGCTCGCTGCGGCCCGTCCGGCCATCAGGGCTCAGCGACTGGAGGACCTGGTCGAGGTCACCGTGCGTCAGCTGCCTGGCCTGGGCCAGGACGGTCAGGTCCCGCAGCCCTGTGCGCAGCGCGTCCAGCTCGGCGAGCTGCGTGTCGTCGAGCCGGTCCCGGTCAGGCACCAGGTCGGCCTGCATGCGTGCAGCGTCGCGGAACAGGGCGATCTCCTCGGGCTCCTGCGGGCCGGGGCCGTTCGAGAGACGGAGCGCGTTCGCGGTGGCCTCGGTCGCTCTCTCGACGCGTTGCCGCAGGGGCGCGGGCCGGAAGCCCGGGATCACCGCGAAACCGAGGAGCACCCCGAGGAGCACCGCGCACGCGGTGAGGCCCACGTACTGCAGGAGCAGGGTGACCGGGTCGAGGTCGCGGTTCACGGCGTTGAAACCGACGCTGACGACCACCATGAAGGCGCTGCCCAGGGCCGGGCGCGTGACGATGTACCAGAGCCCCAGGCACAGGGAGACCCCCGCGACGAGGACGAGGAAGCGGGACGGGACGACCAGCAGGACCACCGCGACGGTGAGCGAGCCGGCGACCACACCGATGACCTTGTTCCTCGTCTTGACCGCTGTGTCGCTCCAGGTGGCCTGGAGGATGCTGAACGTGGCGAGCAGGGCCGTGGAGACCAGCGGGTCGCCCCGTTCCAGGCGGGAGGTGATGAGCAGCATGAGCAGCACGGCCAGCGCCGTGCGGAAGGCGTGCCGGACCTGGACGGAGTGCAGCCTGCCAGAGGGGTGCAGCACAGCGTCCCGGAGCTGGTGGCGCCGGTCGCGATCGAGCTGGACCGGGGTGGTGTCGTGCGACAGCATCGCGTGCTCGACGGTGTTCAGGGCGTTCTCGGCGTCGCCGAGGGGACCGTCGGGGATGGCCCATCCCTGCGGGGACACCACGGCCTTGACCAAGGTCTCCCGTGCGGGCTTGGCCTTGAGCTCCTCCCCCAGCGTGCGTGCCCGCTGCCGGAGTGCGGTGGCGCCGTCGGGATCGCCCGCCAGCTCAGCCGTGTGCAGGGCCAGTCGGTACCGCGAGGCTCCCTCGAGCGCGTCGGCAAGCCAGCGCTGCCGGCCGTCGCTGAGCCAGGTACCGAAGGCGGTGGCGGTGGCGGCACTCGGGTCGTCGCCGACGAGCACCGCGGCGATCTGCTCCCGGGTCGGTCCGGACGGGTCCGAGATCCCCATGAGGATGCGCAGCACGACCGCCACGACGACCCCCGCGACGGCCGCCGCGATCACCTGCTGGTGGTCGGCCCCACCGATCGGCGCATAGCCGTAGCCGAACATCGTCGTCATCCCCAGCCCCAGCCCCGCGGTGCCGAAGCGTGCGCCGAGCAGCGGCAGCAGCCCGGCGACGAAGGTGAGCAGCACGACCAGCACGATCGCCACCGGGCGCGACGTCTCAGCGACCAGGCGCGGGACGGCCGCGGCGAAGACGAGCAACGGTCCCAGCACCGCAGCGACGCGAAGGTCCGCTCGGAGCGGGCCGCCCATGAACGCGATCAAGGAGAACATGCCCGTCAGGCCACCGATGATGCCCGCTGCGCCAGCCCCCCACGCATCGGCGAGCAGCACCGAGGGAAGGACCACGATGATCATGAGCACGATGAGCGTCGGGCTGCCTGCGGGACGCGTGTGCGCCGTGGCGTCACCAGAGCCGTCCATGGGACCTCCCTCGCGGATCGAGCGGCACGCTCGTTCCTCGACGGTAAGTCCGAAATGTCTGAGGCGCCAGATGGCGCGTCCGTACGACCCGGCGGATGGCCCGCATCCACGAAACCCCCCGCTCAGGACCCTTTCGGGCCCCTCGCGGGGGGCGTCACCCCACCACCCTGAGGTGCGTGGGGGCCTTGCGGAGGGCGAGGGATTCGAACCCCCGGTGCTGTTGAGGCACAACGGTTTTCAAGACCGTCACATTAGGCCGCTCTGTCAGCCCTCCAGCTGCATGCACGACTGCTCAGCACCGACATTCTGGCACGCGTGCGTACCGGTGGCCGAACCGTCCCCGGGTGACCCCAGGGAACGGCACGGACCGCGTCGATGACGAGTCAGGCGGCCCGCAGCTGCTGCATGGCGTGCTGGACGAGCGCGATGAGCGACTGCTTCGTCGCCGCACGCGACCGCGCGTCCGTGTAGAGCATCGGCACGTGCGAGGGGATCTGCAGGGCCTCGCGCACATCCTCGAGGCGGTGCTTGGCCACCCCGTCGAAGCAGTTCACCCCGACGACGAACGGGATGCCGCGTGACTCGAAGTAGTCGACCGCAGGGAAGCACTGCTCCAGGCGGTCGGTGTCCACGAGCACCACGGCGCCGATGGCGCCACGGACGAGGTCGTCCCACATGAAGAGGAAGCGGTCCTGGCCCGGTGTACCGAAGAGGTAGAGCCACAGCGACCCGGGCAGCTCGATGCGACCGAAGTCCATCGCGACCGTCGTCGTCGTCTTGCGGTCCGAGACCCCGCCGGCGTCGTCGACGCCCACGGAGTGCTCCGTCATGGCGGCCTCGGTGTTGAGCGGCTCGATGTCGGAGATCGAGCCGATGAAGGTCGTCTTGCCGACGGCGAAGCCGCCAGCGACGACGATCTTCACGACCGTGGGTGCGCCTGCAGGTTTGATCGGCGTCGGCGCCGCAGCGCTCTGGCCGTTAGAGGGCGGAAATGCCATTGAGAACACTCTCCAACACACTCAGGGACAAGGCCGGGTTCTGGCCGTGACCGGTGTGAACATTGACGGGCGTCGACGTATGGATCGTGAGATACCCGTCGTCGGCAAGGTCTGCGATGAGGATCCGGACCACACCCAGCGGCATCCGCAGCAGCGCGGACACCTCAGCGATGGACACGTAGTTGTGAGCGGCGTGGGCAAGGATCGAGCGCTTCTCCGGGGGCAGTCCGCGGCTGTCCACAGCCCCGGGCATGACCTCGATCAGCGTCTCGAGCGGCAGGTTCGACGTCGCGGAACGCACGCGTCCACCGGTCACGGCATACGGGCGCACCGTCGCAGCTTCGAAGTGCTCGCCGTCCATGGCCTGCGGGTTCGGCGTGAAGTTCGACATGATCGTCTACCTCACCCGATCGGCGCGCGAGTTGCTCCGTCGACCGGGAGGCTCCCGCGCATCTCTGTGATGAGCTGCGGCGTCAGGGTCGCCTCGGTCCGCGAGACGAGCATCGCCATCTCGTAGCCGATGAGCCCGACGTCGCAGGTCGAGTCGGCGACGGCTGCGAGAACCGAGCCGTTCGAGACGTTCATGAGGAACAGGAAGCCGTTGTCCATCTCGATGATGGCCTGCCGCACCGCACCACCGTTGAGCTGCCGCGAGGCGCCGCGGGTGAGGCTCGACATGCCGGACACGATGGCGGCGAGCTGGTCACCGCTGGTCCGGTCCAGCGCCTCGGACATGGCCATGAGAAGGCCGTCCGCGGACACCACGAGTGTGTGACGGGTGCCGGGCACCGTCCTGACGAAGTTATCGAGCAACCAACCAAAGTTCGTCGCCTCAGTGCTGAGAGCGCTCACGCTTCCTCCTAATCCGATGCCTCAACGGCGATGGTCTATCAATCAACGCGGCCGAAGCGCCGAGTCTGGAACTGTGTCATACGGTAGCGTCGACCGGTTCGCCGGCCTCTGCACCTGGGGCTGTACCTTGTGCGGCCCCCGGTGCCTGCCGGCCACGTGACGTGGCCGACTGGAACGCCGAGAGTCGGGACCGAAGCTCCGCCGCGTCGCGGCTGATCTTCTGCGAGGTGACGTCGTCCGTCGAGGCTGCGACATGCCCGCGGGTACGACGGGTGAGACCGCCGGCCTGGGATGCCACCTCTGCGGGTCGATATGCGGACAGCTGGCTCAGCTCGGCCAGTGCCTGCTCCTGGATGTTCGATCGCATGGCGAGCATCGAGGCGATGTCCCCGTTGGCCTGGGTCGGGGGGGACCAGCTCTCGCCGGCGTCCAGACCTGTCAACGGAAGTTCGGCGAGCGGAGCCGACGGCCGCCGGGCAGCCGGAGCCGCCTGGGGGCGCGGGGCCCACGACTCGTCGGCGCCCGCGGCGGGCGCCGCAGGAGCCCACGACCCAGCAGCCGGAGCCGCCGGCTCCACCGGCGGCGGCGTGAACGCCTGGGCCGGGGCGCGCGTGGGAGCGGGTGCGGACGTCGGGGCTTCGGCGCGCGGAGCGGGCTCCACGGCCGGCGCGTGGCCGCGCTGTGCCAGCGGCGTGCGCTCCCGCGGGAACGCGGGCGCGACCGACGCGGGGACGACCGGCTCCGGCGTGAACGACGGGAAACCGCTCACCGCGAGGGGCGCAGGCTCGGCAACCGGCTCCGGCGTCCGTGCCGCCGGTGCTGCGGGCTCCTCCGTGGACGCGTCGCGACCACGGCGGAACCAGCCTCGCAGACCGCCCTTCTTGGGCGTCGCCTGGCGCGAGCTGCGCCGGGTGGGCCCGTCAGAGACGACGTCCGCGAACGACGGCAACGTCGGTTGCGAGCCCTGTGGCGCAGGGGCAGCGTCGCGAGCAGGAGTGCGTGTCACGGCGTGCGGGGCAGGTGCGGGCGTGCCGACGGGCTCAGCACGGTCGACGGTTCCGAGCGGCTCGAAGCGCTCGAGCGGACGGAACTGCTCCTCCGGCTGGAACTGCCCCCGTGGCGGGACCTGCTCCTGCGCCCGGAACTGCTCCCGCGGCTGGAGCTGGCGCTCCGGCTCGACGGGCGCGATCCGCTCGGTGGGCTGGTAGGCCTGCACCGCGGGGACGAACGAGTCGGGTCGGGCCACGGGCGTGCCCCCGGCGGCAGGGGTGCGCTGCGGCATCCCGGCGGAGGACGCCGGTCGGCTGAAGTTCAGGGGCTCGAACTGCTGGACCGGCTGGAAGACCTCGTCGCTCTCCGGCTCCTCGAGGAAGCGGCGGGCGGGAGCCGGCTGGTACGCCGAGTCGTCCGACGTCTCGAAGACGCTCGTGCGACGGGGCGCCTCGGGCTCCGGCTCGGCCGGCAGGGTCGACGACCGGCCGAAAGCAGGCAGCGGCTCGAACCGCTGGACGGGCTCGAACGGTGCGTCAGGCCCGTCGGGCTGCGGTTGCCACCGCGGCTCGTCGGACGGCTCCTGCCACTGCTGAGCAGGCTGCTCGGCCTCGGACCACTCCGACAGCTCGTCCTCGTCGGGCACGAGGCCCGGGATGACCATCGCGGGCTCCTCCGCGCGCTCGGGCTCGGGCTCAGGCTCGGGCTCGGGCTCGAAGTGGGCGCCGCGGACGGGAAGAGCGGGCTCGCCCCAGGCGTGGTCGTCGGAAGCGGGTGCCGCGTCGTAGGCCGGCGCGTCGCCGTAGGTGCCGACGGTGTCGGCGACCGGGGCGGCAGGGGTGGCCGGAGTGATCGGGAGGATGATCTCGTCGGGGATGATCGAGCTGCGCAGCCCGTCGTTCCGCTCGGCGACGACATCCTCGACCGTCCTGGACGACTCCTCGTCCTCGCGGTGCGTCTCGTCCTGCACAGACGGGGCCCACTCCTCGTGGGCCGGAGCGGCTGGCTCCTCCTGCGCCGGAGCAGGCGCCTCCTCCTGCAGGGACCAGGCCTCCTCGGGCTGAGCGAGGTCGTGGGCGCGAGCGTTCTGCGCCTCGTCCGTCCCGTGGCTGTCGTCGACCGGCGCACCGGCCGCGTCGTCCGCGGGCTGCACGTCGGCGTTCGACGGCTGCGCGGCCTCGGTCGCCCCGCCTCCGACGGAGCTGCGGGTGCGGAAGCTGGAGAACATCGCGCTGCGCCGCTCGCCGTCGAGGATCGGCTCGTCCTTCACCGTCTCGAGCGGCGTGAACGCCGACCCGAGCAGACCGGACTCCGTCCGCGACCGGCTGGGGAGACCGGAGGGCAGGCTCTCGGCGAGCGTGCGGTCCGGGGCCCAGCTCGCGTCGTCAGGGCTCGAGAGGTCGACCTCGGGGTTGGCGGACTCGAGTGCGGGGAGCACCATCGCGTTCGGGTTGAGCGCGAGGTCCGCGGCGTCCGGAGCGGTCGGTGCGGGCTCCGCCGAGAACGCCTTGCGGCGGCGCGGCATCCCGATGCTCGTCGAGCCGTCGGTGAGCGAGTCGAGGTCGACGGGCACACCGACGGGCGGCTCCTCCTCCGCGTACGCGGGGGTCGCGGCAGGCGTCGGGGCGACCCACTCCTGCGTGGCCTGGCGCGTGTCCGCGTGCAGCGGGTCCGTCGGGGCAGCGAGCGGCACGTCCGCGTCGTCGACGAAGAGGGCAAGCGGGAAGGACACGGTCGCGATGGTGCCGGCGCTGCCGTCAGCCGCCTTGCTGAACACCACGTGCGCACCGAGTCGGTCAGCCAGCCGGCCGACCACGAAGAGGCCGAGGCGCTGGACGCCGATGACGTCGGAGGCGGAGCGGGACGCCACCTTGGCGTTCGCCGTGTCGATGTCCTCCTGGCTCATCCCGAGCCCGTGGTCACGGACCTCGACCGTGACGTACCGCGAGGAGCGGTTGGTCGTCACCTCGACGGGAGTGTTGGGCTCGGAGAACATCGTGGCGTTCTCGAGCAGCTCGGCGAGCAGGTGCGCGCCGTTGAGCGCGTTGTGGCCGAGCATGAGCGGGTCGGCCTCGAGGTTGAGGCGCACCCGGTCGTAGAGCTCGATCTCGGACGAGGCCGTACGTACGACGTCGGACATCGGCATCGGCTGACGCACGCGCCGACCGGAGTCGATGCCCGCGAGGACGAGGAGCGACTCGGAGTTGCGGCGCATCCGGGTGGCGAGGTGGTCGAGGCGGAAGAGGTTCGCGAGGGTGTTCGCGTCCTCCTCCGAGCGCTCGAGCTCGTCGAGGAACGCGAGCTGGCGGTTGAGCAGGACGTGGTCGCGGCGGGCCACGTTGACGAACATCTCGGCGATGGAGCCGCGCAGTGCAGCCTGCTCCTTGGCGACCTCGACGGTCGTCGCGTTCACGTCGTTGAACGCTGCGGCGAGCTGCCCCACCTCGTCGGTCGACTCCACCTTGATGGGGGTGATCGAGATCTCGGGGCCCTGGCCGGGCACCGCGACCTGCTCGACGAGCTTGGGCAGCTCGTCGCGGACGTCCGCCGCTGCGCGGGTGAGGTTGCGCAGCGGGATGGTGATGCGGCGCGAGATGGCGAAGGCGATGAGGACGGAGGCGAGCAGCGTGACGATCGTGACGATGACGGTGTTGATCGCGGCAGTACGCTCGCTCGCCTGCTGGGCGGCCGCGGCGTCGACGGCGAGGTCACGGATGACGTCCCGGGCCGGGGCGATCTTCTCGAGCTCGGCCTGGGAGATCTCCTCCCAGCGGTCCCCGAGGGCCTGCGTCACGGCCTCGGGCTGGGCCTGACCGAGCAGGAGGCGGATCGCGTTGTACTGGGCGTCCGGCGGGGCGAGGACCGCCTCGGGCTGGGCCAGGCCGGCGACGTCGCGGGTCGCCTCGGCCCACAGCGAGTTGGACGAGCCGATGATCGTGGCGAGCTCGCGGACCTGACGCTGCTGGGTGGCCTCGCTCAGCGCCCGGTCGAGCACGTTCTGGGTGAGGGGGCGCTCGGCGTCGGCCGAGTCGAGCAGGCGGCTGGTGGACACGTAGGCGTTGAGGTAGCCGGCCACCTCGCGGTCGCTCAGGGTGGCGGACAGCGACCGCGGGACATCGAGGAAGCTGAAGATGAGGTCGCCGTACAAGGCGTTGACGGTCGCGAGCATGCTCGAGCCGCTGTCGACCCGGTCACGGGTGATCGCCAGCTCCGTCGGGTTGTTGACGGCGATGTACGAGAGGGTCCCGGTGACGGCAGGGTCGAGGAGAGAGATGTCGAGCTCGGCGTACAGCTCGCGCAGGTTCGCCAGTGCGGCGTCGGTCTGGGTGCGCGCCTCCGCCACGGCTGTCTCCGACTCCGGATCGCCGATGGCGGCCCGCACAGAGGCGGTACGTTCGGCGGCGAGGGCGGCGATGACGGCCTCTCCGGGCTCGAGCAGCGCGACGACACTCTCGACCTGGCCCGCGACCTGCAGACTGCGGATCGCCTGCAACGCGAAAAGCGTGGCAGCGAGGCACAGAACAAGCACCGGCACCCCAAGAGCCGCGAGGATCTTTCCTCGCACACTCAGTTTCCGGAGCATCTGGACCCCTCCCAATCACGTCTGTGGTGCCGAAACGGCGCACGGCGTACATTGCTGCGCACGAGCGTTCGTTGTCCGCAAGGGGTTGATCGGCCGCTGCCCCCGGATTCATGAGGACCACGGTCGACTTTTAACCCACTCACCGGGTCCGTCGTCGGACGCCGGGACACACTCTAGGGATTCACCGATGCGGTTGATAGAGGTCAGCGGAAACGATTCTGCGACCACCCTCGAGATCACCGAGGGGCCGGACCCCCGGATCGGGTCCGACGAGGTCCTCGTCGAGGTCGCCGCGGCGGGAGTCAACCGTGCCGATCTCCTGCAGCGCGCCGGGCGCTACCCGCCGCCCCCGGGAGCCAGTGACGTGCTCGGGCTGGAGGTCTCGGGGGTCGTCGGTGCGGTGGGGGACGCGGTCACCGGCTGGCGGGTGGGTGACAGGGTCGCCGCGCTCCTCGTGGGCGGCGGGTACGCCGAGCGGGTCGCCGTGCCCGCGGCGCAGCTCTTCCCGGTGCCCGTCGGCCTCGACCTCGTCGATGCCGCTGGCCTCCCCGAGGCCGTGTGCACGGTGTGGAGCACGGTCGTCGACGCGGCCGGCATGCGGCACGGTGAGCACGTGCTCGTGCACGGCGCGGCTGGCGGAGTCGGCTCTGTCGCGGTCCAGGTGCTCTCCGCCCTCGGTGCCCGTGTCGTGGCCACGGCGCGGGACGAGGACCGGCTCGCGCGGTGCCGCGAGCTCGGTGCCGCGGACGGCTTCACCTACCTCCGACCGGACGGCGCCCGGATCACGGACGTCCTGCCCGACCTCGTGCGCGGTGCGACGGACGGCCACGGCGCGGACATCATCGTCGACGTCGTCGGCGCGGCCTACCTCGACGCGCACGTCCGATCGCTCGCCGTCGGAGGCAGGCTCGCCGTGATCGGCCTGCAGCGGGGCAGCCGGGCGGAGCTCGACCTCGGGCGGCTCCTCGCCCTGCGCGGGAGCGTCCTCGGTACGACGCTGCGATCGAGGCCACCTGAGGACAAGGCCCGGATCGTCGCTGCCGTCCGGGCCGAGGTGTGGCCGTTGCTCGACGACGGACGACTGCGTCCGGTCACGTACGCGAGGGTCCCGCTCGCCGACGCGGGACGTGCCCACACGCTGCTGGAGTCCGGCGAGGTGTTCGGCAAGGTGCTGCTCGTCACCGGTCCATGAGGACGTAGGGACATCTGTGGGCAAGACTGGACAGCATGGCTGATATCACACCTGACCCAGACGAGACGAGCACGAGCGACGGCCCGGAGCAGCAGGACCCGGCGACCGGACGCCCACCCGAAGGTGTCCTGCTGCGCGGCGGACCAGGTCAACCGCCCGCCAGCAGGTCCGCCGACGAGGGCCGCAGCGAGCGCACGATCATCCACGAGCCCGCGAAGGTGGTCCGCATCGGAGAGATGGTCAAACGGCTGCTCGAGGAGGTGAAGTCCGCGCCGCTCGACGAGGCGGCACGTGCCCGCCTCGTCGAGGTGCACGAACGCTCGATCACCGAGCTCGAGGACGGCCTCTCCCCGGACCTCGTCGACGAGCTCCGGAGGGTGTCGCTGCCGTTCACCGACGACGCGGTGCCCACGGAGGCGGAGCTGCGGATCGGCCAGGCCCAGCTCGTCGGGTGGCTCGAGGGCCTCTTCCACGGCCTCCAGACCGCCATGGTGGCCCAGCAGATGGCCGCGCAGGTCGAGCGTCAGGGCGGTGCCGCACGGGTGCTCCCCCCCGGGCTCCTGCAGGGCGCCCCCCAGGCACGGCCCGCGACCGGGCCCGACGGGCGCCCCACGCCCGGCCAGTACCTCTAGCCGCGCGGGCCGCCGTCCCAGCCGGGGCGCGTCAGCCCTTGACGGACCCCGCGAGGAGACCCCGCACGAAGTACCGCTGGAGGGCGAGGAACACGATGAGCGGGACGATCATCGAGATGAACGCGCCCGCGGACAGGATGTGCCAGTCACCACCACGCGAGCCCGCCATCTCGGCCACGCGCACCGTGAGCGGCGCCACGGCGGAGCCACCGCCCGCGAACGTGAGCGACACGAGCAGGTCGTTCCACACCCACAGGAACTGGAAGATGCCGAACGACGCGATCGCGGGGACGAGGAGCGGCAGGAGCACCTGGAAGAAGATCTTCACGTGCCCGGCGCCGTCCATGCGGGCCGCCTCGATGAGGGACCGCGGGATCTCCTTCATGAAGTTGTGCAGGAGGAAGATCGCCAGCGGCAGCGCGAAGATCGAGTGGGAGAGCCACACCGCCCAGAACGTGCCGTTGAGACCCCAGGTGACGTACTGGGACAGCAGCGGGATGAGGGTGACCTGGATCGGCACCACCTGGAGCGCGAAGACGGCGATGAAGAGGATGTTCTTCCCGCGGAAGTCGATCCAGGCGAAGGCGTAGGACGCGAGGAGCGCCAGCGTGATCGGGATGATCACGGCCGGCAGGGTGATGACGAAGGAGTTGACGAAGAACGTCGACAGCTGGGTCGAGCTGCCGAACAGCGCCGCCTCGTAGTTGTCGAAGTTGAACCAGGGCCGGGTGAGCGTCGTCCACCAGCCGCTGCTGCGGATGTCCTGCTCCGGCCGGAACGAGGTGATGAGCAGGCCGAGGGTCGGCGTGGTCCACAGGATCGCGATGACGATCGCCGTGAGGGTCGCCCACGGGGACGTGAGCCGCTTCTTCGCCAGGCCGGCACGGCGGTCGAGCCGCGACATCTTGCCGACGGGCCCCGGGTCGCTGGTGGGCTCGTCCTCGTCGACGAGGTGCACGGGGGGAATGGGGACACTCATCGGATCTCCTCCGTGATGCGCAGCTGGCGGACATTGTACATCACGATCGGGATGACGAACACGAACAGCACCACGGCGAGAGCAGCGCCGAAGCCCTGCTCACCCTGCCGGAAGCTCTGCGTGTAGAACTCGTTCGCCACGACGGAGGTGCCATAGTTCCCGCCGGTCATCGTGCGGACGATGTCGAACACCTTCAGCGTTCCCATCGCGATGGTCGTGAGGACGACGACGAGGGCGGGACGGATGCTCGGCACGGTGATGAACCGGAACATGCCGACGCCGCCGAGGCCGTCGAGGCGGGCCGCCTCGGTGATGTCGTCCGGGATGGCCTTGATGGCCGCCGAGAGGATGGTCATCGCGAACCCGGTCTGGATCCAGATCATCACCGCGATGAGGAAGAAGGTGTTGAAGGGCTGGTTGAGCAGGAACTGCTGGGGCTCCTGGCCGAGCCACACGAGGATCTGGTTGAGCAGACCCACCTGCGGGATCCCTTGCTGCGCCGGGCGGTACTCGTAGACGAACTTCCAGATGATCCCGGCACCGACCATCGAGATCGCCATGGGAAGGAAGATGAGCACCTTGGCGAACTTCTCGAACCGCGTGCGGTCGACGAGCACGGCGTAGAGCAGCCCGAGGAACGTCGAGACGAGCGGCACGAGGATCACCCACAGCGCGGTGTTCGTGAGCACCTGCTGGAAGGCTTCCTGGGTGAAGGCCTTGACGTAGTTGTCGAGCCCGACGAAGTTCTCACCGTTGCGATCGAAGAACGAGCGGTAGATGGTGCGCACGCCCGGGTACACGAGGCCGAAGAGGATGAGAAGCACTGCCGGGCCGAGGAAGCCGACGGTGACGACCCACCGCGGCGGGTTCTTGGGCCGGTCGACGGCGAACAGGACAGCGCCCATCACCGCGACGAAGAGCAGGATCGCGACGACCATGACGAAGAGCTTCTCGGTCGTGGTGTCTGCGTGGAGCAGCCAGTCCATCAGGGCCTCCGTACTACCCGTCCTCGCGCACGGGATGAGATGAGCATGACATGGCGCGTTCCGGCCGCACCGGGGTGAGCAGGGACCCGCTGCGGGCCCCTGTCGGTCCTACGCCAGCGGGTGGCCCACGCCGTGGGCCACCCGCTGGTCACGCTCAGGTCAGGACGTCGGCCAGGAAGCCTCGATGGAGTCAGCGACCTCCTGCGAGCTCTTGTCCGAGGCGAAGAACGCCACCATCTCGGTCCAGAACGTCCCGGCCCCCACGCTGCCCGGCATGAGGTCCGAGCCGTCGAAGCGGAACTCCGACTCCGGGTCGGCAAGCAGATCCGCGGACTGACGGTCGAAGTCCGTCGCGAGGAGCTCGGAGTCGAGCCCGGTGTTGGCGCTGACCCAGCCGCCACGGGTCGTGACGGCGGCCTTGACGTTCGCCCAGTCGGCGCTCGAGAGGTACGTCTGGAAGGCCTGGACCTCCGGACGGTCGTCGAACGCGACGACGAACTCGCCACCACCGAGGATCGGCTTCTCGCCCTCGGTCATGGACGGCAGGTAGAACGCGTAGACGTCACCGTCCTCGGCGACCTCCGTGCCCTCGGGCCACTGGTTCTGGTAGAAGTTCGCCGCGCGGTGCATCCAGCAGTTGCCGTCGAGGATGGGCGCTCCGGCGCCGTCCCACTCGGTGGCCGCGATGGACTGGACGTCGCCGAACCCGGCGTTCACGTACGTGTCGTTCTTGAGGATGCCCGCGACCTCGTCGAGCGACTCGACGATCTGCGGGTCGTTGAACGGGATCTCGTGGGTCGTCCACTGGTCGTAGGTGTCGGGTCCGGCGACGCGGAGCACGACGTCCTCGACCCAGTCGGTCGCGGGCCAGCCGGTGGCGTCACCGGAGGCGATCCCGGCGCACCAGGGGATGTTGCCGTCGGCGACGATCTCGTCGGACAGCGCGATCATCTCGTCCCACGTGGTCGGGATCTCGTAGCCGGCCTCCTCGAACATCGAGGGCGAGTACCAGACGTACGACTTGACGTTGGCGCCGAGCGGAGCGGCGTAGAAGGTCCCGTCCACCGTGCCGTAGTTCTTCCACGACTCCGAGAAGAACTCATCGACGTTCGCCGCGGTCGCCGCGGGCGCGGGCACGGCAGCGCCCGTGTCGGCGACGATCGTGCTGAGCAGACCCGGCTGCGGGATGTAGGCGATGTCCGGGGCGTTGTCCGCCTGGAGCCGGACGAGGAGCTGAGCCTCGAACTCGCGAGAACCCTCGTAGTTGACGGTGACGCCCGTGCACTCCTCGAACGGGTCGTAGGAGGCTTCCTGGTCCTGCTGCTCCGGCTCGACGATCGACGTGTAGACGGAGACGGTCTTGCCGTCGAGCTCGCCGAACTCCTCGTAGACCGAGCAGTCGATCTCGGGGACGTCCACCGCCACGGAGTCGTCGGAGCCGCCAGCGACGTTGTCACCGTCGTCGCTGCTCGGGGCGCACGCTCCGAGCATCAGGGCGACCGCGGCGCCACCGGCTACCGCAGCGGAGCTGCGTCGCATCGAATTTCTCATCATTGAGTCCTCACTCGTGGGTCGGTGCTCCTGTCGACGGGCACGCCGTGCTGCTGGGCGTTCCCCCGCCTTCCACCCCATGCAAGCCGTTACGGCACGTGTGCGCAAGCAGTGCAACTTGTCACGGCATAACGATTGCGTCACGCAACCGGGGGCAACAGTGCAGGTCACGCCCGTCTACGCACCCTCGCGGCTCATCCGCGGAGCAGGCTGCGCAGGACCGGGACGGCGCCGTCGTCGGCGATCGACAGGGTCACCTCGTCCGCCGCCGCGACCACCAGCGCGTCCGCGTGACCCATCGCCACGCCCCGCCCGGCCCACCCGAGCATCTCGATGTCGTTGCCACCGTCACCGATGGCGACGGTGCGCTCCCGCGGCACGCTCCACAGCGCGCGCAGGCGTTCCAGCGCCGAGGCCTTGGTCACCCCGGCGGGCGCCAGGTCCATCCAGCGCCGGCCCGCGATGACGAAGATCGTGGCCGTGAGGCCGAGCGCCCGGACCGCCGCGCGGAACGCTCGCGACGGTCGCTCGGCATCGGCGACGACGACCCGCGCGGTCCGGAGCGCGCACAGGTCGTCGAACTCGACGACCGTGTGCAGGCCATGGAGGTTGCGGTCGGCGAAGTCCGCGGTCACCCAGTAGCCCACCCCGATCTCCTCGAGAGCCACCTTCGCGGTGGGCATGTGCTCACGCAGCACGCCCAGGGCGTCGCGCGGGTCGAACATGACGACGTCGTCGATCTCGAACTCCACGTCTATGCCCAGCCGCGCCGTCACGGACCCGTTCGAGCACACGACCCAGCCGTCGGTGATCCCGAGGTCCTTCGCGACGGGCAGGAGCGCGACGAGCGGGCGCCCGGTCGAGAGCACCACGCGGTGCCCGGCGGCGCGCACCGCCGTCACCGCCTCCCGCACCTCGTCGGACAGGAACTCGTCGGCCGACATGAGGGTGCCGTCGACGTCGAGCGCGACGAGCATCGGGGAGTCTGCCGTCATCGGTGCGGTCACGCTGTCACAGGTTCGAGGACCTCGAGACCGCCGAGGTACGGCCGCAGGCCCACGGGGACGCGGACGGAACCGTCGGCCTGCTGGTGGTTCTCGAGGATCGCGACGATCCAGCGCGTCGTGCCCAGGGTCCCGTTGAGCGTCGCGACCGGGCGCGTCTCACCCGAGGCGGTCCGCTCGCGCGTCCCGAGGCGGCGCGCCTGGAAGGTCGTGCAGTTCGACGTCGAGGTGAGCTCGAGGAAGCGGCCCTGCGTCGGGAGCCACGCCTCGCAGTCGAACTTGCGCGCGGCGCTCGAGCCGAGGTCGCCCGCCGCGGTGTCGATCACCCGGTAGGGCAGCTCGCACGCCGCGAGCATCTGCTCCTCCCAGGCGAGCAGCCGCTCGTGCTCGGCGGCGGCCTCCTCGACCGTCGTGTAGACGAACATCTCGACCTTGTGGAACTGGTGGACGCGGATGATCCCCCGGGTGTCCTTGCCGTACGAGCCCGCCTCGCGCCGGTAGCAGGCGCTCCAGCCCGCGTACCGCTTCGGTCCGGCCGACAGGTCGAGGATCTCGCCCGAGTGGTAGCCCGCGAGCGCGACCTCGCTCGTGCCCGTGAGGTAGAGGTCGTCCGCCTCGAGCCGGTAGATCTCGTCGGCGTGGGCGCCGAGGAACCCGGTGCCGGCCATGACCTCGGGCTTGACGAGCGTCGGGGTGATCATCGGCGTGAAGCCCGCGCTGTACGCCTGGTCCATCGCGGCGTTGAGCAGGGCGAGCTCGAGGCGCGCCCCGATGCCGGTGAGGTAGTAGAAGCGCGCACCCGAGACCTTGGCCCCGCGCTCGGTGTCGATCGCGCCGAGCCGCTCACCGAGCTCGAGGTGGTCGCGCGGGACGAAGTCGGCGCCGTACTCGGCCGCGAAGTCACGTGGCGTGCCCTCCGTGCGCAGCACGACGTAGTCGTCCTCGCCCCCGGGCGGTGCACCCTCGACGATGTTGGGGATCCGCCACGTCAGCTCGTCGAGGACCCGCTGGGCCTCGTCCGCCGTCGCTTGCAGCGCCTTGACCTCGTCGGCCACCGCACGCGTGCGGGCGAGGATCTCGGCCTTCTCGGCACCGGCAGCGCGGGCGACCTGCTTGCCGAGCGCCTTCTGCTCGGCCCGCAGCTGCTCGAACCTCGTGAGAGCGGACCTGCGGCTCGTGTCGGCCTCGAGGAGGCGGTCGACGAGCTCGGGGTCGTCGCCCCTGGCGACCTGGCTCGCACGGGCAGGTCCGGGGTTGTCGCGAATCATGCGCAGATCGATCACCGACCAAGGGTATCCATTCGGCGGTGGTGCGCCGGGGCACCGCGCCCGGGCGCGCCGCGGAGCACGGGGCCCTCCGCACCGGGCAGGGGTGAACCAGAGGGCCTACGGTGTGGCCATGGAACTGGAAGCCTGGCTGCTTGTCGCAGCGGTCGTCGTCGCGCTCGTGGCCATCGTGCTGTCCGTGGTCGTCGTGCGCCAGCAGCGCGCGCTGCGCGCCACGCTCGCCGAGGACGCCCGGCAGCGGGCGGAGGCCAGCGCGGCCCCGGAGCCGGCGCCCGGGCCGACCGGTCCCCTGCTCGCGTTCGTCGCGAACCCGTCGAAGAGCGGAGCGGACGCCCTGCGCCCCGCCCTGTTCGCGAGGTGCGCCGCGGAGAACCTCCCCGAGCCGCTGTGGATCGAGACGTCGGTCGAGGACCCGGGCGTCGGGCAGACCCGGGAGGCGCTCAGCAAGGGAGCGGACGTCGTCGTCGCCGTCGGCGGCGACGGGACGGTCCGCGCGGTCGCCGAGGGCATGGTCGGCACAGGCAAGCCCATGGCGCTGCTGCCCCTGGGGACGGGCAACCTCCTCGCCCGGAACCTCGACATCTCCGTCACCGACGTCGAGGCCGCGTTCGACATCGCGCTCACCGGCATGGACCGCACGATCGACGTCGGATGGCTCCAGGTGGACACCCCTGCGCCCGCCCTGCCGCCCCTCGACAAGAACGGCCAGGAGATCCCCGAGGACGGGGACGAGGTGCCCCTCGAGGGCACCCCGGTCGACAAGGCTCCGGCCGAGGAGGCCAAGCACATCTTCCTCGTCATCGCCGGCCTCGGGTTCGACGCCGCGATGGTCGCGGACGCCGATGCCAACCTCAAGGCGAAGATGGGCTGGATGGCGTACTTCGTCGCGGGCGTCAAGCACCTGCACGGGCGCCGCCTGCAGATCTCCGTCGCGCTCGACGACAAGGCTCCCGTCTCCATGAAGGTCCGGTCCGTCATGGTCGGCAACTGCGGCCGCCTGCCCGGCGGCATCACGCTCATCCCCGACGCGCTCATCGACGACGGCGTGCACGACGTCGCGGTGATCGACACCCGCGGCGGCATCGCCGGGTGGGCGCAGCTCCTCGGTGAGGTGACCATGCAGCGGTTCGGGATGAGCAACGACCTGCCCAACAAGATCGGGCGCATCGACCACACCCGTGCCGAGAGGGTGCGCCTGCGCGTCGAGGGCGGGGAGCAGGTCCAGGTCGACGGAGACGTCCTCGGCCGGGCGGTCGACTGCCACACGTGGGTGGAGCCGTCGGCGCTCGTCGTGCGGGCACCCATCCCCACGCTCTCCGCGAAGTAGCACGCCGGACGGTGCCGGACACCCGCGTCTACGCTGGTCCGGTGCACCGACCACTGTTCCTGCCCCGACGGCGCCGCGCCGCGGGACCCCGCCGGGCCGCCCGGGCCGCGCTCCTCGCGACGTTCCTGCTCGTCGGCACCGGCGTGGCACCCGGTGCGGCAGCGGGCCCGGCGGACCGGCCAGCCACCCCGCCGGCGGCCGCCCCCACGAGCGACGAGCGCGTCGTGCTCGTCGGGACCGGCGGGATCTCCTGGGCAGACGTGTCACCCGAGGCCACCCCCGCCCTGTGGTCCGCGGCCGCCGACGGCGCCGCCGGAAACCTCATCTCCCGCAGCGCGGACAGCTCGACGTGCCCCGCGGACGGCTGGCTCGCGGTCTCGGCGGGCAACCGCGCCGCCGACGCGTTCAACGCCCGGTCCGCACCCTGCCGCCTCATCGAGAACCCCGAACCGGGGACCGGCGTGGCCGTCCCCGGCTGGGACGAGTACCTCGCGGCCGTCGACGAGCAGTCGTTCGACGCGCGGCCGGGCACGCTCGGCGACCTCGTGGCCGAGGAGGGCCTGCCCGCCGCGGCGCTCGGACCCGGTGCTGCTGTCGCGCTGGCCACGACCGAGGGACTCGTCGCCGGCAGCTACACGCCGACGACACCCGGGACGAACCCGACCCCCGCCAACACCTCCCTCGGGCCCGAGGTCGCGCGCGCGCTCGACGGCGCCACGCTCGTCGTCGTCGACGCCGGCTCCGTGCGGGACGAGGGATACCCGGTGGAGGCCAAGCCCGTCGACGAGAGCCTGCTGCCCTCCGAGGAGCCCTCGGAGGAGGTCGAGGAGGAGGTCGCGGAGGAGGTGAGGCTGGCGCAGCACGCCGCCGACGTCGCCGCCGTCGACGAGACGCTCGCCGCGGTGCTCGCCGGTGTCCGTGAGCACGACCCGGACCTGCGCAGCACGACGGTGATCATCGCCTCCCTCGCCGACCCCTCCACGACCCCACGCATGCAGGTCGCGGTCATGCTCGGAGCCGGGCAGGAGGTCGGCCTGCTCACCTCCCGATCGACCCGACAGCCTGGGTACGTCCAGGCCACCGACGTCCTGCCGACCGTCCTGACGGCCCTCCACATCGCGGACGACGCCCCCACCGGCGTGCTCGTGGGATCCCCGTGGACGGCGGACCCCTCCACGCTCGACACAGCCCAGCGCATCGCGGCCCTCACCGACGCGGAGGACCATGCGCTCGCCGCCCGGCCGCTCATCCCCGTCTTCTTCCCCCTCTACGTCGTCGTCAACCTCCTGCTGTTCGCCGCGGTGTCGTTCGCGTTCAGCCGCCGCTTCATCGAGGCGGTGGGCCGCGGTGGCCCCGACACGACGGCCCGCAGCAGCGGCCGCCTCACCGACCGCCTCGCGCCGGCCATCAGCAAGGTGCCCGTCATCGTCCTGACCGTCCTGCGGGCGCTCGGCATCGCGATCGCCGCCATCCCCGTCTCGACGCTCCTGGCGAACCTCAGCCCGTGGTGGCGGGCCGGTGCTCCGTCGATGGCGCTCCTGGGTCTCGTCGTCGGGTGGATCCTCGCGATCACGGCGCTCGCCGTGCTGCCCCCCTGGCGGACCTGGCTGTTCGGCCCCGTCGGCGTCGTCGCGACGATCACCGCCGTCGTGCTCGCCGTCGACGTCGCGACCGGGGCACACCTCCAGGTCTCTGCCCTCATGGGGGTCCAGCCGACCGTGGCCGGGCGGTTCTACGGGTTCAACAACACCGCTTTCGCGCTGTTCGCGACGACCACGGTCCTGCTCGCTGCGGCAGCGAGCAACCGGCTCGTCGAGCTCGGCAGGCGCCGGCTCGCGGCGCTCGTCATCGTGGTCATCGGTCTCGTCGCGGTCACGCTCGACGGGTCCCCGAGCATCGGCGCCGACTTCGGGGGACCACCGGCGCTCGTCCCCGCCTTCGCGATCCTCGCCCTCCTCGCGGCGGGCGTCCGGCTCACGTGGCGGCGCGTCCTGCTCGTGCTCCTCGTGGGGGCCGTCATCGTCAGCGGGTTCGCTCTCGTCGACTGGCTGCGGCCCGCGGGCGACCGCACCCACCTCGGGCGGTTCGTCGACACGGTGCTCGACGGTGGCCTGGTCGACGTCGTCATGCGCAAGCTCGAGGCGAACTTCCGCACCCTGCGCAACGAGCTCGCGCTCGTGGGCATCGCCGGGATCCTCGTCATCGTCCTCGTGCTCGGCCGCCCGTTGCACACCGCCTCCCGCGCACCGGACAGCACCCCGTACCGGTG
Source organism: Sanguibacter sp. Z6_81 (assembly GCF_057180625.1). NCBI lineage: Bacteria > Bacillati > Actinomycetota > Actinomycetes > Micrococcales > Sanguibacteraceae > Sanguibacter > Sanguibacter sp. Z6_81. The sequence goes on along the minus strand of NZ_JBXUFV010000001.1, from coordinate 900,070 downwards.
GCTCACCGAGGGCGCGCCGCTCAGGCAGATCAACAACGACGCCCCGATGTTCACGCCGGGTGTCGTGTGCACGATCATCGCCCTGGGCATCGGGACGCTCGTCAACGACTCCGGGATCGTCATCCTCGCCGTCGGCATGTCCGTGCTCGTCCCCCTGCTCACGGCGACGTACGCGAGCTGGATGCTCACGCTGCGCCGCACGACGCTGCGGGCGGAGGCGCGGGCCGCACTCCTGGGAGACACGGCCGGCGGGAGCACCGACAGCTGACGACCAGGTGCTGGACGGGACGGACCGCGCTACCTTCGAGGCCCCGCTCCCGATCCGAGAGGTCACGTATGCCCACCATCGGCTTCCATGCCTCGCACGAGCAGGTCCACCCCCGCGCACTCCTCGACGCCGTCCGGCGCGCCGAGGCCGCCGGGTTCGACGCAGCCATGTGCTCCGACCACTTCGCCCCCTGGAGCGAGCGCCAGGGTCACTCCGGGTTCGCCTGGGCGTGGCTCGGTGCCGCGCTCGAGGCCACCAACCTCAGGCTCGGCGTCGTCAACGCGCCCGGCCAGCGGTACCACCCGGCCATCGTCGCGCAGGCCGCGTCGACGCTCGCCGCCATGTATCCCGGCCGCTTCTGGGCGGCCCTCGGCTCCGGCGAGGCCGCGAACGAGCACATCACCGGTGACCCGTGGCCCCGCAAGGACGTCCGCAACGCCCGCCTCGCCGAGAGCGTCGAGGTCATGCGTGCCCTGTTCGCCGGCAAGGAGGTCAGCCACGACGGCCTCGTCACGGTCGACCGTGCCCGGCTGTGGACCCGGCCCGAGACTCCCCCGCCCCTGCTCGGCGCCGCGGTGAGCACGGCGACGGCCGCCTGGGTCGCGGGCTGGGCCGACGGCCTCGCGACCATCGCGCAGCCCCGTGAGCACCTCGAGGCGATGATCGAGGCGTACCGGGGAGCCGGTGGCCGCGGCCCCATCGTGCTGCAGGTGCACGTCAGCTATGCGCCCACGGACGCAGAGGCCCTCGACATCGCCCACCACCAGTGGCGCACCAACGTCTTCTCGCCACCGGTGTGCTGGGACCTCGACACGCCCCAGGCGTTCGACGAGGCCGCCAAGCACGTGACGCCGGAGGACATGCACTCCTCCGTGCTCATCTCCTCCGACCCGGCGCGGCACACCGACCAGCTGCTCGAGTACGCGTCCCTGGGCTTCGACGAGATCTACCTCCACCACGTGGGTGCCGAGCAGACGCAGTTCATCGACGTCTTCGGCGAGCACGTCCTGCCCCACCTGCGGGAGGCCTCATGAGAGTCACCGACACCTCCGACCTGTGGTGGAAGACGGCGGTCGTCTACTGCCTCGACGTCGAGACGTTCATGGACTGGAACGACGACGGCGTCGGCGACCTCGACGGTCTCGCGCACCGCCTCGACCACCTCGCCGAGCTCGGCGTGACGTGCCTGTGGCTCATGCCGTTCTACCCGACGCCCGACCGCGACGACGGCTACGACATCACCGACTTCTACGGCGTCGACCCACGCCTCGGGCACCACGGCGACGTCGTCGAGATCATCCGCACGGCCCGCGACCGCGGCATGCGGGTCATCGCGGACCTCGTGGTCAACCACACCTCGGACCAGCACCCGTGGTTCCTGTCCGCGCGCTCGAGCAAGGACTCGCCGTTCCGCGACTTCTACGTGTGGCGCGACGACGTGCCCGAGGACGCACCCGAGACCGTCTTCCCCGGCGAGGAGGACGGGGTGTGGGAGTACGACAAGAAGACGAAGCAGTACTACCTGCACCGGTTCTACAAGCACCAGCCCGACCTCAACGTGTCGAACCCGCGCGTGCGGGAGGAGATCGCGAAGGTCATGGGCTTCTGGCTGGAGCTCGGCCTGTCCGGGTTCCGGGTGGATGCCGTCCCGTACCTCCTCGAGCCCTCCGCCGCGGACAGCGGTGCGACGCCCGGCACGACGGGCCAGGACACCGACTCGTCCGGCGCGTACGGCGACCCGCACGACTACCTCCGGGCGCTCCGGGCGTTCCTCGGGCGCCGGACCGGAGACGGCATCCTGCTCGGGGAGGTCAACCTGGAACGCGCCGAGCAGCTCGAGTACTTCGGCGGGGACGCGGGTGACGAGCTGACCATGCAGTTCGACTTCGTCGCCATGCAGAAGCTCTACCTCTCCCTGGCACGGGCGGACGCCCGACCGTTGGCCCGGGCGTTGGCGGACCGGCCCCCGCTCGCCCGGCGGTCACAGTGGGCGAACTTCGTCCGCAACCACGACGAGCTCACGCTCGACAAGCTCACGGACGACGAGCGCAACGAGGTGTTCGAGGCGTTCGCGCCCGACGAGGCGGCACGCGTCTTCGGGCGCGGCATCACGCGCAGGCTCCCGCCGATGCTCGCCGGGGACCCGCGCCGCGTGCGGATGGCGTACAGCCTGCTCTTCTCGATGCCGGGCACGCCCGTGCTGTTCTACGGCGAGGAGATCGGCATGGGCGAGAACCTCGCCGCCGGCGGCCGGGAGGCGGTGCGCACGCCGATGCAGTGGTCAGCGGACGTGAACGGCGGCTTCTCCCGTGCTTCGGCGGAGGACCTCGTCGCCCCGGTGCCCGAGGACGGGTTCGCCCCGAAGCACGTCAACGTCGCGGACCAGCGCCACGACCCGGACTCGCTGCTGTCCTTCATGCGGACGCTCGTGCGGCAGTACCGCAACTCCCCGGAGATCGGCTGGGGCGAGCTCACGGTGCTCGAGCAGCCGCACGACGCGGTGCTCGCGCACAGCGTCACGGGTGCGGGCGGGCAGGTCATCGCGCTGCACAACTTCGCTGCCGACCCGGTCTCCGTGCCGCTCACGGTGCCCGGGACGGACGCGACGGTGCAGCTCGTCGACCTGCTGGCGGCGCAGACGACGACGCTGTCGGACGACGGCTGCGCCGAGCTCGAGCTGCCCGCCTACGGGTACCGGTGGGTGCGGGTCGTCCGGGAGGACGACCGGCGCCTCATCTGAGGATCAGCGGTCCGCGGACGGTGTGGATCTCGTGACCTTCGCACGGGTCCGGGCCCCCGCGGACCGCACCCGGCGGGCGTTGACCGCGAGCTGGACGTCGCGGTACTGCTTCGCCCGGTGCAGCTGGCCGCGCAGGTCCGTGCCCGACGGTCGGTGCCGCAGGTCGCACGGGACCTCGACCACGACGTACCCGAGCCGCAGGAGGTCGATGCTCAGCCCGGTCTCGACGCCCCAGCCACGGGCGAGCGGCGTCGCCGCCTCGAAGGCCTCGCGCGTCAGGCACCGCATCCCGGAGAGCGGCTGCGTCGGTGTCCAGCCCGTCATGGACGCGATGGCCCGACGCGCCGCGCCGACGACGATCCCCCGGCCACCGGCACCCGGCTGGGGTGGCAGCAGAGCGATCGACATGTCTGCCCGGCCCTCGAGGACGGGCACGACGAGCGGAGCGGTGTTCACGGCCGTCTCCGCGAGGTCCCCGTCGATGAACAGCAGGAGGCGCGGCGGACGGTTGGGGGCGTCACGCATCGCGACGACTGCGGCACCCGTCTCCATCGCCGCGGCCTTCCCACGGTTGTGGGAGTGGCGGACGACGACGGCTCCGGCGTCCCGGGCGACGTCCTGCGTGTTGTCCTCGCTCCCGTCGTCGACGACGAGCACGAGGTCCACGTGCGGGATGGCCCGAGCAGCGCGGACCGTCTCGGCGATGCGACGCGACTCGTCCTTGGCGGGGATGATGACCGCGACCCGCTGCCGGGCGGACGGGCGACCGCTCGCGTACGGGGCACTCTTCGCCCGGCGGACGACCGCCGGTCGGGTGCCTCTCGTCGAGCCGTCCTGGTCCGCCGGGACGGTCGGGGCGTCGGGGGCACCCGCATGCACCTGTGTGTCGTCGCTCACGTCCCCACCCTAGTCTCCGTCGACCTCCCCCGGCAGGTCAGCGGAGGGTGACCTGCCGGGCGACGATGCCCGCGCGGGCGCGTCGCTCGTTCGCGTCGAGCGGCGCGTCCGTCTCGATCGCGGCCTTGAGCGCGGGCCAGAACGCGACGACGTCGGCCTCGATGTCCTCGGCCTCCGATCCCTTGGGCAGCTCCCACACGGGGATGACGATCCCGGAGGAGCGGAAGGCCCCGAGGAACTTGCTGCCGGCGAACCCGGACTCGCGCTTGGCGTGGAGCCGCGCCACGGCGTCGATGACCGTGTCCTCGCCGTACGGCAGGGACCAGCGCAGGTACTCGCGTGCGCCCATGCGGCACCAGTAGGCGCTGTCGACGCCCGCGAGCTTGCGGGTCTCGACGAGCGAGGAGTTCGCGTCGTCGAGGGACTCCTGGACCTCCGGCGAGATGGGGTTCGTCGGGTCCATCCAGTAGTCGAAGCCCTCGTGGACGGTGACCTCGAACGGGACGGTCGGGTCGAGGATGTCCTGCAGGCGCGGCCCCGGGCCGGGCAGGACGGTGCTCGGCAGCGAGCTGCCGGGCTCGAGCTCCATGGCGTCGAGGATCGTCTGAGCGAGGTCGCGGCTCGCGTCGCCGGACCCGGCGTGGGTCTGCAGCGCGACGAACAGGGCGCCGTCACCGCGGTGCAGGGCAGGCCACCCGGCAGGCAGGACGGTCGTGAAGATGATGTCCCGGGCGCCGTACTTCTTCGTGGTCCGCGCGGTCGCGGTCGCCGCAGGGACGACCTCGCGCAGGGCGACGAGGTCGGCCTCGCCGGGAAGCCCCTCGAAGGGACGCAGCACAAACTCGGGTGACGTGTTCTTTGCCATGTGACGAGACTACCGGGACGGGTCCGTCCCGGGAGCCGGACGCGTCCGGCGCATCCCCTGCCGGACGAACCGGACGCGTGCCAAGATCTGTCCATGGACCCACGCGCAGGCACCCTCGCCCAGCCAGCAGACCTCATCGACGTGGACGCCGTCGTCGGCGCCTACTACGACCTCGCGCCCGACGTCGACGACCCGTCGCAGAAGGTCGTCTTCGGCACCTCGGGCCACCGCGGCTCGAGCCTCGACCACGCCTTCAACGAGGCCCACATCATCGCGACGACCGCGGCCATCGTCGAGTACCGCGCGTCGCGGGGCACCGACGGCCCCCTGTTCATCGGACGCGACACCCACGCCCTGTCCCTGCCCGCGTGGCAGACCGCGCTCGAGGTGCTGGCCGCAGCCGGCGTCGAGACGTACATCGATGCCCGCGACTCCTACACCCCGACGCCGGCGGTGTCGCACGCGATCCTCCTGCACAACGAGGCGACGACCGCCCAGGGCGTGCGCACGAGCGGTCCCGGGCTCGCCGACGGCATCGTCGTCACCCCCTCGCACAACCCCCCGCGCGACGGCGGCTTCAAGTACAACGCCCCGCACGGCGGCCCCGCCGACTCCGACGCGACCTCGTGGATCGCGGACCGGGCGAACGAGATCCTGCGCAGCGGCGTCGGACAGGTGCGGCGCGTGAGCCTCGACCAGGCGCTGGCGGCAGGCACGACGCACCGCCACGACTACCTCGAGGCGTACGTCGACGACCTCGCGACCGTGCTCGACCTCGAGGCCATCCGCTCGGCGGGCGTGCGCATCGGCGCCGACCCGCTCGGCGGTGCGGCCGTGGAGTACTGGGGCGCCATCGGCGAGCGCTACGGCCTCGACCTCACCGTCGTCAACCCACAGGTCGACCCGCGCTGGGGGTTCATGACCCTCGACTGGGACGCGAAGATCCGCATGGACTGCTCCTCCCCGTACGCGATGGCCTCGCTCGTCGAGGCGATGAAGGGCGACGCGCCGTACGACATCGCCACGGGCAACGACGCGGACTCCGACCGCCACGGCATCGTCACCCCCGACGCCGGGCTCATGAACCCCAACCACTACCTCGCGGTCGCGATCAGCTACCTCTACGGCGGGGCGCGCCCCGACTGGGCGCCGGACGCCGCGATCGGCAAGACCCTCGTCTCCTCCGCGCTCATCGACCGGGTCGCCGCCGGCCTGGGCCGCCGGCTCGACGAGGTGCCCGTGGGCTTCAAGTGGTTCGTCCCCGGCCTGCTCGACGGCTCCGTCGGCTTCGGTGGCGAGGAGTCCGCCGGGGCGTCCTTCCTGCGCAAGAACGGCGGGGTCTGGACGACCGACAAGGACGGGATCCTCCTCGCCCTGCTCGGCTCCGAGATCCTCGCGACGACGGGCCTGTCCCCCTCCGAGCACCACGCGCGGCTCGTCGAGCAGCACGGCCAGTCCTGGTACGCCCGCGTCGACGCACCCGCGACGCTCGAGCAGAAGGCGACGCTCGCGCGCCTCGCGCCCGAGCAGGTGAGCGCCTCGACGCTCGCGGGCGAGGACATCACCGCCAAGCTCACGACCGCGCCGAGCAACGGGGCGTCGATCGGCGGGCTCAAGGTGACGACCGAGAACGCGTGGTTCGCCGCCCGCCCGTCGGGCACCGAGAACGTGTACAAGATCTACGCGGAGTCGTTCGTCTCTCCCGAGCACCTCACCCAGGTGCAGGAGGCCGCGAAGGCACTCGTCACGGACGCGCTGGGCTGACGGACCCACTGCACCGACCTGGATGGGGAGGGGTACCTCTCCCCATCCAGGTGGCAGGTCTGCGCACGGGAGTCTGCCTAGGGTCGTGGGACAGGACACATACGTCACCACCCACGACCACACGGAACGAGATCCTCCATGCGCACCTCACGTGTCACCCGTCCCCTGGCCACCCTGACGATCGCCGGGCTCGCCCTCGCCGGGATCGCCGCCTGCTCCTCAGACGAGACGGCACCGGAGACGACGCCGGCCGTCGAGGAGACCGAGGACCCGGCGCCCGAGGAGACCGAGACCGACGAGCCGAGCGAGGACGCGGAGGACGACTCCGACGCTCCCGCCGGGAACGGCGAGGGCGCCGCGTGGGCGAACCCGGTGACCACGCCCGGGGACCTGCTCACGACGATCGAGGGTGACGCCTTCTCCGTCGAGGTGTACCAGGTGGGGACCACGACGGCCCCGAAGGACGGCCTGTTCGTCGACCCCGAGAACAACCTGCCGATCATCGCGGAGGGCGACGAGATCGTGTTCGTCAACTACGTCGTGACGAACACCGGTACCGAGCCGATGCCGATGTCGTTCAACCTCGTCGCCGTCGAGGCGCGCTACGCCGACTGGCCGTACATGCAGGGCATGGACACCATCACGGGCGCTGACCTCTTCGCCTCGATGGAGGTCAACGACTCCGCCATCGCCGTCGGCAACACCGAGGCCCCGTTCGTCCTCGAGCCCGGTGCGTCGTTCTCCTACGGCGAGAACTTCAAGTACCAGGCGGGCTCGCCCATCACCTTCGACGTGACGTACACCCCGGCCGACGACGCGGGCGAGCTCCTGCACGACGAGCGCCAGGAAGCGACCGCGGACGCGACCATCGCCTGAGACATCCCCCCACGAAGGCCTGCACGGGCGGTGACGCCCAGCCCGTGCGGGCCTTCGTCACGCCCGGCCCCGGTCAGCCGAGAAGGTCCTGGTACTCCGCGTGGCGCTCGACGAACCCGTGGACGAACGAGCACTGCGGGTCGACGCGCAGCCCTTGCGCCCGCGCGTGACCGAGGGCCTCGCGCGCCAGGGCCGAACCGACGCCGCGGCCCTCGAACTCCGGCTCGACGATCGTGTGGGTGGTCACCATCGTCGAGCCGTCGAGCTCGTAGGTGAGGAACCCCGCGGTCCGCCCGTCCGCGTCGGCCTCGAAACGCTGCTGCGCGGCGTCGTGCGTGACGGGGAAGCCTGGTCGCGTGTCGTCGTTGCTCATCGGGCCATCATGCACACAGCCTCGTCGGGCCGTCTCGTGATGAGAGACTGAGGTCGTGGGAACGGATGACGGCACGACCGATGGCAGCACGCGCAAGGACGGTGCCAGGGTTTCTCGCAACCCCTACGCCGTGATCTTCCAGCACCCGGGCGCGGCGCGGTTCTCCGCCGCCGGTGCGCTCGCGCGCCTGCCGATGTCGATGGTCGGTATCGGCATCGTCCTCATGCTCCAGCAGATCTACGGCAACTACGCGCTGGGCAGCCGGGTGAGCGCGGCATACATCATCGCCCAGGCGATCTGCTCGCCGCAGATCGCGCGCCGGGTGGACCGTGCGGGGCAGTCGCGCATCATGCGTCCCCTGTTCGCCGTCACGTGCGTCTCCCTCGTGGGCCTCATCCTGTGCGCCGTGCTGCGCGCCCCCGAGGTCACGCTCTACGTGTTCGCGGTCCTCGTCGGGGCGACCGTCGGCTCGGTCGGGTCGATGGTCCGCGCCCGGTGGTCGCACCTCATCAGCGACCCCCGTGAGCTGCACCGTGCCTACTCCTTCGAGGCCGCCGTCGACGAGCTGTGCTTCGTCGTCGGACCGATGCTCGCGACCATCCTCGCGACGAGCGTCACGGCGACCGCCGGGCTCGTCGTGCCGCTCCTCGCGGTCGCGGTCGGCGGTTTCTGGTTCCTGTCCCTGCGGGCGACCGAGCCGCCGCCGTCGGTGCCCGTACCGGGAGTGAAGCGCCGCTCCGTGCTGCGCGACGGCGCGGTGCTCGGCGTCATCGGGGTGTTCATCGGCATGGGTGCCATCTTCGGTGCCACCGACGTCGCGACGATCGCCTTCGCGGAGGAGGCCGGCCAGGAGGCGCTCGCCGGCGTGATCCTCGGGGTCTTCGCGACCGGGTCGCTCATCTCGGGACTCGGGTACGGGGCGCGGCACTGGGTGTCGCCCCTGTGGATCCGGTTCGTCGTCGGGATGCTCGCGATGGCCGCGGGCGTGTCCCTCTTCGTGTTCGTGTCGTCGCTGTGGGCGCTCGCGGGCGTGATGTTCGTCGCGGGCTTCGCCATCGCCCCGACCCTCATCAACGGCAACAACCTCATCCAGACGGTCGTGCCGTCCGCACAGCTCACAGAGGGGCTGACGTGGCTGGGCACCGCCCTCGCGGTCGGTGTCTCTCTCGGGACGTCCCTCGCGGGCCAGCGCATCGACGACGCCGGCGCGCACGCCGGGTTCGAGGTCGTCCTCGTCGCTGCGGCCTTCTCCGCCGTCGCGGCCCTCGCGTCCGTCCCGCTGGTCCGGCGGCGCACCGCGCAGGTGCAGGTGGAGTCCGCGACCCTCGGCTGACGTGCCCCGCGGCTCAGACGAGGGGCGTACCCGCGGGCGGGTCCTCGTCGAGCAGGGCACCACCCTCGTCGGCAGCACGCGCCTTCTCGTCCTCGGTCATCGCCGACCAGGTGCGGTCGAAGTCCGCGACGCCACGGTCCGCGATGGCCTGGAAGCCCGGCATCTCGAGCAGGTCGAGCGCGGGCCGGCGTCCCTCGATGATCTCCGTGAGCTGGTCCCGCGTCTCGCGGTCCTCGGCGCGGTCCCGCAGGATCGTCAGGGACTCGCGGAGCAGACGGTCGCCCGGGCTCCCGACCGGGATCGACGGGAGCGCACGCGGCATCTCCTCGTCGCCCGTCGCGGCACCAGGCCAGGCATCGTGCGGGCTCGTCATCAGGGCACCACCTTGTTGTCGTAGGACGCGGGCAGCGCCATGGTCTCGAAGTCCTGGATCGCGCCGAGGAAGCCGGCGATCAGCCCCACCGAGCCGTTGCACATGTTCACCGCGAGGTCGTGGGCGTCGAGGATCTGCTTGGCCAGGCTGGCAGCCTTCGCGATCGACGCCGCCGTCGCGCCTCCTCCGACGAGCAGCCCGACGCCCGTCCACGAGGACGCCGCCGTCGCGGCCGCGGAGACCGCAGCGATGATGAGCCAGTCCATCGCCTGGCGCAGCAGGGAGTTGATGAGGACTGCGGTCTGCTCCATCCCGGCCGAGACCGAGAGGTACTCGCCGCCCGCGGAGCGCAGCGCGCTCGCCTGCTGCTCGATGGCCGCGGACAGCGTCACGAAGTACGCGTGGGCCGCCTCGGCCGCCTCCCCGTCCCAGTCGGCTCCTGCTGTCGTGCTGGCGCTGTGGAGCTGCGCGGACACCTCGTCGCAGTAGTCCCCGAGGATCTCCAGGCACCGGCCGGCCTGCGAGACCGCGTTCCAGTCCCCCGCGACGGTCTTGGTGACGACCTCCAACGGGCTGTAGCCGAACGCCTGCTTGATGCACCAGTCCACCCAGTAGGACGGGCTGATGTACTGGGAGAACCCGAGCATGTTGTTGACGAGGTCGGGGACGACGGGCGCGTCCGAGGGCGGCACGAGCACGTCGGTCGCGGCGGTCATCGGGGCACCCCCGGGTAGGTCTTGTCGAGCGCCGCTGCCTCGGACGTGTCCACCGTGGCGTAGTGCTGCGCGGTGTCGGACAGCTCGGACGCGGACTGCGTCACGACGGTCGACAGGTGCTCGAGCGCCCCGCGGGCGCCGTCGAGCAGGCCCTGGGCCGCGGAGGCGAAGGTGAAGAAGATCCACCCGTCCTCACCACCGCTCACGCTGCCCCAGGTCGACAGGTACTCCTTGGCCGTCGGCACGCCCTCTCCGAGGTCGCCGACGGTACCCGCGAACGTCGCGACCGACTCCGGCCGCACATAGAACTCCGACACCTGACACTCCCTTCGTCTCCGCCCCAACCTTCCGCAGGTCGCGTGCGGCCACAATGGGGACTGGTGCCCGCCTGCGCGCGACACGTCGGGCGGTGCTCCGTGTGCTGGCATGCCACGATCAGGGGATGCCCGAGCGACCAGCGACACCCCCACGACGCGGCGCGACCGCACCCTCGCCCGCTGGCGATGGCTACGCCGTGCCAGGATCCGACGCCGGACCGAACCGGGCCCCACGTGCGACGGTCGCCTGGGCGACCGCTCTCGTCGTCGTGCTGCTCGGCTCGGTCCTCGCCACGATCCTCGCCAAGCGGGAGAGCGTCGCGGACGCCGTCCTTCCGGCCAGCGGTGGGCCGGTGCCGCTCGAGCTCCTCGGAGCCGGATGGGTCGTCGTACCCGTCGTCGTGCTGCTGGCGCTGCTCGTGACCGTGCGGGCGGACGGCGCGCCGCGGTGGTGGGCGCGGGCGCTCGCGCTCGTGGCCGTCGCGTGGCTCGGGACCGTCGCCGCGTTCCCCCGCCCGGCCGTCTCGAGCCCGGGGTACTACGCCGAGACGTTCGGGGCGGCGGCCGACCGCGTCGAGTCGGTCGCCGACGGCGTGCTCCTCGGTGTCCTGTCGGTCGCCGGCGCCGTCGTGCTCACCGTGCTCGTGGCCGTGCTCGCCTTCCGCGCGCCGCCCGGGTCGCAGGACTGGCCCGTCGCCGCGCGCCGCGCCCGTGCGCGCCGGGTCCTGCGGACCGCCGGGTACCTGACGATCGGGTTCCTCGTGGTGGCCCTCGTCGTCGTGACCGTCGTCGTCGACTGACGCCGGACCGTCGCCGCGCCCCGGACGCTCAACCGCCGGAGGATGGAAGAACCCGTCCGCCTGTGGAGGAGATCCCGTGGTCAAGCACAGCACCCGCAACCAGACCGTCGCCGACCAGCTCGTCGCCCAGATCATCGAGGCCGGTGCCAGGCACATCTACGGGATCGTCGGGGACAGCCTCAACCCGGTGGTCGACGCCGTCCGCCGGGCCGCGAACGACGGCGCGGACATCGCGTGGGTGCAGGTCCGGCACGAGGAGGCAGCCGCCTTCGCGGCCGCGGCGGAGGCCGAGGTCACCGGCAACCTCGCCGTGTGCGCGGGCTCCTGCGGACCGGGCAACCTCCACCTCATCAACGGCCTCTACGACGCCAACCGCTCGAAGGTGCCGGTGCTCGCGATCGCCAGCCACATCCCGACGAAGCAGATCGGGACCCAGTTCTTCCAGGAGACCCACCCGGACCGCCTCTTCACCGAGTGCTCGGTGTACTCGGAGATGGTCTCGTCCCCCGAGCAGGCGCCCCGCGTCTTCGCCACGGCGATCCACCACGCCTACGGTGCGCCGGGGGTCGCCGTCCTCACGCTGCCCGGCGACGTCGCCGACATGGACGCACCCGCCGCCGTCCCGAACGTCACCTCCCGGCCGGCCCGGCCCTGCGTCGTGCCCGACGCCGCAGCGCTCCAGCTGCTCGCCGACGCGATCAACGCCGCCACGAAGGTGACGATCTTCGCGGGCGCCGGCGTCCGGGGCGCGCACGACGACGTCCTCGCGCTCGCGGACAAGATCGCCGCGCCCGTCGGCCACTCGTTGCGCGGCAAGGAGTGGATCCAGTACGACAACCCGCTCGACGTCGGGATGTCAGGCCTGCTCGGGTACGGGTCCTGCCACGAGGCGACGCAGGAGGCGGACCTGCTCGTCCTGCTCGGCACCGACTTCCCGTACGACCAGTTCCTGCCCGAGTCCGTGCGGACCGCGCAGGTGGACATCGACCCCACCCACCTCGGGCGGCGCACCCGGCTGGACCTCGCTGTCGTGGGTGACGTCGGCGAGACCGTCCGTGCCCTCCTCCCCCTCGTCAGACCCGCCCGCTCGCGCAAGTTCCTCACGACGATGCGCAAGAAGCACGTGAAGCAGATGACCAGTGTCGTCGGTGCGTACAAGGGACGGTCCGCGGAGTCCCTCGTCCCCATCCACCCGGAGTACGTCGCCGACCTCCTCGACCAGGAGGCCGCCGACGACGCCGTGTTCACCGTCGACACGGGCATGTGCAACGTGTGGGCCGCGCGGTACATCACGCCCAACGGTCGGCGCCGGATCATCGGCTCGTTCCTCCATGGGTCCATGGCGAACGCCGTGCCGCACGCCATCGGTGCAGCGATGTCCCAGCCCGGGCGTCAGGTCGTCGCCCTCGCGGGGGACGGCGGCCTGTCGATGCTCCTCGGGGAGCTCATCACCATCAAGCACTACGACCTCCCCGTGAAGATCGTGCTGTTCGACAACGCCACCCTCGGCATGGTCCGCCTCGAGATGCTCGTCGACGGCCTGCCCTCGTACGGGACCGACTCGCCGAGCATCGACTACGCGGCCGTGGCGAACGCCATCGGCATCCCGTCCGTGCGGATCGAGGACCCCAGGGGCCTGAGGGCCGCGCTCCGGACAGCCCTCGACCGGCCGGGACCGGGGCTCGTCGACGTCGTCACCGACCCGCGCGCACTCTCGCTCCCTCCGACGATCACCGCCGGTCAGGTCCGCGGCTTCGCCGTCGCGATGAGCAAGGAGGTCCTCGGTGGTGGCCTCGGCGAGGTCGTGTCCATGGCACGGTCGAACCTCCGGAACGTGCCGCGGCCATGACGAGCGGGAACCCCTCAGCGCCTCCGAGCCGCCCGCCAGGCGCCCGTCGACCACAGCGCCCACAGCACGAGGAGGGGTTGGAAGAGCAGCCGCACCGCACGCGCCCGGTCCGAGTCGAGACCGAACGCGTCGGTGTGCGTGACGTACTGGGAGATGTTGCCGGGGAAGATCGCGACGAAGAAGGCAGCGACGATCCAGCCGATCTGCACCTTCTTGCCGGGCAGCACGACGAGCGCCCCACCGAGGCTGATCTCGACGACGCCCGAGACGAGGACGACGGTGTCCGGATCCATCGGCACCCACCCGGGCACCTGGGCGAGGAACTCTTCCCGGGCCACGGTGAGGTGGGTGATCCCCGCGAAGAGCAGGAACCCGCCGAGGGCGAGGCGCCCGACCGTGCGCGGCACCGACCGCTCCGCGACGGGGCGCTCGACCTCCCGCCGGGTGCGGGAACGGGTCCGCCGGTGGCGCGTCGTGTCAGGGCTCATCACCCCAGTCTGGCGGCGGTGCTGCGTCCCGCAACCGTTCACCCGGTGGGTAACCCCATGAGTTGGACGAACATTGGTACAGTCTGCGCAAACTTTCCCCAGTGCAGAGGACGCGCCCATGCTGACCTTCATCATCATCGGGATCGTCGGGCTCTGCCTCGTCCTCGGCTCCATGCTCCTCGGAGAGTTCGTCGAGCTCGGTGACGGGGCGGTCTCCGGGACGTCCCTCGGCGTCGGAGGCCTCGTGTTCGGGGCCGTGGGCATGATCGTCCTCGCCAACGACCTGCCCATGTGGCTCGCCTACGCCGGGTCCGCCGTCGTCGCCGTCCTCGTCGTCCTCGTCGTGCAGATGTTCATCAAGCGCCTGCGGGACACCGAGGACGGCCTGCCCGTCTCGCTCGTCGGGGTGCAGGGGGTCGCGACACGCGACCTCAGCACCTCGGGCGGCGAGGTGTCGCTCGACGCCGCACACGAGCTCGAGCGCCGGCTCGCCTGGGCCGACGAGGCCATCCCGGCCGGCACCCGCGTCGTCGTGCGCGAGCAGTCCGGCAGCCGGGTCCGCGTCGCGCGCGCGACGCCGAACAGCTGATCTTCTCCGGCGCCCAGGCCGGCCCCGCCTGACCCGTCCCCGGTGCCGAGGACGGTTCCCTCTCACGAAAGGAGCCCGCCCCACGCTCCGCGGGGTGGACACTCATGACGAACAACACCATCACCATCGCGGCGGTCGTCGCACTGGTCATCGCGCTCTTCGCGGTCATCGCGTTCGTGGGCAACCGGATCCGGCGGGTGCCCCCGAACGAGGCGCTCGTCATCGTCGGGCGCGGCGCAGGCAAGGCCGCGGCGACCGAGGGGGGCCAGCGGGTCGTCGTCGGCGGACGCGTCTTCGTGTGGCCCGTGCTGCAGCAGGGCTTCTCCATCTCCCTGGAGCAGCGGCAGATCGGCATCACCGTCGAGGGGGTCGACAAGAACCGCATCAAGATCGCCATCAAGGCGTCGATCAACTTCAAGGTCCGCGGTGACGAGGAGGGCGTGCGTCGCGCCGCCCAGCGGTTCCTGTCCCAGCAGGGCACCCTCACCGAGATCATCAAGGAGTCCCTCGAGGGCTCGCTGCGGTCCATCGTCGGGGACATGACGATCGAGCAGATCATCTCCGACCGCAAGGGACTGTCGGACCGCGTCGTCGACTCCACCAAGACCGACCTCTCGGAGCAGGGCCTGCAGGTCGACCTCCTCAACATCTCGGACATCTCCACCCCCGGGTCGGACTACCTCGCGAACCTCGGCCGCGCCGAGAACGCCCGGGCACGCCAGGTCGCCGAGGTCTCCGAGGCCGAGGCGCAGCGTGCGTCCGAGTTCGCCGTCATCGAGGCGCAGGAGCAGGTCGCGGAGCGCCGCAAGGCCCTCGACCTCAAGCAGGCCACCATCAAGGCACAGACGGACCGGGCGAACGCCGAGGCCGAGGCCGCCGGTCAGCTCGCCCGGGCCGAGCAGGACCGGCTCGTGGCCACGCAGCAGCGCGAGGCTCTCGCCGAGCAGGCGAAGGTGACGGAGGAGGAGCTCGACATCTCCGTGCGCAAGCCCGCCGAGGCCGACGCCTACGCGTCCGTCCAGCGCGCCACCGCGGCGCGCGACGCCGCGAACGCCGCCACCGAGGCGGACGCCTTCAAGCGCACGACCATCGCCGGCGCCAACAAGACCGCTGCCCTCCAGGACGCCGAGGCGGCAGCGGAGGCGGTACGCCGCGCCGGTGAGGCCGAGCGTGACCGTCAGGTCGCCCTGTCCGTCGGTGTGCGCGCCGCGGGTGAGGCCCGCGCTGCGGCCACGGAGGCCGAGGGTCGCGCCGAGGCGGCCGCGCTCGACGCGAAGGCGGAGGCGCTGAAGAAGTACGGCGAGGCCGCCCTCGTCCAGGAGCTCATCGAACGTCTCCCCGAGATCGTGCGGGCCGCGGCCGAGCCGATCGGCAACATCCAGGGCATGACCATCGTCTCCACCGACGGCGCGTCGGCCGTGACCAAGAGCGTCGCGTCCGTGCTCAGCGAGGGCCAGGGCGTCATCAAGCAGCTCACGGGCGTGGACATCAACCAGCTCATCACGAACCTCGCGGGAGCGAGTACCGCGAAAGCTGCCAGCGGCCCGAGCACCGGGGCGGGTGCGTAACCTGTCTGTCGTGACCAGCGACGCCCCCACCCCAGCCCCGTCGGAGCCCGTCCACCTCGTCGTCATGGGGGTCACGGGCTCCGGCAAGTCCACGACGGGCGGCCAGCTCGCGGACCACCTGGGGTGGGCGTTCGTCGACGCCGACGACCTCCACCCGGCCGAGAACGTCTCGAAGATGACCGCCGGGACCCCTCTCACGGACGACGACCGCACGCCGTGGCTCGAGGTCGTGCGCGACTCGATGAGCGTCCTTGCCGACGCGGGAACCTCGAGCGTCATGGCGTGCTCCGCCCTGCGCCGGCGCTACCGCGACATCCTCGCCGGGGCGCGCGGTCGCGTGCGGTTCGTGCACCTCGAGGTCGACAGCGCGCAGATCACCGAGCGGGTGAGCAACCGGCCGGGGCACTTCATGCCCGCGACGCTCGTGCAGTCGCAGCTCGCCACGCTCGAGCCCCTCGAGCCCGACGAGGACGGCGTCGTCGTCCCCGTCACCGGGGACCCCGACGCCGTGCTCGCGGCGGCGCTCGAGGCGCTGGGGCTCTAGGAGCCGTCGCGCAGGTGGGTGAGCGTCTCGGTGGAGAACCGGCACTCGTCGAACCGGACGTGGCACCCGTCCCCCGTCGGCGACTGCGCCTCGAAACCGATGCGCGGCGTCGTCCCGGCGGGGGCGTCGAGACGGAACACCCGGACGAGCCGCCACACCGTGCCGTCCTCGGAGGTGTGCAGGGCGAAGACGCCCCCGACCCGGGCGATGCGCAACCACGTGGTCGAGCCGGCGACGACGTCGGAGTTCGTGTCGTCGGACACGTCGCGGTTGACGACGGACACGATCCTCGCGCTGCCGGCCGGGTCGAGCTCGAAGCAGAGCTTGACCCAGTGCCGGTCGTCGAACCACACGAGCAGCACACCGGCGTCGAACGTCGCTGCGAAGTCGACGGTGACCCGGGCGCTGAGCCGAAAGTCCCCCTCCGGGGCGTCGGCCAGCAGGGTGTCGGCGTTGAGGACCGGCGCGCCGCCAGCGGGGTCGATGAAGATGTCGGTCCGCGGGCCGGACGTCGCCGAGACGCTGCCGTCGCTCACCGTCCAGGACGAACCTGGCGACGGCGTGAAGGTCAACGGCACTCCGGGAACGTCGTACGTGCTGGTCATGAGGTCCTCTCGGGGGCGACGGTCGGGCGCGCCGACGTCGGACGGGTGGTGCTCGACTATAGGCACGGCGCCGGGATCACCCGCCCCCGGTGTGCCCTGCCTCGCCAGCCCCACGCCGCGCGCCCGCGAACAGACAATTCACCCGGTCCGGGGCAAGATCTCACCCCCGCGGGCTGGTGACAGCGCCCTCCGCGCCGCGCTATCGCTGGGCCGCGATTTCCTCGTTACTGTATTTCGCATGCTCACCACGGCCCAGGTCATCCAGCGTCGTCGTTTCGCGCCCTCGCCCTCCGGCGGGTTCGCGGCGCACGAGGTCGACGCGTTCGTCGACCGTGTCCTGGACACGCTCGGGAGCTACGAGCGGACGGGCGCTCCGAACGCCGGGGCCGTCACTGCGGAGGACACCCTCCGGATGGCGTTCACGTCCGTCGCCACCGGGCCCAGCTACGGCTTCCTCGATGTGCAGGACTTCCTCGACTCCGTCCACGACACGCTCGCCGTCCTCGAGTCCCGTGTCGCGCACCCACCGCCGACCCTCACCCTCGTCCGGGCGGCGACGGTTCCTGCAGCCGGCGTCCGCACCGGCGGCCCGGACGCCGCAGGCGGGGCAGGGACCGCGGCCGGAGCCTCGACGCAGTCCTGGTCGCCGCAGGTCGAGGTGCCCCGTCCCAGGGCGGTGGGAGACCGGCCCATGCCCACCAACCTCAGCTCCGCGGTGGGGGTGCTGTCCCGCGTGCACGGGCAGGGGACGGCCGGGCCGACGTGGGCACCAGCCCCAGCGCCAGCCCCAGCCGCAGCCGCGCCGGAGGGGGTCCGTGGCATGGACGTCGACGCCCTGATCTTCGAGCTGCAGCGCGCTGCGGCCCAGTCTCGCGCCCGTGGATCCCTGCGCGTCGAGGTCCAGGGCCCGACCGGCGTCGTCCCGGTGCTGCGGGTGGTCGAGGCGACGCCCGGCACGATCACGATCGTCGCCCAGTAGCGCTCGCCCCGCACCGCACGAGCGCCCGTCCGGTCAGGTGACGGTCGTACCGAACACGAGACCGAGCACGTAGGTCACGCCCGCCGCACCGAGCCCGATCGCCAGCTGTCGCAGCGCGCGCAGCGCCGGCGACGTCCCGGACAGCACACCCACCGTGGCCCCGGTGATGGACAGCGCCACCCCGACGAGCACCGTCCCGAGGACCATCGCCGTCGTCCCCGGCAGACCCAGCACGAACGGCAGGACCGGGATGAGCGCGCCGGAGGCGAAGAAGCAGAAGCTCGACGCGGCGGCGCCGAGCGCCGTCCCGACCGCCTCGTGCCCCTCCCCGGGGGGCGCGATGACCGTCGCAGACGTGTACGTCGCCAGGACCGTGTCGGCGAGCTCCTGCGCCTCGGCGGCAGAGTGGCCGCGCGCCCGGTAGACGAGGGCGAGCTCGTTCGCATCGACGTCGAGGTGGCGCAGCGCCGCCGACGCCTCCGGGCTGGGATCGGACGCCTGGATGAGCTCGCGCTGCGAACGCACCGACACGTACTCCCCCGCAGCCATGGACAGGGCTCCCGCCAGCAGCCCGGCCAGGCCGGAGAGCAGGACCGTGGCGTGCGACACCCCGGACGCACCGACGCCGAGGATGAGCGCGAGGTTCGACACGAGGCCGTCGTTGGCGCCGAAGACGGCGGCACGGAAGGTCCCGGACATCTGCATCCGGCCCCGTGTCGCCAGCGCCCGGATGACCTCGCCGTGGATGCGCTCGTCGGCGGCCATGGTCGCGGTGGCGTCGACGTCGACGTCGTAGGAGGACCGGGCCTCTGCCTGCTGGGCGAGGGCGAGGACGAACACCCCCCCGAGCCGCCGGGCGAGGACCACGAGGATCCGGGTGCGCCAGTGCGCGCGCAGGGGCCGGCCGACGTCGGCGCCGAGCAGCGCCTCCCAGTGCGCCTCGTGGCGCCCTTCGGCATCGGCGAGAGCGATGAGGATCTCGCGCTCCTCGCCCGAGCGGCGTCCGGCGAGCTCGCGGTACACCGCGGCCTCGGCGCGCTCGTCGGCGAGGTTGCGCCGCCACCTGCGGATGTCGCGCCGCGACGGCGCAGTGGTCACGACGGCGGCGGAGGGCGTCGCGGGTGGGGTGTTCGGGTCGTTCGTCACACGGACCAGTCTGGCAAGAACGGCGGGACGTGAAGTTCGGGCGCCCGCGACGGACGAGGTGGGGCTCCCGGTCACCGGGGCGCCGATGCGCCGATGTGGCGCGGGACGGGCGCCCGGATAGGGTCGCTCTGACATGCGCCTGCCACTCGTTCTCCCCGTTCAGCCCCTGACCGCCCGACACCGCCTCGCCCTGCTCGTCGTTCTCAGCACCCTGTTCCTGGGTCTCTGTGCGCTCACCGCGGCCTGGGTCGATGCCGACCACGCGCGCAGAGCGCAGGCCGCCGCCGCGGAGGTGGAGCGTCGACGGCTGACCGAGGAACGCCTGGTGCAGCGCGCGCAGGAGCTCCGCGCCGACCGCGAGCACGCCGCCGCCGAGGCCGAGCGTCTGCTCGCCGAGGAGGAGGCTGCCGCACAGGCCGCAGCCGAGGCCGCCGCCGCTGAGGCGGCCGCAGCAGAAGAGGCAGCCGCGGCCGAGGCAGCAGCGATCGCCGAAGCTCAGGAGGCCGCCGAGGCAGCGGCCGCTCAGGCCGCTGAGGAGGCCCGGCGAGAGGCGGAGCGCACCGTCGCGCAGGAGCAGCCGGCGCCGCCCGTCCCCGCTGCTCCACAGCCCCCGGCCCAGTGCGTCAACGACGCCCCGTCCTCGGGTCAGTCCTTCCACACCTCCGCGCCGTCGGCCGAGGGCGACGGGTCCAACGGCAACATCCCGGCGTCACAGATGACGCGGCTGTCCTGGGGCCACGACACCGTCGGGACGCCGCAGTACCTCACGACCTCGGCCGCTCAGGGCCTCGACGCGCTCAACACCGCCTACCAGGCGCGGTTCGGAGAGAGCCTGCACCTCGACCTCACGTACCGCTCGTACGACGAGCAGGTACGGATGCGCGCCGCGCTCGGGTCGATCGCGGCGCAGCCGGGCACCTCCGTGCACGGCACGGGCCGGGCGATCGACGTGCCCGAGTGGTCCTGCTACCGGTTCGGCTCCGAGCGTCGCGACTGGCTCGTCGCGAACGGCCCGTCCTACGGCTGGGTCTCACCCCGGTGGGCCCATGAGGACGGGTCCAACCCGGAGTACTGGCACTACGAGTACGTAGGCTGAGCGATGAGCCTTCACCGTCCATGAGAGGACACCACATGCGTACACCCACCGTCTGGGAGTCGATCGTCGAGTCCAACCCGGAGCACTCCCGCTGGTACATCGAGCGGATGCGCGGGATGGCGAAGCAGGGCGCGGACCTCGCGGGTGAGGCACGCACCATCGACGCGATGCTGGCGCGCGGCTCCCGCGTGCTCGACGCCGGGTGCGGGCCGGGCCGGGTGGGCGCGGCCCTCGCGGAGCGCGGCCACACCGTCGTGGGGGTCGACGTCGACCCCGTGCTCATCGACGCCGCGCGCGAGGACCACCCGGACGAGGAGTGGCTCGTCGGCGACCTCGCCGAGCTCGATCTGCCCGCCCGCGGGGTGGCAGAGCCGTTCGACGTCATCGTCTGCGCCGGGAACGTCATGACGTTCGTCGCCCCGGGGACGCACCAGGAGGTGCTGCGGCGGATGGCCGCGCACCTCGCGCCCGGCGGCCGGGCGGTCATCGGGTTCGGGGCGGGGCGCGGGTACGCGTTCGAGACCTTCCTCGACGACGCGCGGACGGCAGGGTTCCAGGCGGACGCGCTCTTCTCGACGTGGGACCTGCGGCCGTTCGTGGACGACTCCGACTTCCTCGTCGCGGTGCTCAGCGTCGCGGGGGCGACGGCCCCGTGACCGACCTCGCGGCGTTCACCCGCGCCGTGCGCGCGTTCTCGGCCGAGCGGGACTGGGAGCAGTTCCAGGACCCCAAGTCCCTGGCCCTCGCCCTCACGGGCGAGGTCGGCGAGGTCGCCGAGCTCCTCCAGTGGGTGCGGGCCGACGAGGTCGTCGAGCGGTTCGCGGATCCGGCGCGACGTGAGCGGATCGGCGACGAGCTCGCGGACGTCCTCATCTACCTCGTCCGGCTCGCCGACGTGCTGGGGGTCGACCTCGGAGCGGCGGGCGAGGCGAAGCTCGCGCGCAACCACGAGCGGTTCCCCGTGGCCGGGGACGCGAGCGTCGTGGGGGTCGCCCCGCACAAGGGGTGACCGCACCCCCGGGTGACTGCTCCCCCGGGTGACTGCGCCCCGGGGTCACTCCCGGGCGTACCGCTCGACGAAGTTGCGCATGATGCGGGCCGGGTGGGTGACGGTCGAGCGCCGCACCTGCTCGATCACCGTGCCCGAGTCCCCGGGCGGGTAGTACCCGGAGTCCTCGTAGATGACGATGCGGTCCACGAGGGTGTCGAGGTCGAGCTCGGGGTGGAACTGCGTGGCGTAGAGGTTCGAGCGGACGCGGAACATCTGGACGGGGCACCCGGGGGACGATGCGAGCAGGACGGCATGCTCGGGCAGCTGCGTGCACGCCTCCTTGTGGCCGACGAACGCCTCGAACGTCGTCGGGAGCCCGGCGAGCAGCGGGTCCGCGCGGCCCTCCTCGGTGAGCGTGACCGGGACCGCGCCGATGCCCTCGCCGTAGGTCGTGTCGACGACGGCTCCCTCGTGGACGCCGAGCGTCCCCACGCCGTAGCAGGCTCCGAGGTAGGGGACGTCCCGCTCGACGACCTCGTCGAGCAGCGCCCCGATCTCGCGCTCGACGCGCAGCTGGACGTCGGACTTGCTCTCCTGCGGGTCGCTCGCCGTGAAGGGGCTCCCGCCGACGATGACGCCGGAGTAGTCATCAAGGTCGATCGGCGGCAGCGGGCCGGCTTCCATGCGCACCCGGTGGAGGTCCTGCGCGTCGAGCCCGCCGCACCGCAGGAACGCGGCGTTCTCGCCGTCGGCCGCGGCGTCGTCGGCGCGGGTGGACAGAAGGAGGAAGGGTTTCACGGAGCCATCCTGCGCCGGATCGAGCGGACGCGCCTCCGCGGCGCCCGGGGCCGCTCTGGCGGGCGTCAGGCCCGCAGCACGAGGCCTGCGGCGAGGCCGAGCATGACGATCCCGATGCCGACGTCGAGGATCCGCCACGCCTTCGGCTTGCTGAGGATGCCGGAGAGCGACCTGGCGCCGACGCCCAGCGTCGTGAACCACACGACGCTGCCGGCGAGCGCGCCCGCAGCGAACGTCCAGCGGGCGTCGCCCTGCTCGTTCGCGAGGCTGCCGAGGACGACCGTGTCGAGGTAGGCGTGCGGGTTGAGGAACGTCAGGGCGAGCGTCGTGGTGGCGACGGACCCGCGGGAGCGGGGGGCGTCGTCGGACAGCGTCGCGGGAGTCGCGGCGGAGCGGAACGACCGGATGCCCCACCACGCGAGGTAGGCGGCGCCGCCCCATCGCAGGACGTCCATGAGCCACGGGAACTGCGCGACGAGGGTGCCCATCCCGGCGGTCCCGCCGAGGATGAGGAGCGCGTCGCCCGCCATCGCGAGCGCGACGACGACGCCGATGTGCTCGCGACGCACCCCCTGACGCAGGACGAACGCGTTCTGCGCTCCGATAGCGACGATCAGCACCAGCCCGGTAGCAAGACCGGTTCCCCACACACTCCACATTGGGTCGACGGTAGGCACATGTGCATCTACAGACAAACGCATGAATCTACAGAACCATTAGCATTGCTTCATGAACCTCAGTCACCTCCACGCCCTCGTCGCCATCGTCGACGAAGGCACCTTCGAGGCTGCAGCCGACGCGCTGCGCATCAGCCCCTCGGCGGTGAGCCAGCGCATCAAGGCCCTGGAGTCCGCCGTCGGGCAGGTCGTCGTGCGGCGCGGGACGCCCTGCGAACCGACGGACGCGGGCACCGTCCTCCTGCGGATGGCCAGGCAGCTCCAGGTCCTCGAGGCCGAGACGTGGCACGCGCTCGGGGACGGGATCTCCTCCCGCACCGTCACCCCCGTCGCCGTCAACGCCGACTCCCTCGCCACGTGGTTCGTGCCCGTGCTCGCCGACGCGGCCGGATGGTCGGACACGACGCTCGACCTGCACGTCGAGGACCAGGGACACAGCAGCCGCCTCCTGCGCCAGGGGGACGTCATCGGCGCCGTGACGTCCGACCCCGTCCCCGTCAACGGGTGCAGGGCCGAGCTCCTCGGCCACATGCGCTACCTCCTCGTCGCCGCCCCCGCCCTCCGGGACCGCTTCACCCAGGACGGGACGGTCGACTGGGCGCGCATGCCGACGATCGAGTTCAGCGCCAAGGACGAGCTCCAGGTCGAGGTGCTGCGCGCCCGCGGGGTGACGGACTCCCCGCCGACGCACCGGATCCCCTCCGCGGAAGGGTTCCTCGCGGGCATCCGCGCCGGTCTCGGCTGGGGACTCATCCCCGAGCTGCAGCTCGGGAGCGCGCTCGAGGACGGGTCCCTCGTCGCGCTCGAGGAGGACGGGTACGACCTCGCGCTGCACTGGCAGACGTGGACGCTCGACTCGGAGCGGCTCGACCGCATCACGGCGAGCGTCCGCCACGCAGCCTCTGCCGCGCTCCGAGGCGTCAGCGGGAGGAGAACCCCCCGTCGGACGCGATCGTCTGACCGGTGACCCACTCCGACTCGTCGCTGAGCAACCACGCGGCCAGCCGCGCCGTGTCCGTGGGCTGGCTCCACCGACCGCCAGGACTGAAGGTGGCGACGGCCGCGAGCGTCTCCTCGTCGGCGTAGCCCGTGTCGTTGGGGCCCGGGTTGATGCAGTTGACGGTGATGCGCCTCGGCGCGAGGTGCACCGCGAGGCTCGCCGTGAGCTCGTGGAGAGCGGCCTTCGTCGCGATGTACGGCAGCTCCCCGGGCATGGCTCCCCGGTACTGGCCCGAGGTGAACAGCAGGACCCGGCCACCCGGGCGCGCGTCGTCGTGCTGTGCCGCGAACGCCTGGGTGAGCAGCAACGTCGCGCGGGTGTTCACGGCGTGACTGAGGTCCAGCTCGGCGGCCGTGAGCTGCTCGAGGGACTGGCTGCTGCTGCGCGCATGGTTGGCCACGACGGCATCGACGTGCCCGAACGCGTCCCGCGCCGCCGCGACGAGGGCCGCGGGCGCCTCCGGCTCGCTGAGGTCGAGGGACACGTGCTCGACGCGCCCGCCCGCGGCCCGCAGCTCCTCGAGGAGCGCCTGCGGCCCGCCGGGGTCGGCTCCCCACGGCTGCTCCTCGTCGTGCGGCTGCCACGAGTGCAGCAGCACCGAGGCGCCGTCCGCGACAGCACGACGGGCGATCGCCGCGCCGATGGCGATGCGCCGGCTCGCACCGGTCACGAGGACCACACGGTCGTGCAACGGGCGGGATGGTGCCGGGGCGTCTGCGGGTGGGTGGGTCATGGCGCCACCCTCCCGCGCGCCCGCTGAGGCGTGCAACTCCTTTGCCCGCTCCCCGGCCGGGTCTCGCCCGGGCCTCTCCCCCGGGTCTCGCCCGGCGTGTCTCGCCGGACGCAGCGGGGCCGGATCAGGCCGGCGGGGTGCCGTCCCCGAAGGGGCGCCCACCCAAGGACGCACGGCCGTGCGCCGTCGACCACCCGGACAGGTCCGGTCCCTGCGGGACGATGCCGCTCGGGTTGATGTCCCGGTGGACGACGTAGTAGTGCGCCTTGATCTGGTCGAAGTCGACCGTGTCGCCGAACCCGGGGGTCTGGAAGAGGTCGCGGGCGTACGCCCAGAGCACCGGCATCTCCGTGAGCTTCGAGCGGTTGCACTTGAAGTGCCCGTGGTAGACGGCGTCGAACCGCACGAGGGTCGTGAACAGGCGCACGTCCGCCTCGGTGATGGACTCTCCCATGAGGAAGCGCTGGGTCGCGAGCCGCTCCTCGAGCCAGTCGAGTGCGGTGAACAGCCGCGCGTACGCGTCGTCGTACGCCTCCTGCGTGCCCGCGAACCCGCAGCGGTACACGCCGTTGTTGACCTCCGTGTAGATGCGCCGCATGACGGCGTCCATCTCCTCGCGCAGGTGCTCGGGGTAGAGGTCCGGAGCGCCGGGACGGTGGTGCTCGCGCCACTGCGTCGAGAAGTCGAGCGTCATCTGCGCGTAGTCGTTGGTGACGACCTTGCCGGTGGTCGTGTCGACGATCGCCGGGACGGTGATGCCCTTGTCGTAGGCGGGGTCGAACGCGAGGTACGCGTCCTTGAGGCGCGGGATGCCGAGCACCGGGTCCACCCCGCCGGGGTCGAGGTCGAAGGTCCAGCTGTCGGGGTCGTGCGTCGGTCCGGTGAGGCCGAGCGACAGGACGTCCTCGAGCCCGACGAGGCGCCGGACGATGATGGTGCGGTTGGCCCAGGGGCACGCACGTGCGGCGACGAGCCGGTAGCGCCCCGGCTCGACCGCGAAACCGTCCCGCCCGTCCGCGGTGATGCGCGTCGGGATGTACCGCGTGTCCCGGGAGAACTCACGGCCGGGGATGGAGTAGACGCCATCTTGGTTGCTCATTCAACTAGTCTCCACCCGCCGGGGTGGCACCGCGCGCCAGGCGGACGGCTCACCTGGTGCGCGCGGGCGGAGGGCTCACCGGGCGCGCCCGGGCGAAGGGCTCACCCGACGCGAGCCCGGGCGATCTAGAGGTCGCGCGGGGGCGGTCCCGTCCATGTCGACCGGGTGGGACCGTCGTCCTCGGCGTCGTCGACGTCGTCGGGAGCGCCCTCCGGGCCGGCCTTGCGCAGGTTGATGATGCTCAGGACGAGTCCGCCCCACACGACGACGATGGCGATGATGAGGAAGGTGATGGCGGTCGGGGTCATGATCGGACGTCCTTCTGGGTACGGAGCGGGCGGCGCGCCGGCCGGGGCACCCCGCCCGGCGGCAGCGCGGGCGACGGCGTGAAGTCGTCGGGGTTCCGACGCCACGGGATCGCCGTCATGGCGAGTGCGAACACGACGAGGAACGCGATGGTGCCCCACCCGAACGTCGTGATGAACCACCGCGGGTACCCCTCGTACCCGTCGACGATCACGGTGTAGATGCTCGAGACGAGCATGTAGCCGATGACGACGGGAGCCACCACACCCACGGCCCACCGCCACCACGCGCCGATCCGCGTCGAGGACACGGAGTTGAGGTGCCACTGGAGCTCGGGCAGGCGCCGCAGGACGAGGCCGACGAGGACGGTGGACAGCACCGCCGACCCGATGACGCCGACCTCGTTGGCCCACTTGTCGACCGTGTCGAGCATCGGCAGGGCCGTCGTCGTCGAGAAGAGCAGCACGGACAGCAGCGCCGCCACCCCGCCCACCCGGAGCGCCGCCGCGCGAGGAGACCACACGAACTTCTCCTGGAACCCGGCAGAGACCACCTGGAGCACCGACAGCAACGACGTGAAGCCCGCGAGGGCGAGCGAGGCGAAGAAGAGGAACCCGAACAGTGGTCCGCCGGGCATCATCGAGATGATCTGCGGGAACGTGATGAAGGACAGCGACGGCCCGGTGAGCCCCTCGAGCTCGGAGACCTGGATGTTCTGCTGGTGCGCCATGAACCCGATGGTCGCGAACACGCCGATGCCGGCGAGGATCTCGAAGGAGGAGTTGGCGAAGCCCACGACGAGGCCCGACGAGGTGAGGTTCGCGCGCCGGCGCAGGTAGGACGAGTACGTGATCATGATGCCGAAGGCGATCGACAACGAGAAGAAGATCTGCGCGAACGCCGCCACCCACACACCCGGGTGCGTCAGCGCTGACCAGTCGGGGGTGAACAACGCGTTGAGACCCTCGGACGCCCCGTCGAGGAACAGTGCCCGCACGACGAGCGCGGTGAAGAGCAGGACGAGGAGCGGCAGGAAGATGACGTTCGCCCGCTCCAGGCCCTTCTGCACCCCGAGCGCGAGGACCACGAGCACCACGACCCACACGCCCACGAGCGGCCCCAGGACCGCAGGCACGAAGTCCAGGCTCACGCCGGGTTCCGCCGCGACCCGGAGGTACTCACCGGTGAAGAACCCGGCGGGGTCGTCGCCCCAGGAGGTCCGCAACGAGAAGTACATGTAGCTGACGGACCACGCGATGATCGCCGCGTAGTAGAGGACGATGACGAACGCGATGGCGACCTGGAACCACCCGATCGACTCCGCCTTGCGCACGAGCCGGCGGAAGACCGTCGGTGCCGAGCCACGGAAGCGGTGACCCAGCGCGTAGTCGAGGAGCAGGATGGGGATCCCGACGCCGAGGAGCGCGACGAGGTAGGGGATGAGGAACGCTCCCCCGCCGTTCTCGTAGGCGACGCCCGGGAACCGCCAGATGTTGCCGAGCCCGACGGCCGACCCGATCGCCGCGAGGATGAATCCCGTCTGCCCTGACCACTGCTCGCGGCCCGCCCTGGGCTGTCTCGTGGACCTTGTCATCTGCGTGCTCCGGTTCGTGTTCGCCTCGCCCCTCGGGCGCTGACATCGTGATGAACCTAGCGCCGCTGCTCGCGTGGCGCCCGGCCCGGTCGGTCTGCGCAGTCGCTACCCTGTGGGGCATGACAACCTCGGACCCCTACGGGTCGGCGCCGCAGAGCGCCCAGCAGTCGTCCCCCTACGGGTTCTCGAAGGCCCCGTCGGAGGGAGCCCCGTCCTCCTCAGGCTACCCGTCTGCACCCGCCGGATATGCGGACGCTCCCGGCGGGTATCCCGCTGCGCCGTCGGCCGTCGGCGGGCAGGTCGTCCACGGACAGAACGGACCCTCGGGGAAGACGCGTTCTCCCATCGCGGTGTTCCTCCTGGCGATCGTCACCTTCGGCATCTACGCCTACGTGTGGCACTACAAGGTCAACGAGGAGCTGCGCGCCTTCCACCCGTCGATCCAGGTCAACCCCGTGAACATGATCCTCCTGTGCATCTTCGTGCCCTTCGGCTTCATCGTCTCGGTGTACCGCACGGGGGAGCGTGTGGCGCAGGCGCAGCGGCTCGCAGGGCTTCCGGGGGCGACGTCCCCGGCCATCGGCACCCTCCTGGCGATCGTCATCCTGGGGCACCTCTTCTACTACCAGGACGGCCTCAACAGCATCTGGCAGTTCCGCCAGGCCTGAGCTGCTCCGCACCGTAGGACACCGCCGGGCGTCTTTCGAGGAGGCGCCCGGCGGTCATGTGTCTGGTTCGGTGAGGCGGCTGTCTCGGTGAGGCGGCTGTCTCGGTCGGGCGGCTGTCTCGGTCGGGCGGCTGTCTCGGTCAGGCGGCACGTACCGTCAGTGTGCTGGAACCGTCCGGGAGCCGGCGCACGGAGATCCCGTCGGCGATGCTCTGCTTGAGCCCTTCGACGTGCGAGACGACCCCGACGACCCGTCCACCGTCGCGCAGGGCGCCGAGCACCCGCAGGACGGAGTCGAGGGTCTCGGGGTCGAGAGATCCGAACCCCTCGTCGATGAACAGGGTGCCGAGGTCGACGCCACCGGCCTCCGCGGTGACGACGTCGGCCATGCCGAGCGCGAGGCACAGGGACACGTAGAAGGTCTCGCCCCCGGAGAGCGACTGGGTGAGGCGCGTGGAGCCCGTGTGGTGGTCGACGACGCGCAGTGCGAGACCGATCTTGCGTCCGCCGCCTGACTCCTTCTCGTCGCTGCGCTCGAGCTCGTACCGACCGTCGGACATGATCGCGATGCGCTCGTTCGCGGCAGCGACGACGTCCTCGAAGCGCTGCATGAGGACGTAGGTCTGCAGCGTGAGGCGGTTGGGGTTGTCCGGCGAGGTGGCGTTGGCGAGCGAGGCCATCCGCAGCACGGGGTCGGCACGGCCGGCGGTGCTGTCGAGGGCCGCCACGGCGTCGGCGATGGCCGTGGCGCACCGCTCTGCGGCGGCCGCACGGTCCTCCGCCCGGGTGGCTTCGCGGGCTCGCTCGCGGGCAACGTCCTCCGCGGTCCGCGCTCGCTCGCGGGCGCCGTCGAGGTCGACCTCGACGTGCTCGGGCAGCGCGACGATGCGGTCCTCGAGGAGCCCCGAGCGGACCCGCTCGGTGCACGCGTGGAAGTCCCTGACCTCGGCCTCGTGGGACGCCATCGTCGCGTCGGCGAGCGCGGCCGCCCGGACGTCGTCGATCGAGTCGAATCCCTGCTCGCGCATGACCGACTCTCGCTCAGAACGGCGCTGCTCGAGGCCGAGGGCCGCCGTCCCGGCGCGGGCCCGTGCACCCAGGACGTCGTCGATGACCTGGACCTGTGCGGTGAGTGTGTCCACCACGTCGGTCAACGTCCTCGCGGACGGCTCGTCACGCCCGTCGGCGCGTGCGCCGTGGCCGTCGGCCCGCTCGGGGTCCGGGCGCCCGCCGTGGGTGCCCCGGTCGGTCTCGAGGGCGTCCTGGACCTCGGCGACGTCGGCAGCGAGGCTGGCGCCGTCGTGCTCGACGCGGGCCGTGGTGCGCGCGACGGTCTCGGACAGCTCGTGGTGCTGGGTCCGCAGTGCCTCGGTCCTGGCGTCGAACGCGCGCAACAGGTCGCTCGCGGCCGCGAGCTCCCGGACGGCCCGCTCGGACTCCGCGACGTCGGCGAGCGCCGCGTCGAGGGACGCAACGGCCCCTTCCGGGTCCGTGCCCGCGGTGAGCCGCCGCTGCGCCGTCAGGCGTTCCTCGAGCCCGGCGACGCGACGGTTCGCCGTGTCGAGCACGCCCTCTGCCTCGCTCCGGGCGGCCTCCGCGTCCGCGAGCATCTCCGGTGTCACGTGGTCGTCGGTGAGGGCCGCGGGCGCCGGGTGCTCGCACCCACCGCACACGGGGCAGGGATCGCCCGGCGCGAGCCGGGCCGCGAGCTCGCCGGCGATGTCGGTGATCCGCGCGGTGCGCAGCTCTCGCTCCCGGTCCACCGCGTCCCGCGCCGCCTCGGCGGCCGCACGACGGTCGGCCTGTGCGGCGGCGACCTCCTCGGTGCACACGGCGAGTGCGTCCAGCGCGTCGAGCGCCTCGCGGGCGCGGGTGACGGCCTCGGTGCGAGCGGGGAGCAGCTCGGCGGTCGCGCGTACGGACTCGTGAGCACGCTCGTGCTCGGCGCGCAGCGCAGGTCGGCCCTCGAGCTCCCGGGTGAGCGCCGTGTGCTCGTCCCGGAGCGCGGCCAGGGTTGCCTCGCGGGCCGCGAGGGCGTCCTGCCGTCCGGGCAGCCCCTGCTCGAGGCGGACGAGCCTGTCGAGCGACGCGGCGCGCCGGAAGGCGTCGTCGCGCTCGGCCAGCAGGTCGCTCGCCGCCTCGTCACCCTCGGGCGACGCGGACAGGGTGTCCGCCGGCAGGCCCGCAGCGACGAGCGCACGCTCGAACGTCCGGAACGCCTGCTCTGCTGCGCGCTCGGCCGCCTCCTCGCCGGCGAGCAGCGGCCGGACGACGGCTGCTCGTCGCGCGGCGTCGAGTGCGCGGGCCTGGCGCTCGACGACGGGCTCACGCCCAGCGAGGTCCGCGGCCTCGAGGCGGAGCCGGCCACGACACTCCACCGCCTCGTGCAGCGCGCGAGCCTCGTCGAGGGCGGTCCGCGCGCGCTCGTGCGCGGACGCGCCATCCTCGGCGGCCCGCGACGCGGCGGCTGACGCGGCGCTCAACGCTGCAGCCTGCTCGGCGGCCAGCTTCGCGGTGTCCTCGAGGCGCGCCTCTCGCAGGACCAGGGCGTCCTCGTCCGGGAGGCCGGCCGCCGCGAGGAACGACTCGAGGGCGCTCGTGACGCGTGCCCGCGCCGTCGTCACCTCACCCTGGACCTCGCTGCGCATCGCCGCGAGCTCCGTCTGCGCCTTCTCGTAGATCTCCGTGCCGAACACCTTCTGCAGCAGGCCCCGACGGTCCTCGGGCTTGGCCCGCAGGAACCCGGCGAACTCACCCTGGGGCAGGACGATCGTCTGGACGAACTGCGCGCGGTCGAGGCCGACGATGCGCTGCAGCTGCAGACCCGCCTCATCGAGACGGTTCGCCAGGAGGTCACCGACCACGCCGGGGTCGCCCAGGTCGACGCCCGGTCCGAGGAACCCGCCCGGCAGGCGCCACACCTTCACGGTTGCCTGCTGCTTGGTGGTGCCGGCGCCCCGCTTCTTCGGGCGCAGCCGCTCGGGGGTGCGCAGGACGCGGTAGGCCCCGCTGCTCGTCTCGAACGTGAGGTCGACGAACGAGTCGACGTCGTCGGGTGCGTGGGCGGAGCGCAGGCGGTCGTCGCTCGCGGTCGCTGATGCGACCTTGCCGTACAACGCGAAGACGACCGCGTCGATGAGGGTCGACTTCCCGGCGCCCGTGGGCCCTTCGAGCAGGAAGATGCCCGATGCCGCGAGCGCTCCGAAGTCGACGACGTGCCGTCCGGCGAAGGGCCCGATGGCCTGGAGGGTCAGTGCGTGCAGGTGCATGGGACGCTCCCGGTCGGTCGGTGCATGGTCAGGCGCTCCGCTCGGCGGCGTTCGCCCGCTCGAAGGCGGTGCGCAGGACGGCGAGCTCCGCGTCGGCGGGCGCCAGCCCGGTGACGTGCTCGACGAAGTCCTCCGCGACGGCGACCGGGTCGCTCGCGGTGGTGACGGACACGGTGAGGGACTCGCGCGCCGCCGTCGCCGGGGGCCGGTGCTGCATGACGAGCGCGTGGGGGAAGCGCTCCTTGAGGCGCGCGACCATCTCCCGGGGGCGGGTGGGATCCGTGACGATGACCCGCACCCAGTCCTCGGTGTGGCGCTCCCCCGCCGCACCGAGGACGTCGTCGAGCGTGCCGGTCACCTCGCTGAGCCGGCGCGGCACGGGGGCAGCGACCACCTGCGGGCCGACGCTCACCCCGTCCGCCCCGATCTCGAGCAGGACGCTCGACTTGGCGTGGTGCATCTCCGAGAACGAGTAGGCGAGCGGCGAGCCCGAGTACCGCCCGACGGTGCTCCCGGGGAAGGTCACCCGCTGCGGTCCGTGCAGGTGCCCCAGAGCGACGTAGTCCACCCCTTCGAACACCCCGCCGGGGACGGAGTCGACCCCGCCGACCCGGATGTCCCGCTCCGACTCCGACGCGGCCCCGCCGACGACGAAGGCGTGGGCCATGACGACGGACCGCACCCGCTCCGCGGCTCCTGCCGACCGTGCGGCGAGGTCCGCACGCACGCGCCGCATCGCGGCGGCCATGACCGCCTCGTGCGAGCGGGCGGGACGCTCCGCCCCCTCGTCCTGCAGGGCCGTCCGCGCGACGTCCGGGTCGAGGTACGGCAGGGCGTAGACCATGACGGACCCGCCGGACGGGTCGGGCAGCTCGACCGGCACCCCGACGTCCGCGATCCGGGTGCGCAGGTGGATGCCCGGACGCAGGAGGTCCTCGCCGAACCCCAACCGGATCGCCGAGTCGTGGTTGCCTGGCGTGACGACGACCCGGGCGCGCTCGGAGATTCGCGCGAGGGCCTGCGAGAGGAGGTTCACGGCCTCGACGGGCGGGATCGCACGGTCGTAGACGTCACCCGACACGACGACCGCGTCCACGGCCTCGGCTCGCACGACATCGACGAGGTGGTCGACGTACGCCGCCTGGTGGTCGAGGAGGTCCACGCCGTGCAGGGTCCGGCCGAGGTGCCAGTCCGAGGTGTGCAAGATCCGCATGGCGTGACCGTATCGGCAGGGACCCACACCCGAGCTCCGGGACGCGCAACGGCGTCCGTCAGGAGCCGGAGGTCACCGGGGAGCCGGGTGCCGCAACCCCGGAGGGCTCGCTGCGCCGCACGACGAACTGGCCAGCGATACCGAGCATGTCGAGCAGCTCGAGCAGTCCCTCCGTCGGGTCGAGCAGCGTGAGGTCGAAGCCGCTCTCGGTGCACACCCGATGGACCTGGACGAGGAACGCGAGGCCCGACGAGTCGATGAAGGTCACGGCGCCGACATCGAGCACGACGGGGCGGTCGTGCTCCATGAGGGACACCATCGCCTCGCTCGCCTGGTCGCGCAGCGCGGCGTCCACCTCTCCCCAGAGGGTCACGCGAGCAGTGCCGTCGGGCAACGCGACGCAGGTGATCCCGTTCGCATCTTTGCGATCGTGACGAGTGGAACTCATGTGATGTCTACCTGTCTTCGTCCTGGTCACGGCAGCCCCCTCCACCGATCGTCTTCAGCGCGGCCGCGTCGTGCGCAGAACTTCACGACGACGATAGTTGCACGGCGCCCACTTTTCCATAGGGGCAGCCCGGCTGGTCCGCAAACCCGCACGTATGCACAGCCTCACCGACCGAACGGGGCACAGCGGGCGAAATACAGGGTGAAGGTCCGGTGGATCTCAGCGACTTCTCAGACGCGCGTTGCACAATCGTTACATGACGTCGAAGAGGACTCACCGAGCGGCCGCGGGCCTCCTTGCCCTCACCATGCCCCTCGCTCACGGGGCAGCAGCCGCTGCCGCCGATCTCGATACCGGGCGGGTCGGCGGGGGGACATCGATGTCCAGTCTTGCGAGTGGGAGCGCTGCCATAGCCCGGGACATCTCACTGGTCAACGCCCACGTCCTCGTCCTGCCGACCGCCCTGCGCACCGAGGTCGACTCCGCCATCGGGTCGGCTCGCGCTGCAGCGTCGAACGCGGCCGAGGCCGTGCGGGCACTGTCGGAGGACGACGAGGACCGCCGGTGGCGGGCGGGCCTCGCACTCGAGGACGCCCGCACCGCCCTGAGCGCCGCGGGTGCCGAGCTGCGGTTCGTGCTCCACCGCATCGAGGGCATCGATGCGGGCGTCACCCTCGCGCTGCGTGCGCTCGAGTACGACGTCGCGGCCCTGGCCGCCCACACCGGAGGGGTGACGCGCGCGTGATGAGGGGCCACACTGAGCCCATGTCACCTCTCCGTAGCCACAGGTCGCAGCTCGGCTCGCGCACGTCCCAGCGCCACGGGCGCGTGCTGGCCGTCGTCGTCGGGGCGACCGTCGGCCTCGCCGCGTGCTCGGACCTGCCGGACCTCCCCGAGATCACGATCTCGACCGACCAGCTCTCCCAGCTCGCGACCGAGGCCCGCGAGGCCGCCAGCGCTGTCACCGCGGACGCGAGCTCGCTCCGCGAGAAGCTCGGCGATCTCCCCGACACGGTCCGGGACTCCGCGACGGAGGCCACAGCCGCTGCGGACGACGCCGCTGCCCTCGCGGCCAGCGCCCTGGAGTCGGCACGCGAGGCAGGTGCGAGCTCCACGCAGGAGCTCGCCGACGCGCGCACCGCCCTCGAGGACGCGACGACGAAGCTCGAAGAGCTCGAGGGCTCTGTGAGTGACAACCCCGAGGTGGCGAGCGCCATCGAGACGCTCGAGGCTCAGCTCGTCGAGCTCGAGGAGAAGGTGGCGGGGGCCACGTCCTGACAGGCGGGTCGCACGGGTGCGGCGCTGATACCGTTGTGGCAGACCACACCTCGGAGGATCACCCATGCGTCACGTCTTCGCGTTCTTCATGATCGCCCTGTTCATCGCCGGGATCTTCGTCATGAGCATCGCCGAGACGGCGGACGGGTACGAGGGCGTCGTCTTCGTCGGCGGGCTCCTCATGTCGACCCTCGCGTTCCTCATCCCGATCGAGCGCGCCGCGGACTGACGTCCGGCGCACACAGGACCTTGTGAGCACTGCCGAGCAGAACAGACGCGGCCGCGGCCGGCGCGGACGTGGCCGAGGACCGGGCACCACGAGCACCGCACCGCGTGCCCCGAAGGTGGACCGCGCCCGGCTCGACCGGCTCGCTGCGGCACGAGCGGCCGTCGTCGTGCCGCCGATCACGTTCCCGGAGCAGCTGCCCGTCTCGGCGCGGCGGGACGACATCGCCGCTGCCATCCGCGACAACCAGGTCGTCATCCTCGCCGGAGAGACCGGGTCCGGGAAGACCACCCAGCTGCCCAAGATCGTCCTCGAGCTCGGTCGCGGGCGGGCCGGGCAGATCGGCCACACCCAACCGCGGCGGATCGCGGCGCGCACGGTCGCCGAGCGGATCGCGGAGGAGATCGGCTCTCCCCTGGGGCAGATCGTCGGCTACCAGGTGCGGTTCACGGACACCTCCTCGGAGAACACCCTCGTCAAGGTGATGACCGACGGGATCCTCCTCGCCCAGATCCAACGGGACCCACAGCTCCTCGCCTACGACACGCTCATCATCGACGAGGCCCACGAGCGTTCCCTCAACATCGACTTCATCCTCGGGTACCTCACGCAGCTGCTGCCGCAGCGCCCGGACCTCAAGGTGATCATCACCTCGGCGACGATCGACTCCGAGCGGTTCGCGCGGCACTTCGCGCCGGGCGGGCCGCAGAACCTCGTCGCGTCGCCGGACCCGGCACCCTCGCGCGACGACCCCGGGTCCGGCGACGCGACCCGCCCCGAGACGACCGGCACCACCCCGACCGCACCGTCGGCAGCACCTGCGGCGGACGCACCGGCAGACACTCCGACGGCGCCGGTCATCGAGGTCTCCGGCCGGACGTTCCCGGTCGAGGTCCGCTACCGACCCCTGACGCCGCAGGACGCGGACGCGAAGAAGGGGACCGAGCGGGACCTCATGACGGGGATCTGCGACGCCGTCGACGAGCTGTGCACCGAGGGTCCGGGGGACATCCTCGTGTTCCTCTCCGGTGAGCGCGAGATCCTTGACGCCGCGGACGCCCTCACGGGACGCTTCGGCACGCGCGTCAGCGACCCGCGCGCGCCGGACCACATCGAGATCCTGCCGTTGTACGCGCGACTCTCAGCGGCTGAGCAGCACCGGGTGTTCCAGTCGCACCCCGGGCGCCGGGTCGTCCTGTCGACGAACGTCGCGGAGACCTCGCTCACGGTGCCGGGGATCCGGTACGTCGTCGACCCCGGGACGGCCCGGATCTCGCGGTACTCGAAGGCCACGAAGGTCCAGCGCCTGCCGATCGAGCCGGTGTCCCAGGCGTCCGCGAACCAGCGGTCGGGGCGTTGCGGCCGCGTCGCGGACGGCATCGCGATCCGCCTGTACTCGCAGGACGACTTCGAGGCGCGCGCACCGTTCACCGAGCCGGAGATCCTGCGCACGTCCCTCGCGTCGGTGCTCCTGCAGATGATCAGCGTCGGCGTCGTGCGCACTCCCGACGACGTGGCGCGGTTCCCGTTCGTCGAGCCCCCGGACACCCGCGCGATCCGCGACGGCGTGCAGCTCCTCACGGAGCTCGGCGCCCTCGAGACCCGTGCCCCGCAGAAGCCGGCGCGAGGCGCCGCCCCCGCGCGTGAGGCGCTCGGCGCGGGCGGCGGGACCCGCCTGACCGACGTCGGCCGGGCGCTGGCACAGCTGCCGATGGATCCGCGGCTGGCACGCATGATCGTCGAGGGTGGCCGCCGCGGCGCGGCCCGCGAGGTGATGATCGTCGCCGCCGCCATGTCGATCCAGGACCCGCGTGAGAGGCCCGCCGAGCAGCGCCCGCAGGCCGACCAGGCGCACGCCCGCTTCGCGGACCACACGTCCGACTTCTTGTCCTACCTCAACCTCTGGGAGTACGTGCGCGCCCAGCAGCGCGAGCTGTCGTCCTCGGCGTTCCGGCGCATGTGCCGCGCGGAGTACCTCAACTATCTGCGCATCCGCGAGTGGCAGGACGTCGTCACGCAGCTCAAGGAGATGTCGAAGCAGCTGGGGATCGTCATGAACACCCCGGGTCACCGGGCGTCGTCCGGTGAGGAGGCGGACCTGCGGCTCACCTGGGACGCAGACACCATCCACCAGTCGTTGCTCGCGGGGCTGCTCTCCCAGATCGGTATGCAGGAGGCGACGGAGGTCAAGGCCTCGGCCGTCAAGGGCCGTGCGGGTGCCGCGGCGGACAAGCGGGCGAAGCGGTTCGCCCGCAACGAGTACCTCGGCGCCCGCGGTGCGCGCTTCGCGATCTTCCCCGGGTCGGCCCTGGCGAAGAAGCCGCCGGTGTGGGTCATGGCGGGCGAGCTCGTCGAGACCTCCCGTCTGTGGGGCCGCGACTGCGCGCGCATCCAGCCGGAGTGGGCGGAGGAGCTCGCCCCGCACCTCGTCAAGCGGACGTACTCCGAGCCCCACTGGTCGTCCAAGCAGGGCGCGGCGCAGGCCCGCGAGAAGGTGCTGCTCTACGGCGTGCCGATCGTCGCCGACCGCACGGTGCTGTACGCGAAGGTCGACCCGGAAGGTGCGCGCGAGCTGTTCATCCGGCACGCCCTCGTGCAGGGCGAGTGGACGACGCACCACGAGTTCTTCCACGAGAACCGGCGCCTGCTCGAGGAGGCCGCGGACCTCGAGGCGCGCTCTCGTCGCCGCGGGCTCGTCGTCGACGACGACGCGCTCTACGCGTTCTACGACGACCGCATCCCGGACGACGTCGTCTCCGCCCGGCACTTCGACCAGTGGTGGAAGGGTGCGCGACGCCGGGACCCGGACCTGCTGTCCTTCACGCGCGAGCTGCTCCTCCCGGGCGGCGACGACGCCGTGTCCACCGAGGACTTCCCCGAACGGTGGGTCCAAGGGGACCTCACGCTCCCGCTCACCTACCAGTTCCAGCCCGGCACCGACGCCGACGGCGTGACGGTCCACATCCCTGTCTCCGTGCTCAACCGCGTGGTGCCCGACGGCTTCGACTGGATGGTCCCCGGCCTCCTGGCGGAGCTGACGACGGCGACGATCCGGGCGTTGCCGAAGCCGGTCCGGGTCCAGCTCGTGCCCGCACCGGACGTCGCCCGCGACGTCGTCGCGTGGCTCCGCGAGAACACGCCCCAGTGGACGGACATCACCCGCGCCGGCGACATGGCGGAGTCGTTCCGCGGCGCGTTCACGCGCGCGGTGCGGGAGCTGCGGGACGTCGAGATCCCCGCCGACGCGTGGGACGACGAGCGGCTGCCCGCGCACCTGCGCATGACGTTCCGGGTCATCGACGAGCGGGGCCCCGCCGGGGACCCGCTGGGCGCCGTCGTGCTCGACGAGAGCAAGGACCTCGTCGCCCTCCAGAGGCGGCTGGCCGCCCAGACGCAGGCCGCGGTGCGCTCGGCGGTCAAGAGCGCGGTCGGCACCGCGCTGCGCGAGGCGCAGGCCGCCGCCGGGCGTCCTGCCCAGAGCAGGGGCGCGGGTGCTGCCTCTGCCGCAGCCACGGCGCACGAGGACGCACCGCACGCTCCGGCCGGTTCTGCCGCGGGCGTCGTCGCCTCCCCGGGCGGCGCACCTGCCCGCGCTCCGCTCGCCGAGGTCCCCCGGCTCACCACCTGGCCCGCAGACCTGCCCGACGGCGTGCTCCCCGCGCAGGTGGACACGCCGGGCCCGGGCGGGATGGTCGTACGCGGCTACCCCGCGCTCGTCGAGGAAGGGCCCTCTGTCGCGCTCCGGGTGCTGGCCGACGCCGCCCGTCAGCGCGGTGAGCACGAGCGCGGCGTGTGGCGGCTGCTGCTCACCCAGAGCGCCTTGCAGCCCTCGCGCATCACGTCCCGGTGGTCCGGGACGCAGTCGCTCACGCTCGCCGCGAGCCCGTACCCGAACACCGGTGCGCTCGTCGCGGACCTCCAGCTCGCGGCGGTGCACGCGCTCGTGCCCGACGCCGCCTCGATCCGCGACCAGGTGGCGTACGACGCGGCCCGGACCTTGCTCAGGGGACGCCTCGAGGACGAGGTGCACACCGTCGTCGGGCACGTCGTGGCGGTGCTCTCCGCGGCGCGCACGCTCGACGGCGAGATCCGGCGCTCGACGAGCCTCGCCCTGCTCACCACGCTCACCGACCTGCGCGACCACGTCGCTGGTCTCGTCTATGACGGCTTCGTCGCGCGCACTCCCGCCGACCGGCTCCCGCACCTCACGCGGTACGTGCGCGCCGCGTCGTACCGGCTCGAGAAGGCCGCGGCCAACCCCAACCGGGACGCGGAGCTCGCCTGGCGGGTGCGCGACGTCGAGGACGCCTACGCCCGGGCGCGCGCCGCCTACGCCGCCGGCCCGCCGGACCCGGCGCGCGCCGCGGAGCTGGCCGAGGTGCGGTGGATGCTGGAGGAGTTCCGGGTGTCGCTGTTCGCCCAGCAGCTCGGGACCGACGGGCCGATCAGCGAGAAGCGCATCCGCAAGGTGCTCGGAGAGCGCTGATGCGCACGGACCGGGTGCCCGTACGCCGGGTGGAGGAGTCGACCACCGACCCGATGCCCCGGGGCGCCTGGCCCGCGACGCTGCCCGCGGTCGCGCACCTGCTCGACCACGGGCTCGACCTCGGCGCCGTGACCGTGCTCGTCGGCGAGAACGGCGCCGGGAAGTCGACGCTCGTCGAGGCCGTCGCAGACGCGTTCGGGTTGTCTCCGGAGGGTGGGTCGACGGGCGCCCGGCACTCCACGCGGCCCAGCGAGTCGAACCTCGGTGCCCACCTCACCCTGGTGCGCAGCCCGGGCGGCGCCCGGCGCGGATACTTCCTGCGGGCCGAGACGATGCACAGCTTCTTCACGTACCTCGAGGAGAACCCGGGCGTGCGGAACACGCCGTTCCACGAGATGTCGCACGGGGAGTCGTTCCTCGAGCTCGCGATCGACAGGTTCCGGGGCCCCGGGCTCTGGGTGCTCGACGAGCCGGAGTCCGCGCTGTCCTTCTCCGGCTGCCTGTCGCTGCTGAGCATCCTCAAGGGTCTCGTGGCCGACGGCGGCTCGCAGGTGATCCTCTCCACCCACTCCCCGCTCCTCGCCGCGATGCCCGGTGCGACCGTCTACGAGGTCGGCGAGTGGGGCCTGCGGAGCTGCGCGTGGGCGGACCTCAGCCTCGTGACCGGGTGGAGGACGTTCCTCGACGCCCCGGAGCGGTTCCTCCGCCACCTATGACACGATCTGGCAGAGGTGCACCGACCGAGCGCTCATGAGGGAGAAGGCATGACAGCGAAGGACCAGGCCGCGCCGGGACCATCGACGGCGGCGTCTGTGGTGGCGGTGGCTCGTGACGACGCGCACCGGTTCACCAAGCCCACGCGTGACCACGTCGTGCTGATCGAGGGTTTCGGTGTCGAGGGCGACGCGCATGCCGGCGCCATGGTCCAGCACCTGTCCCGCAAGCGCCGCGACCCGGAGATCCCCAACCTCCGTCAGGTGCACCTCATCCACGCGGAGCTGTTCGACGAGCTCGCGGACGAGGGCTTCACCGTCGCCCCGGGCGAGCTCGGGGAGAACGTCACGACGCGCGGCGTCCCCCTGCTCGACCTGCCCCGCGGCACCCGGCTGCACCTCGGTGACGAGGCGGTCGTCGAGCTCACGGGCCTGCGCAACCCGTGCAAGCAGATCAACGGGCTCGCCCCCGGCCTCATGAAGGCCGTGCTGGGCCGCGACGCGGACGGCAACGTCGTGCGGAAGTCCGGTGTCATGGCCGTCGTCCGCGCGGGTGGCACGGTACGCCCCGGGGACACGATCC
Source organism: Sanguibacter sp. Z6_81 (assembly GCF_057180625.1). NCBI lineage: Bacteria > Bacillati > Actinomycetota > Actinomycetes > Micrococcales > Sanguibacteraceae > Sanguibacter > Sanguibacter sp. Z6_81. Next base: position 859,803 of record NZ_JBXUFV010000001.1, on the reverse strand, counting down.
GCGTCGAGCTGCCAGTGGGCACCCCGGAGGCGCTCGAGCCGGTCTGAATCGGCCTGCGGTCCCAGACGGTCCGGGCGGTCCCAGACGGTCCGGGCGGTGTCAGACCGTCGCGCGGGCGGCGTCGGCCTCGTCGCCAGGCTCGACGAACGCGTGCCCGGGGCCGTGGTCCGGTCCGTCACCGCCGCCCGACGAGTCCGGTCCGGAACCGAAGAAGATCCCCGCGAGCGCACAGGCGCCGAGCAGCACGGTCACGACGATCGCGGTGAACCGTCGCGGGTCGCGCTCGATGAGCGGCCCGGAGTCGTCGTCGAGGTTCATCTCCCCTGTGTACCCGCGCTCCACCGTGACCGCACCCGCTGCGGACCCGGAGCTGGAACTCATCCCGACGACCTGCGCGAGCACCGGCGCCGCCCGGAGCCGAAGGCCGCGAGGACGGGCAGGGCGCGGGCCGTCAGCCGTCGTTCCCGTCGACCGCCGGGGCGAGCGCGAGCGCCGCGCGCACGAGTGCGAGGTGGGTGAGCGCCTGAGGAAGGTTGCCGAGGAAGTCCCCGGTCGACGCGTCGATCATCTCCGACCAGATGCCGACGTCGTTGGCGAGCTCGAGGAGCTCGTCCATCCACTCCCGCGCCTCGTCGGTGCGCCCGACGAGGGCCATGGCCGCGACTCCCCAGAAGGCGCACGCGACGAACGTCGCCTCCTCCTCGGCCATGCCGCTGTACCGGTAGAGCAGCGGCCCGTCGCCGAGCTCGGCGCGCAGCGCGTCGATGGTCGAGCTCATGCGCCCGGAGCGGTCGAAGCCGCTGAGGGCGTGCAGGAGGATCGACGCGTCGAGCCGGTCGCTGCCGGGGTGCATGACGTACGCCCCGCGCTCCTCGGACCAGCAGTTCTCCATGACCCAGTCCCGGATCCGGTCCGCCTCGGTGCGCCACCGGTCCGCCTCGCCGGGGATCTGACCGAGCTCGGCGAGGTGCACGGCCGACTGCAGGGCCTGCCAGCACCCGAGCTTCGACGTCGTGTAGTGCTCCTCCTCGAGGAGCTCCCACATCCCGGCGTCGGGGCGCCGCCACATGTCGCACGCCTCGTCAGCGAGCTCGGCGAGCATCCGTCCGGTCGCGGCGTCGAGCAGGTGCCCGGCGTCGACGTACCCCTGCACGACGGCGAGGAGGTCGCCGTACACACCCAGCTGCAGCTGGTCCGCGGCGCGGTTGCCGTCGACGACGGGGCCGATGCCGCGCCACCCGGGGATGTCGGCCATGCGGTGCTCCCCGGGCAGGGATCCGTCGAGCCCGTAGAACACCCGGGCGTGGTGCTCCCGGTACGTGGTGAGCGTCCAGCTGATGGCGGCGTGCGTCTCCTCCTCGAGGCCGAACGCGATGAGGGCGTCCACCGTGTAGGCGGTGTCCCGCACCCACGCGTACCGGTAGTCCCAGTTCTTGCCGCCGGCGAGGCTCTCGGGCAACGACGTCGTCGCCGCAGCGGCGACCGCACCCGTCGGTGAGTGGAGGAGGAGCTTGAGGGCGAGCACGCTGCGCTGGACGGCCTTGCCCCACGGGCCGTCGTAGTGGAACGCCTGCGTCCACGCGCGCCACGCGTCGACGGTGCGGTCGATGCGGGTGTCGAGGTGCTCGGGGTCGGGCAGGTGCACCGGCTCGGCGTCGGTGCCGACGACGCCGACGACGTGGCGCGTGCCCGGAGTCGCGCTGAAGGCCCCACCGATCTCCTGCGGGGTGACGACCGTCGTCGTCTCGCCGAGCACGCGCACCGCGAGGGTTGCGGTGCCCACGCGCAGGACGGACCCGTGGACGGTCTGCTGGATCCACGGCGACGCGGTGCCGAGCGCTGTCCCGGGCGCGACCCGCCACGCCATCGGGACGGTGCCCTCGACGCCCTCCACGCGCCGCGCCAGCTCGCTCCACGGGAGCCGGCCGGCCACGCCCGTGTTGAGCGAGTCCGTCACCCGGACCGTGCCCGTCGCCGTCTCGTAGGTGGTCTGCAGGACGTTCGTGCCGACGAGGTACTGACGTCGTAGCCGGAACGGCTGCGACGGTGCGAGCTCGACCGCCCCGCCGAGGTCGGCGTCGAGGAGCGCGCCGAACGCGGGCGGCGTGTCGAGGTCGGGGACGGGCAGCCAGTCGATGCGGCCGTCGTCGGCGACGAGCGCGACGGTCCGCCCGTCGCCGATCGCCGCGTAGGACCGCAAGGGCGCGTACCCGTCGGTGCGCGGGGTCGGGTCGCGCAGCTCGTCGGCCTGCCGGTGGCCGGAGCCCTCGACGGCATGGTCGCGGTCGCCGTCGAGGTTCTCCAGCTCCGGTTGCTCCGTCACGGTGTGGGCATCCCCCCGTTGACGTTGAGGGTCTCGCCGCTCACGTAGCTCGACTCCTGCGAGGCGAGGAACACGTAGGCGGGCGCGAGCTCGGCAGGCTGCCCCGCGCGCTCGAACGGCGTCGCCTCCCCGAACTCCGGGAGCGCCTCGGGTGGCTGACCGCCGGCCGCCTGGAGCGGTGTCCAGATGGGGCCGGGTGCCACGACGTTCACGCGGATGCCCTTGGGCGCGAGCTGCTGCGCGAGGGCCTTGGAGATCGTGTTGATCGCCGCCTTCGTCGTCGCGTAGTCCACGAGGATCGGGGACGGCTGGTACGCCTGGATCGAGCTCGTGTTGATGATGCTCGCGCCCGCGGGCAGGTGCGGCAGGGCCTCCTGGACGATCCAGAACAGGGCGTAGACGTTGGTCCGGAACGTCTCGTCGAACGACTCGCTCGTGAGGTCCGCGAGGTCCTCGACGAACTGCTGACGCCCGGCGATGTTCGCGACGATGTCGAGGCCACCGAGCTCCTCGACGGCCGTGTGGACCAGGCTGCGCGCGAAGGCTTCATCCGCGATGTCCCCGGGGGCCAGGACGCACGTGCGGCCAGCCTCCCGGATCGTCGCGGCGACCTCGTCGGCATCGCTCGTCTCGGCCGGGAGGTAGTTGAGCACGACGTCGGCGCCCTCGCGCGCATAGGCGATCGCGACCGCGCGGCCGATGCCGGAGTCACCGCCGGTGATGAGCGCCTTGCGGCCCTCGAGACGCCCGGATCCGCGGTACGTCGACTCGCCGTGGTCGGCGAGGGGCGTGAGCTCGGAGTCGAGGCCGGGACCGTCCTGGCTCTGCTCCGGCGGCTGAGGCATGGCGTACTGCGTGATCGGGTTCGTGAACGTGTACTGGTCAGTCATGGCGTTCTCCCTCGCTGCAGGCGCACGCCCCCGTGGTGTTGACGAGGGCTGCCCGACCATCGTGTGACCGGGCACGGGCGCCTGCAACAGGGAATCGGACGGGGCGGGCAAACCGTTCCGAACGCGTCTCAGTCACGCCCAGATGCACCATCGGTCCGCCGGGCGGATAGTGGGGACTCCCGGTCCCCAGCAGAGAGGCACGACGATGTACCTTCACGTGCAACGGCTCATCAACGAGATCGTCCCGGACGAGCCAGACCCCGCAGCGGCAAACGCCCTCCAGGAGGGACTGGGTGGTCAGTTCGGCGAGATGCGGACGATGATGCAGTACCTCTTCCAGAGCATCAACTTCCGCGGACCCTCCGGAAAGCCCTACCGGGACCTCCTCCAGGGCATCGGGACGGAGGAGATCAGCCACGTCGAGCTCATCGGGACGACGATCGCCCGGCTCCTCGACGGCTCGCCCCGGTACAACGGCAAGAAGACCGACCCGCTCGACACCCCGGGAGCGAAGGGCGCGACCCCCCTGGGCATGGCGCTCGACGAGAGCAACATCCACCACTACCTCGTGGCCGCGCAGGGAGCCCTGCCCGTCGACTCCGCCGGGAACCCGTGGAGCGGCAGCTACGTCTACAACTCGGGGAACCTCGTCCTCGACCTGCTCTACAACCTCATGCTCGAGTCCACGGGCCGGCTGCAGAAGTGCCGCATCTACGAGATGACGGACAACAAGACGGCTCGCTCGACGCTGTCCTACCTCATCGTCCGGGACCAGGCGCACGAGAACGCGTACGCGAAGGCCCTCGAGACCCTCGGTGTCGACTGGGGCAAGCTCCTGCCGATCCCCAAGACCAACGCCGAGAAGTTCCCGGAGGTCAAGAAGCTCGTCGACCTGGGGCTGCAGAGCAAGCAGTACACGTTCGACCTGACGAACGCGTCCGAGGCCGGCAAGATCTTCCAGGGCATGTCGCCCTCGAAGGACGGCACCGAGCTGCTCGCGGACGAGCAGGCGCCCGCCGGGGTCCCGTCCACGATCGCCGAGGAGCGGTTCGAGGAGTTCTCCCCCGGGCTCGACACCGAGCTGCTGGCCCTCATCCAGGCCACGGCCGACCTCGAGATGGCTGAGGTGCCGCCCGTCTACGGCCCGGTACCGCCCGCGAAGGGCTGAGCCGGACGACCGCCGCAGCCACCGCGGCGGTCACGGCACGAGAGGCAGGGACGTCGCCGATGCGGCGTCCCTGCCTCTCCGTGTTCCCGGATCTGCTCGAGTTCCCCGCCGGGCCCGTTCGGAGAGCGCTCAGCGGTGCGGGTCGGCCGCCGTCATGTCGTGCCCGAGCACACCCAACGGTCCCTCGTACTCGACGACCTGGTGGGCATAGCTGCTCGCATCGTCCTGCGGTACGTACCCGAGGGCGTGGGCGGTCGACATGTCCCACCAGGCGCGGGTGTTCGCCGAGATGCCGTAGGCCACGACCGGGCCGTGCACGGGCCCGCGCAGCGCTGCGTCGACGAGCCGCACGCTGTCCGAGGGGCTCAGCCAGATGCCGAGGTCGAACGTCGTCGCCGGCCGGTCCGCGCACAGACCGATCCGCAAGGACACCACCTCGAGCCCGTACTTGTCGGCGTACAGGCTGCCGAGGGCCTCGAGCGCCGCCTTGGAGACGCCGTAGTAGGAGTCGGGCCGCACCTGCTGGTCGGTGCGGGCGACCGCACCGGACGGGTAGTACCCGACGGCGTGGTTCGAGCTGGCGAGCACGACGCGTCGCACACCGGCGCGGCGCGCCGCCTCGAGCAGCCGGTACGTGCCGTCGATGTTGGCCCGCCTGATCCGCGTCCAGCTGTCCTCGGTGGGGATCCCCGCCATGTGGACGACAGCGTCGGCGCCTTCCATCGACCGGACCAGGTCGTCGGCGGACTCCTCGTCGCTGAGGTCCACCCGGTCGAAGGGCTCGTCAGGGCCGAGGCCGTCCGGCTCGTCGGCGTCGACGAGGTGCAGGCGCCATCCGAGAGCCGACAGGCCGCCGTCCTGCTGGCGCAGGTAGGTGCCGATCCGGCCGGCCGCACCGCTGAGGACGACCTTCGGGGCGTGCGTCGTGTCGTTCATCTGGGCCTCCTCCGTCCGTTGGGTCCATCAGTCTCACCCGCAGCGGCGCCCGCTGCTCGGTGAACGACCGACGTGCCATGGGGACGACTCCCCGGACGCGTGGGCGGGCAGCTCTCACCGCGGTCGAGGCGGTCCGGTGCACGACGACCTCCGGCGGGTTCCCCACCGGCGATCAGACCGCCGCGCGCAGCCCTTCGACGACCGGCGTCGTCGGGCGCCCGAGCAGCTGGGAGAGGTCTGTCCCCACCGGTTCGAGGGCGCCGTCGCGGATGTTCCCGTCGAGGGCGACGAGGAATCCCACGGTCTGCTCGTCGAGTCCCGCCTCCCGGAGGATGCGGGCGTGCTCGGCCGGGTCGACGTCCTCGTAGGTGACCGTCCGTCCAGCGACCTCGGAGAAGGCGATCGCGAGCTCGTCGTAGCCGAGGGCGACGTCTCCGGCGAGCTCGTAGGTGCGTCCCTGGTGGCCGGTGCCGATGAGCACCTGCGCGGCGGCCGCCGCGTAGTCGGCGCGCGAGGCCGGGGCGACGCGCCCGTTGCCGACGCTCCCGACGAGGACGCCCGTCTCCTTCGCGCGAGCGAGGTCCGGCAGGTAGTTCTCGGTGTACCAACCGTTGCGCAGGATGGTGAAGGGCACCCCCGAGTCCCGGATGACCTGCTCCGTCTCGAGGTGCTCGGGCGCGAGGATGAGCGGCGTGGAGCCGGCCCGCAGCGCGGAGGTGTAGACGATGCGTCCTGCTCCGGCCGCATCGGCCGCTTCGATCGCGTGCGTGTGGAGCCGCACCTGCCGGCCGATCGCGCCCGTCGACACGATGAGCACGGTGTCGGCATCGTCGAACGCCGTCTCCAGGCTCGAGCGGTCCTCGAAGTCGGCGCGTGCGGTGCGCACGCCGCGCTCCGCGAGGTCGGCGAGCTTCGCGGTGGACCGCCCGGTGGCGGTGACGGACTCCGGGGCCACACCCCGCTCCAGAAGATCCTCGACGACGAGGCGTCCGAGGTGACCTGTGGCTCCGGTGACGACGATCATGGCTGTCCCCTCCCCGTGGTGATGTGCTCACTCCACGGTATCCGTTCGCCACCCAGATGCGACCGGCACCCCCCGGGGTCACGATGAAGTGCGTCCGCGCCGCCGACCGCCCCGAGGAGGAACCGCATGAGCTCGACGCCGGTCGACCTGAGTGCACGTGAGAGCGCCCTGGTGCTCAAGGACGTGCTGCTGCCCATGGTGGCGCAGGGCGCCATCGTGCGGCGCCCGCGCATGACGGCGTGGGCGGAGCGCCACCAGACCGACCGTCGGGCGTCGGCCCTGCTCCGGAAGCTGCGGAAGCGGCACGGCGGGGCGCCCCTCGTCCTGCGGCTCGGCCCACGGCGCATGGTGCTGCTCACCCGGCCGGCGGACGTCCATCGCGTCCTGGAGGGCTCACCGACGCCGTTCACCCCGGCGTCGACGGAGAAGTGGGGCGCGCTGCGCCACTTCGGGCCCGACGGCGTCCTCATCTCTCCCACCCCGGACCGCGTAGCGCGTCGGCCCTTCAACGAGTCCGTCCTGGACATGCGCGAGCCTGTCCACCGTGACGGGGAGTGGTTCACCCGGGTCATCGAGCGGGAGACCGCCGCCGTGGCCGACGACGCCCGGCAGCAGGGTCACCTCGACTGGCCGACCTTCTCCGCCGCGTACTGGCGAGCCGTCCGCACGCTCGTGCTGGGTGAGGCCGCCCGGGAGGACACCCGGCTCACCGAGGTGCTCAACACCCTGCGGCGGGACGCGAACTGGTCGTTCTTCCACCCGCGCCGGTCCTGGTTGCGCCGCGACCTCGAGGCATCGATCCGGGACTACGTCGCCCGCGCCGAACCCGGGACGCTCGCCGCGCGGGCTCGTGACGATGCCTCGGGCGTCGACCCCGTCGGACAGATCCCCCACTGGCTCTTCGCCTTCGACGCCGGCGCCATCGCGGCCTTCCGCGCCCTCGCGGTCCTCGTCTCCCGGCCCGCGGACCGCGAGCGCGTGCACCACGAGCTCGCCGACGACGTCCCGGCGCTGCCCCTCGCGCGCGGCTTCGTCCTGGAGTCCGTACGTCTGTGGCCGACGACGATGGTCATCCTGCGGGACAGCACCGACGCCACGCGGTGGGGCGACCGCACGCTGGACGCGGGGACGGGGTTCGTCATCACCAGTGCGTTCTTCCACCGGGACAACGACCGGTTGGACTGGGCGGACGACGTCACCCCCGAGGCCTGGCTCGACGGGCGGGCGGACCACGAGTGGGCGCTCGTCCCGTTCAGCGGCGGTCCCGCCTCGTGCCCCGGTCGCAACCTCCTGCTGCTCGTCTCGTCCCAGTTCCTCGCGCGGACCTCGTCGATGCTCGACCTGTCCTTCTCCCGCGCCCGGTACCTCGCGTCCGACCCGGTGCCCGCGACCGTCGACCACAGCGGACTGGTGCTCGACGTCGTCGCGTAAGGGGGGCCAACCGTGCGTCTCGCCGTGCTGCGCGCGAGCTCCTGGCTCGAGCGGCGAGGTCACGCCGTCCGTGTGATGCTGAGCCGGTCCCACCCGACACTGCTCTGACAAGGCGGCGCTGATGCGAGCGATGGTGTACCGAGGGCCCTACCGGATCCGGGTCGAGGAGAAGGACATGCCTCGGATCGAGCACCCGAACGACGCCATCGTGCGGGTGACCAAGGGCGCGATCTGCGGGTCGGACCTGCACCTGTACCACGGCCTCATGCCGGACACCCGCGTCGGCCACACCTTCGGTCACGAGTTCATCGGCGTCGTCGAGAAGGTCGGGTCCTCCGTCCAGAACCTTGCCGTCGGCGACCGCGTCATGGTGCCCTTCAACGTCTTCTGCGGGTCGTGCTTCTTCTGCGCGCGGGGCCTGTACTCCAACTGCCACAACGTCAATCCCAACGCCACCGCCGTCGGTGGCATCTACGGGTACTCCCACACCACGGGCGGGTACGACGGCGGGCAGGCCGAGTACGTGCGTGTGCCGTTCGCCGACGTCGGGCCGACGATCATCCCCGAGTGGATGGACGAGGAGGACGCGGTGATGCTCACCGACGCACTCCCCACCGGGTACTTCGGGGCTCAGCTCGGTGACATCGCCCGGGGCGACACGGTGGTCGTGTTCGGCGCGGGGCCCGTGGGGCTGTTCGCTGCGAAGTCAGCGTGGCTCATGGGGGCCGGCCGGGTCATCGTCATCGACCACCTCGAGTACCGGCTCGCGAAGGCCCGCGAGTTCGCGCACGCCGAGACGTACAACTTCGTCGAGCACGACGACGTCGTCGTGCTCCTCAAGCACATCACCGGCGGGCTCGGGGCGGACGTCGCGATCGACGCCGTCGGCGCCGAGGCCGACGGGAACCTCCTGCAGCACGTCACCGCCGCCAAGCTCAAGCTCCAGGGCGGCTCGCCCGTCGCGCTCAACTGGGCCATCGACGCCGTCCGCAAGGGCGGGAACATCAGCGTCGTCGGCGCCTACGGACCGATCTTCAGCGCCGTGAAGTTCGGCGACGCCGTGAACAAGGGCCTCACGCTCCGGATGAACCAGTGCCCGGTGAAGCGGCAGTGGCCGCGCCTGTTCGAGCACATCCAGAACGGGTACCTCAAACCGAGCGAGATCATCACGCACCGCATCCCCCTCGAGCACATCGCCGAGGGATATCACATCTTCTCGTCGAAGCTCGACGAGTGCATCAAGCCGATCATCGTGGCCAGCTGAGAGGGGCGGGACACACCATGCCGTACACGCCGGACAAGCCGCCGCTGCCCGAGTCCATCGACGAGCTGCGCGCCCGCATCCCCGGGTGGGGCGCTGACCTCGACCCCGCCGACCGCCCCTCGTACCCGAAGGAGCGGTTCGACCCCGGTGCCACGGGAGCCCACTGGGACTTCCCGGATCTCCAGGAGGAGCGGTTCCCGCGCGAGCGGTCCATCGAGCACGAGATGCTCACGCCCGTGTTCGGCACCGCCCAGCCGCTCAAGGGGTTCTCCGGGGTGATCCGCCGGTACGCGTACGCGCGGTACAGCGAGGCCCGCGCCGCGCACTGGCTGCTGCTCATCGCCGCGGACCGCGTCGACGTCCTCGAAGAGACGCTGCGGTCGTTCACCACGGTCCACCCGGACAACCCCGTCGTCGAGACGGGCATCCGCAGCGAGATCAGCCACCACGGATGGCGGTCCCGGGTGGGTCAGAAGCGCACGGACCTCGTGCACCAGCCGATCGACCCGGTGCTCGTCGCCGCCCCGTGGGTCATCGGCGGGTGGTTCGCGTTCTCGGCGGTCCGGGCGCTGGCGCGACGTCGCACGTCCTAGGTCCCAGCCCCGGTCGGCGACAGTCCGCCAGGGCATGTGTTCCCACGACTGCGAGCAGACGGGTCTGGCGTCCGACACGTGGACAGCGCTGCCCGGAATTCTGGCCGTGAAGCCCTTTCGGACGCATGATGGATGCCGATGGTGGAAAGGTGATGATGAGCGACGCCCTGCACGTGACCGTCGACGGTGAGCATGCCCGTCGTGCCTTCGGCATGCTCACAGGCTTCATCGTCATGCCCGAGTCCACCGAGACGCTCTTCCGGGAGTTCGCCGAGCTCCCCATCGGCGAGCGCATCTCGCTCCTCGCGGCGACCCGCACGATGTGGCACAGCTTCGCGAAGGACGCCGCGACCCTCGGCGCCTACGACGGGTCCACCGAGGTCGCGCTCCGGGTGATCCGTGAGCAGACCGACCGGGACTACGCGGCGGTCCTGCCGTCAGCGGTGCGCATGGCGAACCTGCTCGACGACGCCCTGTGCCTGCGCGGGCTCGCCTTCATCTCCGGTTCCCTCGTCGAGGAGATCGACAAGGAACCGTCTCAGGCGCTCGGCGCCCTCGGGTACTTCCTCCGGGCCTCCGGCATCGCGATCTGCGCCTGCGCGTCGCAGCGGTCGGTCACCGTCGAGGACCTGCTGGCCGCCATCGGCCACCAGCTCGCCTTCGCTGCCTGACTGCCCTGCGTCACCGGACGCTGCCGAGCACCTGCTCGGCCATCGGCACCAGCACGTCGACCGGGAACGGGTCTGTCCCGACCTCCTCGACGTCCCATCCCACACCCACGACGGTGTATCCAGGACCGTCCGTCACCTCGAGATGCTTGAACTGGTCCGCTCCGAAGACGTTCGGGGCGTCCACCCACCACACTGCGAGGTCGCCCAACCCGTCGAGCCGCTCAACGGACCCGTCCTCCACGAGGCCGACCAAGGTGGTGTTGACCGCCTTGCTCTCGGCCGGCGCGAGCTCCTGCCCGAGGACCGTGACGAGCCCTCGTCCGCTGGTCCACAGGCAGAAGTCCCCGCCCGCGGCCCGGGCGACGGTCTGTGCGTTCACGTACTGGGCGAAGCTGGGCGCACTCGCCAGCTCCGTGTCATCGACGAACGTCAGCCCGAGGTCCGTCGCGCCACCGAAGCTCCTCTCGACGAGCGCGTCGATGCCTGGCAACGAACAGCCGGCAGCGGCCGTCGGCTCGATCGTGGGGTCCGGATCGGGCGCGTCGGAGGGTTGCGTCGCCTCGCCCGTACCCACCTTCGCGGTCGGCTCATCGTGTCCGGCGTCGTCGCCGCATGCCGAGAGGGTGGCGACGAAGAGCAGGCCGAGCATCGTGGTCGTCCATCGCGAGCGCGACATGATCATCCTTCCGTCCCTCGGGTCTGTTGCCTGGCACAGCACGGGTCCAGCGGTCACGGTTCGTCGAGGCCAGGGATCTCGAGGTCCTGCGAACCGATGTCGCCCTGGTCGAGGGAATCCTCGTCGTCCTCGGCGATGGGCAGGCAGGGACCGAACAGGCGGACACCGAAGAGCTCCTTGTCCGCGTAGGTGAGCAACCTCATCGAGATTCCGTCCACATCCCCGCGGGCCGAAGCCCGGTCCTTCTGGTTCGTCGTCGACAACCGCCACGTTGTCTCCTCCTCAACACCATCCACGACCTCGTCGAGAACCTCGATGGAGAAGGATTCGGCATGCAGCACGGCATCGACCGAATAGCCCCACTCGGTTGCGTTGTCGTTGCAGGTATCCCAGTGCCCGTTCGCATGCTGGAACGCCAGCCCTTCTCCGGCGACGACCTCGACGACGTCCTGGGCGTGTCCCCGGACAGTCTCGCGCGAGGCGAGCGCTTCCTCGAGCGATACCGGCTCCGGCCGCACTGGCAGCAGCCCGCACCCAACCATGACGAGCAACGCCGTCAGGAGACCGGCCCCTCGGAGCCCACGGACTGCCTTCACGCCCCAGCGCCGCCGTCGCGCAGCACCGTGAGACGGCTGCCGGCTCGCCGACTCCGTGTTCATCAACCTGTCGCTCGGCACACTACGGCCTCCAGCGGTCACGATTCGTCGACGCCCGGGATCTCGAGGTCCTGCGAACCGATGTCGCCCTGGTCGAGGGAGTCTCGGTCCTCCTCAGCGATGGGCAGGCACGGACCGAACAGGCGGACACCGAAGAGCTCCTTGTCCGCGTAGGTGAGCAACCTCATCGAGATTCCGTCCACATCCCCGCGTGCCGAAGCCCGGTCCTTCTGGTTCGTCGTCGACAACCGCCACGCCGTCTCTTCCTCAACACCATCCACGACCTCGTCGAGAACCTCGATGGAGAAGGATTCGGCATGCAGCACGGCATCGGCCGAATACCTCCACTCGGTTCCGTTGTCAGTGCAGGTGGCCCAACGCCCGTTCGCATGCTGGAACTTCAGCCCTTCTCCGGCGACGGCCACGACGACGTCCTGGACGTGTCCCCGGACCGCGTCACGCGAGGAGAGCGCCTCCTCGAGCGATACCGGCTCCGGCCGCACTGGCAGTAGCCCGCACCCAACCACGACCAGCAACGCCGTCAGGAGACCGGCCCCCCGCACCCCACGGACCGTCTTCACGCCCCGCCGTCTCACAGCTCTACGTCCGGCGGTAGCTCATCCCATGCCGTCGTCTTGGCCCCGGAACGACGGACCGCGCGGGCGTACTCGCCGAGGACCACCATCCGAGCCACCTTTGTCATCGACCGCGAGCGCCCCAGGTGCAACCACCGGGAGGCAGACGACGCGCTGACGCGCCCCGGCGAAAACTACCAGACCTGCAGGAAGCAGGTCATCGCGGACGGAGCGGCAACGGCTCCCCCAGCACCACGTGCCCTACTCGACAGGCTCGACGCCGAGCTCGCCGAGGAGCGTGACGATGCGCGACCGGATCTCGTCGCGGATCGGGCGGACCGCCTCGAGGCCCTGGCCGGCCGGGTCCTCGAGCGCCCAGTCCTCGTAGCGCTTGCCGGGGAAGATCGGGCAGACGTCGCCGCAGCCCATGGTGATGACGACGTCGGACGCCCGGACGGCCTCGCTCGTGAGGACCTTCGGCACCTCGGTGCGGATGTCGATGCCGACCTCGAGCATCGCCTCGACCGCGGTCGGGTTGATCTCGTCGGCCGGCATGGAGCCGGCCGAACGCACCTCGACGGCGCCGCCGGACAGCACGCGGAGGAACCCCGCGGCCATCTGGGAGCGGCCGGCGTTGTGGACGCAGACGAACAGCGCGCTCGGCGTCTGCAGCTCGGTGGTGGGGATCGAGGTCATGACGGCTCCTGGGTGAGTGCGGGTATCGCGGTGGCGGTCGGCAGGTCGGGTGCTGGTTCGGCGAGCGGGTCGACGCCGAACCAGCGCCGACCGAGCCAGAGCGAGACGTAGACGAGCCCGACGAGGACGGGGACCTCGATGAGCGGCCCGACGACGCCGGCGAGGGCCTGACCGGACGTCGCCCCGAACGTGCCGATGGCGACGGCGATCGCGAGCTCGAAGTTGTTGCCCGCTGCCGTGAAGGCGAGCGTCGTCGAACGGGCGTACCCGAGGCCGAGCGTCTTGCCGGTGACGATCCCGACGCCCCACATGACCGCGAAGTACACGAGGAGCGGGAGGGCGATGCGCACGACGTCGAGCGGGTTGGACGTGACGGCCTCGCCCTGCAGGGCGAACAGCAGGACGATCGTGAAGAGCAGACCGTAGAGCGCCCACGGCCCGATCCCCGGCACGAACCGCTCCTCGTACCAGGCGCGCCCCTTGGCGCGCTCCCCCACGTACCGCGACGCGAACCCGGCGAGCAGCGGGACGCCGAGGAAGACGAGGACGTTGAGGGCGATCTGCCCGACGGAGACGTCAAGCCCTTGGGTGTCGAGCCCGAGCCAGCCGGGCAGGACGGTGAGGTAGAAGTAGCCGAGCAGCGAGAACGCGACGACCTGGAAGACGGAGTTGATCGCGACGAGGACCGCAGCGGCCTCACGGTCCCCGCAGGCGAGGTCGTTCCAGATGACGACCATCGCGATGCACCGGGCCAGCCCGACGACGATGAGCCCCGTGCGGTACTCGGGCAGGTCGGCGAGGAAGATCCACGCGAGGGCGAACATCAACGCCGGACCGACGACCCAGTTGAGCACGAGCGAGCTGACGAGCAGGCGCCTGTCCCCGGCGACCGCGGCCACCTTGTCGTAGCGGACCTTGGCCAGGACGGGGTACATCATGACGAGCAGCCCGATCCCGATGGGGACGGAGATGCCGCCGATCTCGAGGTGGCCGAGGAGGTCGGCAAGTGCGGGGACGAAGCGTCCGAGCACGAGCCCGACGACCATCGCAGCCCCGATCCAGACGGGCAGCCACCGGTCGAGGGTCGACAGGCGCGCCGCAGCCGCGGGCGTGGCTGGGCCAGGGTGGGTGCTCACAGTGACTCCGGTGCTGGGCCGAGCAGCTGACGCCCGAGCTCGTCGAGCCGCTGCGGGACGACGGAGTAGTAGGACCACGTCCCGCGGCGCTCCCGGGTGAGCAGGCCGGCGTCGACGAGGATCTTGAGGTGGTGGCTCACCGTGGCCTGGCTCAGACCCACCGGAGCGGTGAGGTCGCAGACGCAGGCGGTGCCGCCGTCCGCGGCGGACACCAGCGCGAGGAGGCGCAGACGTGTGGCGTCCCCCAGCGCCCGGTACCCGGCGGCGATCCGCTCCGCCTCGCTGGCGTCGAGGGAGTCGCGGATCGCGGGAGCGCAGCACCGGGTGGTCACGAGCGGGATCGTCATGTCATGATCCTCGCATAGATCGGAAATTTTCGATCCAGCAGTTCTCGAGTCGCAGGAGCACCATGAACCAGCCCGCTGGCACGCTGCCGGTCCTCGTCGTCGGAGCAGGTCCGGTCGGCCTCGCCGCCGCCGCCCACCTCCTTGAGCGTGGGCTCGAGCCCCTCGTCGTGGAGCAGGCCCAGGACGCCGCTGCGGCCGTCTCCGCCTGGGGTCACGTCCGCCTCTTCTCACCCTGGCGGTACGACGTCGACGCCGCCGCGCGCCGCCTGCTCGAGCCCACGGGCTGGGGTGCGCCGGATCCCGACGCGCTGCCGACAGGGGCGGAGCTCGTGGAGCGCTACCTCGCGCCGCTCGCCGCCACGCCGCAGATCGCCGCCAGGCTGCGCACCGGCGCGCGCGTCGTCGGCATCACGCGCGACGGCGCGGACAAGACACGCAGCCTCGGCCGCGACCGGGCGCCCTACCGCGTGCGGATCGTCGAGGACGGACAGGTCACGGACGTCCTCGCCCGCGCCGTGATCGACGCCTCCGGCACCTGGGGGACACCGAACCCGCTGGGCGGCGGCGGGCTGCCCGCGCTCGGCGAGGACACGCTCGGAAGCAGCCTCGCCGGCCCGCTGCCCGACGTCCTCGGTGCCGACCGTGACAACTTCGCCGGACACCACACCCTCGTCGTCGGCATGGGGCACTCCGCCGCCAACACGGTGCTCGCACTCCTCGAGCTGACCGACAGCGCACCGACCACCCGGATCACCTGGGCGATCCGGGGCGGGTCCGCCCGCCGGCTCTTCGGCGGCGGCGCGGCCGACGAGCTCCCCGCCCGCGGGCTCCTCGGGACCCGCCTCAAGGAGGCGGTGGAGTCCGGCCTCGTCACCCTCGTCACGCGCGTGTCGCTCGAGCGGCTCGCGCCCGAGGGCGACGACATCCGGGTGCTCGGCCGGACCCGGGACGACGTCCTCGACCTCACGGTCCACCGGATCGTCAACGCGACCGGGTTCCGTCCGGACCTCGACGTCCTGCGCGAGGTCCGGGTCGACCTCGACCCGGCGCTGGAGTGCCCGCGCGGGCTCGCCGAGCTCATCGACCCGGACGCGCACTCGTGCGGCACTGTCCCCCCGCACGGCGAGGCGCTCCTCGCCCACCCGGACGCCGGCTTCTACATCGTCGGCATGAAGAGCTACGGCCGCGCCCCGACGTTCCTCCTCGCCACCGGCTACGAGCAGGTGCGCTCCATCGCCGCGGCCCTGGCCGGCGACCGCGCGTCCGCCGACGCCGTCGAGCTCGACCTGCCGACGACGGGAGTCTGCTCGACGGACGTCGTTGCCGACGACAGCGCGGCCGACGACAGCGCCGAGAACGGCGCAGCGTCGTGCTGCGGCGGTCCCGCCGAACCCGAGCTCGTGACCATCGGCGCCCCGGGCGCCGGCATCCCGCTCGGGTTCGCGACCGGCGTCGCGCACGGCCGGTCCGGGGACACCGCATAGGCGCCCGGGCGACCGCGCGACCAGGTCAGGACGCGTCGAGCAGCGGGTAGTCCGTGTAGCCCTCGGCGCCCGGTCCGTAGACCGTCGCCTGGACGAGCTCGTTGAGCTCGCGACCCTCACGCCAGCGGCGGACGAGGTCCGGGTTGGCGATGACGGGCCGCCCGACGGCGACCGCGTCCGCGTGCCCCTCGGCCACAAGGGCGATCGCCTCGTCGCGTGTCGTGACGACACCGAACCCGGAGTTGGCGACGAAGGGCCCACCGAAGCGTGCGCGGAGGTCCTGGACGAGCGGGCCCGTCGGCTCGCGGTGCAGCACGCTGAGATAGGCCAGGCCGAGAGGCGCGAGCTCCTCGAGGAGGTACCCGTAGGTGGCGGCGACGTCGGCAAGGTCGGTCTCGAGCGCGCCCTGGATGTTGTGCTCCGGGGAGATGCGCAGGCCGACGCGGTCCGCGCCGATCTCCGCGGCCACGGCGCGGACCGTCTCGATGACGAACCGCGCGCGGTTCTCCGGGGACCCGCCGTAGGAGTCGTCGCGCACGTTCGAGGTGGGGGCGAGGAACTCGTGCAGCAGGTAGCCGTTGGCACCGTGGAGCTCGACGCCGTCGAACCCGGCCTCGATCGCGTTGCGGGAGCCGCTGACGAACTCCTGCGTGACACCGGCGAGCTCCTCGGTGGTGAGCGCGTGCGGGACCGGCAGCCGCTCCTTGCCGAGCGGCGTGTGCGTCTCGCCGTCGATCGCGAGGGCGCTCGGTGCGACGACGGGCCGGCCACCGTTGATGCTCGGGTGCGACACGCGCCCGGCGTGCATGACCTGCGCGACGATGCGGCCACCCGCGGCGTGCACGGCATCCGTCACGCGGCGCCACCCCGCGAGCTGCTCGGGGGTGACGAGCCCCGGCTGCCCGACGAAGCCCTGCCCGGCGGACGACGGGTACGTGCCCTCGCTGATGATGAGCCCCACGGAGGCGCGCTGCGCGTAGTGCTCGACGACGATGTCCCCGGGGACGCCGTCGCTGCCCGAGCGGGTGCGGGTGAGCGGAGCCATGACGACCCGGTTGGCGAGCTGGAGCGAGCCGAGGGTGGTGGGCTCGAAGAGGTCGGTCATGGTGGCAGTCCGTTCGTCGTAGGTGCAGAGCGACGCGGATGCTGGTGAGCGACCGGCGCCTCCGGCATCAACCACCCGCCGCGGCACGTTGTTCCGGCCGGCACACCGCACCCACCGCCGACCGACGCGTCCGTCGGCTTGTCGGTAGCGTGGCTCGCACGGACAGGCGCTCACCGAGGAGGATCATGGACCGGCTCGAGACGTACAGCCGCGACGGACTCACGTTCGACGTCACCGACTCCGGACCGCTCGACGGCCCGGTGATCGTCCTCCTTCATGGCTTCCCCGCGAACCGCGGGTCGTGGTCCGGGGTCGCTGCCCTGCTCAACGACGCCGGCTACCGCACCCTCGCTCCGGACCAGCGCGGCTACTCCCCCGGCGCCATGCCGCACGCACGCGGCGCCTACCGGATCGCGGAGCTCGTGCGCGACACCCTCGCCCTCATCGACGCCTCCGGAGCCGAGAAGGTGCACGTCGTGGGTCACGACTGGGGAGGGTTCGTCGCATGGCAGCTCGCGCTCGTCGCCCCGCAACGGCTCGACCGACTGACCGTCGCCTCCACGCCGCACCCCGGGGCCTTCCGCGCAGCCATGCTGTCCTCCGACCAGCCCCTGCGGTCCACCTACATGGCGTTCTTCCAGCTGCCCGTCCTGCCGGAGCGGTGGCTGGACGCGCACATGGTGGAGTGGCTCGACTCCAGCGGGCTCCCGCAGGACGTGGCCGAGGACTACGCCGCGACCATGAGCAGGCCGGGCGCCCTCACCGCGGCCCTCAACTGGTACCGCGGCGCGTTCCTGCCCGGGGGCGCGAGAATGGACCCGGTGGACGCGCGCGTGCGGGTCCCCACGGCGTACGTGTGGGGACGCAGGGACGTCGCGCTCGGCCGCCGGGCGGCGGAGCTCACCCGCGACTTCGTGCGCGCACCCTACTCGTTCGTCGAGCTCGTCGAGGAGGGCCACTGGCTCCCCGAGCTCGCGCCGCGGGAGCTCGCCCGCGAGATCCTTGCCGACCTCACCCCGGGGTCCCGCGCTCGGTGAGTGCGCCGAGCAACGACTCGGCGACCTCTCTGCGCGAGACGTTCCGGCTCGAGGACGCAGACTCGAAGATCACGCGCGCCTCGGGCTCCGAGCAGCCGTTGGACGCCATGATCACCCCGACGACGTGCTCGACGAAGAGGTCCTCGCGAAGGCGTGAGAGCCCGGCGCCCTCGTCCGCGGGCAGCTCGAGGTGCAGCTGCAGCGCGGCCGCCAGTGCTGCGAGCTGGGCGTAGCCGTCCGCAGCCAGCAGGAGCGCCGGGCCCCACGGGTCCCGCGCACGCGAGTAGAGGTTGAGCGCCAGCGCGGTCCCGGCGCCGGCGCTCGCGGGCACGACGACCACGGACCGGAAGCCCTCGCGGAGCGCCTGCTGGGACCATGCCGTCCACCGGATCTCCTCGGCGAGGTCGGGGACCAGCTGCGCGCACAGGCTCTCCGTGGCGTCGATGCACGGCCCGATGCTCTCGCGCGCCTCCACCTGGCCACAGCGCCGGGAGCGCCCGTCGCTGCTGGCGGCCTGCACGGTCACCCCGCGCCTGCGGAGCGTCACGCTCGCTTCGACCTCCGCCGTGAGCACCATCGAGGCGCGGGTGGCGAACTGGTCGAGGTAGTGCCGGTTCGTCATGGTCGGACCTTCCCGACTGTCCCCTGGGTCCCCTGGTCTGCCGCCGGTCCTGCCCTGTGGGGTCCTCGGCACCGGCCGCCTGTCCTTTCACAGTACGTCCCCGTCGCGGGTCGGTCCTGCGCTCGTTGCCAGTTCCGTCGCGCCCGTGCGACGGTGGTGGGAGCCCCTCGAGGGGCGCCCGGACGAGGGAGCCGTACCCGGACAGCGACAAGACGGCCAGGCGGAGGCGATTCGTATGGCCTGGGCGGTTCTGGTGGTGTCCGGTGTGCTCGAGGCGGTCTGGGCGACGGCCCTGAGCAGGTCGGAGGGACTCAGCCGGCTCGCACCGTCGGTCCTGTTCGGTGTCGCGCTCGTCATGAGCATGGCGGGCCTCGCCTACGCGATGCGCGACCTTCCCGTCGGGACGGCGTACGCGGTGTGGGTGGGCATCGGCGCCGTCCTCACGGTCGCGTACGCGATGGCGACGGGCGCCGAGACGGTGTCGCTCGTCAAGGTGCTGCTCCTGCTGGGGATCGTCGGCTGCGTCATCGGCCTCAAGGTGCTGCACTGACCTTCGGTGACCTCTTGCCGCGGTCCAGGTACGCGCGTAACGTACAACCATACGGTTGCACATAACCGGCGGCGAGGAGGGACGATGACCACGGACACGGCCGTCGTGGACGCCGTCTTCGGCGCCCTTGCCGACGCCACCCGGCGCGACATCGTCAGCCGCGTGCTCACCCACGAGGCGTCCGTCTCCGAGCTGGCCCAGCACTACGACATGTCGTTCGCCGCCGTGCAGAAGCACGTGGCCGTCCTGCACCGGGCCCACCTCGTCACCAAGGTGCGCCGCGGCCGCCAGCAGATCGTCCGCGGGGACCTCACCCAGGTCCGGGCAGCCGGACGGTTGCTCGACGAGTACGAGGAGCTCTGGCGGGGCCGGGTCGAGCGCATGGAGGACGTCCTCCGGTCGTCGACCGGCACGGCGTCCGGAAGGACCACCCCGGACGGAGCGCCACCGGTCAGCAGTCCGGTCAGCAGTCCACCGAGCAGTCCATCGAGCAGCACCACCACCTGAGGAGCTCGTCATGCCTGTCACCAGCACCAGCAAGGACCCGGAAGCGCTCACCCTCACGTTCGTCTCGGAGCTCCCCGCGCCGCCGTCGCGGGTCTGGGAGCTGTGGTCCGACCCGCGCCAGCTCGAGCAGTGGTGGGGCCCGCCCGCCTGGCCCGCGACCTTCACCGAGCACGCGCTCGTCGACGGCGGGACGATGAAATATCACATGACCGGGCCCGGGGGTGAGCAGTCGCACGGCTGGTGGTCGGTGCTCGGGGTCGACGAGCCGCGCACCTTCCGCTTCACGGACGGGTTCGCCGACGACGAGGGAGATCCGAGCACCGCGATGCCCGTGACCTGGGCCGACGTGCGCCTCGACGAGACCCCGGACGGGACCCGGATGACCATCACCTCGCACTTCGAGACCCTCGAACAGCTGGAGCAGCTCGCCCAGATGGGCATGGTCGAGGGCATGGCGTCGGCGCTCGACCAGATCGACGGGATCCTCGCGACGAACTGATCGCGCCGCCCGGGACCTCCGGGCCGCGCCGCCGCCCGGCGTCGTGACAGCATGAACCTATGGCGCCGCACCCGCACCACCTGTTCCCCGGGACACAGTTCATCAGCACCATCCTCGAGGCCCTCGAGACGAAGACGACGCTCTCCGGGGAGCTCGCCCGTCGCTACCTCCAGCGCGCCGCGATGGCGGGGATCCTCATCGGCATCCTCTACGCGACGAACTACGCGGTCATCGCGGCGTTCGACGCCGTGGACGTCGGCGACAGCACGCTGCGCCCGCTCGGACGGATCGCCGGAGCCATCGTGTTCGGGTGGGCCCTCGTGTTCATCTACTACTCGAAGTCCGAGCTGCTCACGTCGAACATGATGATCGTGTCGATCGGCGCGTACTACCGGCGGACCACCTGGGTGAAGGCGCTGCGACTGCTGGGCCTGTGCTTCGTCGGCAACACCCTCGGCGGGGCACTCATCGCCGTGTTCGTGAAGTTCAGCACGCTCGTCGACGGGCCCGCCATGGTGGAGATGCAGGCGTCGGTCGACCACAAGCTCGAGTTCGTCACCGCCGGCGCGACCGGCTGGAGCGACCTGCTCGTCCGCGCGATCCTGTGCAACTTCATGATCAACATGGCGATGCTGCTCGTGTACAACGGCCTCATCAAGGACGACCTCACGAAGAGCCTCGTCATGATCGTCGCCGTGTTCATCTTCGCGTTCCTCGGCCTCGAGCACTCCGTCGCGAACACCGTGCTGTTCATCATCGTCGGCCTGAGCGACGGCGTCGACGTCGGGCTCGCAGCCGCGAACGTGGGCATCGCCCTGCTCGGCAACCTCATCGGCGGCGGAGTCCTCATCGGCCTGTACTACGCGTACGTCAACGACGGCGCCCGGTACCTCACGCGCCAGCCGCCGACCGACGCCTAGGCGGCGGGGGGCGCCGTCGTGTCACGCACGACGAGCTCGATCGCCAGGTCGATGCGCGAGTTCGCGGGCGTCGTGCCCTCGGCGAGGTCGAACACCATCCGCGCCGCGGTGGACGCCATCTGCTCCAGCGGCTGGCGCACCGTGGTGAGCGCCGGGGCGATCCACGAGACGATCGGGAGGTCGTCGTACCCGACGACCGAGAGGTCCTCGGGGATCCGCAGGCCGAGCTCGCGCGCCGCGCGCAGCACCCCGAGCGCCTGGTAGTCGCTCCCGGCGAAGATGCCGGTCGGTCGGTCCGTGCGGGACAGCAGCTCCATGCCGTGCTCGTAGCCCCCTCCGACGTTGAAGTCCCCGTAGCGGACGAACGTCGGGTCCACCGGGATCCCTGCGTGGTCGAGCGCACTGCGGTACCCGTCGATCCGGGCACGGCTGCACAGGACGTCGGGCGGACCGGAGATCACGGCCACCCGGCGGTGCCCGAGCTCGATGAGGTGCCGTGTCGCCGCGAGGCCACCGCTCCAGTTGGCGGACCCGACGGCCGGGACGCCGACCGGCGGCTCACCGGCGGTGTCCACGACGACGCACGGGATGGACCGGGACTCGAGCTGACGGCTCTGGTCCGGGTCGAGCTCCGCCATGACGAGGATGATGCCGAGAGGCCGGCGGGCGAGCACGTCGTCGAGCCACTCCTGGCGCGGCCGGTGGGCGCCGCCGAGCTCGGAGAGGACGACCCCGACGCGGGCGGGGCCGGCGACGGCCTCGACACCGCGGATGATCTCCGCGGCCCAGGCGGCGTTGTGGTCGTGGAAGACGAGATCGATGAGACGCGGGCGGGTCGCGGACCAGCTGCGTCGTGGCCGGTAACCGTGGCGGGCGATCGACTCCTCGACCTTGGCCCGGGTGTCGGACGAGACGTCGCGGCGGCCGTTGAGAACCTTCGAGACCGTCGGCACCGAGACGCCCACCTCCCGAGCGATCTCCGCGATCGTCGCGCGTGGCGTGTCCGTCGTCATCGTGGTCCTGCTTTCCGTCAGTACCAGGCGCTGCGCGCCCGCGGATCGTTCATCGTTGAACGCCCTTCCCCTCTGGTAACGATATAGCAACTATCGAGACGAGTGGGCGTGCCGACGCACCGAGATCCGCACGAAACCAAGGAATCCGCGCGGACAGAACGCACTTGACCGGACATGAAAACGTTGTCTACTCTCGGTCACATATCGACACCGAGGTCGATATCTTGCGACCACGACGCAGTGGTGGAGGACGACAGATGGAACGACACGCACAGTCGTGGAGCGCCACCGGAGCACCGGCGGGGGTGTCCGCGTGACCACACCGCAGAACATCGAGGCGTCCGCACCGTCCGGAGGCAGCCGGGCGACCGGTCCGCTCGACCACGGAGCGCTCGCGGTCGCCGTCTCCACGACGAGCGGCACGAGGAAGAAGGGCCGCAAGCACGACCGCACACTGCGCCAGGAGCTCCGGCGCAACTGGCAGCTCTACACGCTCGTCGTGCTCCCCATCGTCTTCCTGCTGATCTTCCGGTACATCCCGATGCTCGGGAACGTCATCGCGTTCCGCCGGTTCCGGCCGGGCGGGAGCATCTTCGGTGACGAGTGGGTCGGGCTGCGCTACGTCAACCTCTTCATCAACGACGCGAAGTTCTGGGACGTCTTCCAGAACACCGTCATCCTCGGCGCACTGAGCCTCGCCATCGTCTTCCCGATGCCGATCATCCTGGCGCTGCTCCTCAACGAGGTCCGCAAGTCGTGGTTCAAGCGGCTCGCCCAGACGATCTCGTACCTGCCCCACTTCATGTCGATCGTCATCGTCGCCGGCATGGTCCTGCAGATCTTCTCCGTGCAGGGCACGGTCAACCAGATCATCGAGGTCGTGGGCGGCGACCCGATCACCTTCATGCAGCGACCGGAGTGGTTCCGGGACATCTACATCTCGTCCGAGGCCTGGCAGACCGTCGGGTGGGGCACGATCCTCTACCTCGCCGCCCTCACCACGATCGACGCGAACCTCTACGAGGCCGCCCGGATCGACGGCGCGAACCGCCTGCAGCAGACGTGGCACATCACCCTCCCGGGGATCCGTCCCACGATGATCACCCTCCTCATCCTCAACATCGGCTCGTTCATGGCCGTCGGGTTCGAGAAGGTCCTGCTCCTGTACAACCCGCTCACCTACCCCACAGCGGACGTCATCTCGACGTACCTGTACCGCATCGGGATCGAGTCCGGGAACTTCAGTTACGCGACCGCCATCGGTCTCTTCGAGGCAATCATCGGCCTCACTCTCATCCTGTCCGCCAACGCGATCTCGCGCCGAACCGTGGGGACGAGCCTGTGGTAGCCACCGAACCGACCACGATCGCCGACAAGCTGGCTGCGCCGAGCCCGGCCGCCCGGACGGTGAAGGACACCCGCGGGTACCGCATCTTCACCGTGGCCAACACGATCTTCCTCGTCGTGGTCATGGCCGTGACCCTCTACCCGTTCGCGAACATCGTGGCGCAGTCGTTCTCGAGCGAGAGCTTCATCACCGCGGGCCAGGTGAACCTCATTCCCCGCGGGTTCAACATCGAGACGTACAAGACGGTCACGGGCGACAGCCTGTTCTGGACCAACTACAAGAACACCGTCGTCTACACCGTCGTCGCCACCGTGATCGCCATGGTCATCACGACGACCTTCGCGTACGCGATCTCGAAGAAGACCCTCCGCGGCCGGAACCTCTTCATCGGCATCGCCGTGTTCACGATGTTCTTCAACGGCGGGCTCATCCCCAACTACGTGCTCATCAACAACCTGGGCATGACGAACACCATCTGGGCGATCGTCCTCCCGAACGCGCTCAGCGTGTTCAACCTCCTCGTCATGAAGTCGTTCTTCGAGAACATGCCCGAGGAGCTCGAGGAGGCCGCGGCCATCGACGGTCTGAGCACGTACGGGACCCTCCTGCGCATCGTCCTGCCGCTGAGCAAGGCGGTCATCGCGACCATGGTCCTCTTCTACGCCGTGTCCTTCTGGAACTCCTGGTTCACGGCCTTCCTCTACCTCGACGACGCCAAGATGTACCCGGTGACCGTGTACCTGCGGAACCTCATCGCCGGGGCCACCAACGCGGCGTCCGTCGCAGGGAGCGGCAGCGACGGCCTCACGCAGGTCGCGGCCAACATCCAGTCGGTGACGATGGTCCTGACCGTCCTGCCGATCATCTGCCTCTACCCCTTCATCCAGAAGTACTTCGTGTCGGGCATCATGCTCGGCGCCGTGAAGGGCTGACCGTCCCACCCGAGGCGTTTCCCACTCACCGAGCGTTCGCGACCTGAACGACGATGTTCACCACGAAAGGCAAGGAACGATGAGGACCAACACCAGGCGGCTGCTCGCCGGTCTCACGGCCAGCACGCTGGCACTCACGCTCGCTGCATGCGGCAGCGACGACGGCGGTGGCGGCGGTGGCGGCGGCACCGTCGACCCGTCCGAGCTCGAGGACAACATGGTCGGCGCCATGGAGGACTTCGCCGTCGGCGACACCTTCGTGGCGACCGAGCCGGTCGAGTTCTCCATGCTCTACCGCGACCACCCCAACTACCCCCTGCAGGAGGACTGGGAGTTCCTCACGCACCTCAAGGAGACCAACAAGGTCTCGTTCGCGATGACGAGCGCCCCGCTGAGCGACTACGAGCAGCGACGCAACCTGCTCGTGGGCGCCGGCGACGCTCCGCACATCATCCCGGTCACGTACCCGGGCCAGGAGTCCCAGTTCGTGGCGTCGGGCGCGCTGCTCCCCGTGAGCGACTACATCGACCACATGCCGCACTTCGCCGACAAGGTGGAGAAGTGGAAGCTCGAGCCGGAGCTCGACACCCTGCGCCAGGAGGACGGCAAGTACTACATGCTGCCGGGCATCCTCGAGCAGGTCCGCCCCGACTACACGCTGGCCGTGCGGACCGACGTGTTCGAGGCAGCAGGAGCAGACACCGCTCCCGAGACCTGGGACGACCTCGCGGACTCCTTCGCGGCGGTCAAGGAGGCCAACCCGGACGCCTACCCGTTGTCCGACCGCTTCAGCGTCCCCACCCCCCTCGGCGCGATGCTCAACGTGGCCTCCGCGTCGTACGGGACCGTCGCCGGTTGGGGCTACGGCTCCGGCGCGATCTGGGACGAGGAGGCCGGCGAGTTCGTGTACGCCGGTGCCACCGACGAGTACAAGGCGTTGGTCGAGTACTTCCGCGGCCTCGTCGAGGACGGCCTCATGGACCCCGAGAGCGTCACGCAGGACGACGACACCGCGAACGCGAAGCTCGTCTCCGGGGACTCGTTCTCGATCACCACGAACGCGCAGGAGCTCCTGCGTGCCCGTGACACGCTCGACGAGACCCTTGGCGCGGGCACGTACCAGCTCGACAAGATCCGCGTCCCCGCGGGCCCTGCCGGTGACGTCATCGGTGGCACGCGCCTCGAGAGCGGCCTCATGATCTCCGCCGATGCCGCCGAGGAGGAGAACTTCGTCGCGATGCTCCAGTTCATCGACTGGATGTACTACTCGGACGAGGGCATGGAGTTCGCCAAGTGGGGCATCGAGGGTGAGACCTTCACCCGCGACGGCGAGACCCGCGTCCTCAACCCCGACCTCACCATCCAGTCGCTCAACCCCGGTGCGCCGACCAACCTCCAGGTCGACATGGGCTACCACAACGGCGTGTTCATGCACGCGCACGGCTCCACGCAGGACCTCGTCCTGTCGATGCTCTCCGACGAGGAGCGCGAGTGGCAGGAGCTCATGGCGGACAAGGAGCAGGCACCGCTGCCCCCGTCGTACCCGATGGACGAGGTGGAGCGCGAGCAGGCCAGCCTCTACGAGACGGCGCTGCGCGACTACGTCACGCAGAACACGCTCGCATTCATCATCGGCCAGCGTGACATCTCCGAGTGGGACGCCTACGTGGCCGAGCTCGAGGGCCAGAACCTCACGGCCTTCATGGACATCGTCAACACCGCGCAGCAGCGCTACGAGGAAGAGAACGGCTGACCGAGCCAGCCCCGACGGCCGGTAGTGCCACGTACCGTGGCGCTACCGGCCGTGCTCGTCCCACGCCACCACGCACGTCCCCGAGGAGTCCCGTGTCCGTCGTCGTCCCCACCCAACCGATCGGCGTCCTGTCCGACGCCTGGCGCGAGTGCGTCGGCACGGGACGGATGAACCTCGCCCTGCGCCGCGACTACGTCGAGTCGCTCGCCCTGACGCAACGGGAGATCGGCTTCCGGTACGTCCGTGGGCACGGCCTGCTCAGCGACGACATGGGGATCCACCGGCCCTACGAGCTCGACGGGCGACGCCACGTCCACCACAGCTTCACGTACGCAGACCAGGTGGTCGACACCTACCTCCAGCACGGCATCCGCCCGTTCGTCGAGCTCGGTTTCATGCCCAGCGGTCTCGCGTCCGGCGACCAGACGGTCTTCTGGTGGAAGGGCAACGTCACGCCGCCCGCCTCGTACCCCGAGTGGGCCGAGCTCGTCCAGGCGACCCTGCGCAACCTCATCGACCGCTACGGCCTGGACGAGGTGCGGCAGTGGCCCGTCGAGGTGTGGAACGAGCCCAACCTCCCGACCTTCTGGCAGGGCGCCGACCAGGCCGAGTACCTGCGGCTGTACGAGGTGACCGCGCGCGCGGTCAAGGACGTCGACGCATCCCTCCAGGTGGGTGGCCCCGCGATCTCCCCCGGCTCCGACGAGTGGTGGGCGCCGTTCGCCGAGTTCGTCACGGGCCGTGACGTGCCCTGCGACTTCGTCAGCCGCCACGCCTACACCACCGGGCCCGCCCAGCACGTGCCCTTCGGCACCTACCAGGACATGCGTCCCCCGCAGGACCTCCTCGACCAGTTCGCGGCGCCCCGCGCGCACCTGGCCGGGACGGGCCTCGAGACGCTCCCCGTGCACATCACCGAGTTCAACACCTCCTACCGCCCCGACAACCCGGTGCACGACACCGCGTACAACGCCGCGTACCTCGCGCCGGTCCTCGCCGCGGGCGGAGATCTCGTCGACTCGTTCTCCTACTGGACGTTCAGCGACGTGTTCGAGGAGGAGAACATCCCGGCCGCCCTCTTCCATGGCGGCTTCGGGCTCCTCACCCACCGCGGGATCCGCAAGCCCACGTACCACCTGTACGCGTTCATGGCCCGCATGGGCCGGCACGTGCTCGCCCGTGGCGAGGACCACCTCGTCACCCGGCACGACGACGGCCGGGTCACCGTGCTCGCCTGGCAGCCGGTCGACGGCTCCTACGTCACCAGCGAGGACTCCCGCCGCGTGCAGCTCTCCGTCCCGCTCGCGGGCGGCGCGCAGGCGTTCGTCGCGCGGCAGCGCGTCAACGAGTCGCAGGGCAACGCGTGGACGGCGTGGCAGGAGCTCGGCCGTCCCCGCAGCCCGCGGTCCCGGCAGCTCGACCTGCTCGACGAGGCCTCCCGGCCCGGGGTCGAGCACACGAGCGTCCCCGTGGTCGACGGACGCGTGTCCCTCGACCTGCACCTCGCCCGGCACGAGGTGACCCTCGTCGAGATCGAGGGTGTGCGGGACGAGACGCCCGCGTGGCTCGACGACGCCCGCATCCCCGGGTACGCCCGCGGGGCGGGGAGCCCGCAGCCGTGAACCGTCGTTCCCCCGAGGCCGGGGGCCCCCTGGGTCGCGCGGCCAACGTCATGTACTGGTTCTTCGCGATCGAGGTCATGTTCGTGCTGTCGACGCTGCCCGGGCTCGTCGTCGCGGTGTTCCTCGACCAGCACGCGAGCAACATCCCGCTGTACGCCCTCGCGGCCGTGCCGCTCGGGCCGGCCCTCGCCGCCGCCGTGTTCGCGTGGCGGGTGTTCCTCCGTGAGCTCGACCCGTCGCCGGTCGCCCAGTTCTGGCGCGGCTACCGGCTCGGCTGGCGCGAGGCGCTGCAGGTGTGGGTCCCGGCGCTCGTCGCGCTCACGGTGCTGGGGACCAATCTCGCCCACCAGGACGCCGTCGGGCTGCCGCCCGCCGTCGCGCTCCTCCAGGTGATCCTCGGCGCCGGGGTGGTCCTGTGGGCCGTGCGGACCGTGAGCCTGCGTGCCGCGTTCACCTTCCGCTGGCGCGACGCGGCGCGGTTGGGCCTGCACTCGTTGACCGCCCGACCGCTCGTCACGCTGGGACTGGTGTCGCTCCTCGTCCTCACGGTGGGCATCGTCGCGGTGACGTTCGACGCCGTCGCCGTCCTCCTGGCCTCCGTCCTCACCTTCCTGCTCGTCCGCAACGAGCAGCCCGTCCTCTCCGACGTCCAGGAGCGTTTCGTGGCTCCGTGAAAGACTCGACCCGGAGCACCGCAGAACCCCAGCGGGTCGCGGGCGCCCCCACACCCCACCCGATACACGTAACGACGAGGTTGCACATGACGATCGCTGACCACACACCGCTCAACACCACGCTGTCCCCCGAGGGCGAGGCACGAGTCCGCGCCCTCATGGGCGAGATGACGCTCGAGGAGAAGCTCGCGCAGCTCGTCGGCCTCTGGGAGGGGCGCGGGGGCAGCGGCGAGGGCGGTGACGTCGCGCCGATGCAGGACGCCATGCAGGCCGAGATCGACGAGCTCGAGGGCTACGCGACGCACGGCCTCGGCCAGCTGACCCGCGTGTTCGGCACCGTTCCCGTCGAGCCGGTCGACCAGGCGAAGGCGCTCGCCCGCAAACAGCTGTGGCTGCAGAACAACACCCGCCTCGGCATCCCCGCACTGGTGCACGAGGAGTGCCTCACCGGCCTCGCCGCGTGGAAGGCGACGACGTTCCCGGCGCCGCCGTCGTGGGGCGCGAGCTTCCACCCCGAGCTCGTCGAGGAGATGGGCCGGGCGATCGGCGACTCCATGCGCGTCCTCGGCGTCCACCAGGGCCTCGCGCCCGTGCTCGACATCATCCGCGACGCCCGCTGGGGCCGGGTCGAGGAGTGCATCTCCGAGGACCCGTACCTCGTGGGGACCGTCGCGACCGCGTACATCCAGGGTGTCCAGAGCGCTGGGGTCGCGGCGACCCTCAAGCACTTCGTCGGGTACTCCAACTCCCGCGCGGGTCGCAACCTCGCGCCCGTGCACGCCGGTGCCCGCGAGATCGCGGACGTCTTCCTCCCGCCGTTCGAGATGGCCGTGCTCGACGGTGGTGTCGACTCGGTGATGAACTCCTACGCCGAGATCGACGGCATTCCCGTCGCCGCGGACCGTGAGCTCCTCACGACGCTGCTGCGTGAGCGCTGGGGCTTCACCGGGACCGTCGTCGCCGACTACTTCTCGGTGGCGTTCCTGCACACCCTGCACGGCACCGCCGGTGACCTCGGCGAGGCGGCGGCGCAGGCCCTCGCCGCCGGGATCGACGTCGAGCTGCCCACCGGCACCGCGTACCTCGAGCCGCTCGCGGAGCTCATCCGGGCCGGTGCGTTCGACGAGGCCCTCGTCGACCGTTCGCTGTTCCGGGTGCTCGCCCAGAAGGAGCGCCTGGGGCTGCTCGACGCGACGTTCGACCCGGACGCCATCGGAGAGATCGATCTCGACCCGCAGCCGCACCGCGACCTCGCCGCACGCATCGCGGAGGAGTCCGTCATCCTCCTGACGAACGACGGGACGCTGCCGCTGGCCGGCGCGTCGGCTGGCACCGGGACGCCGAAGGTGGCCCTCGTCGGGCCGAACGCCGACGCGACCGCCGCTCTGTTCGGCTGCTACAGCTTCGCCCAGCACGTCCTGCCGCAGCACCCGTCGTTCGACCTCGGCCTCGACGTCGAGTCGGTGCGCACCGCGCTCACGCGCGAGCTGGGCGGCGCCGAGCTCGCGTACGCCCAGGGCTGCGAGATCCTCAGCGACGACACGAGCGGGATCGCCGCTGCCGTCGACGCGGCCGCGGACTCCGACGTCGTCGTCGCCGTCGTCGGTGACTTCTCCGGCCTCTTCGGCCGCGGGACCTCGGGCGAGGGCTGCGACGCGGACTCCCTCGAGCTGCCGGGCGCGCAGCGCCAGCTCGTCGAGGCGCTGCTGGAGACCGGCAAGCCGGTCGTGCTCGTGCTCCTCACCGGCCGTCCGTACGCGGTCGACTGGGCGGTCGAGCGCTGCGCGGCCGTCGTGCAGTCGTTCTTCCCGGGCCAGGAAGGCTCGCAGGCGGTCGCCGGCGTGCTCAGCGGCCGCATCAACCCGTCGGGCCACCTGCCCATGACGATGCCGCGTTCCGTCGGCGCGCAGCCGTACAGCTACCTGCGCCCGAAGCTCGGCGGTGCGAGCTCGGTGAGCAACCTCGACACCGCGCCCGTCCTGCCGTTCGGCCACGGCCTCTCGTACACGACGTTCGAGTACAGCGACCTGCGGTTCGCCTCGACGACCGTGCCCACCGACGGTGCGATCACCGCGACGGTGACCGTCCGCAACACCGGTGACCGTGACAGCGCCGACGTCGTGCAGCTCTACGGCCAGGACCCGGTCGCGTCGATCACGCGGCCCGTCGTGCAGCTGCTCGGGTACGCCCGGGTGGAGCTCGCCGCGGGTGAGAGCGTCGAGGTGACGTTCGACGTCCCCACGACGCGTCTGGCGTTCAGCGACCGTCGCATGGTGCGCGTCGTCGAGCCCGGCGAGATCCTCGTCTCCGTGGGCGCCTCCTGCGAGGACCTGTCGCTCACGCAGTCCCTCCAGCTCGAGGGCGCCGTGCACGACGTCACGGTCGCCGACCGCCGCGTCGTCGACGTGACGGTCGCCCGCGAGGCTGCGCTCGAGGGGGCAACCACCGCCTGACGCAGCAGTCACGGACGACGACGCCCGCACCGCCCCACGGGGTGGTGCGGGCGTCGTCGTCCCGGCTCAGGTCGCCGGGATCACCACTCCTGCGGCCATCCCTCGTGCTGGGCCATGAGCTGCCAGAGGGTCCCGCCGTCGACGGCCTCCCGGAGGATGTCCGCGTGCCCGGCGTGCCGTGCGAGCTCCTCGACGAGGTGGAACCACACCCAGCGCACCGACCACGCATCGACGTCGGTCGGGTTCCAGGGCGCGGGCGGGACCGGGACGGGCGTGTCGAGGTCGCAGGTCGCGACCGCGGCCTGCACGCGGGCGCAGACGTCGTCGAACGCCTCGAGGGCAGCGGCGAGTCTCGCATCGTCGGGCCACGTGAAGGCCGCCTCGTACGCGGCCTGCCCCTCCGCGGCGTCCACGACCCGGCGGCCCGGTGCGGCGAGGACGTCACCGAGCCAGTCCTCCTGCACCCGGGTCACGTGGGTGACCAGGGCACCCAACGACAGGGCGCTGGGGGTGGGCCGCAGACCGGCCTGCTCGTCGGTGAGGCCGTGCACGACGATGCGGAACGCGTCCTGCTGCTGGTGGAGGAAGGCAGCGAGCCCGGAGCGTTCGTCGTGCACGGGTGGGGCGTGTCCGGGCATGGTGAGGCCTCTCGGTCAGTGCTCGTGGAGGTAGAGGTCGCGCAGGAGGGCGATCTCTGCGCCGTGGTGGATGAGCTCGCGGGTGATGTGCAGGACGAGGCCGGCACGAGATTCCTCGGCGTACCCGCCCTCGGCGGGTCCGCACGGGAGAAGCAGCCCGTCCTCGCCCCACGCACGGACGCCCGCGATCCAGCGCGCGTACTCCTCGTCGAGCTGGGCGAGCGCCCCGTCGGCCGTCGCGGCGTAGTCGAACTCCATGTAGTCCGTGGGTGTCCGGCCGTGGTGAGCCGCGTTGCGGAGGGCGAGGACACCGACGATGACGTGCGCGAGCCGCCACGCGATGGTCGTGAAGGGGGCGGGCTCGGGCTCGGGCATCGCGAAGTCGATCGTCATGTCACCTGCGCCGCCCTGGACGGGCGCGGAGCCAGTGCCGCGCGGGCGGATGCTCCAGCCGGGGACGGGCTCCCACAGGTACTCCTCGTCGGTGAGGCCCTCGAGGCGGGGGCGCAGCTGGGTGCGCCAGTGCCAGTCGATCTGCTCGACGAGCTGGTCGTTCCATCGGATCTCGTGTGTCGTGGTCATAGCACGAGCGTCGCCGGGAAACAGGACAGTTCCCGTCCGCAGGGTGTGCGAGCATCGCTCCATGTCCGTGACCGCGCACCGGCTCCTGCGTCTCCTCAGCCTGCTCCAGTCCCGCACGGTGTGGACCGGACCCCAGCTCGCGGCCGAGCTCGACGTCACCACGCGCAGCATCCGGCGCGACGTCACGCGCCTGCGGGACCTCGGGTACCCCGTCGAAGCGATGCAGGGCACGGACGGCGGCTACCGGCTGGGCGCCGGCAAGGCTCTCCCGCCCCTGCTGCTCGACGACGACGAGGCCGTCGCCGTCGCCATCTCCCTGCGACTGGCGTCCGCCAGCCCTGTGACGAGCGCGAGCGAGGCCGCGCTGCGGACCCTCGCGAAGCTCGACCAGGTCATGCCGCCCCGCCTGCGGTCCGAGGTCGCCGCCATCCTCGGTGCCACCTCGATGGTCCCGGGCAGCGGGGCGGACGTCGACGGGGACGTCCTGCTGCGTCTCGCGCGCGCCCGGCGCGACCTCCTGCAGGTGCGGTTCGGCTACACGGCCGGTGACGGATCACGCTCCGAGCGCAGCGTGGAGCCGTACCGGCTGGTGGTCACCGGACGCCGCTGGTACCTCATGGCGTGGGACCTCGACCGCGAGGACTGGCGAACGTTCCGCCTCGACAGGATGGGCGCCGTCGAGCCCACGACGTGGCGCTTCCGGCTCCGGGAGCACCCCGATCCCGTCGCCTTCGTCCAGCGCGCGATCACGGCCACTCCCTACCGCTTCGTCGCGCGCGTCCTCTTCCACGCGAGTGCGCCCGCCGTCCAGGAGCGCGTCCCGGCAGCCGTCGGTGTCGTCGAACCCGGCGCGGACGGGACGTGCGTGCTCGTGGTGGGCGGCGACGATCTCGACCTCGTGGCACTCCACCTGGGGACCGTCGGCTACGACTTCGAGGTCCACGAACCGCAGGAGCTGCGCGACGCCGTCGCCCGCCTCGGCGCGCGCATGACGGCCGCCGGGCGTCCGCCCGAACCGCGGCGCCCGTCGGAGCCCCCGGGCTAGGGTCGGAGCATGCAGTCATGGACCGAGCACGTGATCTGGTGGCACGTCTACCCCCTCGGCTTCGTCGGGGCCGACACGACGGGCGCGGACCGCTCCCCCGCCCACCGGCTCGGGCACCTCGAGGCGTGGCTCGACCACGTCGTCGCGCTGGGCGCCAACGGCATCGCGCTCGGCCCCGTCTTCGACTCCAGCACCCACGGGTACGACACGATCGACTACCTCCGCGTCGACCCGCGGCTCGGCGACGAGGCCGACCTCGTCCACCTCGTCGACGCGGCGCACGAGCGGGGCATCCGCGTGCTCCTCGACGGTGTGTTCAACCACGTCGGCCGCGCCTTCGCGCCCCTGCAGGCCGCGCTCACCGACCCGGCCGCACCGGAGAACGCCCTCTTCCGGCACGACGCGTCCGGCGCCCTCGAGGTGTTCGAGGGGCACGACGCGCTCGTCGCGCTCGACCACGCCAACCCGGCCGTCGCCGACCTCGTCGTGGCCGTCATGACGTACTGGCTCGAGCGCGGGGTCGACGGGTGGCGGCTCGACGCCGCGTACTCCGTCCCCGTCGGGTTCTGGGCACCGGTCCTCGCGCGGGTGCGAGAGCAGTTCCCCGACGTCTACGTCCTCGGCGAGGTGCTGCACGGCGACTACGCCGCGTTCGTCACCCAGGGGACGCTCGACTCCGTGACCCAGTACGAGCTGTGGAAGTCGATCTGGAGCTCGATCTCCTCCGCCAACTTCTACGAGCTCGACTGGACGCTGACCCGGCACAACACCTTCCTCGAGACGTTCGTGCCGTACACGTTCGTCGGGAACCACGACGTCACGCGCATCGCCAGCCAGATCCCCGACCCGCGGCACCGTCCGCACGCGGTCGTGCTGCTCTTCCTCCTCGGCGGGACGCCGTCCGTCTACTACGGCGACGAGCTCGGCATGCTCGGCGTCAAGGAGGAGCGGGCGGGCGGCGACGACGCCGTGCGGCCCGCCTTCCCCGCGAGCCCCGACGACCTCCACCTCTCGACCGACGCCGCGGCGACGCTCGCCCTGCACCGGGAGCTCATCGCGGTGCGCCGCCGCCACCCGTGGCTGCACACCGCGACGAGCCGCAGCACGACGCTCACGAACACGAGCTACGTCATCGAGGTGAGCGACGGCGAGCACCGCGTCGTCGTCGCACTGTCGATCGGGGACGAGGGCGTCGTGGTCGATGCGAGCAGCTCCGGGCGTCGACCCTCGGAGCTGCTCGCTGGCTCAGCGCGGCGCGACGGGGACCGCTGGACGGTGCCTGCCCACGGCTGGGCCGTCCTGGCCTGACGTCCAGCGGCGCCACGCGACGACGACGACGAGCGGCCACAGCGCCTCGGCGCCTGCGACGCCCCGCTCCCACAGCCCGGTCAGCCGGCCGTCGGTGGGCGTGACGTGCGCGAGCTCGAGGACGAACACGCCCAGGAGGCCGGCGAGCACCACGGTCGCACCGACCGCGACGACGGGACGGGACGTGACGGGACCGCTCCGCTCCCCCGGCTCCCGGCGCCACGACAGGGCCGGCCAGAGCGCGAGCGCGCCGAACCCGACCGCTGCCGCGATCCAGTGCGGCTGCGGGTAGGCGTCGCTCGGGAGCGCCGCGACGGCGAGCGTCGCGACACCACCGACGGCGTGCACCACCCGGGCCGCCCTCGGGAGCGGCCGCAGGCCGGCCGCCGTGACGACGTGCGCCACACCGGTGAGCGCGAGCCCCGCGCCCATGATCCACGGAGCCCGCACGCCCGACGTCGCCAGGGCGCTGATCGTCTGTGTCGTCGCGTCGAACGACGGCTGCTGAGCGGCGGCGAGCGTCCACCCGCCGATCATCGCGACCGGCGCGGCGACCGCGGACGCCACCGCCCACCACGGGATGCTGCGGCGTCCAGCCACCGACGCCGCCTCTCCTCAGGTGATGGCCAGCTCGTGCGCGGCCGACGTCATCCTCGCCCGGAACCCGCGACCGCGCCCGGCAGGGAACCCGCCAGCGCGCCGATGATGGCGTCGACCTGGGTCTTCGCGTCACCGAACAGCATGGCGGTGTTGTCCCGGAAGAACAGCGGGTTCTGCACCCCGGCGTACCCGGTGGCCATGGACCGCTTGAAGACGACGACCTGCTTGGCCTTCCACACCTCGAGGACGGGCATCCCGGCGATGGGCGAGCCCGGGTCGTCGAGGGCCGCCGGGTTGACCGTGTCGTTGGCCCCGATGACGAGGACGACGTCGGTCGACGCGAGGTCCTCGTTGATCTCGTCCATCTCCAGGACGATGTCGTACGGCACCCTCGCCTCCGCCAGCAGCACGTTCATGTGCCCCGGGAGCCGCCCGGCCACCGGGTGCACACCGAAGCGCACCTGCACGCCGGCGTCGCGCAACCGCGACACGAGGTCGGCGACGGGGTACTGCGCCTTGGCCACGGCCATGCCGTAGCCGGGCGTGATGACGACCGACCGCGCCTCGCTGAGCATCTCCGCGACGTCGTGCGCGGTGACCTCGTGGTGCGTGCCCTCGACCGCGGCCGAGGCGACGACCGTGCCGCCCTCCGCACCGAAGCCCCCGAGGATGACGCTGATGAACGAGCGGTTCATCGCCCGGCACATGATGTAGGAGAGGATCGCACCGGAGGACCCCACGAGGGCGCCGACGATGATGAGCAGGTTGTTGTCGAGCATGAACCCGGCCGCCGCCGCAGCCCAGCCGGAGTACGAGTTGAGCATCGAGACGACGACGGGCATGTCCCCGCCGCCGATCGACGCCACGAGGTGCCAGCCCAGCAGCAGCGCGACGACCGTCATGAGCAGCAGGGGCGGGAGCGACGGCTCGGCGAGGAACCATGCCATGAGCCCTGCGGACACGAGGACGGCGGCCAGGTTGAGGGCGTTGCGCGCCGGGAGCATGAGCGGGTTGGAGGACATCCGTCCGGAGAGCTTCGCGAACGCGACGACGGAGCCCGTGAGGGTCACGGCGCCGATGAGCACGCCGAGGAACACCTCGACGAGGTGGACGGTGTCGGTGTGCTCGCCCGGCCCGCTGCCGGTGACGAAGGAGTTGATGCCCACGACCATCGCCGCGAGCCCGACGAAGCTGTGCAGGAGCGCGATCATCTCCGGCATCTGCGTCATCTCCACGCGGCGCGCCTGCCACGTGCCGACGACGAGCCCGATGATGAGGGCGAGGGCGATGAGCAGCAGGGTGACGATCGCGGACCGCTCCGCACGCTCGACGGCGAGGACGACGGTGGCGACGAGCGCGAGGCCCATGCCCGCCATGCCGAGGAGGTTGCCGCGCCGGGCGGTGCGCTGCGCGGAGAGCCCCGCGAGGCTGAGGACGAAGAGGAGGGCGGCGATGAGGTAGGCCGCCTGGACCAGGGAGGTGAGCACAGCGATCACGCCTTCCGGAACATGCCGAGCATGCGGTACGCGACGACGAACCCGCCGAAGATGTTGATGGACGCGACGCTCGCCGCGAGGACCGCCAGCGTGGTGACGACCCAGCTGGAGTCACCGATCTGCAGCAGGGCGCCGACGAGGATGATCCCGGAGATCGCGTTCGTCTGGGCCATGAGCGGGGTGTGCAGGGAGTGGCTGACGTTGGAGATGACGTAGTACCCCACGACGACCGCGAGCGTGAACACGGTGAAGTGCCCGAGGAACACCGGCGGGGAGTACGTGATGGCCAGGGCGACGAGCACCGCGCCGAGGGCGTAGAGGACGCCCCGGCGCTGGCCGCGACGTCGCGCCGCCTCCGCCGCCTCCGCGTCCTGACGGGCGCGCGTCTCGGCGTCCACCACGGGGGCGGTGGTCGCGGGCGGGGGCGCTGCGGAGACCTGCACCGGGGGCGGCGGCCAGAGCATCTCCCCCGCGTGCACGACCGTCATGCCCCGCTGGACCGGATCGTCGAGGTCGAGCACGAGCACCCCGTCCTTGCCCGGGGTGAGCAGCGTGAGGAGGTTGACGATGTTCGTCCCGAACAGCCCGGCCGTGTGCCGGGGCATCCGGCCCGGGAGGTCCGTGTACCCGAGGACGACGACCCCGTTGTCGGAGACGATCTTCTTGCCCGGGACGGTGAGCTCGCAGTTGCCGCCGCCGGACGCCGCGA
This sequence comes from Sanguibacter sp. Z6_81, assembly GCF_057180625.1. Classification (NCBI taxonomy): domain Bacteria; kingdom Bacillati; phylum Actinomycetota; class Actinomycetes; order Micrococcales; family Sanguibacteraceae; genus Sanguibacter; species Sanguibacter sp. Z6_81. The sequence goes on along the minus strand of NZ_JBXUFV010000001.1, from coordinate 822,520 downwards.
GGTCGACGACGACGCTCCCCGGGTGCATCGCGGCGACCATGTCGGCGGTGATGGTCACGGGCGCCTGCCCGCGGACGAGCGCCGTCGTGATGACGATGTCCGCACGCGCGGTCTCCGTCGCGTACATCTGCGCCGTGAGGCGTTCCTGCTCGGCCGTGAGCTCGCTCGCGTACCCGTCGGCGCTGACCTCCTGCTGCCCGGCGTCGGCCCGGACGAAGACTCCGCCCATCGACTCGATCTGCTCGCCGACCTCGGGCCGCACGTCGAACGCCCGGACGGCCGCGCCCAGGCTGCCGGCCGCGCCGATCGCCGCGAGACCGGCGACACCAGCACCGATGACGAACACGGTGGCGGGCGCGGTCTTGCCCGCTGCGGTGACCTGCCCGGGGAACATGCCGCCGTACTCCTCGGCGGCCTCGATGACGGCGCGGTACCCCGCGATGTTGGACAGGGTGCTCAGGACGTCCAGCGACTGGGCGCGGGTGATCCGCGGCACGGCGTCGAGGGCCAGTGCCGTCACGCCGCGCTCCCGCAGCGTGTCGAGGAGCGCCGGGTGCGTCGCGGGGCTCATCATCGCCGCGACGACGGCGCCCGGGGCGAGCATCGCGACCTCATGGTTCGACGGCGCGTTGACCGCGGTGACGACGTCCGCGCCCCAGGCGTCGGCTGCCGTGCCGATCGTGGCGCCGGACGCGACGTACGCGTCGTCGGGGAAGCTCGCCGCGGCGCCCGCCCCGGTCTCGACGACGACGTCGTACCCGAGCTTCACGAGCCGTGCCACGGTGCTGGGTGTCCCCGCCACGAGGTTCTCCCCGTCGCGACTCTCCCGCGGTATCCCGATCCTCAACGTCGTCACCTCTCCCCGAGCGAACACTGGTCCGTGCTGTGGCAGCGCGGCTGCGCGTGCCCACCCCAGCACCCTCCCACGGCACGCCCGTCGCCGGCTGGGTCAGGAGTCCCGGTCGGGTGGCCGGTTCCCGCGCGACACCTCGGCAGAAGTGATTTACGCTTCAAGTATCCAGCGGGGCGGGTGGCGCACCGCAGACACACGGAGGACCCATGACCAGGATCGCGATCGTCACGAGCAGCATCCGTCCGGGCCGACAGAGCCGTACCGTCGCCGACTGGGTGGCATCCATCGCCGCCCAGCGCGACGACGCCGAGTTCGAGGTCGTCGACATCGCCGACTTCGACCTGCCCCTCTGGGACGAGGAGACACCGCCGTCGTTCGGCAAGGGCGTCAAGCCGCACACCCGCGCGTGGTCCGAGGCGATGGAAGGCTTCGACGGGTATGTCTTCGTCGTCTGCGAGTACAACCACTCCGTCTCCGGCGCCCTGAAGAACGCCCTCGACTACCTCTACGTCGAGCTCAACAACAAGGCTGCCGGGTTCGTCAGCTACGGGTCGGCCGGCGGCGCACGCGCCGTCGAGCACCTGCGAGGCATCCTCTCCGAGCAGCAGGTCGCGCACGTGCGCAACGTCGTCCTCATGCCCCTGTTCTCGGACTTCACCAACTACACGCAGTTCACGCCGTCCGAGCCGACGACGCAGTCCGTCACGCCGATGCTCGACCAGCTCATCGTGTGGACGCGCGCCATGGAAGCCGTCCGTGCCGGGACGTTCGCGACGCCGTCGGCGTCCGCGGGGGCCTGACGGGTCAGTAGATGGTGCGGCCGTGCGCGTCGGGGATGCCGGACTTGCGGAAGAAGTAGGTGTTCACCTGGTCGCGCCACTCCGTGGCGCTGCGCAGCTGCTCCGCGAGCCGCTCCTGCAAGCGCTCGAACGTCGCGTCCGGCACACCTCCCTTGAGCGTCGTGACCGCCTCGGCCATCTCCTGCACACGCTCGACCCCGGCGAAGTGGGTGTCGTAGATGTGCTGGACCACCGTGGCGCCGGAGTGCAGCACGTGGGTGTACGGGACGTGGTGGAAGAACAGCAGGAGCTCGTCCGGGCACGTGTCCACCGGCTCGTAGATGTCGCGCCACGGCGGCGGGTACTGCCCGGTGTACCCCGTCCCGGTGGCGCGCGTGCGGTCCACGCCGATCCCGTCCCGGTCGGCGAAGTGGTACGTACCCCACGGCGAGTACTCGTACCCGTCGACGGACGGCCCGTAGTGGTGGTTGGGCTGCACCATGAAGCACACACCGAGGGGCGCGGTGTACTGCTCGTACGTCTGCCACGAGTCGTCCATGACCGCGTGCAGCGTCGCGCGGACCTCGGGGTCGTCGCCGAACGTCATGCCGATCCACTCGTCGAGGATGACGAGGGGGTCGCACGTCGCGTCCCACGCGAGCCTGCCGAACGCGAAGAGGTTGGCCTGAGCGAGCGGGTGCCCGGTCCAGAACTCGTCGTCACCGACGTTGGAGACAGCCGTGATGCCGCCGCGGGGTCCCCCACCGACGCGGCCCCGGCCGCCGACGACGTCCGCCACGCTCCGCTCGTCCCCCCACAGCCGGAAGTCGAGGATCTCGCTCCACTGGGTACCGAGGTAGCACACGTGCTTCTGCTGCCCCGTGTACTCCTGCGTGACCTGCAGCTCGACCGCGAGGCGGGTGCTGCCCATGGCCGCGAGGACCGGGGAGACCGGCTCGCGCACCTGGAAGTCGAGAGGACCGTACTTCACCTGCAGCACGACGTTGTCGTCGAACGTCCCGTCGAGGGGCGCGAAGTGGTCGTACGCCGCCCGGGCGCGGTCGGTGGACCGGTCCCGCCAGTCCTGCGTGTGGTTGTAGACGAACGCGCGCCAGAACACCGTGCCGCCGTGGGGCTCCAGCGCCCGCGCGAGCATGTTCGCGCCGTCGGCGTGGTCCCGGCCGTACGCGAACGGCCCGGGTCGCCCTTCGGAGTCCGCCTTGACGACGAAGCCCCCGAAGTCGGGGATCACCTCGTAGACGCGGGCCACGGCGTCGGCCCACCACGCCTGGACACGCTCGTCGAGCGGGTCCGACGTCTCCATGCCGGAGAGGGTGATGGGGGCAGCGAAGTCGACGCTGAGGTACACCCGGATCCCCCGGGCGCGGAAGATCTCCGCGATGCGGGCGACGTCGGGCAGGTGACGCGTGAGGAGCTCCGCCTCGCGGGGGTGGACGTTGACGTTGTTGAGCCCGACGGCGTTGATGCCGATGCTCGCGAGCGCCCTCGCGTACTGCTCCACCCTGCTGAGGTCCTCGCGGACGCGACCGTCGGCATAGAAGATCGACGCCCCCGCGTACCCACGCTCGACGGGCCCCATGGGGGTGTCGGCCGCGATGTTGTCCCAGTGGTCGAGCATGCGCAGCTCCTGGGCCGGCTCGTGGAGCTCGACGTGGCTGTCCGTGGTCGTGAACGCCGCCTCGCCCTGGCGGACGATGTGGTGCAGACCGTAGAGGAGGCCCGCGCCGTCGCCGGCGAGCACGACCGTCACGCCACGATGGCGCAGCACGAGGAAGCCGTCCGGCACGGGTGCGCGCTCTGCCGCGTCCTGCTGCGCGCACAGCATCGACGCGGTCGTCGCGTCGGGGTCGTCGTCCGGCAGCGCGCTGTGCCAGGCGCCGACCTCGCCGAGGGTGGCGAGGACGAGGTCCACGTCGGCACCCTCGCCGACCACGGCCCCCCCGTGCGTGCGCGTCGCGTCGTCCACGTCCTGGCGGACCGCTCGGGCGATCGCGGTGTCCGGGGCGAGGATCTGGATGCGTCGTGAACCGACTGCGGCCCAGGCCGTGGGCCCGAGCCAGAGCTGGTCAGCAGCTGACGTCTGCGTCATAACGGTCGGACCTCGCATCGTTGGGAGAGGTGCGTGCTCGCCGGCGTCGGGCCGGCTGGAAGTTCGCGGAACGGACGACGGTACGTTCGACACCCTCATCAGTGCAATCGGTACGAAGAGGATAGGTTTACGTACGGCCGTTGGTCAAAATATACTCGCGGGACCCCGCGCACTCATGGGACCCGCGCCCGGCGACGTTGCCGCGCACGGTCCGACGACGCTCCTGCCCACGCCCCAAGGACGGTGCCCGCATGGCCTTCTTCGACCTTCCCCTCTCCGAGCTCGAGCACTACCGCCCGGACGTCGCGGAACCCGCTGACCTCGACGCGTTCTGGGAGAAGATCCTCGGGCGGGCGCGCGCCGTGGAGCAGAGCGTGAGCGCCGAACGCGTCGCCAGCGACCTGCGTCTCGTCGAGATCTGGGACGTGACGTTCCCCGGGCACGACGGAGAACCGGTCCGCGGGTGGTACACCCGCCCGGCCGGAGCCGGTGACACCCCCCTGCCCGCCGTCGTCGAGTACCTGGGCTACGGCCGCGGCCGTGGCCTCCCGGGCGAGCGCCTCACCTGGGCGAACGCCGGGTACGCGCACCTGCTCATGGACTCCCGCGGCCAGGGCAGCGCCGGATCCCCCGGCGCCACGGCCGACCCCGTCGGGTCCGGCCCGGCCACCCCCGGCATGGTCACGCGCGGCATCGCCGACCCCGAGACGTACTACTTCACGCGCCTCATCACCGATGCCGTGCGCGCGGTCGACGCCGTCCGGGCACTCCCCGGGGTCGACCCGGCGCGGGTCACCGTGACCGGCAACAGCCAGGGCGGAGGGCTGGCGCTCGCCGTCGCCGGACTCGTCCCCGACCTGCTCGCCGTCATGCCGAACGTCCCGTTCATGTGCCACCTCGAACGGGCCGTGGGGCTCACGGGCCAGGACCCGTACAACGAGGTGCTGCGCTACCTCGCCGTCCACCGCGACGCGGAGGAGCAGGTCTTCCGCACCCTGTCCTACGTCGACGGCGTCAACCTCGCGAAGCGTGCGCAGGCTGCCGCCCTGTTCTCCACCGGTCTGCAGGACACCATCTGCCCGCCGTCGACCGTGTTCGCGGCGTACAACCACTACGCGAGCGCCACCGGCGGCACGCCGGACCGGGAGATCAACGTCTACAAGTACAACCACCACGAGGGCGGCGAGGCGCAGCAGGTCCTCGCACAGCTCGCGTGGCTCGCGCCGCGAAGCGGCGTCTAGGGGTCCGGCGGTGAGCGCGCAACGACTGGCGAGCAGCATCCACGAGGCACAGCCGAAGATGTGGCGGGCGCTCGAGGTCGCGGCGCTCGAGCCGCACCCGTCGGTGCTCGTGCACCTCGACCCCAAGGGTCCGCATGCCCGGGCCCACCGGCGGCGCAGCCTCGTGTGGATGATCCCGGTCCTGCTCGTCGCCGCCGTCGTCTACGGTGCACCGGTCTGGGGGTTCACCACCCTCATCGGGGACCGGTACGGACGGGCCGACCCCGACCCCGCCGTGACGATTCCCGTCGCCGGGGTGTGCTTCGCGGTCACGCTCCTCGTCGTCCTCGGCCACATGGTGAGCTGGCACCGCCGAGGGCGGCCCCGGGACACCGTGGCCGAGACCGTCGGCATCGTGGCCTGCGTGCTCGGCGGCATGAGCGCTGTGGCCGCCCTGAGCCGGGGGGTGGACGTGACGCCTCCGGGCTGGTCGGTCTGGATCGGGGTGATGGTCGCCGCCTCGATCGCCGGAGGGGTCCTGTGGCGCCTGGTCATGAGGCCCCGGAAGCGCGCGCCGGGCCAGGACGGGCGGGCGCGCAACGCCCCTCTCGCGCGGGTGCGGGACGAGGTCGCCCGGCTCACCCCGGCCGACCGCGACGCGGTGCAGCGAGACCTCCACGGCGCGCTGCGCGACCTCGCCGCGCGGGACGTCATCCGCGAGAAGGACCTCGCCTGGGCGTTGCGCGCCGAGGTGGGGACGCTGGCGATGCACATGTCGCAGAAGCGCCGCACGGTGTGACCGGGCCGGCGGGGAGCGTGCCGCGCCGGCGTGCGGCGCGCGAGCTCTCGCCCGACGTCGTCGCGACCTACGCCGCGTCACCCGAACGCCAGCAGGTGCTGTACCGGCGCACGCTACGGGTCGTCGTCCTCTCGCAGGTCTTCGGTGGGGCCGGCCTCGCTGCCGGGGTGACGGTCGGGGCGTTGCTCGCGCAGGACATGCTCGACAGCGACGGGCTCGCCGGGTTGCCCACCGCCCTGTTCACGCTCGGGTCGGCGGCGACCGCGTTCCTCGTCGGACGCGTCTCGCAGCGCCGCGGTCGTCGCGTGGGGCTCACCGGGGGTTTCGTCGCCGGGGGTGTGGGGGCGCTCGGCGTCGTCGCTGCTGCGGTGACCGGGAACCTCGTGCTGCTGTTCGCGTCCCTGCTCGTCTACGGCGCCGGGACGGCCACGAACCTCCAGGCCCGCTACGCGGGGACCGACCTCGCGACACCGGAGCGGCGCGCGACGTCCGTGAGCCTGGCGATGGTGTCCACGACGCTCGGTGCCGTCGCGGGGCCCAACCTCGTCACCCCGATGGGCGACGCCGCCGCGGCGATCGGCATCCCCGCCCTCGCGGGGCCGTTCCTCCTCGCCGCCGTCGCCTACCTGGCGGCCGGGGCCGTCCTGCTCGTCCTGCTGCGCCCGGACCCCTTCCTGCTGGCGCGGGCGATCGCCGCGCAGGACTCGTCGTGGGCGCCCACGTCGGAGCACGACTCGTCCTCGGAGCCATCGGCTCCCGTGGACGACCGGCCCGTCGGCGTCGACCGGGGCGTCGTGGTCGGCGCGACGGTCATGGTCCTCACCCAGATCGCGATGGTCGCGATCATGACGATGACCCCCGTCCACATGCGCGCGCACGGCCACGGGCTGACCGAGGTCGGCGTCGTGATCTCCGTGCACGTGGGCGCGATGTTCCTCCCCTCGCTCGTGACCGGCATGCTCGTGGACCGGCTCGGCCGGACGGTCATGTCGGTGGCCTCGGGTGTCACGCTGCTGGCCGCCGGGATCGTCGCGGCGACCGCTCCCGAGCACTCGATGGTCCAGCTCATGATCGCCCTGGCGCTGCTGGGGCTCGGATGGAACGTCGGGCTCATCAGCGGCACGGCGCTCGTCGTCGACGCCACCCCGCTGAGCACCCGCGCCCGCACCCAGGGAAACCTCGACGTCCTCGTCGCCCTGGCCGGGGCAGGCGGCGGTGTCATGTCCGGCGTCGTCATGGCCGGCACGAGCTACGCCGCCCTGTCCCTCGCCGGTGGGGTCCTCTCGCTCCTGCTCATCCCGGTGGTGCTGTGGTCCCGCGGTGGACCCCGGCTCGCCGGTGGGGCAGGATCCACCTCGTGACCAGCACCGTCTCCCCCCACGACGTCATCGAGACCCTCCCCGGCAACGGCACCGCCCGCTCCGTGGTCCTCACGTTCGACGACGGCCCCAACCCCCCGCACACCGTCGAGCTCCTCGACCTCCTTGCTCGCGAGAAGGTGCCCGCCGTCTTCTTCCTCGTCGGCCAGCAGGCCGAGGCGCACCCCGAGATCGTGCGGCGCATCGTGGCCGACGGGCACACCCTGGGGAACCACTCGTGGCAGCACGACGACCTCGAGGACTGGGAACCGGACGCGGTACGCGCCGACCTCGCGCGGACGCACGCCGCGATCCGCGCGGCCGTCCCCGACGCGCAGGTCCCGTTCTTCCGCGCACCGTTCGGCCACTGGGGCCGCACCATCGGCGTGGCCGCCGACATGGGCATGCGGTCGGTGGGGTGGCAGCTCGCTGTGGAGGACTGGGAGCCACCGGGCGTCGACGAGCTGCTCCGCCGCCTGCTCACGGTGGAGCCCGGCGGCGTCATCCTCCTGCACGACGGCGGGGGCGACCGCAGCGAGACCGTCGCGGCCGTCGCGCAGCTCATCCCCCGCCTACGCGCCGACGGGTGGACCTTCACGGTCCCCGCGTAGCGGTCAGGCACGTTCGACAGAGGCGGGCGGGTCCTACGCTGCACGTGATGACTGACTACGACGCGCGCCTCGTCGAGCTCTACGACGAGGACAACCCGGACGGACCCGATCACGACTACTTCCGTGCTCTCGCGGACGAGATCGGTGCACGCTCGATCCTCGACATCGGCTGCGGGACCGGCATCCTCACGGTCACCTTCGCTCGCCCCGGTCGCACGGTCGTGGGCATCGATCCGTCGCCCAGCATGCTCGCTCATGCCACCGGCCGCCCAGGTGGCTCGGACGTGCAGTGGATCCTCGGGGACAGCCGCGATATCCCGGGCGGAGGTTTCGACTACGCAGTCATGACGGGCAACGTCGCCCAGCACATCTCTTCCGACGACGCCTGGGAGCGCACGCTGCGCGACGTCCGCGTCGCGCTCCGGGGCGGAGGGGTCTTCGCGTTCGAGAGCCGCAACCCCCGGGTGCGGGCGTGGGAGTCGTGGGCCGCGGCAGAGCCGACGATCAGACCGACGGCTCGCGGTCCGCTGCGCGAGTGGACGGAGGCCACCGAGTCCGGGCCCGGGCTCGTCGACCTCATCTTTCACAACCGCTTCGAGGACTCCGGCGACGAGGTCGTCGAGGAGCTCACCCTTGCGTTCCGCGACCGTGACCTCATCGAGCAGCAGCTCAAGGCTGCCGGGTTCGCGCTCGACGGCGTCTGGTCCGACTGGGACCGGACGCCGTTCTCGGACGACGCGCCCCTGATGGTCTTCCAGGCTCGCCGTTCGGCGTGGTGAGGTGGCCCATGGCCGCCTACGTCCGCCCCGCCCTTCCGTCGCTCGTGTTCCGCGACGCGACCGGCGCGGTGATCGACTACGGCCACCGCTGGGCCGGGTCCCCGCCCGAGGACACGTACACCTCTGCGGAACATCCCGACCGATGGGCGCCGGTCGTCACCGTCGCGGACGCGCTCGTCGCGTACCTCGTCGAGGAGTACGACGTCGTCGTCATGCTCGACGAGCCCCCCGACGACGTGCCGGTCAGCACCACGGCTGGCCTCGACGTCGTGCGCGGGACCCGGCTCACGCCCTCGAATCCCTTGGCAGCGTCGCTGGAGTTCGTCGTCAACACACACCCCGCCGTGCACATCCGGGCTGGCCTCACGCGGATGTCCGGTTTCCCGGGGTGCGGGTGCGATGCGTGCGACGACTCGCTCGAGGACGTCGTCCAAGACATGGAGTCGTTCGTGCTCGCCGTCGTCGAGGGTCGGTTCACCGAACGGTTCCGGGGCTCGACGTTGCCTGGGCTCCTCTCGGCTGTCCGCTCGTCGTTCGAGCAGTCCGACGGGAGCGGGGAGCACGTCCTCCGCGGGATGGCACGCCGCGATCGGAAGGCACTCCGTCGGCGCCTCGTGCCGGTCCGCGACGGCTGGGAGCCGTGGCCCCTGCGCGAGCGGCACCGCTCCCCAGCCATCCGCTGACGCGTCGTAGAACGCGCCGTGCCCTCCTCGCGCAGCTCCGCGATGCGGCGCGCCCTGCCCGTGCCGCCGTCGGGGCGGACGGCGTCGACGTCGTCGCACCAGGTGTCGAAGATCCGCAGGAAGATCCACTGCGTCCAGCGCACGTAGCTCCGGTCGATCGTCGCGACGCTGCGGTGCGTGTCGTGCGCCAGGCCGGCGCGGTGCAGCTGCCGCCGGTACGTCACCATGTTCCGCTCGGTCACCAGACGCGGATGCTCGCCGGTCTCCGCGGCGTACTGCTCGGCGGGCAGCCCGAAGGCGTCAGCGTCCACGCGGGCGGGCGGGCAGGGCCGTGGCCAGGTGTCGCATGGCTGCATCCTTGGCCGTGCGCGGGCTGATGCCGACGGCTGAGAGAAGTTCACTGAGGCGGGACGGGGTGATGCGGGTCGTGGGCATGAGTCCGCCGAAGAGCCATTCGGTTGTACTTGTTCGCTGGCGCATGAACAGCCCGTGAACTCACGCCCCGAAGCTTGCTCTTCTGTATTCATGTGGGTCAATATAGACATACGTCGATAGAGGAGAGTCATGTCAGACACCGGCCACGAGGTCATCATCATCGGCTCGGGCCCGGCCGGGTACACGGCCGCCGTCTACGCCGCACGCGCCGGCCTCGCCCCTCTGGTCCTCGCCGGCTCGATCACGGCCGGTGGCGCTCTCATGAACACGACCGAGGTGGAGAACTTCCCGGGCTTCGTCGACGGCATCCTCGGGCCTGACCTCATGGAGAACATGCAGAAGCAGGCCGAGCGCTTCGGCGCCGTCATCGAGTGGGACGACGCGACCGAGGTCGAGCTCGACGGCGACGTGAAGACCGTCCGCACCGGCAACGGCGAGACGTACACGGCGCGCGCGATCATCCTGGCCACCGGCTCCGCCTACCGAGAGCTCGGCCTGCCCGACGAGCAGCGCCTCTCCGGGCGCGGCGTGTCGTGGTGCGCGACTTGCGACGGGTTCTTCTTCCGCGACCAGGAGATCGTCGTGGTCGGGGGCGGAGACTCCGCCGTCGAGGAGGCCACGTTCCTGACCCGATTCGCCTCGAAGGTCACGCTCGTCCACCGCCGGGACGCCCTGCGCGCCTCGAAGATCATGGCCGAGCGCGCAGCGGGCGACCCGAAGATCGAGTTCGCCTGGAACTCCGAGGTCGTGGGCATCAGCGGCGACGCGAAGGTCAAGGGCATCCGGCTCCGCGACACCCTCACGGGTGAGGAGCGTGACCTCGACGCGACCGGCCTGTTCGTCGCGATCGGTCACGACCCGCGCACCGATCTCGTCCGCGGGCAGGTGACGCTCGACGCCGAGGGCTACATCGAGGTCGAGGGCCGCACCACCCGCACGAACATCCCCGGTGTCTTCGCCTGCGGCGACGCCGTCGACCACCAGTACCGCCAGGCGATCACCGCCGCAGGATCCGGCTGCTCCGCGGCCATCGACGCCCAGAACTACCTGGGCGACCTCGTGCACGCAGCCGCGTCACCCACCCGGCTCGTCGACGCCCTGGAGGCACTGTGAGCACCGCAACCGTCGTCGTCACCGATGCCACGTTCACGTCGGAGATCCTCGAGTCTGACGTCCCCGTCCTCGTCGACCTCTGGGCCGAGTGGTGCAGACCCTGCAAGCAGGTCGCACCGGTGCTGGACCGGATTGGCGCCAAGCCACGCACCGTCCTTTCCGCAGCGATCGACGAGGTGCTCGCGTGACGACAGCGACAGAGTCGCCCACAGCAGCCCCGGCCCGCTTGTCGACACTCGATCGCTGGCTCCCGATCTGGATTGGGCTAGCGATGGTCGCCGGCCTCGTGCTCGGCCGCTTCGTGCCGCCACTGTCCGACGCGCTGACCGCGATGGAGGTCGGCGGGATCTCCGTGCCGATCGGCGTCGGTCTGCTCGTCATGATGTACCCGGTGCTGGCGAAGGTCCGGTACGACCGCGTCTCCGCCGTCACGGGAGACACCCGGCTGCTCGTGAGCTCGCTCGTCCTCAACTGGCTCGTCGGCCCGGGGCTGATGTTCGCCCTGGCCTGGGTGTTCCTGCCCGACCTCCCGGAGTACCGCACGGGCCTCATCGTCGTCGGGCTCGCGCGCTGCATCGCGATGGTCGTCATCTGGAACGACCTCGCGTGCGGGGACCGCGAGGCGGCCGCCGTCCTCGTCGCGATCAACTCGGTCTTCCAGGTCGTGGCGTTCTCCTTGCTCGGGTACTTCTACCTCACGGTCCTGCCCGGCTGGCTGGGGCTCGACACACAGGGTCTCGACGTGTCCATCGGGCAGATCGCGCTCAACGTCCTCGTGTTCCTTGGTGTGCCGCTCGTAGCGGGCTTCGCGTCGCGCTGGGTCGGTGAGCGTGCCAAGGGGCGCGACTGGTACGAGGAGCGGTTCGTCCCGCGCATCGGCCCGTGGGCGCTCCACGGGCTGCTCTTCACGATCGTCCTGCTCTTCGCGCTCCAGGGCGAAGCCGTCACCTCGGCCCCGCTCGACGTGGTCCGCATCGCCGTGCCGCTGCTCGTGTACTTCGGCCTCATGTGGGGCATCGGCATGGTCACGGGCCGGTCCCTGGGGCTCGGGTACGCCCGGTCGACGACCCTTGCCTTCACGGCTGCCGGCAACAACTTCGAGCTCGCCATCGCGGTCGCGATCGGCACGTTCGGTGCGACGTCGGGGCAGGCTCTCGCCGGTGTCGTCGGCCCGCTCATCGAGGTCCCGGTCCTCGTCGGCCTCGTGTACGTCTCCCTGTGGCTGGGGCGCCGGTGGTTCGCCGGCGACCCCACGGCCCCCGCCGGTCCGCGGCGGAACCCTCTAGGAGGAGTGTCATGATCACCATCGACACCGAGTGCGCCCCGGCTCCCGAGACGCACACCATGGGGGTCGACGCCGCAGAGCGCGTCGGCTCCACCCTCAAGGCGCTGGCGGAGCCGGTGCGGTTGAGGATGCTCTCGCTCATCACCACGTCGGCGACAGGCGAGGCGTGCGTGTGCGACATCAGCGCGATCACCGACCTCGCCCAGCCCACGGTGTCTCACCACCTCAAGGTCCTCAAGGACGTGGGGGTGCTGACCTCTGAACGCCGGGGCACGTGGGTCTACTACCGGGTGGCTCCCGCACTGCGTGGGGCCGTCTCCACGCTGCTCGAGGCCTTCGCCCCGGCGGCGCTCGATGCGGGCCGCAGCGGCACCGAGCTCGTGGGCCTCACCGATGTCGACAACACGCTCACCCGCATGGCCGACGAGCTGCTCCAGCACTTCCCCGGTCTCGGCGACGACACCGTCCTGCGGATCGTCCGGGAGTCCTACACGGCTCTCGCTCGCCGGTCGACGGTGCGGACCCACCTCGTCGTGACGACTGAGCGGTTCGCCCGGCAACGGCTGGCCGACCTGACCCGTACTGCGGCACCTGCCGAAGAGCACCGCCCCCAGGTGCTCTTCGTCTGCGTCGCCAACGCCGGCCGCTCCCAGCTCGCGGCGGCGTTGCTGCACACCTATGCCGGCGACGCCGTCGTGGTCCGGTCCGCCGGGTCGGCGCCGGTCGGCGCGGTGCACGCGGGCGTCCGTCCGGTCCTCGACGCGCTCGGTGCACCGGATGCCTTCCCCAAGCCGCTCACCGACGACGCCGTCCGTGCCGCGGACGTCGTGGTGACGATGGGTTGCGGCGACACGTGCCCGGTCCTGCCCGGCAAGCGTTACGAGGACTGGGTCGTCGGGGACCCGGCGCTGGCCTCACCCGAGGGCGTGGCCGCGATCCGCGACGAGCTCGACCGTCGTGTCCGCAGCCTGCTGGCGGACATCCTGCCCTCGTTCACCCTCCCTGCCGACCACCCTGCGGCCTCGGCCGCACCGACCGATACCCAGGAGAACTCATGACCACGACGACCGACACGACCACGGGCGCGACCGCCGAGCAGTCCCGTCCCAGCGCGCTCTTCGTCTGCGTGCACAACGCAGGCCGCTCCCAGATGGCCGCTGGCTTCCTGCGCGAGCTGTCCGGCGGCGCGGTCGAGGTGCGCTCGGCGGGTTCGATGCCGGCTGACCAGATCAACCCGACCGCCGTCGAGGCCATGCTCGAGCTCGGCATCGACATCCGCGCCGAGCAGCCCAAGGTCCTCACCACCGAGGCAGTCCAGGCCTCCGACGCCGTCATCACCATGGGCTGCGGCGACGTGTGCCCGATCTTCCCTGGCAAACGTTACGAGGACTGGAAGCTCGACGACCCGGCCGGCCAGGGCATCGAGTCCGTCAGACCCATCCGTGACGAGATCCACCAGCGCGTCCTGGCGCTGCTCGACCAGCTCGGTGTACCTCCGGTCCCGCTGCGCACCGACGGCTGACTCGACCGACAGGGCGGAACGCCCGTGGTCGACGCCCGTCACGAACCCGACCGACGCTCCGATCCCGAGCGTGACGAGCTGCGGCTCGCCCGTCGGTAGCCTTCGGCTCCCAGTTCTGCGGCGTCGGGGTCCTCAGTGGCCGGCCCCGAGGTTGCCGGCGAGCCTGTCGTGGCGGGCGACGCTGTCGGGGTTCATCCCGACGATGGTCACGGTCTTGCCCTTGGCGGCGTACTTGGTGGTGATGGCGTCGAGGGTCGCCACGGTGGAGGCGTCCCAGACGTGGGCGTTGGTCATGTCGATGACGATGTTCTTCGGGTCGCTGGCGTAGTCGAACTGGTAGACGAGGTCGTTGGACGAGGCGAAGAAGAGCTCTCCCTCGACGGCGTAGACGCGCTGGTCGTCGTCATCGGAGGCGTCGAGCCGGGTGACCGTCGTGAAGTGTGCGACCCGTCGGGCGAAGAGGACCATCGCGACCAGGACGCCGACGATGACGCCGTAGGCGAGGTTGTGGGTGGCGACGGTGACCACGACGGTGGCGAGCATGACGCCGGTCTCGGACTTTGGCATCCGGCGCAGCGTGGCCGGGTGCACGGAGTGCCAGTCGAAGGTCCCCACGGCGACCATGATCATGACGGCGACGAGCGCGGCCATGGGGATGATGGCGACGATGTCGCCCAGGCCGACGACGAGGATGAGCAGGAAGACTCCGGCGAGGAACGTCGAGATGCGGGTGCGTGCTCCGGAGGCCTTGACGTTGATCATCGTCTGGCCGATCATCGCGCAGCCGCCCATGCCACCGAAGAAGCCGGTGATGATGTTCGCCGCTCCCTGCCCCCAGGCCTCGCGCGTCTTGTTCGAGTGGGTGTCGGTGACGTCGTCGACGAGCTTCGCCGTCAGCAGCGACTCCAGGATCCCGACCAGGGCCATGGCGATGGCGAAGGGCGCGATGATCTGCAGCGTCTCGAAGGTGAGCGGCACGTCGGGGAAGAGCAAGGACGGCAGCGACTCGGGCAGGGCGCCCTCGTCCCCGACGGTCGGGACGTTGATCGCAGCGAGCACGACGGCGCCGGTGAGCAGCACGATCGCGACCAAGGGTGCGGGGACGATCTTCGTCCACCGGGGCATGAGGACCATGATGGCGATCCCGACAGCGACCAGCGCGTAGACCAGCCACGGGACGTCGGTCAGGTGCGGGACCTGAGACATGAAGATGAGGATCGCTAGGGCGTTGACGAAGCCGACCATGACCGAGCGCGGGATGAACCGCATGATCTTCGCGATACCCAGCACGCCGATGATCACCTGGAAGATGCCACCGAGGATGACGGTCGCGATCAGGTAGTCGACGCCGTGCTCGCGAGCGACCGGTGCGATGACCAGCGCGATGGCACCGGTCGCAGCGGAGATCATGGCCGGGCGTCCGCCGAGGAATGCGATCGAGACGGCCATCGTGAAGGAGGCGAACAACCCGATGCGCGGGTCGACTCCCGCGATGATCGAGAAGGCGATCGCCTCGGGGATGAGTGCGAGGGCGACCACGAGGCCGGCCAGGACCTCGGTCTTCAAGCGGCGCGGAGACTTCAGCGCCGCCATCACGGAGTGGACCTCGTCGGCCTCCTGGGCTCCGGTCACCGGCTGCGGGTGCGGTTCGGAATCGGGCAGAGAAGCGCGTAGCTCGTTGGGCAAGATGGTTCCCGTTCAGATGCGCGGGGCGCGCAAAGCGCTCCATAGACGCGGCCGTCGGCCGGTCCGGGTGGACAAGGACAAGGGGCACGCGGCACTGCGTGCGAGGAAGTTGGTTCGGGTCTCTGCTGCCCAGCGCGAAGCCGCGGCGGCCAACCCACCTGAAACTCTACCTTAACGTGAGGGTAGAGTTTCAGGTCGGCGATTCGAGGAGACTGCACTCATGAGCAACAACGGCGCGACCGTCTCCGGCGAGACCACGATGCACATCGGCGCTGTCGCTGAGCGCACCAGCCTCTCGCTGCGCACCCTGCGGCACTACGACGAGGTCGGCCTGCTGCGCCCCTCCGGCCGCACCGACGGCGGCTTTCGCCTCTACACCGAGGCCGACGTCGAACGACTCCTGCTCATCCGTCGCATGAAGCCGCTCGGGTTCACCCTCGAGGAGATGGCCGACCTGCTCACCATCGTCGACGAGATGCACGACGCACCGGGCGCACCGGCTCCCGCCGTGAGCCAGCGCCTCTCCGCGTACATCGCGGCCGCCGAGAGCCGGCGCGCCGACCTCGCCGACAAGCTCGCGATGGCCGACGAGTTCATCGCTCTCCTGCGCGACCGCGACTCGCCGTCCCGTCCCTGACCCTCAGGCCGTCAACCGACTCCCGCTCGGCACCGTCGTTGCATCGGTGAGAGCCATGCACGTCTCGTGTGCAGCACGTTGCCCGCACATGCGGCGGAACCGCCCGACGACGTCCGTCGCGATGATAGGGTTCGCCCGCCCGTACTCTCGGACCGGCCGTGACGCGGCGCGAGGACACACCCCTCCGGAAGGTCGACGCCATGAATCTCGTTCGGACGATGGTCGCGGTGACGCTGGCTTCAGGCCTCCTGCTCGCAGGGGCGCTCATCGAGCACGGGTTCGCGGCAGACCGTGAGCAGACGAGCGGGACCCCCGGGCCCCTGGAGCTCGCGCTGATGCTCGTCTTCCTCGTCGCGCTCGTCGCGACGCTCGTCGTCGGCGTTCGTCACCGGCGTCGTCGGGCACGCGCTCTGGCGGGATCTGCGGACTGCATCGCCCACGCCTGACCTCCGAGGACCGCTTCCCGACGCCTGACCCTTCGTCCACGGCCGGCGCCGGTTCGCCGTTCGCTACGCCCGGCCGAGGACCTCCGCCTCCAGGTGCGGCAGGGCACCAGGCTCGAGGACGTAGCCGGTCACGTCCTCGACCGTCGCGAGAACATCTCGCGAGACCCGGGCGACCGTCTCCCGGTCCGCGTGGTCGCGGAAGACCTCCACCGACCAGAACACCTGGTCGGTGAAGAAGGACAGAGACATGTGGCCCAGGCCGATCGCGACGGTCAGCCGGTCGTGCAGCACCACGTCACCCTCGCTGTCCTCACCCTCGTCCTGATCCAGCTTCACCACGTGCCCCGCACGCGACAGCCGCGCCTCGATCTCGCGTGCCCACCGGCCACCTTCTTCGGTGGTGGTGGCGTCCAGGACTGCCGCGCGCTCGACTCCCTCCGGTGTGAAGTCGTACTGCCAGCGGACTCCGTACCACTCCGTGTCACTCATGAGGCTCCTCGATCAGCAGGCCAAAGTGGCCATGTCTATCACGCTGTGGCCGCCCGCTGCTCGTGCGCGAGGAGCTGTTCCTTGACCGGCAGCCCGTAGAGGTAGCCGCCGAGCGTCCCGTCGCGTCGGACGACCCGGTGGCAGGGCACGATCGGCGCGACGAGGTTCGTCGCGCACGCCGACGCCGCGGCCCGGACGGCGGCCGGTCGCCCGGCCAGGGCGGCGAGCTCGGTGTACGTCACAGTCGTCCCTGCGGGGATGCGCCGGAGCGCGTCCCACGCGTCGGTGCGGAAGGGCCCGCCGGGCTGGCCGACGGGGATCGTCAGCAGCGCGTCGGTGTCGCCGTCGGCGTACGCGGCGAGGGCGTCGGCCACGGGACCCCGGGGCGCGACGGGGGCCAGACCGCGCTCGCGCAGCCCCGGCGCGAGCCGCGCGAACAGGGATTCGAGGTCCCCGTACCCCGCGGCGCGCACCGTCTGGTCCTCAGGCGTCAGGACGACGTGCACGACGCCCCCGGGCAGGTGCGCGTCGAACGTCTCGAGGGGCTTCGTCGTCGTCTCTGGCAGCGCAGCACCTCCCCCGGCTGCCGAGTCACCGGTCACGCGAACACCTCGTGCGTCCACAGGTGCATGAGTGCGTATCCCTGCCATGGCTCCCAGCCTTTCGATCGCTCGAGTACACCGTTGCTCGTCGTGACCCCGAGGGCACGCGCACCCCCTCATCATGCGCGACGTCCGAGGGGGCGTCTGGCGGGAATCGGACCACGCGGTGGATCACCAGAGCGCAGGTGGGCGCTCGGCGCTACGGTGAGAGATCACCTGCATCGTTACGATCGAAAGGGCGTCCTCATGGATCAGTCGACCCACAACGACAGGCGCCCCGACGACGCGGCCAACCCGAAGGGCCCCGAGGGCCTGCCCCTGGGGATGACACCTGGTCACAACACCAACCCGGTGGCGCCCGGTCGTGGCCCTGTGGCGCACGGGTCCTCCTCCCGCCCCGGGCGGGTGCTCCTCTACGGCACCGTCCCCGTGCTCGTGGCCGGGGCGGTCGTCTGGGTCACCCTCGTCCGCTGAGGGCGACCCAGACGTCAGACGCAGTCGATCGAACGCGCGTCAGCCAGTGACGGCTGGCGCCTCGTCCTCGTAGCGGGGGAACAGGCGCGAGAGCACGTCGGAGAGCGTGATGACCCCGACGAACGCCGAACCGGTCGACACGATCGCGAGGTGGTTGCGCGTCTCGCGCATCGACGCCAACGCGGTGTACACCGGCGTGTGGGGCGCGAACGAGATCACCGGCCGCATGAACTCGGCCGCCGAGCGGTCGTCACCCTGGCCGAGGGTGTCCCGCACGTGCACGACGCCCTCGATGGTCTCGGGCGTCCCGACGAGGATCCGCAGGTGCCCCGAGCTGCGGGCAGCGTCCTGGAGGTCGGCCACCGACGCGCGGGGCCCCACGGTGGTGGCGCTGCCACCGTCCGTGACGAGGTCCTCGACCGTGAGCCGCTGGAGCTCGAGCGCTCCGGCGAGCTGCGCCGAGTAGCTCGCCTCGAGGGCCCCGACGTTGGCCGAGTGCTCGACGAGGTGGCGCAGGTCGTCGGGCGTCTGGCCCGTGGCCACCTGCTCGGCCGGCTCGACACCCACCTTCGTCAGGCACCAGTTCGCCATCTCGTTGAGGGCGACGAGCAGCGGCCGGGTGAGGAACATGAACCCCCGCATGGGGATCGCCAGGAGAGTCGCGGACGTCTCCGGGTGAGCGATCGCCCACGACTTCGGCGCCATCTCCCCGACGACGAGGTGGAGGAAGGTGACGATGACGAGCGCGAGGACGAACCCCGCGACGTCCGCGATCCACAACGGCGCCCCCCAGCTCTCGAAGACCGGGGTCAGCCAGTGGTGCACGGCCGGCTTGGTGATCGCCCCGAGCGCGAGGGTGCAGGCAGTGATGCCGAGCTGGGACCCGGCGAGCAGCACGGTGAGCTCGGTGGAGCTGCGCAGCGCGGCCCGTGCGGAGCGGCTCGTCGCCGCGGCGTCCTCGAGGCGGTGCCGCTTGGCGGCGAGGAGAGCGAACTCGATCGCGACGAAGAAGGCGCTCAGCGCGATGAGGGCAGTCGTGATGAGGACGATGACCCAGGGGTTGCTCATCGGTCGACCTCCGTCGTCTGGGGTGCTGCGTCCGGCGCCGTGCCTGACGTGCTGTCTACCTCCGGCGGCCCGTCCGGGCCGGGTGGGTCCGCGGGGACACGCACGCGCACGAGCGACGGCACGTGCCTGTCGAGCTCGAGCACGTCGACCGCCATCCAGACGACCTCCGGCTCACCGGACCGCGCGAGGTCCGCGAGGTCCAGCGGCAGCTCGACGCGCACGGTCGTGCCGACGGGCGGCAAGGACCCGTGGACGGCGATCGCGAGCCCGGCGATCGTCTCGTAGTCCCCCCGCGGCAGGTCGTGGTCGACGGCGCGCTCCACCTCGTCGATGTGCACGTCCCCCGCCATGACCCAGGTGCCGTCGTCGTCCCGCGGGACGATCGCCGGCTCCTCGGGGTCGTGCTCGTCCGTGATCTCCCCGACGAGCTCCTCAGCGAGGTCCTCCGCCGTGAGCACGCCGGCGAACCCGCCGTACTCGTCGATGACGCACGCGAGCTGGTTGCGCGTCGAGGTGAGCTCGCGCAGCGCGACGGGCAGCGTCATCGACGTCGGGAGGATGAGGGCGGGACGCATGAACGTCACCGCCGCTGCGTCGTCGTCCCAGTCCCCGCGAAGCACATCATCGAGGTGCACGACGCCGAGCACCTGGTCGTCGGCGCTGAGCACCGGGTAGCGGGAGTGGCCCGTGACCATCCGCTCGCGGACGTTCGCGAGCGTCGTCTCCGCGTGCAGCACGTCGACCCGTGCTCGCGGGATCATCGCGTGCTCGGCGTCCTGCTCGGGGAAGTCGAGGATCCGGTCGAGGAGGACGGACAGCTCCTCCGGGAGGTCCCCGCTGACGCGGGACTCGGCGACGATGTGCTCGAGGTCGCGGGCCGTCGCGGAGTGCTCGACGTCGTGCACCGGCTCGATCTTCAGGGCGCGCAGCAGGAGGTTCGACGCCTGGTCGAACACGCGGATGAGCCACCCGAACACGGCGAGGTAGATCGTCGTGGAGCGGGCGAGCCACACTGCCACCGGCTCCGGGCGGGCGATGGCGAGGTTCTTGGGGAACAGCTCGCCGAAGAGCATCTGGACGAACGTCGACAGGACGAGCGCCAGGACGGTCCCGACGGCGATGCCGACGCCGGTCGGCACGCCGACCCCGCCGAGTCCCTCGCCGAGCGACTCGCCGACGAGGGGCTCCGCGACGTACCCGACGAGCAGCCCGGTGACGGTGATGCCGAGCTGGGCGCCGGACAGCATGAACGACGTCCGCTTCGTCACGGCGAGCGCACGCTGCGCCGCGGGGTCACCCGATGCGGCGCGCGCCCCCAGCCGTGACCGGTCGACGGCCATGTAGGCGAACTCCTGGGCGACGAAGTAGCCCGTGAGCGCGGTGATGAGGACGATGACGATGACTCCGAGGAGCAGTGTCAGGATCCACATGGCCGATTCCACCCCCTCGTGTCGGTGACCGGCACTCGGGGGTACGTACTGTCTGCGTCCATCATCTCTCTCAGGTCGTGTGGTCGATCAGTGTCTCAACGCGCGCCCCGCCCGGACAGTTCCCACGAGCCGTCCTGGCACGTCGCCGAACTACGGGAGGTGCGACGGCACGCCCGAGGTCGGGCCCGCCTCGGGGGGCCGCGGCTCGTCCTCGGGGAAGGCCCGCAGGAGCAGGAGCGCGACGTCGTCCGCCCCGGCCGTCGGGGACATCGTCTGCAGGACGTGGTCGCTCAGCTCGTCGAGGGTGCGCTCGTGCCCGCCGCGCAGCGCCTCGACGAGGTTCGCGATGCTCTCCGACATGGGGATCCCGCGTCGCTCGAGCAGCCCGTCGGTGTAGAGGAACAGGGTGTCGTTGCCCTCGAGCTCCACGACGTGGTCGTGGCGTACCGCGTCACGCACGACACCGAGGAGCAGGTCGTTGACCGGGTCGAGCATCTCGATGTCGCCGGACGCCCGGATGAGCACGGGGTAGGGGTGCCCGGCGTTGGACCACCGCAGGGTCCGTGCGCCGCTCGCCTCCTGGGCCGGAACCTGCTCGACGCGGGCGAGGATGACGGTCGCTGTCGCGCCGTCCCCGAGGGCGAGCCCGGTGATCGCGTCGTCGACCTCGGTGAGGACCTGCGCGGGCGTGCCGCCGGTGATGTACGCGCCTGCACGCACGAGTCCGCGGAGCTGCCCCATCATGGCGGCCGCGCGGTGGTCGTGGCCGGTGACGTCCCCGACGACGATGGTCGTCGCGCCGTCCTTGGTGAGAAAGGCGTCGTACCAGTCGCCACCGATCTGGAGGTCCTTGCCGGCGGGGCGGTACCGCACGACGACCTGCAGGTGGTCTGCCTCGGGCGGTGGAGTCATGACCGCCTGCTGCAGCGTGAGGGACGCCTCACGCGCGCGCTGGGCCCCGAGCCCGTGGATCTCGGCCTGCGAGCGGTGGTAGTCGAGCTCCGCGCGTCGGGCCACGAGCGACCGGACAGCTCCGCTGACGGCTGAGGAGATGAGCAGCACGAACGTCCGGCTGGTCTCGTCGAGCGGGCGTCCCGGCGCGGCCTCCACGACGAGGCCCCCGAACGGGGCGTCGCCGTCGGCACTCACCAGCGGCGCGAGGCAGACCTGACCGCTGATGCTCACCTTCCCCTCCCGGCACGCCTGCTCGACGAGCCGCACGTCGAGGCGGGAGGCCAGGCCTGGCGGGTTCGAGGCGACCGGCGCGCAGATGTCACCGTCGAACAGGTATGCGGCGCACCCGGTGATGTCCGGGGACCCGGCGAGGAAGTCCGCGGCCGCCGTGAGCAGCTCCGCCACGTCATGGTGGCCGTTCATCACGGCGTGCAGGGCGTCGACCGTCTCGAGCCGACGCCGGGCGACCACCTGGTCGGTCGTCTCGGTCGCGATGTCGAGGACCCCGGCGATGCGTCCCGTACTGTCCGCGAGCGGGCTGTAGGAGAAGGTGAAGTACGTCTCCTCGTCGTAGCCGGAGCGGTTGAGGATGAGCATCTCGTCGACGGTCCATGTCGGCGTCCCGGCGGTCATCACCTGCTCGAAGAGCGGTCTGACGATGTCCCACACCTCCGACCACACGTCCCGGACGGGCATGCCGAGGGCCCTGTCCCGCTTGGTGGTGCCGAGCATCTCGCGGTAGGCGTCGTTGTAGATCATCGTCAGGTCCGGACCCCAGGTGACGAGCACGGGGAACCGGGTGCTCAGGCACAGGCGGACGGCCTGCCGCAACGACTCGTCCCACTCGGAGAGGGGCCCGAGCGGGGTCGTCTCCCACGGGAACGCCAGGACGGAAGCACCCATGTCGCTGCTCGTCGCTGTCGGGGCGAACCACTCGGAATCCATGGCGTCACAGTAGTGGAGCACGCTCTCGCGCCATGCATGCCTGCTGCGCGGTCGTACGTCCGTGAGAACACCCGAGCCGGGGGCGCGGCGAGGCCATCAGGTGACGCCGTCGGGCAGGGCCGCGAGTGCCATGTCACGATGGGGGTCCAGCCGCACACAGGAGGAGAGGATCGTGGGTTCGATCTCCGTCGCTCGTCCCCCTTTCCAGGGCGACGACCTCGGGTCCTGGCCCCTCCGCAGCGCCGCTGACCTCTCCCCCGTGCGGCGCGAGATCACCCGCCTCATCACCGAGCGCGACGGCCCTGCCTCGGACACTGAAGCCGTCCAGCACATCATCCTCGTCGCCAGCGAGCTGGCCACGAACGCGCTGCGTCACGCGATCCCGCCAGCGCGCGTGACCCTGCGCGCCACCGAGACCGAGTACCTCCTCGAGGTGACGGACTCCTGCCTCGAGGCCGATCCCGTCGTCGCCTGCGGACGCGGCCTCGGCGAGGGTGGGTTCGGTCTTGTCCTCGCCCAGCGTCTCGCGACGGCGTTCGGCTGGTTCTCGGACGGCACGCACAAGCACATCTGGGCGACGTTCAGGCGGTCCGGTTGCTGGAGCGCCACCGGCTGAGAGCGCGTGCGCCCCGCTCGTCCTGGAAGGTCGCCAGCGCGGCCCCGAGCACCCCGGCACGCGCGCCGAGGCCAGCCGTGACGATGGGCGGGACGGTCGCGACGCGGGCGGTCTCGAGGAGCCGCGCGCGCACCGGGTCGACGAGGACCGCGCCCGCGGCCGCGAGACCCCCGCCGAGCACGATGCGCGACGGCGAGAGCAGCGTGACGGCCCCGAGCAGTCCGTGCGCGAGGGCGTCGAGCGCGTCCGACCACACCGCGTCCGCGCGGGGGTCCGTCCCGAGGGCCGTGACCACGTCGAGCGACGTCGCGCCCGGGCGTCCGGTCGCTGCGGCGTAGGCGCGGCCGATCGCCCGCGCCGAGGCGTACACCTCGAGGCAGCCCCGCTGCCCGCACGCGCACAGCGGCCCCGCGGGGTCGAGCGGCACGTGACCGATCTCCCCCGCCTGGTGCATGCCACCGCGGACCGGACGCCCGCCGACGACGATCGTCGCCGCGATGCCCGTGCCGATGAAGACCGCGAGAAGGTCGTCAACTCCCCGCCCCGCCCCGAGCGCGTGCTCGGCGAGGCCCGCGACCGAAGCGTCGTGGTGCACGAGCACGGGCAGCCCCAGGCGGGCGCCGAGCAGCTCGCCGACGGGCTCGTCCGCCCACCCGAGGTTCCCCGCGAGCCGCACCACCCCGCGGTCCGGGTCGACGATCCCCGGCACGCCGAGGCCCACGGCCGTCACCCGGGCCCGGTCGGCGGCCGGCAGCTCGGCGAGGAGCGCACGGCACGTCTGCTCGATGGCGCGCAGGGTCGCAGGTCCGTCGTGCTCGGGTGTGGGTGCGTGGTGCCGTGCGAGGGGCGCCCCGAGGTCCTCGTCGAGCACCTCGCCGCGCGTGTTCGTCCCGCCGACGTCGAGCGCCAGGACGAGCGGCCCAGCGTTCACAGCTCCTGCCAGGCTGGTTTGTGCTCGTAGGCACGCCGGTAGTACGCGCTGTGTCGCAGCCCGGCGGCGGCCTCCTCGTCGAGCAGCACGGTGACGTGCGGGTGGAGCTGGAGCACGGAGGCGGGGCAGGACGCGCTCACCGGGCCCTCGACCATCCCTGTCACGGCTGTGGTCTTCGCGCTGCCCGTCGCGACGAGCACGAGGTGCCGGGCCTCGCCGATGGTCGCCAGGCCCTGGGTGAGGGCGTGCTGCGGGACGTCGTCGACGGACGGGAAGAACCGCGCGTTGTCCTCGCGGGTGCGGTCGGTGAGGCTCTTCACCCGGGTCCGCGACGCGAGCGACGACCCGGGCTCGTTGAACGCGACATGCCCGTCGGCACCGATCCCGAGGAGCTGGACGTCGACGCCACCGGCCGCGCGGATCTCGGCCTCGTAGCGGACGCCGGCCGTCGCGACGTCGGGGCCGGAGCCGTCCGGCCCGAGCACGACGGGGAGGTCGATCCGGCCGGTGAGGTCCCGCTGGATGACCTCCCGGTAGGACTGGGGATGGCCGGCGGGCAGGCCGACGTACTCGTCGAGCAGGAACGCCCGGGCGTGCCGGAACGTCAGCCCCTCCTCCTCGTGCCGACGCACGAGCTCCGCGTAGACCGGCAGCGGCGAGGAGCCGGTCGCGAGCCCCAGGACGGGGCGGGCCAGCACCGAGAGCGCGCGCTCGACGATGTCGGCGGCGAGCACGGCCAGCTCGTCGACCGGCCGGATGACGACCTCCATGGGTGGGACCTCCTCGGTGGTGCGGTGCGCAGAGCGTGCACCTCCATCATCCTTTGACGGCGCCCGCCACGAGCCCGGAGGTCATCCGGTTCTGGACGAGGACGAAGAAGATGATGACCGGCGCGGCGACGAGCACGGCCCCGGCCATGACGCCCGGCCAGTCGATCGCGGCGTTCGACTGCGTCGTCAGCCCCCGCAGCCACAGGGGCACCGTCCGGTTGGACGGGCTCATGACGACCGTGGCGAGCGTGAACTCGTTCCACGCCTGGAGGAACGCGTACACGCCCGAGGCGACGAGGCCGGGAGCGAGCAGGGGGAAGGTCACCGCGAAGAACGCACGCGTGCGGCTGCACCCGTCGATCATCGCGGCCTGCTCGAGCTCCACGGGGATGCCCTGGACGAACCCGCGGAGCATCCACACCGTGAACGGCAGGACCGCCGCGACGTAGAGCAGCGAGAGGCCGGCGACCGAGTTGAGCAGGGACCAGCCCTCGAGCATCCGGAACTGGCTGATGAACATGGCCTCCGCCGGGATCATCTGGACGACGAGCACGGTGAGGACGAAGCCCTTGCGGCCGCCGAACCGGAACCGGCTCACCGCGAGCGCGGCGAGGAACGCGACGACGAGGGCGACGGCCACGACGAGGAGCGTCACGACGATGCTCAGCCGCATGGACGCGAAGAAGCTCGCGTCGAGCACGCGGCCGAACGCGGAGAGGTCACCGCCGAACGGCACGAACGTCGGGGTGGCCGCCCGCACCTGCTCGGGCGTGCCGAACGCCGACGTGAACATCCAGTAGACGGGGAACACCCACACGAGGGCGAGCAGCACCCCGAGGGTGTTGAGCAGTGGCGCCGAGCGCCTGCGGGTGGGGCGTCGCGCGGTGGCCATCAGTCCTCCTCCGCGGCGAGCCTGCGCACGTACCCGGCCGTGAGGACGAGCGTGAGCAGGAGCATGAACATCGCGACGGCCGAGGCCATGCCGTAGCTGGACTGCCCGATGCCCAGGCCGTAGATGTAGGTGCCGAGGAGGTCCGTCTCGCTCTTGAGGCCGCCCGCGCCCTGGAGGTAGTAGATCTGCGTGAAGACGCGGAGGTCCCAGATGATCTGCAGCAGTCCCACGACCCACAGGACCGGGGCGATCGTGGGGACGACGATGCTCCGGAACCGCTGCCACGCACCGGCACCGTCGAGCTGGGCCGCCTCGATGACCTCGTCGGGGACCTGGGTGAGGGCGGCGTAGACCGAGAAGGCGACGAACGGCACGCTCATCCACACGACGATGACCGTCGCGACGAGGTAGAAGGACAGGGGCTCGAGGAGCCAGGAGTGCCCGGCGAACCCCTCGAACCCGACCTGGACCAGCACCCAGTTGACGACCCCGTACTGAGTGTCGAACAGCCACTGCCACACGGTCATGGCGGCGATGACGGGCATCGCCCAGGCGAGCAGGAGGCTCGTCTGGAGGGCGAGCCGAACGGGTCCGGCGAGGCGGGTCATGAGGGTCGCGACCGCCGTCCCGATCGCCATGGTCAGTGCCGCGTTGACGGCGCAGAAGGCGATCGACCGGCCGACGACGCCCCAGAGGGTGGCGTCCGTGAGGAGCTCGCGGTAGTTGGCGAGGCCCACCCACCGGGGTTCGGCGGTGCCGAGCTGCTGCGCGAGGCCGAACTCCTGGAAGGACATCCCGACCTGGCGGACGAGCGGGTACCCGAGGGCGAGCAGCAGCACGACGGCGACGGGCGCCAGCAGGAGGTAGGGCGTGGCGCGCCGCCCGAACCGGTGCCGTCGGCGGGCTCCCGCCGACGGCACGGGGCTGCGCGCCACCGTCGTGCGGGCACCCGTGGTCACGCTCAGTTGAGCGCCTCCTCGAGCCGGGCGTCGGCGGCCTCGGCCGCCGTCGCGACGTCCTCGCCCTGGGCGATCTGGGCGAAGAACTCCTCCATGATCCGGTCCGTCTCGACCGCTGCCCACTGCTCCGCCGCGGGCGTGAGCTTCGCGTTCTCGGCCGCCGCGAGCGCTGCGACGGCGAACTCGTCGTCGCCCATGAGGTCGTTGAGCGTCGAGTTCGCGGGGCCGAGGCCCGCCTCGGCGAGCATCGTCTGGTACTCGTCGGAGTAGATGAGGGTCATGAGCTCGAGGGCGAGGTCCTGGTCGGGCGACGCCTGTGAGATCGCGAGGTTGGAGCCGCCCGCGAACACGGGGGCCGCACCGCCGTCGACGCCGGGCAGCGCGAGGGCGCCGACGTTCTCGGCGAGCTCGTCCGTGATCGACCCGCGGGCCCAGCCAGGTGCCATGAACATCGCGGCGTCGCCGTTGTTGAAGGCCGTCCACGGCTCGGCGTCCTCGCCGTCCTTCGGGGCCTTCGACGCGGCGGTGTAGAGCTCCTGGACCTGGGTGAGGCCCTCGATGCTCTCGGGGCTCGACAGCTGCCCCACCCACTCGTCGCCCTCCTTGACGGCGATGTCCCCGCCGTTGGCGAACACCCAGCTGATGCCGTTGCGCCAGTCCTGACCGGGGAGCCAGAACCCCGACGTCGTGCCGGTCGTCAGGGCCGCCGCGGCGTCGTTGAACTCCGCGAGCGTCGTGGGGACGGCGATGCCGGCCTCCTCGAGGAGGTCTGTGCGGTAGAAGACGTACCGGGAGCCCCAGTAGTAGGGCACGGCGAACACCTGGTCGCCGACGCTGCCGGCCTCGATGAACCCCTCGGGTCCGAGGGCGTCCCCGCCGAGCTCGTCGAGGTGCTCGGTGAGGTCGGTGAACGCGCCGACGGTCGTGAACGTCGGGGACTGCGTGTTGCCGATCTCGACGACGTCCGGCGTCTCGTCGGGGTTGCCGAGCGACGTCTGCAGGCGGGGCAGGAGCTCGCCCCAGTCGATCCGCTCGACCGTGAGCGTCGCGTCGGTGGCGTCCTCGAAGGCGGTGGTGAGCCAGTCCGTGGCCTCGACGGGGGTGTCCTCACCCGCGAGCCACAGGGTGATCTCGGTCCCCGGGGCGGAGTCGTCGGTGGTGTCGTCGGTGGTGGTGGAGCCGCCGTTGCTGCAGGCGGTGAGGGCGAGCGCTGCCGCGAGGGTGAGCGCCGCGTACCGGGTGTGGGTCGCCATTGATCTGTCCTTCCGAGGTGGCCCTGGGGCCGGGAGGTCATGACAGGCCGAGCTCGCCGTCGAGCACGTGAGCGGCGGCGCCGACGAGGACGCCGTCGTGACCGAGGGCGGACATGCGCAGCTGCACACGCTCGTCCCCGAACGGTCGGGTGAGAGACAGGACGGCCGCCTCGGCGGCCTGACGCAGGGGGCCGTCGAGGAGCTCCTCCGGCCCGGAGAGCACGACGTCGCGCAGGCCCAGCGCCTGGGTGATCGGCGCGAGGATCTGCCCGAGGCGCTGCCCGACGGCGGCGAGCGCGTCGGCCGCCTCGGCCGCGCCGAGCCCGTCGACGCGTGCGCGCAGTCGCGGGACGGCGAGGATCGTCTCGAGGCAGCCAGTCCGGCCGCACGAGCACTCGAGCCCGTCCGGCTCGACCGCGACGTGCCCGATCTCCCCCGCTGCGCCCGAGGGGCCCCGCAGGAGAGCGCCGTCGAGGAGGATGCCGGCACCGACGCCGTGCCCGACCTCGACGAGGAGCAGGCCCGACCCGCTGCCGTGACCGAAGGTGTCCTCGGCGAGCGCGGCGGTGTCGGCGTCGTTGGCGACGTAGACGGGGTAACCGAGGTCCTCCTCGAGGCGGGTCTGCAGGTCGAGGTCGGTCCAGCCGAGGTTGGGGGCACGGCGCACGACGCCGTCGACGCTCACCACCCCGGGTGTGCCGACGCCGACGCCGAGGACGCGGCTCGTGGAGGTCTTCACCAGGCGCCGGGCGAGCGTGACGACCTTGGCGACGGCGTCCTCCCCCGTCGCGCCGTCGAGCGCGACCTGGGAGGTCTTCACGGTGGTGCCCGCGAGGTCGACGAGCGCGCCGCGCAGGAGGGTGTCGTCGGAGAGGTCGAGGCACACGACGTTCGCGCCTGCGGCGTTGACGCCGACGAGGGTGGCGGGCTTGCCCATGTGGGTGCCGGGCCGGACGCCGAGCTCGTGCGCGAGGTCGTCGGCGATGAGGTCGGTGACGACGTCGGAGACGGTCACCCGGGCCAGGCCGGTCGCGCGGGCGAGGTCGGCGCGACTCACGGCGCCGTCGTCGAACAGGTGCTGCAGCACGAGCGCGCGGTGGTGCACGCGGGCGTCGGCCGGGCGCATGGTCGTCGCTGCGGAGCGGTTGCGCGAGGTCGCCCGGCGTGGGTCCGACGGCGTCGTCCGGGTGGGCATAAAGTAAGTACACCTTACGTACTAAGTTGGGGTCAATAGACTGCGGGCACCCACCTCGAGGAGACCGATGACGACTCCACGGCCAGCCGCTCCGACCGACCTGCCCGGACCGCTCCCGCACGCCCCGCTGCTGCCCGCGCCGCGCGAGGTCCACACGTCCGGGAGGCCGGGTGCCGCGCTCGTCCCCGGGCAGCTCGACGCGCTCGCCGACGCCCTGCGTGGGTGGGCGCCGCGTGCGGCAGACCTCGCCGAGCGCCTGGCCGTGCGGGCCGCAGCAGGGACGGGACCCGGGGCACGCGAGACCCACGAGAGCGACGCAGCCACCCTCGTGCCCGTGAGTACCGAGCTCGAACCCACCCTCCCCGCGGAGGGCTACACGCTCACCCTCGGTGACCGATGGACGCTGCACGCGGGCGACGAGGCCGGCGCGTACTGGGCCGTCCAGACGCTCGGTCAGGCCGTGCGGGACGGCGTCGTGCCAGCGCTCACGTGCACGGACAGCCCCCGCTTCCCGGTACGCGGCGTCATGGTCGACGTCGCCCGGCACTTCTTCGACGTCGCGGCCCTCGAGCGGCTCATCGACCTCGCGTCCGCGTACCGGTTCAACCGGTTCCACCTGCACCTGTCCGACGACCAGGGGTGGCGGCTGGAGATCGAGGGGTGGCCGCGCCTCACGGACGTCGGCGCCGCGAACGACGTCGACGGCGGTCCCGGCGGGTTCCTCACCCTCGCCGACTACGCGCACCTGCAGGAGTACGCAGCGCAGCGGCACGTGGTCGTCGTCCCCGAGATCGACCTGCCCGGCCACACGCACGCCGCCCAGGTCGCCTACCCGCAGATCAGCTTCGACGGCCAGGAGCGGGAGCACTACCGGGGCATCGACGTCGGCTTCAGCTCCGTGCACCTCGAGTCGGACGGCGCGTGGGAGTTCGTCGAGGACATGCTCACCCAGCTCGCCCGGCACACGCGCGGCGAGCACCTGCACGTCGGCGGCGACGAGGCGCTCACCCTCGCGCGGCCGGAGTACGTCGCGTTCGTCGAGCGCGTCGGTGCGCTCGTCGAGCGGCTCGGCAAGTCGCTCGTGCTCTGGCAGGAGGCGGCCGGCGCCGATCTCCCGGCCGGCACCCAGCTGCAGTACTGGACCTCGCACATCGACACCGAGCACCTCACGGGCGTGGCGCGCGACCACGACGTGAGCTTCATCGCCTCCCCCGCGGCACGCGCCTACCTCGACCAGAAGTACGACGAGGACTTCCCGCTCGGCCTCACGTGGGCCGCGACGATCGGGCTGCGCGACGCCTACGGCTGGGACCCCGTGGCCGAGCTGCCCGGCATCCCCGAGACGTCGATCGTCGGCGTCGAGGCGTGCCTGTGGACCGAGACCCTGCGCACCGAGGACGAGCTCACGACGATGCTCCTGCCACGGTTGCCCGCGGTGGCCGAGGTCGCCTGGGGGTCCGCGCCGGACTGGGAGCGGTTCGTCGCAGCGCTCGCCCACCACGCGCGATGGTGGGAGAAGGACGGGACCGTCTTCCACCGCACCGAGGGCCTGGGCTGACACACCGGCGCCTGGTGCCCGTGTCCGGCTAGGTGGCCCCGCGCCGGGTGAAGACCAGATGGACGACGCCGGACGGGGACGGCGTCGCCTCGATGTCGAAGCGCTGCTCGAGTCCTTCGAGCCCGTCCCAGAGGCGCTCGCCCCCGCCGAGGAGGACGGGCACGACGACGACGTGCATCGCGTCGACGAGGTCGGCCTCGAGGAACTGCCGGACCGTGCTCACGCCGCCACCGATCCGCACGTCGAGGCCGTCGGCGAGCTCCCGGGCCCGCTCGAGCGCTGCGTCGGGGTCGGCATCGACGAAGTGGAAGGTCGTCCCGCCGTCCATCTCGAGGGTCGGCCGGGGGTGGTGGGTGAGGACGACGACGGGGGTGTGGAACACGGGGGTGCCGCCCCACCACCCCTTCCACTCCTCGTCCTCCCACGGGCCGCGCTGGGGACCGAACTTGTTGCGCCCCATGATCTCCGCGCCGATACCGGGCGACCACCTGCTGGCGAACGCGTCGTCAACGCCCGTGGATCCCGGCGAGTCCCCGTGGAATCCCATCTCGCGGAACGTCTGCGTCTCCAGGGCCCACTCCATCAGCCGGGAACCCGCATGGCCGAACGGGGCGTCGAGCCGCTGCCCCTCGCCCGTGCCGTAGCCGTCGAGGGAGACCGAGAAGTTGTGCACGCGGACCAGGGACATGGCATCTCCTGAACGAGGTGTCTTTTGTCCCACTTTACGGCCGTCGTGCCGGTGCGGGCGAGGGCTGGCGCGACGTCCCCGTCGGGCCACCGCTCGCCCCTCGGGCGGCTGCTACTCCGGGGCCTCGAGCTGCTCGCGGAGGGCATCGACACCATGCATCTCGACCGGAGCGCCGAGCAGCCGGGCGTTCGCCTCGCGCACCTGCGACCAGCGGTCGCGGGTCATCCGGTACCGGACCTGGGCACTCGCCCGCCCCTCGCTCACGACCCGCACGAGGCCGTCGGTCTCGTACCCCACCCGGCGCGAGACGGCGTTCGACGCCGCGTTGTCCTCGAACGCCGCCGACGTCACGTGGTCGGCGCCGAGGCCCTCGAACCACAGGTGGAGCACGAGCGCCCGCATCCTCGTCCCGATCCCGCGCCCCTGGTGCTCCCGGCCGAGCCAGGAGCCCGTCTCGACCTCGCGCAGCACCTGCCACTGCCGGCCGGACGCGCTCTGGATGCCGACGGGGACGCCGGCGGACAGCACCGCGAGCTCCAGCACCACGTCCTGCGGGCCGATGCGCGGTCGCGCTGCCCACTGGTAGTCCAGGACGCGCTGCGCGACCTCCCGCGCCGAGCCCCGGGTCCACGGGAAGGTGAAGGGCATCGCGTCGTCGGCGTGCACCCCGCGACCGGCGAGGTCCGCGAGCGCGACGAGCAGGTCGTCGTCGATCCACCGCATCTCGAGGTCGCCGGAGCGCACCCGGACGCCCGATGCTGGCCAGAGGTCCACGAGCCGTGAGGTCATGCGCCCGAGTCTGGCCGTGCCCCGAGGAGCTTGTCCAGCAACGCAGTGAGCTGTGCACGTTCCGACGCGTCGAGCTTCGCCGTACGTCGAGCTTCGCCGTGCGTCGAGCTTCGCCGTCACGGTGCGCGCCCGCGGTCCGCCGCACGAGCCGCACCTGATGCCGGGGCGGCCACCCCGCTCCTACGCCTCGAAGAGGTAACCCATCCCGGGGTGCGTGATGATGTGCCGCGGCGCGGACGGGTCGCGCTCGAGCTTGCGGCGCAGCTGCGCGGTGTACACCCGCAGGTAGTTCGTCTCCGAGGAGTACCCCGGCCCCCACACCTCCCGCAGGAGCTGGGCGTGCCCGACCATCCTGCCCCGGTTGCGCACGAGGACCTCGAGCAGTCCCCACTCCGTGGGGCTCAGGCGCACGTCACCGCCCTCGCGCTGCACCCGGCGCCGCGCGAGGTCGATGCGCAGGTCACCCGCCTCGACCACCGGCTCCGCGGGCGTCGTACCGTCGACGGGCGCGGCGCGCCGCACGGCAGCGCGCAACCGGGCGAGGAGCTCGTTCATCGCGAACGGCTTCGTCACGTAGTCGTCCGCGCCCGCGTCGAGCGCGTCCACCTTGTCGTCGCCCAGCTGCCGCGCCGAGAGCACGACGATCGGCACGGCGCTCCACCCCCGGATTCCCGCGATCACCTCGAGTCCGCCGAGGTCGGGCAGGCCGAGGTCGAGGACGACGACGTCGGGGCGGAACCGGGCTGCGGCGTCGAGCGCGGCCACCCCGTCCGACGCGGTCGACACGTCCCAGCCGTGCGCGCGCAGGTTGATCGTCAGGGCCCGCACGAGCCCCGCGTCGTCGTCGACGACGAGCACCCGGTTGCCCAGGCTGCCCGGCGACGTGGCGCCCTGTCCGTGGCCGCTCGTCATCGGGCCTCCTCGCCACCGGGCACCGGCGGGGCGCTCGGGACGGCAGGGACGGTCGGGATGGTGACCACCATGGTGAGCCCTCCTCCCGGCGTGTCGTCGGCTGTCACAGTAGCCCCGACGGCCCGGGCGAGTCCGTGGGCGACGGCGAGACCCAGCCCCAGACCGCCCGCGGAGGTGTCCCCGAGCCGCTGGAACGGCTCGAACGCCCGGTCGCGGTCCCCCGCGGCGAGCCCCGGCCCGCGGTCGACGACGCGCAGCTCGACCTCCCCGGCGCGGTGCGAGGCCGTGATCCGCACGGGTGACCCGGCCGGCGAGAAGCGCACCGCGTTCGACGTGAGGTTCGCGAGGACCCGCTCCAGCAGGCCGGCGTCGGTGAGGACGAGCGGGAGGTTGTCCGGGACGTCGAGGACCACCTCGTCCGGGGCGAGCTGCTCGACGGCGAGGGGCACGATCTCGTCGATCGACCGCGGCGCGAGGACCGGCCGCACGCTGCCCGTCTGGATCCGGGAGAGGTCGAGGAGGTTGTCGATGAGGCGCTCGAGCCGGGTCGTCGACTCGGCGATGGTCTGCTGCAGCGCCGCCCGGTCGTCGTCGGACAAGCGCGCGTGCGGGGAGCCGAGCCCGTCGATCGACGCACGGATGGAGGCGAGCGGGGTCCGCAGGTCGTGCGAGACGGCCGCGAGCAGCGCGGTCTGGGTCGCTTCCGCCTGCTCGAGCACCGCGGCCTGGGCGGCCTTGTCACGCAGCCGCCGGTACTCCAGCACCACTCCTGCCTGCGCGGCGAACGCCTCGAGCACCTGCCGGTCGCTCGCCGGCAGCACACGGCCGAGCAGCACGACGCGGCGGGTGTCGCTGATGGCGAGCACCGTCTCCGTAGGAGTCCCCGCACCTGCCCGCACGTCCCGGGCGCTGCGCGCGACGAGCCGCCACGGGGCGTCCGTGGCGTCCTTGGCGTCCTGGTCGTCCCGCTCCTCCAGGCGCACCTCGGGGATCGCGAACGTCTTGGCGAGCCGGGAGACCACGGCCTCGGCCGTGTCCTCGCCCGAGAGCACCGAGCGGGAGAGTCCCGCGAGCGTCGTCGCCTCCGCCCGGGCGCGGTACGCCTGGGCGGTGCGGCGGGCCGCGAGGTCGACGACGGACGCGACCGCTCCGGCGACGAGGACGAACACGACGAGCGCGAGGACGTTCTCCGGGTCGGCGACGGTGAGCCGCCCGGTCGGGGCCGTGAAGAACCAGTTGAGGCACAGGAAGGACGCGAGCGCGGCGAGCATCGCGGGCCACAGGCCGCCGACGAGCGCGACGGACACCGCGCCGACGAGGAAGAGCATGAGCCCCGTCGCGAACGAGACCTCGTCCGCGACCCGGAGCGCGGCAGTCAGCGCCAGGGGGACGAGGAGCGCGAGGAGCCATCCGCCGACGTGGCGCGCGCGGGACAGCGGCGACCACCGCCCGCGGAGCCGCACCCCCGCGCGGGCCCGCTCATGGGTGACGAGGTGGACGTCGATCGAGCCGGCGAGCTGCGCGATCTGCGCACTCGTGGACCCGAGGACGGCCTCACGGAGCCGTGAGTGCCGCGAGACGCCGACGACGATCATGGTCGCGTTGACCCCGTGCGCGAAGTCGACGACCGCCGACGGCACGTCCTCCCCCACGACGGTGTGCAGCGTCCCACCGAGGGCCTCGACGAGCTCCCGGTCCGCCGCGATGGCCGCCGGTGCGGCGCTGGGGAGCCCGTCCGTCGCGAGCACGTGCACGGCGAGCAGCTCCGAGCCCGCCGCGCGACGGGCGATGCGGGCACCGCGCCGCAGGAGGGTCTGGCCCTCCGGACCGCCGGTCACGGCGACGACGATCCGTTCCCGGGCGGGCCACGTCGCGCCGATCTCGTGGTCCGTGCGGTACCGGGTGAGGGCGTCGTCGACGCTGTCCGCGACCCACAGCAGGGCGAGCTCCCGCAGCGCCGTGAGGTTGCCGACCCGGAAGTACGAGGACAGCGACGCGTCGATCTGCTCGGCGCGGTAGACGTTCCCGTGCGCCAGGCGGCGGCGCAGTGCGTCCGGGGAGAGGTCCACGAGCTGGACCTGCGCGGCCGACCGCACGACGTGGTCCGGGACGGTCTCCCGCTGGCGCACCCCGGTGATGGTCTCGACGTCCGCGCTGAGGGACTCCAGGTGCTGGATGTTCACCGTGGTGACGACGTCAATGCCGGCCGCGAGCAGCTCCTGGACGTCCTGCCACCGCTTGGGGTGCGTGCCACCCGGCGCGTTGGTGTGCGCCAGCTCGTCGACGAGCGCGACCTCGGGCGCCCGCGCGAGGACGGCGGCGAGGTCCATCTCCTCCAGGACGGTGCCCCGGTACGCCACGCTCACCCGGGGCACCACCTCGAGGTCCCGCAGCTGCGCGGCGGTCGCCGGACGCCCGTGGGTCTCGACGAGGGCGACGACGACGTCCGTCCCGCGCGCCCGGCGCCGGTGCGCCTCGTCGAGCATCGCGAACGTCTTGCCGACACCGGGCGCGGCGCCCAGGTACACGGTCAGCCGTCCCCGGCGCCCCTCAGGCATGGTTCACCCCCCACAGCGGACCCATGGTCACAGCAGCGTCCCGGCTCACGGCAGCATCAGCGTCACGGCGCCATCATGCCCACAGCGACGTTGAGCTCGAGCACGTTGACACGCGGCTCCCCGAGGATCCCGAGGTCGCGGCCGCTCGTGTGGGCCGCGACGAGCTCGCGGACGTCGGCCTCCGGCAGGTCGCGTGCCCGGGCCACCCGCGCCACCTGGGTCGCGGCGTTCGCCGGCGAGATGTGCGGGTCGAGGCCGGAGGCGGAGGCGGTGAGCGCGTCCGGCGGCACGTCCTGCGCCGGGACGCCGGTGTCGACGACGGCCTCGCGGCGCTCGTCGATCATGGCGACGAGGTCCGGGGAGAGCGGGCCGAGGTTCGAGCCCGCGGAGGCGAGGGTGTCGTACCCGTCGCCGGCCATCGAGGGGCGGGGGTGGAACCACTCGTCACCCGCGAAGGACTGGCCGAGGAGCGCGGAGCCGATCACGGCGCCGCCGGTCTCGTCGGGCGAGGTGGCCCGCGAACCGTCGGCCCGCAGGAGCGAGCCGTTCGCCTGCCAGGGCAGGGCGAGCTGGGCGACGGCCGTGACGGTCAGCGGGTACGCCAGGCCGAGCAGCACCGTGAGGACGCCCAGCACGCGCAGGCCGGCGAGGGTCTGCCGGACGAGCGAGAGTCCCGTGAGGCGCCCGCGGACGTCGGGGCGGGTCGAGGTGGTGGTCATGTCAGCCGATCCCGGGGATGAGTGAGACGAACAGGTCGATGATCTTGATGCCGAGGAACGGGGCGACGAGGCCCCCGAGCCCGTAGACGAGCAGGTTGCGCCGGAGCATCACGGACGCCGCGACAGGCCGGTACGCGACCCCCCGCAGGGCGAGCGGGATGAGCACGACGATGATGAGGGCGTTGAAGATGACCGCGGAGAGGATCGCCGACTCCGGGCTCTCCAGCCCCATGACGTTGAGCACCCCGAGCTGGGGGAAGACCACCATGAACATCGCCGGCAGGATCGCGAAGTACTTGGCGACGTCATTGGCGATCGAGAACGTCGTGAGCGAGCCACGGGTGATGAGCAGCTGCTTGCCCACCCGGACGATGTCGATGAGCTTCGTGGGGTCCGAGTCGAGGTCGACCATGTTCCCGGCCTCCTTGGCGGCCGAGGTCCCCGTGTTCATCGCGACGCCGACGTCCGCCTGGGCCAGCGCGGGGGCGTCGTTGGTGCCGTCCCCGGCCATCGCGACGAGCCGGCCACCGGACTGCTCACGCCGGATGTACGCGAGCTTGTCCTCCGGGGTGGCCTCCGCGAGGACGTCGTCGATCCCGGCCTCCGCGGCGATCGCCCGGGCGGTGATCGCGTTGTCGCCGGTGACCATGACCGTGCGGATGCCCATGGCACGCAGCTCGTCGAACCTCTCCCGCAGCCCCTCCTTGACGACGTCCTTGAGGTGGACCACCCCGAGGACGCGTGCCGGGTCGTCACCGACCTGGCGGGCGACGACGAGCGGGGTGCCACCGCTCGCGCTCACGGCATCGACGAGCGCCTGGACCTCGTCCGGCGTGGTGCCCCCGGTGGAGGAGACCCAGGCGCGCACCGCGGACGCGGCGCCCTTGCGGATGCGGACCGTCCTCGGCTCCGCCGCGTCGGCCGCGAGGTCGATGCCGCTCATCCGGGTGGAGGCGCTGAAGGCGACGAGCTCACCCCGGGGCACGGCCCCGTCGTCGGCGAGCGACCCGGGCGAGCGGGAGTCGACGAGCAGGACGATGCTGCGTCCCTCGGGGGTGTCGTCGGCGAGCGACGCCAGGCGGGCCGCCCCGGCGAGCTCGTCCGTGCTGGCTCCGGGTGCGGCGGCGAGGTCGGTGGCCTGCCGGTTGCCGTAGGTGATGGTCCCCGTCTTGTCGAGCAGCAGCACGTCCACGTCGCCCGCCGCCTCGACCGCACGACCGGACATCGCCAGCACGTTGCGCTGCACGAGCCGGTCCATGCCGGCGATCCCGATGGCGGAGAGCAGGGCCCCGATGGTCGTCGGGATGAGGCACACGAGGAGTGCCGTGAGGACGATGAGCGACTGGCGCGAGCCGGAGTACACGGCGAACGGCTGGAGCGTGACGACGGCGAGGAGGAACACGACCGTCAGGGACGTGAGCAGGATGTTCAGCGC
Source organism: Sanguibacter sp. Z6_81 (assembly GCF_057180625.1). Classification (NCBI taxonomy): domain Bacteria; kingdom Bacillati; phylum Actinomycetota; class Actinomycetes; order Micrococcales; family Sanguibacteraceae; genus Sanguibacter; species Sanguibacter sp. Z6_81. The sequence goes on along the minus strand of NZ_JBXUFV010000001.1, from coordinate 784,967 downwards.
GATCTCGTTGGGCGTGCGCTGGCGGGAGGACCCCTCGACGAGCGCGATCATCGTGTCGACGAACGTCGACCCGGCGGGCGCCGTGATCCGCACGACGATGGTGTCGGACAGCACCGTGGTGCCACCGGTCACCGCGCACCGGTCACCGCCGGACTCCCGGATGACCGGCGCGGACTCGCCCGTGATGGCCGACTCGTCCACGGAGGCCGCTCCCTCGACGACGTCCCCGTCGCCGGGGATGGTCTCCCCGGCCCGGACGACGACGAGGTCACCGACCCGCAGCTCGGACGACGGCACGGCCTCCGAGGGCAGGTCAGCGAGCCGCTGACCCCGCGCCCCGTGCGCCTGGTCGGCGGAGACGCGACGAGCGGTGGTCTGCTGCTGGGTGGCGCGCAGGCTCGACGCCTGGGCCCGGCCCCTGCTCTCGGCGACGGACTCGGCGAGCGTCGCGAACAGCAGGGTCGCCCACAGCCACACGACGATCGACACGGCGAACACGGACGGGTCGAGGACGGCGAGCACCGTGGTGAGGACCGCCCCCACCTCGACGACGAGCATGACGGGGGAGGCAGCGAGCGCCCGTGGGTCGAGCTTGCGGACGGCGCCGGGCAGCGCGGCCCGCAGGCTCGTCCACGTGAGGGTGCTCGTGGACTGCCGCGGCAGCGGCAGCGGTGGTGCGTCGGGAGGGTTGAGCGTCGATGCGGTCATGACAGGGACTCCACGATCGGGCCGAGGGACAGGACGGGGATGAAGGTGAGACCCACGACGACGAGCGTGACGCTCGCGAGGAGCCCGACGAACACGGGCTGGTGGGTCGCGAGCGTGCCGGCGGTCGGCGGCACGCTCGTCTGGGAGGCCAGGCGTCCGGCGAGAGCGAGGACGAGGACGATGGGGATGAAGCGTCCCGCGAGCATCGCGACCCCGAGCAGCGTGTTGTAGAACGGGGTCGCCGTGGTCAGCCCGGCGAACGCCGACCCGTTGTTGTTGCTCGCGGACGCCAGCGCGTAGAGCACCTCGGACAGCCCGTGGGGCCCGGCCTCCTGGATGCCCGCCTGGCCCGCGGGGAGCGCGACGGCGAGGGCCGTCCCGGCGAGGACGAGCGCCGGCATCGTGAGGATGTACAGCGCGACGAGCGTCATCTCCTGGCGCCCGATCTTCTTGCCGAGGTACTCGGGCGTCCGCCCGACCATGAGCCCGGCGACGAACACCGCGACGATGGCAAGGACGAGCATCCCGTAGAGACCGCTGCCCACGCCGCCGGGCGCGACCTCCCCGAGGAGCATGTTGAACAGGACGAGCCCGCCACCGGGTGCGGTGAAGGAGTCGTGCATCGCGTTGACCGCACCGGTGGACGTCCCGGTCGTGGCCGCACCGAACAGCGCGGAGCCCGCGGTGCCGAAGCGGACCTCCTTGCCCTCCATCGCGGCGCCCGCCGCCTGTGCGGCGAGCCCCGGTCCGCTCATCTCGGCCCACGTGAGGAGCGCGAGGGAACCGAGCCACAGCGTCGACATCACGGCGAGGACGGCCCAGCCCTGGCGGGTGTCGCGGACCATGAGGCCGAACGCCCGCGGCAGCGCGGAGGGGATGAGGAGGATGAGGAAGATCTCCAGGAGGTTGCTCAGCGGGCTCGGGTTCTCCAGGGGGTGCGCCGAGTTGGCGTTGAAGAACCCGCCGCCGTTGGTGCCGAGCTCCTTGATGGCCTCCTGGGAGGCGACCGGTCCACCGAGGACGCTCTGCGTCCCCCCGGTGAGTGTCTGTGCGGCCGTGTGGCCGTCGAGGTTCTGGATGACGCCGGTCGCGACGAGCGCGAGCGCGCCGAGGAAGGCGAGCGGCAGGAGCACCCGGACGCAGGTCCGTGTGAGGTCGGACCAGAAGTTCCCGATCCTGGCGTCGGTGCCCGCGCGCTGGAAACCGCGGACGAGGGCCACGGCCACCGCGATGCCGACGGCGGCGGACACGAAGTTCTGCACGGCCAGGCCGGCCATCTGCAGCAGATGCCCTGCGGCGCTCTCACCGGAGTACCACTGCCAGTTGGTGTTCGTCACGAACGAGACGGCAGTGTTCCAGGCCCCGGCGGGGTCGAACGGCGCCATCCCGAGGTCGAGGGGCAGCAGGTGCTGCAGCCGGCCCAGCCCGTAGAGGACGAGCAGCGACGCGAGCGAGAAGCCCAGCAGGGAGAACGCGTACGAGGTGGACCGCTGCTCGGCGTCGGGGTCCACCCGCATGAGGCGGTAGCCGAGACGCTCGACGCGCAGGTGCGTGCCGGACGTGTAGACGTGCGCGAGGTAGGCGCCCAGGGGCCGGTGGACGAGGGCGAGCAGGACGAGGAGCAGGGCGATCTGCGCGACCGCCGCAGCGACCGGGCTCATCGGTCACCCCCGCGGTCGGGGCGCAGCAGCGCTCGCAGGAGGTAGCCGAGCAGGACGACGGCGAGGACGAGCCCCACCCAGTCCTCGCCGCTCACGACCGGTCCTGTCGGCGGTCGGTGCGGGCGAGGACCCGCATGCTGGCTGCGAGGGCGGCGAAGCTCGCCACGGTACACACGATGAAGGCCGCGTCGGCCATAGGAGTGATGCCTTCGAACGTCGGTCGGACGTCGGTGGACGCCGGCGCACCACGGGCGGGGCGCAGACCTGTTCTATGCCCGCTCCACGCCCCTGCCGACCTCTCTTGACGCGACCTTGACGCCGGTACCGCAGCCTTGACGCACCTCTGACGCCGCGGCACTGGCCCGCCCAGGAGAGGAGCTGTGGGGCTGCCGCCGGTTCGCCGTCAAGGTTGCGTCAAAGTTTGCGTGGGGAGCCACGGATCCCCGTCCTGCGCCCCGTCCGAGCGCTAGCGTGACACGCGCCTCTCCGCCGGAGCGGGCACGTCCTCTGGAGCCTGCTCACCATGCACGGTCTCGTGCCACCACTCACGCTGCTGCGGCGGCCCACCCGGCCGATCCCGAGAGGCAGCGCCCGCGTCGCCTCGCCGCGCAGCTCGCACCCGGGCCGCCGACGTCGGCCCGGGCAGCTCGTCGCGGCCGGGTTCCTCGCCGCCATCGGCGTCGGCACGGCCTTCCTGCTCCTGCCCGTCGCGAGCGCGGAGCGGGGCGCGACCGTGCTCGAGGCCCTGTTCACCGCGACGTCGGCCGTGTGCGTCACCGGGCTGATCGTCGTCGACACGGCGACGCACTGGAGCGCGTTCGGGCAGGTCGTCGTCCTCGTGCTCATCCAGGTGGGCGGGTTCGGCATCATGACGCTCGCGTCCCTGCTCGGGCTCCTGATCTCCCGGCGGCTCGGGATCAGCACCCGGCTCGTCAGCGCCTCCGCGACGCGCACCGTCGGCCTCGGCGACGTCCGGTTCGCGCTCCTGGGCATCGGCGCAGTGACCGTCGTCGTCGAGGCGGGGACAGCCCTCGTGCTCACCGGTCGGTTTGCTGGCGAGTACGGGGAACCGCTCGGCAGGGCCGTCTGGCTCGGCGTCTTCCACTCCGTCTCCGCGTTCAACAACGCCGGGTTCGCCCTCTACCCGGACAACCTCGTGGGCTTCGCGACCGATGCGTGGATCAGCCTGCCGATCGTCGCCGCCGTCGTCATCGGCGGCATCGGGTTCCCCGTCCTGCTCGAGGTCTGGCGCACACCCCGGCGGCCCCGCCGGTGGAGCCTGCACACGAAGATCACCCTGACGATGACGGCGGTGTTCCTCGTCGGGGGCGGCGCGTTCGTCACCGTCGCGGAATGGGCGAACCCCGGGACGCTGGGCCCGATGAGCGTGCCCGGCAAGCTGCTCGCCGGGTTCTTCCAGGGGGCGATGCCGCGCACGGCGGGCTTCAACAGCGTGGACATCGCCGCCATGAACAACGGCACGTGGTTGGGGTCGGACATCCTCATGTTCGTCGGGGGCGGCAGCGGTGGCACGGCCGGAGGCATCAAGATCACGACCTTCACGGTGCTGCTCGTCGTCATCTGGGCGGAGCTGCGGGGCGACCCGGACGCCGTGGTCTTCGACCGCCGCATCGCGCCCACCGCCCAGCGGCAAGCCCTCGCCGTGGCGCTCCTGGGGGTGGCGGCCGTAGCGCTCCCGACGATCCTCCTCACGATGACGTCGCCGTTCACCTCGGACGAGGTGCTCTACGAGGTCGTGTCGGCTTTTGCCACCGTCGGGCTCTCCACCGGCATCACCGCCAGCCTGGACGGCTGGCAGCAGCTGGTGCTCTGCGCACTGATGTTCATCGGACGGCTCGGTCCCGTGGCACTCGGCACCTCCCTCGCCCTGCGGGACAAGCAGCGGCTCATCCGGTTGCCGGAGAGCGCGCCGATCGTCGGGTGAGCGCAGTGCAGTGAGGTGCAGCGAGGTGGCACGGGCGCTCGGGATCAGGCACGGTCGAGACGCGCGACGCTCGGCCGTCGCAGGCCCTGCGCCTGCATCGCGACCGCGGCGAGGCGTTGCACTGCCCAGAGGCTAAGGACGTTGTCCAGAGCATCCGCTCTTGTGCTCACAGCCGGGAAACCGGCCGGTTCTGGGCCGCGTCAGCAGCCGCAGTGGCTGCCACGGCGACCATCGCCATGGCGATGACAGCGGACATCCAGCCGAGCACCCGAGGTCCCGCGTCACCCACGCCGCTTCCCATCGCCGCGATGATGCTCAGACCAGCGACCCCGAAGAGCCACGACATCACCAGCACCGAGACCCGGGGCACCATCGCGACCACAGCCAACGCCAGCACGGAAAGACCGAGACCACCCATATGCACCGGCGCAAACCGCTCGTCCAGTGTTCCATCGCCCGCATACGCCCAGGCGCCACTCGTCGAACTCAGCGCGATCGCGGCGAGGGCCGCCGGTCGGCGTCCTCGTTCAGCACACGTGGTCAAAGACATGGCGAACCCTTCATGCAGCTACACGTCGGCGAGGAGCATCGCCGGTGCCAATCGGGGAAAAGACGCTCCAGCGGGCATCCCGGACAACGAACGTTCCCACTACAGCCAGACCTGCGGCAAGGATGAGGGACCAATTTTCGACTCGAACTACCGCGTGGGCTCCGGGACGGTCAGCGGGTGTGCCGTCGAGCGCCCTCCGCGCCGACCGCCACCCAGAAGCCCAGCTGGTCGTCGGCGGCGACCCCCTCCGGGGAGACGGTGATCCACCCCCGGCCCATCGGTCGCTCGGCCCCCATGACGGCCGCCCTGGCACCGGGGACGACGACGAGCTCGTCGTACCGGGACGGGTCGCACCGCACGAGCAGGTCGCCGGACGGACCGGCCGCGACGACCATCGCGTCGTCGACCATGAACGACAACCCGCCGAACATCTTCACCTCACGCAGCGTGCGGGCGGCTGGCAGGACCGCTCGCACGCGGTCGGCCAACGCGTCTTGCTCTGCGGTCATGTCTCGCTCCGTCCTGTGCGGTCGCGCTCTGGTTCTCGTGACCCTACGGCTCCCCGGGGTCTCCCGGCATCGCCGGTTCCGTACCCCCGTCAGCGTCCAGCCGGGCGACGGCCGTCCGCACACGCTCGGCGCGTGCGGTGGCACTCGGTGCGGTGAGGACCCGGTGGATGATCGCGTACCTGTCCGACCGGGAGAGGCTGGCAAACCGCGCGACCGCAGCAGCAGACGTGTCGAGCGCCCGCTGGAGGTCCTCCGGTGCCTCGGCCGATGCCGGCCCGGGATACGCCCGGTCCCAGCGCCCGTCGGCCTTCGCCCGGTCGACCTCCGCGAGCCCGCGGGGACGCATCCGCCCGGACTCGACGAGCTCAGCCACGAAGCCCACGTTGCGCTGCGACCAGATGGACGACGCCCGGCGGGGCGTGAAGCGCTGCAGGAACGTCGTGGCATCGCGGGCGTTGCGGCGCCCGTCGATCCACCCGCTGCACAAAGCCTCCTCCAGCGCCTCGGCATAGGTGAGCGACGTCGGCTCGGTGACGCCCTTCTTCGCGAGGACGAGGCTCACACCGTCCGACGAGTGCTCGTGGGCGTCGAGCCAGGCGCGCCACGCACGGACGTCGGGCACGACGAGGAGGTCGGACGGCTGCGCGTTCTCCATAGGACGAGCCTCCCACCCCGGGCGGTCAGGGGCTGTCCGCTGGCGCGCTGTGCAAAGATCCTCCCCGTGAGCGCCCCCTCCAGCGCCGGCGCCGCACCCCTCCCCGCCGAGCCTCCCGCCGCCGAGCCACCCGCGGTCGTCCGCACCGCCTGGTACGACGTCGCAAAAGCCCTGGCGATCGTCCTCGTCGTGCTCCACCACGCGTGCACGGCGACGACCGCGTACCTCGTGCCCGGCCGCGACGACGTCGCCCTCACGGTGATCACCGGGTTCTCCTCGGCACTCCTGCCCGTCCGGATGCCCTTGTTCTTCCTCGTCTCCGGGCTGCTCGCGGCACGTGCGCTCAGCCGCCCCTGGGGCGCGGTCCTGCGACCACGCGTCGCGCACCTGCTGTGGCCGTTCCTCCTGTGGAGCGTCCCGCTCGCTCTCGTCGTCGCCCTCGCCCGGGAGCCCTCCCGGCCCTGGGCGGGCTTCCTCGCGATCCTCGCGGACGCCGCCGCGCTCGGCGGCGGCTACTGGTACCTCCCGGCGCTCGTCGTGTTCTTCGTCGCCGCCCGGCTCATGCGCGCGCGCTGCTCCTGGGCCCTCGCCGTCACCCTCGCTGCGCTCCTCGCCGCGCCGTTCCTCACGGCCTGGGGAGACGGGCACCTCCCCGGGCCCGTGGCGACGACCGGTGCGCGCTGGTCGCTCACGGCCTTCTGGTTCATGGCCGGGTGCTTCGGCGGTGCGGTCGTCGAGCGCGTCGCTCGGCTCCCCCGGCGGGCGACCGTCACCCTCGGAGGCTGGGCCTTCGTGGGCGGCACGCTCCTGCTCGGCAGCGACGCGGCGGGGTCCGTCTGGCGCCCCGTCCTCACCGTCGTCGGGCTCGTGACGATGATCGTCCTCAGCGTCGGCCTCAGCGCCGGCTGCGCCGGGGTGGCCCGGTACGTCGCCGCCCGGACCCTGCCCGTGTACCTCGTCCACCCGGTGCTCATCCACCTCGTCGTCCTCGCGGTGCACCTCGCCCCCGACGGGCTCCTCGCGGACCCGGTCGCCGGGTTCGTCGTCGTCCTGACGGTCCCGGCGCTCGCCGTCCTCGGCGTCGCGCTGCCGCTGCGGCTCGCGGACACGGTGCTGCGTCGGGCGCCGTGGCTCCTCGTCCCGCCCCGGCGCACGGTGTTGTCGCCCGCGGTATCGCACTGACGCCGGAGCCGTCAGAGACGTCGGCCGCCGCCGGTCACCCTCGCACGAACCCGTCCTGCAGGCGGCCTCCGACCGTCTCGAGCTCGGCCCGCACCGCGTCCGCGAAGGCGTGGGCGTCGTCGGCGAGGAAGGCGGTCGCGAGCCGCTCGGCCCGCACGGGATTCCACTCGCGCAGCCGACGGGCCTGGTACTTCCCGGCTCCGATCCATCGGTGGTCGCTGAGCAGCAGCAGGGTCGTGATCTTCTCGAGGAGGACGCCAGCGACGATGCGCTGCTCGAGGGGGTCGGTGGCGTCGACGAGGTCGTCGAGCAGGTCGGTGACGACGTACCGCAGCATGTCCAGGTCGTGTGCGGCCGGCGTGGGACCGGCGTCGATGACCGGCTGCCACGTGGCGCGCAGCGCGTCGAGCTCGGTACCGCCCCGGATCGCGACGCCCTCGAGGAGCATGTGGACGATGACGGGACGGAACTGCGCGACGCGGGACCGCGCCCACTCCTCGAACCCCGCGGGCGTGTACGCGAACACCTCGAACACCTCGCCGTCGAACGCGTGCGTCTCCGCTCGGCTGTCGGCCGCCGGCTCGAACATCGTCTCGGGGCCGACGATGAGCAGGTCGATGTCGCTCGTCGCCGTCCGGGTGCCGCGCGACGTGCTGCCGGCGAGGACCACAGTGGTGGCCTGCGGGTACTGCTTCTCGACGAACCGGCGGGCGACCGACAGGTGATCCATGCGTCGATGCTAGTGACCACGCTGCCAGCTGCGCCCCCGGCTCTTCGGCCACCTCTGGCGCCCGCGGCGACGCACGGTCTAACGTGAACTGGTGCCAGCCACCGCCCGAGAGGTCCGGACGCTCCTCGCGCGCGCCTACCAGGACGACCCCCTCATGGCATGGATCTTCCCGGACGCGGACCTCCGACCCCATGCGACGTCGGCGTGGCTGGGCCTGTTCGTCGAGGAGTACCTCGAGCACCATCACGTCGACGTGCTCCGCACGGACGGGCAGCTCGCGGCCGCCGCTGCGTGGCGTCTGCCCGGGGACCCGGTCGCCGTCCCAGCGCTCCCGAGCACCTCCGGCCTGCTCGCCGCGCTCGTGGGGACGGAGCGCGCGCGGCACGTCGGGCAGGCCCTGTCGGGCCTTCGCCGCTTCACGCCGGACGAGCCCCACGCCTATCTCAACCTCCTCGCCGTGGACCCCGACCGTCAGCGCAGTGGCCTGGGCAGGAGCGTCCTGGCGCCCGGGTTCGCTCGCGCTGCGGCCACCGGGCTCGCCGTCCACCTCGAGACCGCTGATCCCGGGGCCGCACTCTTCTACGACGCGCTCGGTCTCACACGTCAGGGGCGGCTCGTCGTCACGGACGGGGGCCCGACGTTCGAGATCTTCGGAGGAACGGTCCCCGGCTCGGTCCGTCCGTCGGGGAACGCCACCGTCACCTGACGCCCCGCGGGCACCGCGACCCGCACCGTCGTGGCGCCCGACCGCACGTCGACCATCGTGTCGCGCACGGCACCGAGGGTCACGCGTTCTGGTCGCCCCGCCGCCCAGTCCACATCCACGGTCAACCCGCCCCGTGCGCGCAAACCCCTGACCGAACCGTCAGGCCACGGGCACGCCGGGAGGACGTGGACCTCGCGGACGCCGTCGGGACCCACGCGGTGGGCCTGCACGAGCGCCTCGGCGATCGCTGCGGTGATACCGAAGTTCCCGTCGATCTGGAACGGCGGGTGGGCGCAGAGCATCGTCCGGTGGGCGCCACCCACCTCTCCGGGGGCGACGGCGTCCGGCCCGGACTCCCCGAGTGCCCCGGGCGGTGCGTCGACGGGGTGGAGGGCCGCCCGGACGCTCCGAGCGACACCGTCGGCGTCCTGGAGGCGTGCCCACAGCGCGGTGCGCCACGCGAGCGACCAGCCCGTCGAGTGCGGGCCGCGCTCGACGAGCGTCCGGGACGCGGCAACTGCGAGCTCCGGTGCGGTGTCCGGGTCGATCGTCGTGCCCGGGAACACCCCGTAGAGGTGAGACTGGTGCCGGTGCCCGGGTTCCGCGTCGGCGACGTCCGTCGACCACTCCGCGAGCCGCCCGTCGGGGGCGACCCGCTCGGCGGGCAGGCGCTCGAGAGCCGCCACGGCGGCGGCGGCCACCTCGTCGTCCCCCGGTCGGGCGTAACCCTCCCGGGTGGCGACCGGCGCGAGGTCCCGGACCTGCGCGAGGAGCCCGCGGACGATCGCGAGGTCCGCGGTGGTGCTCTCGTCGAGTGCCGCGCGCGTGCCGTCGGGCAGGAGGTAGGTGTTCTCCGGGCTCGTCGAGGGCGACGTGCCGAGGGTGCCGTCGCCGCGCTCGACGAGCCAGGCGAGCACGAACCTCGCCGCCTCGACGACCACCGGCCACCCGTCCGCCAGGACCGAGGTGTCCCCCGTGACGTCGACGTGGTCCCCGACGTGCTGGGACAGCCACGCGCCGGCCATGGGCCAGAACGACCACGACGGTTCCTCGTTCCCGTCGCCGGTCGGCAGGCAGAAGCCCCAGGGGTCGGCGTTGTGGTGCGCCGTCCAGCCCGGCAGCCCGTAGAGCTCGCGGGCCGCCACGGCGCCGCGGCGCGCGAGGACCGGCAGGAACGCCAGGAGCGGCTCGTGGCACTCCGCCAGCCCCGTGACGAGCGCCGGCCAGTAGTTCATCTCCGTGTTGATGTTCAGCGTGTAGTTCGCGTGCCACGGCGGGTCGAGCCGCTCGTTCCAGATGCCCTGGAGGTTCGAGGGCAGGCCGCCGGGGCGCGACGAGGCGACGAGCAAGTAGCGCCCGACGTCGAACGCCAGGGCGGCGAGGTCCGGGTCGTCCTCGCCGCGTGCGACCGCCTCGAGACGCTCCTGCGTGGTGCCCTGACGGGGTGCGCCCAGATCCAGCGCGACCCGGTCCATGAGCTCCCGGTGGTCAGCGACGTGGCGTTCCCTCAGATGGCACACGAGGCGTCCCGCGTCCGGCACGCGGTCTCCCGGGTCCCCCGGGACGGCAGAGCGCAGGGTGCTGAACACCGCGTCCTGCAGGACTCCGACGTCACCGTGGAGCGCCGTCACGCCCCGCGTGTGGTCGGTCGCGGTCGTGAGGAGGACGACCGTCCTCGTCGCTCCGGTGACGCGCACCTCGCCGTCCACGGTGGCGACGTCGCCGTCGCTGACGACCGTCGTCCCCACCACGGCGAGCACGCCCGCGCCCTCGTACCGCACGGGCTGCGTCGAGCCCGGGGGCCACGACGGCGTCGAGTGGGTGGGCATCTGCACGACGGCGAGGACCACGTCGCCCGCGTGGTCCGCGGCCGCCGGTGCTGCTACCCATGGGTGCGGTGATGTGAGCCGGACCGTGAGGTCCGCCGGGACCGACGTGCGCCGCTCGACGACGAGGACGTCGTCGGGGTGGCTCACGAGGACGTCCTGCTCGTGGCGCACGCCGTCGTCCGAGACCCACGCGTGGTGCGCGACGCCGTCGCGCAGGTCGAGCGTCCGTGCGTAGCCGGAGACCGCGCCCGGCGTGCTGCTGAGAACGAGGTCGACGAGCGGCTGGTACGCCTCGGGGTTGCCGCTCTGCACGGCCCGGACGTGGTCCTCCGCGGCGGCGACGTCCCCGGCGGCGAGCGCCGCCCGCGCAGCTGCGACCCGCCCGGGTCCGCCGCCCGGCCCGGCGAGCGGCGCGACGTCACCGCGGCCCGGTCCACCGGTCCAGCACGTCTCGTCGTTCACCTGGATGCGCTCACGGCCGGTGTGGCCGAACACCATCGCGCCGATCCGGCCGTTGCCCACGGGCAGCGCGTCCGTCCACTGCCGGGCGGGTGCGTCGAGCCTGACCAGCCGGTGCGGCGTCCCGACGCTCTCGTCGATGCTCACGTGCCCCATGCCTGCACAACCACCTCTCGCGCGCGGCGACCGCGAGCGCACCGTCGCGCTCGCCGGACGGTGGCCGGGCCGAGGTCAGTCTGGTGCAGAGCACTCCCCCGGCCATGATCTCCGGTCCGGCGTGTCGAGAGGACATGGTCAGCCCGAGCCGTCGCGGCGAGGACGAGCAGCATCGGGATGCCCTCACCGAGCGGGGCGAGGATTCCCGCGACGAGGAAGACGACGGCCCCCGCGATCCCTCGCACCCATGCGGCGTCGAAGCCGCCGCGCGCTCGTCCACGACGGTGTCCGGGGTGGCGTAGAGCGGTTCGAGGTGGTCGCCGAGCGAGGCTTCGCGGGACCCGCCGCCGGTCAGCGCGACGCGCGCCTGCTCGCCTTGTCCTCGTACATCGCCGCGTCCGCAGCAGCGAGGGCCTCCGCGGGGGTCGTCGGACCGCTGAACGACACGACGCCGACGCTCGCGTGGACGTCGTGGGTGCCCGACCCTCCGACGATCGTCGTGCGGGCCGCACGCCGGAGCCGGTTGGTCCACACTGCCAGCGCCGCCGGACCGGCGGGCAGCACGGCAGCGACGACGAACTCGTCGCCGCCCAGGCGCCCGTGCAGGTCCCCCACCCGGCCGACCATGAGGAGCGCCCCGGCGAACTGACGCAGGGCGTCGTCACCCGCGGCGTGGCCGAGCGTGTCGTTCACCTGCTTGAACCCGTCGAGGTCGCAGAACCCGACCGCGATCTGGTCGAGGCCCGGGCGCACGTCAGCAGACGCGAGGACGAGCCAGCGCTCGATGCCGCGCCGGTTGAACAACCCCGTCAGCGGGTCGCGCAACGCGAGGTCGTCGAGCTCCGAGAGGCGGGACTCGAGGTCGGCGGCACGCTGCTGCTCGGCCGCCGCGCTGGCCTGGGCGGCGATCTGCTGACCGATGAGCACGGCGAACATCTGCATCGTCGCGAGGTTGCGGGGGTCGACCTCCACGGTGCTGCCGCTCGCGCCGCACAGTGTGCCGATGACGGTCGAGTCCGCATCCATCACCGGGACGCTCACATAGGTGCGGATCCCGAGCGACTCCGCCGCGGCGGAGTCGCCCCAGACCGACGGGACGTCCGTCGTGCACGCCCGGCCCTCCTCCAGGGAACGTCGGCACAGCGTGTCCGACCAGTCGAAGGCCGCTTCCTCCGGGATCGTCATCTCGGCCGTGTTCAGCGCGTAGAGGATCCGCTGCTCGTCCGCCTCCCAGTCGACCGCGGTGAGGTACGTCGAGTCGAGACCGGTCGCAGCCTGCAGCATCTCCAGCAGGGGGCGGGTGAGACCTTCGAGGGTCCCGCTCTCCGCGACGGCACCGGCGACGCGCTCGAGCTCGCTCGCGCCCGGCGCCGTCTGGAGCTCGGTCGACGCGGGGCGCAGGAGCGCGCTGACGTACTCGGCGACGGTCTGCAGGGTCGCGACGACCCTGTCCTCGATCACCGAGACGGCTGACGACGACGCGCAGCACAGCGTCCCGACGACGGCACCGTCGACGAGCAGCGGCACGCCGACGTATGCACCGACGTCGAACAGCGCCGCGTGGGGGTGCGCCGCGAGCCCGGCGTCCGCCCGCACGTCGGCGACGACTGGGCCGGCACTGCCGGTGATGAACTGGTGGCAGAGCGTCTGCTCGACGGGGTGGCTCGTGCCCACGGGCAGGGGAGTCACCCCGGGCGCGTGCGCGACGTGCGTGATGACGCGCTCCCCCGCGTCGAGCTCGCCGACGAAGGCGACCTCCATGCCGAGCTCCTCGAGCAGCAGCCCCAGGGCCCGCTCGATGCGGGCGGACGACGGGCCGGAGGCCTCTCCCAGGACGGATCGCAGGACAGGGCGTGTCGGGCTCGGCACGTTCATGCCCCGATCATCTCATCACCGGGCCGCGCACCCCCGGCCGAAGAGAGAGGCCGCCTGCAGGAGGTCATGAGCGACGGCCTCGGGCAGCTCCGTCGCCGCGAAGTGACCGCCCCGCTCGTGCGTGGTCCACTGCACGACGTCGTAGAACCGGCGGGCCAGCGCCTGCGGTGGCACGCCGATGTCCCTCGGGAAGATCGAGAACGCGGCGCGGGGCTTCTCCCCCACAGCTCCCCACTGGTGTTCACCTTCGGCCGCTCCGGCGGGGGCGTCCGGGGACCAGTCGGTGGCACCTTCGTCCGCGCCCCACCCGGAGTCGTCCCAGTCGGTCTGGTCGTCGGCGTACAGCCTGAGCCCCGACCACGCGGTTCCGGTCAGCCAGGTCAGCGCCGTGAGCCCGACGACGTCCTCGGGGTCGACGTCGTCGCTGAGTGCGTCGAACTTGTCGGCGATCCAGGCGAGGAGCCCGACGGGCGAGTCGGTGAGCCCGTAGGCGAGGGTGAGCGGTTCGGCGGACTGGACCGTGAAGTAGACGGCCTTCTCCATCCACGCGTCCGACGCCTCGTAGAAGGCGCGCTCCTCGGCGTCGAGCGAGTCCCTGTCGACGAGGAACTGCTTCGGGAACGGGATGTCCGTCAGGTGGAGGCCGGCGACCTCGTCGGGGTGCGACGTCGCGATCTCGTCCGCGACGATGCTGCCGAAGTCGCCGCCGTGCAGCACGTAGCGGGTGAGCCCCAGCTCGACCAGCGCCGAGCGGACGCGCTCCGCGGCGGTCCCCACGGTCAGGGGTTCATGGGGCTGCCCGGAGAACGCGAAGCCGGGCAAGGACGGCACGATGACGTCGTGACCGGCCTGCGTGAGCAGAGGGACGAGCTTGCGGTAGCGGAGGAACGAGTCGGGCCATCCGTGCAGCAGGACGATCGGCAGTCCCGTGGGGTGCTCGGCCCGGGCGCGCACCAGATGCAGCGGGTAATCGCCGTCGTCGTGGACGAGGTGCTCGAACTGATCCAGCGACTCGGCGAAGTCGCTCCACCGGAACGTCTCGCGCCAGTAGGTGACGAGCTCGCGCACGCGATCGACGGCGATGCCGTGGCCGTCGAGACCGGCGGGGACGTTGGGCCAGACCGTGGTCGCCAGGCGCTCCTCGAGGAGAGTCAGGCGCGCGGGATCGATGTGGATGGGGAACGGGGAGAGGGACACGGTGAACTCCTTCGGTGTGCCCCCAGTGTCTCGGGTGGCCCCCGCTGCGGTCTTGAACGATGTGGCCACCCGGACCTACAGCCCGGAAATGATCTCCCGCGGCGTCCGGCCCACCAGGGCGCGCAGAGAGCGCGTGAGGTGCGCCTGGTCGCTGTACCCGGCCCGCTCCACGACCTCACCGATCCCCGTCCCGTCGCTGAGCATCGTGAACGCCGCCCGGGCGCGGGCCATGCCGGCGATCTGCTGACGATTGAGCCCGGTGACCTGGAGCACCTGCCTGCGGAGCGTCCGGCCACCCCGCGGTCCTCTCCCGGCGAGCGCGAGCGCCACCGCCGGTTCTGTCGACAGCACGCCCCCCGCGACGAGGTCGTCGATGAGCTCCCCGAGGTGGTGCTCGTCCGGGATCGGATGATCGCGCTCACCCAGCCGGAACGTCAGCGAGGTCGACGGAAGAACCTGCACCCGCTCGAACGAGGACTTCGGGAGAGCGCGCAGGAACACGTGCGCCTGCAGCTCGACACCCCAGAAACGGTCACCCGCCTGCATCTCGAAGCGCTGGGGGTGAGCTGCGGGGCCGACGAGCTCGACGCGCACACCGTCCGCCGTCGAGCCGAACCCGAGCCCCCAGAACTCCGTCGCCGGTTGGGTCCACCAGCCGCCCGTCGTCGTCTCGACCGACCAGGCGCACCGGACCTCGGCCTGCGGCAGCTCCCACTCCCGGTACATGGCCCCATTCTCGTCGAGTCCTCGTGCGCGTCGCCGAGACTCCGGCAGCACCCGACGTGCACCATCGGCGTCGCGTCAGTCGACGCTCCAGCCCGCCCGCGGCGTCTGCGGGAGGAGCTTCGCGAGGTCCGCCAGGACCGTGAGCCGGGCCTCGATCTCGGTGAGGCTCGCTCCGCCCTTCGCCCACCCGACGAGGTCCGTGTGGTCGACGCGGATACCGATGGACCGCGCGTCGTCCCGCATGAGCCGCTCGACGACGGACGACGAGAGCATCCGCGGCACGTCCGCGGGGTTCAGCGAGGACACGGTCCAGGCGGCGTCGAAAGCGGCGTTGCCGATGGTGATGTCGCCCCGGCCCGCGCGGGCGCGGATCTTGTCGCCCAGCCCGGCGGGCGTGAGCGTGAGGTCGCCGAGGCCAGCGGGCACGGTGAGGGTCACCACGTGCCGGGTGGTCGTCGTGCGGTTCTCCCGGGACGTCGAGGTGTCGTTGCGGTTCGACTTCACCTCGGTGATGTGCCGGAACGCGGCGGCCGGACGGCTGTCCCACTGGCCCGTGAGGACCTCCTCGGCGCGTTCGACGAGCGCGTCCTCGTCGAACGGGGGGCCCTCCCAGCGCGAGTCGTAGCTCGGGTCCTTCTCGGCGAACGTCCAGCCGCGGGACGTCGCCCACACCCGGGCCGCCTCGCGGCGTCGCTTGCGCACGAGCACCGAGACGAGGACCGCGACGACGACGAGCGGGACGATCACCCCGAAGAACAGGACGGCCGGACGGTTCGCGATCTCCGAGATGAGCTCCGTCACCGACTGGGCGTGCAGCTGGGTGAGGGGTTGGGCAAGCGACGTCGGGTGCATGGGTTCCTCGCGTGGGGTGGTGGCGCCGTTCGCGGCGCAGCGGTCCGACCCTACGGTGCGTCAGAGGTCCTTGCGCTGGAACGACAGCGCGGCGAGTCCGAGGACGACCGCGACCCACAGCACGGCCCACGCGAGGTAGGCGGGGGCGAGGGAGTCGGCACTGAGGAACGGGAACGCCACGGCGTCGGGCCCTCCGAAGGCGATGAGCGCCGTCGGGTCCTGGAACGCGTGCATCGCACCGCGCCACAGCCCGTCGGTCGGCAGGAGCACCCGGGACACTGTGCCGACCCGCTCGACGGACTCGTTGCCGAGGGATGCACCGATGCCACCCACGACACCCGCGATCCACGTCGCACCGAACAGCCCGACGGCCACGACCCCGGACGCCATGGGCGAGATGAGCGTCGAGAGCAGCAGGGCGAGCGTGAGCAGCACGACCGTCTGCGCGGCCAGGAGCGCGAGCGCCGCCACCGGGTCGGGTGGCCAGTAGTCGACGGTCGCGAGAACGACGAGGCACTGCGCGAGCCCGGCGAGCACCGCGAACACGGTGCCGAACGCGACGAGGCCGAGCCACTTGCCGAGGAGCACCGCTGGCCGGCGCACGGGACGCGCGAGCATCGCGAGCGCGATGCCGGACTCCGTCTCCCCCGCGAGGGTGGGGCCCGCGAGGAACGCGGTGCCGAGCGCGGCGATGAGGCTGAACCCGAACATCACGAGGTTGAGGACGATCGACGCGGTGAGCCGCGCCTGCCCGCTCGTCAGCCCACCAGACTCGGCCGCGAGCCGTGAGAAGCCCCACGCGCTCAGTGCCAGGAGCAGAACGGTGAGACCGAGGACGGCGAGGATGACCTTCCGCCGGGACGCCTCGCGGACGGTGAGGGCCGCGATGGTCAGGGCGGTGCGGACGGTGCTCATCGGTGGCCTCCCGCGTCGGCGTCCTGCGGGTGGCCCGCGCGCAGGATGCCGAGGAGCCGTTCCTCGAGGCTGATCCGTCCCGGCTCCACGGCGTGCACCTGGGCGCCGAGCGTCACGAGGTCCCGCACGAGGGCGGGCACGGCGGCCTCGTCATCGTCGAGCCCGAGCATGACGGTCCACCACTCCCCCGCGTGCTCCGTGACGCCGGTCGCGGCGAGGCGCGCCTCGGCGTCGGACGTGAGGCCGGTGAGGTGCAGGCGCACCTCCCGCTGGCCGAGCAGCTCGGCGAGCGTGCCGGACGCGGCGACGCGTCCCTGGTCGAGGATGACGACCCGGTCGCACACCCGCTCGACCTCGCCGATGAGGTGGGAGTTGAGCAGGACGGCGACCCCGCGCGAGCGCAGCTCGAGGACGATGTCCCGCACGTCGGCCCGCCCCAGGGGGTCGAGGGCGCTCGTCGGCTCGTCGAGGATGACGAGCTCGGGGCGCGCGACGAGCGCCACGGCGAGCCCGAGTCGCTGCTGCATCCCCTTGGAGAACCCACCGAGGCGGTCCCCGGTGCGCGCCCCGAGCCCGACGAGCGCGAGCGTCGCCTGCTGCTCCGCGACCGGGACGTCGAGGCCGACGAGGCGCACGTGGAGCGCGAGGAGCTCGGTGGCGGTGAGCCACGGCTGGTAGCGGAAGAGCTCGGGCAGGTAGCCGACGCGGGCGCGGGCGGCGGGCTCCGACGTCGGGCGCCCGAGGAGCATGGCGTCGCCGCCGTCGGGCCGCACGAGCCCGAGGAGCATCTTGATGACGGTCGTCTTGCCGGCCCCGTTGGGCCCGAGCAGCCCGACGATCTGGCCGCGGCCGACCTCGAGGGAGACGTCGTGCACCGCGTGCCGCTTGCCGTACTGCTTGCGCAGCCCGGAGCACCAGATCGCGGGCGACGGTGGGAGGCTCGCGACGACCTCGGCCATCAGCCGAGGGTCCGCGCCACGGTGAGGAGCTCGTCGGTGCTGAGGGGCCCGCCGACGACCGTGACGACGCCGTCCTCGACCCAGACGACGGCGGCCAGCGACGCCTCGGGAACCTCGAACACGGTGGCTGTCACGTCCCCGACGGTCGCGCTCGAGGTGGTGACGCGGTCTGCCGGGACCGGCAAGGGGAGGGTGGTGCCGTCCTCGCTGAAGGTGCGCAGCTGCGCGGCGACGTCCTCCGGGACCCCCGGGAGGGACAGCAGGTAGTCGCGGGCGGTCGCGAAGTCCACTCCGGACGACGACGCGGTGGGCGCGACGGCCCGCCCGACGACGAGCGACGGCATGCCCTGCTCCTGCGACCACGTCTGGACGACGCCCGGCCCGCCGGTCACCTGCACCTGGCTGCCGTCGAGGCCCGCGGGCGGTGCGGGGAGCGTCGTCCCGGCTGCGGCGGCGGCGTCGGCCGCGCGGTCCGCCGAGAACGTGAAGGTCGCGGTGGCCTCGTCGCCGACGAGGTAGGTCGGCGACCCCGTGACGCCCTGCGGGAGGGCGGCGACGGTGGGCACGTCGAGGCCCGTCTCCGCCGCGGCGGTCGCGGCGTCGGGCACGGTGCGCGGCTCGTCACCCCCGACGACCGTGACGTCACCGAAGGCGCTGAGGTCAGGGAGCGTCACGAGGTCCGCGGGGTCGAGCGCCACGGGCGCGACCTGCTCGGTGCGGAAGACCGGCAGCCAGTCGTTGGCGGCCGCGGCGCCGGCACCGGCGACGACGCCGACCGCGAGCACGGCCGCGACCGCTGGGTGGCGCAGCACGCGGCGGGGTGCCCGAGCCGCGCGTGCGGCATCGAGCGGCACGTCGAGGCGCGTGGCGTCGAGCGGTGCATCGAGACGCCCGAGGCAGCGGGAGCAGCCGGAGACGTGATCCCGGTCGGAGTCGGCCACGCGCGCGGGCTCGGCCGTGAGGTCGTGGAGCACGCGGTCAGAGGGATGGCGCATGACGATCTGCTCCTTGCGTCGGCAAAGCCTAGATACTGAGTCTCACCCCGGAGCTACCGATTGCCAAGTGGTTGCTCCGGGTCTGCGGCGAGGGTGTCGGTCGCCCACTCCCCCAGAAGCGTCCGCAGCCTGACGCTCCCGTGCGGCACACCGCGCGGCTCACCAGGCGCGGACCGGCTGCCCCGCCCTCGATCGGCTCAGTCGGCCCGGTGTGCCCGCAGTGCCGCCGCGGCGACGCGCCGGCCGACCTCGATCGGCGCGTCGGGACGCCCGCGCAAGAACGCCGTGAGCGTCCCGGAGTAGGCAAGGAGCATCGCGTCAGCGAGCTCCCGGGCCCTGTCCCCGGCGATCGGCCGGGCGAGGGCGAAGAAGCGCTCGTCGAGCAGCGTCGTGTCCTCGGCGAGGAGGTCGCTGATCTCGCCCCCGGCGTCGGGCATCTCCGACGCGGTCGCGAGGAAGGCGCACCAGCGCGCGGTCGGCTGGCGGTCGTGGCGGTAGGAGTCGAGGGCATCGAACACGGCGAGCAGCCGCCCGGCGTCGTCGGTCGCGTCAGCGATGCACCGGTCCCAGGCCGCCCGCCAGTCCGCGAGCCGCAGACGCAGCGCCTCCGCGACGAGCGCGTCCTTGCTGGGGAAGTGCGCGTACATCGTCGCTGGGGAGACCTCGGCGTGCCGGAGGACCTCGTCGACGGGGGTCGCGCGGATCCCGCGGGCGAACAGGACCGCGTCGGCCGCGTGGAGCAGCCGGGCGCGCGCGGGAGGACGGGAGGCTGCCACAGATCCACTGTAACGACCGTTCTGCGCATCGGACCGGGTAGCGGTAGCGTAACGATCGTTACAGTCGACTCGGGGAAGGTGTCCCCTGCACGCCCTTGTGCTCAGCGGCATGGCGCTCATCGCCGCGACCTACGGCCTCGCGCGCTACGGCTACGGGCTCTTCCTCCCGCAGCTCACCGAGACGTTCGGGCTCGGCAGCGGGCTCGCGGGCACCATCCAGGCTGGCAGCTTCCTGTCCTACTGCGGGGCCGCCGTCCTCGCGGCGCGCAGCAGCGGGCGCCCACGAGCCGTGGTCGCCGCCGCGGGCGGGACGGCCGCCGTGGGCGCGCTCGTCGTCGCCGTCGCACCCAGCGCGAGCATCCTCGCGCTGGGCGTCGTCGTCGCGGGAGCTGGCGCCGGCTTCGCCACCCCGGGACTCGTGGCGCTCGTGCGCCGCACGGTCACGCCGGATCGCCAGGAGAGCGCGCAGACCGTCGTCAACGCCGGCACCGGCGTCGGGATCGTCGCCGCGGGCGGGCTGCTGGCGGTCACCGCGGGTCACTGGAGGATCGGCTGGGTCACCGTCGCGGTGATCGCCGGTCTAGCGACGATCGCCACCCTGCGCTCCGACCGCCCGGTCCGCCGGCAGGGCCCGCTCGACGAGCACGTCCGGATCGACGGGCAGGTCGACGAACCAGCGCCGAGGCTGCGTCGCCGCGACCTCCTCGTGCTCGTCCACCCGGTCGTCGCCGCCGTGCTCGCCGGAGCATCGAGCGCCGCCGTGTGGACCTTCGGCCGGTCCACCATGGCCGCAGCCCGTGACGGCGGCGAGGCCTACTCCGTCGTCGCATGGATGGTGCTCGGCACCTTCGGCGTCCTCGGGGCGACCGCCGGCCGGATCGTCCGGGCGCGCAGCCTGCGCACCGCGTGGATCCTCACGACCGTGACGGCCGCGGTCGCGACGGTCGTCGTCGGGATCGCTCCCGGGTCGCCCGTCGCCGCGTACGCGGCGATGGCACTCTTCGGGGCGGGCTACACCGCGCTGTCCGGCGTCCTCATCGTCTGGGCCGTGCGCGTGCTGCCCGACGACGGGACGACCGGCACCGTCGTGCTGTTCGTCGCCCTCGCCGTCGGGCAGGCCGTGGGGGCTGTGGTGCTGGGCGTCCTCCTCGGACCGCTCTCCACGCCCGGCACCTTCGTCGTCGCGAGCATCCTCGGGGTGCTGTCCGTGCTCCCGGTCCTGCGCCACGCACCCGACCGGGAGAGCGAGGGCGTCAGCGCGCGGCGGTAGCGGCGTCCCGCGCGCGGTGCGCCGTGACGGCGGCGGCCAGCTCCTCGGCGACGAGGTCCGCGTTGATCGCGGCAGCCGCAGCGAGCCCCCCGGCGGCAGAGGTGACGACCTGGCTCGACAGGTCCGTGACGTTCCCGGCGACCCACACCCCCTCGACGGCCGTGACGCCGCGCTCCCCGGACGCGACGTGCTCCCCGCCCATGGGGTGCTCGACGACGGGCAGGCCGAGGGAGGTGAGGATCTCGCTGCGCGCGACCATGCGCGGCCCGACGACGACTGCCCGCACCGGCACGACGGTCCCGTCGGCGAGCACGACCCCGGTGACCGCGTCGTCCTCCACCTGCAGCGACGCGACGAGTCCCTCGACGACCCGGACGCCGCGGGCGGCGAGCTGCTCCGCCTGCTCCTCGGTGGGGGGCGGGGAGGTGTGCAGGAACAACGTGATGTCCGCGCTCCACTGGCAGAACAGCAGCGTCTGGTGCACAGCCATCGGTCCCGTGGCGAGGACGCCGAGCGCCTGGTCCCGCACCTCCCAGCCGTGGCAGTACGGGCAGTGGAGCACGTCGCGCCCCCACCGCTCCCGCACGCCGGGGACGTCGGGCAGCTCGTCGACGAGGCCCGTCGTCACGAGCAGCCGCCGGCCACGGACGGCCGACCCGTCGTCGAGCGTCACGACGAACCCGCCGTCGTCGCGCCGCGCACCCGTCGCCCGCCCCTGCCGGACGTGCGCGCCGTAGGACTGCGCCTCCGCGCGTCCCACCCGGACGAGCTCCGCGGGCGGCATGCCCTCGCGGGTGAGGAACCCGTGGACCCCCTCCGCGGGGAGGTTGCGCTGCTCCCCGGCGTCGATGACGACCACCGAGCGGCGCGCCCGCCCGAGGACGACCGCGGCGTTGAGGCCGGCGGCACCTCCCCCGACGATCACGACGTCGTACGACTCGTGTGCTGCTGTCTCCATGTCCGGCTCCTTCATGCTCGCTCGTGCTGTGGTGGTGGGTGCTGTGGTGGGCGACGTGTTCATGGGCGGCGCGTTCATGGACGACGCGCGATCCACACGCTCCGGGTGCCGCGCACCCGGAGGTCGGTCCGGCTCCGGACGCCGTCGGGTCCGTCGCCGAGGAGCGTCGCCAGGACAGCCGCGTCCGCGGCGTCGAGGGACGGAAGGCCGGATGCCGCGAAGCGCTCGAGGGAGAGGGCGGCGTACTCGCCGGCGGGTCCGTCGCCGGGTGCGGACTCGTCAAACACGACCGTCCGGGTGCTCACCCCGGTGAACCCGGCGGCGGTGATGGCGTCCGTCCAGTCGGGGTGGTCGACGTGCCCCGGCTGCGCCCGGGCCACCGCGGCGCGGAGCCGCTCCTCGAACCCGGAGAGCGCCTCGGGCAGCAGGCGGGGCGGCTCGTCCATCTCGACGACCGCGAGCACACCGCCCGGTCGCAACCCGGCGAGGAGGTTCGCGAGAGCGCGGGCAGGGTCGGGGACCTCGTGCAGCGACAGTGCCGCCCAGGCGACGTCGAACAGTCCGAGCGGTCCGGTCCCGGAGGCCACGTCGACCTGCTCGGTCGTCACCCGGGCCGCGATTCCCGCGCGCTCGGCGGCGTCGCGGACCCGGCCGAGCATCTCCGGGGAGACGTCGATCGCGACGAGGTCCGCGGCCGGGAACCGCTGGGCGAGCGCCACCGTCCCCGTGCCGGACCCCGCGCCGACGTCGAGGATGCGGCCGACGTCGAGGTCGGAAGCCGCTGCGCTGACGAGGGCGGTCGTGGCGTCGAGGCTGCGGCGGTACACGATCGCGTCGAGGTCGAGGATGCGCGCGAGGCCGGGGCCGCGCGCGTGGACGTGGGCGTCGCTGCCGCCGGGCGCGTCGTGCTGCGCGTGCGCGGGGTGGCGGTGGTGCGCGGGCTCGTGGCCCTGCGCCGGGTGGTGGGCGTCGACGTCGGGGGCAACGGGTCGCTCGTGCGTGGTCATGCCTCGACCGTAGACCCGTCGTGCGCATGTGGCATAGGCTCTTGCGTATGACGCAAGACGCAGATCTCGAGGCCGTCGTCCGACAGCGCATCCGCGCACTCCGCACGGCCAAGGGCTGGTCCCTGGACACCCTCGCGGAGCGGAGCTTCCTCAGTCCCTCGAACCTCAGCCGGATCGAGACGGGCAACCGGCGCATCGCGCTCGACCAGCTCGTCCCCATCGCGCGCGCCCTCGACACGACCCTCGACCAGCTCGTCGAGTCGCCCGGCGACGACGACGTCGTCATCCGTCCTGAGCGCGGCGAGCGTGACGGCATGACCGTCTGGACGCTCGCCCGCGAGCGCAACCCCCACGACATGACGGTCGCGAAGGTCCGCATCACGAGCCCCGCACCCCCGGCGGACCAGCTCAACGTGCACCCGGGCCGTGACTGGTTCACCGTGCTCTCGGGCACCGCGGAGCTGCGCCTCGGGGACCGGTTCATCCTCGTCGAGGCGGGCCAGGCGGCCGAGTTCTCGACGATGACCCCGCACGGCTTCGGTGGGCACGCAGGACCTGTCGAGCTCCTCATGATCCTCACGCAGGACGCGGAGCGCGCCCACCTGCAGCACGGCTGAGGAGGGCGCGGGGTTCCCCGGAACCGGGGAGGTGCGGCACCCTGTCCGGATGGATACCTGGCTCCCGCTCGTCGCCGGCGTGGGGTCCGCCGCCGTCGGCGGCTTCTACGTCGCGTTCTCGGCCGTCGTCATGCCGGCGCTGCGCCGTCGGCCCGCGCAGGACGCGATCGCGACGATGGTGGTGATCAACGAGCGAGCCGTCGGACCGGTGTTCATGCTCCTGTTCTTCGGCACCGCGGCAGCCTCGGCGACCGCACTCGTCCTCGCCCTCACGGGCGGCCTCTCGGCGTGGGCGGCGCTGGGAGGTGCGGGGTACCTCGCAGGCTGGGCCCTGACCATGGCCGTCAACGTCCCCCTCAACACCCGGCTGGCCGCAGCCCCGGGTGCGGACGCGCCGGCACGCGCCGCAGGCGCGGAGGACCTCTGGCGCGGCTACGACCGCCCCTGGACGACGGCGAACCACGCCCGCGCCCTGCTCTCCCTCACCGGCGCGGTCCTCCTGCTCCTCTCCACGTCGCCCGACTGAGCGGACGGGCGGGAGATCTGGTGCAGCCGGATGCTCCGGGACACGAAGTCCCGGACCCTCGTGGGCACCGTCCAGGCGACGGCCGAGGGCACACCGGGCGCCGATGCGCGCGCGAGCCCGCCGACACCCCTCACTCCGTGCCGACCCGCGCACCTGCGCGCCACACCTCCGCGACGTCACCGTCAGGGCCCAGGACGACGACGTCGCCCCGCGCCCCCTCCCGGAGGTGCCCGACGTCCGGCAGACCCAGGACCGCCGCGGGCGTGCTCGTCACCGCAGCGAGCGCGTCCCCGAACGGCACTCCCGCGACGTCCGTCGCGTACCGGAGGGCGGCGTCGAGCGTCAGGGTGCTGCCCGCGATCGCCCCGCCATCCCGCAGCCGCGCCACCCGGTCGACGACGTCGACGACGAGCCCGCCGAGCGTGTACTCGCCGTCGGGCATCGCCGCCGCGGCGATCGCGTCCGTGACGAGCGCGACCCGCCCGGGACCGGCCGAGCGCACGGCGTGCGCGAGCGTCAGCGGGTGCAGGTGGACGCCGTCGGCGATGACCTCGACGACGACGCGCGGGTCCTCGAGCAGCGCGAGGACCGGCCCCGGCGCGCGGTGGTGGACGGGCGGCATCGCGTTGAACAGGTGCGTCGCGAGCCGCGCCCCGGCGTCGACGGCAGCGGTCGCCGTCGTGGCGTCGGCACCCGTGTGCCCGACGGCCGCCACGGCTCCGTGCCCCACGACGCGACGCACCGCGTCGAGGCCGCCCGGCAGCTCGGGCGCCAGTGTCACCACCCGCACGACGCCGGAGGACAGCACGGTGTCGATGTCCGTGGGGTCCGGGTCGACGAGGAACCGGGGGTCGTGCGCACCACGGTGGTGCGGGCTGAGCCACGGGCCCTCGAGGTGCACCCCCGCCAGCTCGCCGTCCGCGACGAGGTCGGCGAGGCCCGCGACAGCGGTGCGCAGCACGGGTACCGGCGCCGTCGTGAGGCTGCCGACGAGCGTCGTCGTGCCGTGAGCACGGTGCAGCCGGACGGCACGCAGGACGTCCTCCTCGGCGGCGAGGTCCGCGAAGCTTCCCCCTGCGCCGCCGTGGCAGTGCAGGTCGACGAACCCCGGGACGACACGGTGCCCGCGGGCGTCCCGCCGCGGCAACCCCGCCCACCGCTCCGGCAGCTGGCCGCCGCCCGAGCCCGCGACACGTCCACCGACGAGCGCGAGCCACCCGTCGGCGAGCACGTGGCTGCCCGTGTGGACCTCACCGCCGAGAAGGACGAGGTCGCCCCCGCGCGCCGCGAGCGGCCCCCCGGTCATCGCGCCAACCCGTCCTGTGCCGCCGCGTGCACCTGGGAGCGGGCGAACGCGCGGGCACGCTCGACCCGCGCGTCGAGCCCGTCGGCGCACCCGGCAGGCAACGCGTCCACCGGCCACCACGCCACGTCGGTGCTCTCCGGGCTCACCGCCACCGGGTCAGCCGGGTCTGCCACGACGACGAAGCCGACGTCGATGTGCCAGGCGCACGCACCGAAGCCGCCGCCGAGGGCGTGCCGGTCGATGTCGGCGGGGGCCCGCGACGGCACGGCGAACCGCTCGAGACCCGTCTCCTCCCGCAGCTCCCGGAGCGCACCAGCGAGGAGGCTGTCGTCCTCCGGGTCGGTGTGCCCGCCGGGCTGCACCCAGAAGCGTCCTTTGCGGTGGTAGCACAGGAGGGTGCTCGTCAGTCCTGCGTCGAAGACGATCGTGCTGCCGGTGAGGTGCTCGGGGATGGTCCGCGAGAGGGCGGCGACCCCGTGCTCGACGAGGTGCGCGATCGCCCGGGCCTGCGCCCGCTCCTGCTCCGCGGTCGCCGGCTCGAGGGCACGGAGCGTGTCCAGCACGTGTGCCGGAGCGTCGGACGAGGAGGGCCGTGGACTCGTGAGGACCATGACCCCAGCCAACCACGGGAGCTCGCGGAGCAGGAGGAGCAGCCGTCCGCCCACGTGTGGACCACCGCCCGTGTCCACCGCGCCTGCGTGCGAACCAGCCATCATCGGTGGCGCCGGGCACAGTAGGGGGATGAACGTTCCCGCCACCGCAACGATCCGGACCTCCGTGGACGAGCCCGCCCCGCAGCTCCCGCCCGGCACGACCGGGAGGTGCTTCGGCGACGGCATCCCGCTCTACGAGGAGTACCACGACACCGAGTGGGGCGTGCCGGTCCACGGGGAGGCGGAACTCTTCGAGCGCCTCGCCCTCGAGGGCTTCCAGTCCGGGCTCTCCTGGCTCACGGTGCTGCGCAAGCGCCCCGCGTTCCGCGACCGCTTCGCCGGGTTCGACCCGGAGGTCGTCGCCCGCTTCACCGACGCCGACGTCGCACGGCTCCTCGAGGACACCGCAATCATCCGCAACCGCGCGAAGATCCTCGCCGTGGTCCGCAACGCCCGGGCGGTCGTCGCCCTGCACGACGCGGGCCAGACCCTCGACGAGATCATCTGGTCCGCCGCTCCCGACGCGACCGCGCGGGAACGACCGCGACTGCCCTCCGACGTCCCTGCCTCCACGCCCGGGTCGAAGGCGCTGGCGAAGACGCTCAAGTCGCACGGCTTCGCGTTCGTCGGCCCGACGACGGCCTACGCGACGATGCAGGCGTGCGGGATCGTCGACGACCACCTCGTCACCTGCCCCGTCGTGCTGTTGGGCGAGCAGGTGAGCGCGGGACGGACGGCCCCTGCTACGCCATCCCGTTGAGGAGCAGGTCCCACAGTCCGTCGGTGAGGTTCTCGAGGCTCTGCCGCTCGTCGAGGTCCTCCGACACCTGCTGCACCCCGAACCATGCCGCGACGGACAGGTGGGCCACACGCGGGATGTCGAGGTCCTTGCGGATCTCGCCGGCCTCGGCGGCGCGCTCGAGGAACATCTGGGACGTCTGGATCCAGGCGATGAAGGGGCGCGGCAGCTCGACGTCGATCGCGGCCCGGTCGCGGACCAGACGCACGGCCGCGCGGATGTGGATGTCGTCGCGGTAGGCGATCGCCACCTGGCCCGTCAGCCAGCGGATGGCCTCGAGGGAACCCCGTCCGCGCGCCTCCGCCTCGCGGACGAGCGGCTCCCAGGCGCCGTGGTAGTTGTCGACGATCGACTTCGCGATGTCACCCTTGGACTGATAGTGGAAGTACAGGGCTCCCTTGGTCAGTCCCAGGCGCTCCGCGATGACGGACAGGGAGGCACCGACGTAGCCGTGCGCCTCGAACTCCTCCGCGGCCACCTCGAGGATGGCAGCCCTCGTGGCTGCCCGCTGGTCGCTTCGTCGTGACACGCACTGCTCCCCGGGGGTTGGTCGAATTACGAGCCGGTCGTACCATTCACCCCATGACTGAGGAAGATCCATACGGGCGGAATATGCACGAGCCTACCTTTTCCCGCCCGGTGGACCGGGCGATGGTGCACCGACGCGCCGCTGCGGAAGTCTTTCTCACAGGCGCGGACCAGCGCGGTCCGCATGCCTGGATGTTCGACGTCCAGATCCCGCGTGGGCACGTCATGCTCCCGCCGCGGGCCACCGAGCTCCCCCTGACACTCTCCGTCGAGGCGATCCGGCAGATGGGACTCTATATGGGCCACGCGGGGTATGGCATCCCCCGGGACTGGGCTTTCACCCTCCAGGGAGCGACATTCGCGTGGTCGGGGGACGGAGCGGTGCAGTTCCCCGAGTTCGCGCCGATCGAGCTCACCGCCCTCGTCACGGTGACGGACAAGCTCATGCGCAAGGGCGTCGTCAGCGGCCTGTCCGCGACGATCGAGTTCTATCTCGACGGTGAGACCGTCGCGCACGGCACGGGCGAGCTCCGCTGCATCAGCCCTGTCCACTACAAGGCGTTCCGGCGCCGAGCACCGCGGCCTGAGGACGTGCCCCGCCGCTACGACGACGCACCGGTCCGCGACCTGCGCCCGGTGGCCGGCGGCTACGAGGCCACCATCGGTTACAGCCACGCCAACCCCTTCTTCTTCGACCACCCCGTCGACCACCTGCCCGGCATGCTCCTGCTGCACTCCACGACGCACATGTTCGGGGTCGCACTGCCCGGCTCCGAGATCATGGGTGTCGACTTCACGTGCGCTGCGTTCCCCGAGTTCGAGCCGGCGCTCGAGCTCCGCGTCGCTGTCGACGAGCTGGAGCACCGCGTCGTCGTGACATTCCTGCAGGGCAGCACGCCCATCGCGACGAGCGTGGCCACCGGTCGGGCCCGGGACGGGGTCCGGACCTCGGAGCAGCAGCCGCTCGGCGCGCACGCATGAGCGGTGCACCCCGCGTCGTCGTCGTCGGCGGTACCGGCTTCATCGGGTCCCACATCGTCCGCGCGCTCGCTGCGGACGGCGTCGCGGCCGTCACCTCGACGACACGACGCGCGGGCGCGCCCGTGCAGCCCGGGGTGCGGACGGTGCTCGCTGACCTCGCCGACCCGTCCACCCTCCTCGCTGCGGTCGAGGGCGCCGACGTGGTCGTGCATGCGGCGTCCTACGTGGGGCGTGACGCCGCGGTGAGCGAGATGACGAACGTCGCGGGCACCGCGGCCCTCCTCGCCGCCGCCCGGCAGGGCGGGGTGCAGCGCACCGTCTACGTGTCGACGACCTCCGTGTACGGCACCGGCCCGCACCGCGGGATCGCCGAGGACGAGGTGGCGGCCCACCCGGAGTCGGT
Organism: Sanguibacter sp. Z6_81; assembly: GCF_057180625.1. Taxonomy (NCBI): domain Bacteria; kingdom Bacillati; phylum Actinomycetota; class Actinomycetes; order Micrococcales; family Sanguibacteraceae; genus Sanguibacter; species Sanguibacter sp. Z6_81. Next base: position 756,534 of record NZ_JBXUFV010000001.1, on the reverse strand, counting down.
CGCGAGCACGCACCGGCTCGCGGCGGAGCGGCTCGTGCTCGAGGCCGGCGGGACGGTCCTGCGCCCCAACCTCGTCTACGGCTCCGGGGACAGGTGGTTCGTGCCCGCCCTCGCTGCCGTCACCGCCCGGCTCGGCGCGACGCTCGAGGACGCCGCTGCCCGCATCTCCGTGATCGCCGTCGAGGACCTCGCGCGCATCGTGGCGACCTTGAGCACGAGCACGGCGGCCGCCGCAGCCCTCTCGTCGTCGGGCACGGTCCTGCACGCGAGCGCTCCGGAACCCGTCGCCGTGCGGTCGATCATCGACTCCCTCGTCGCCGACCTCGGCCTCCCCGCCCCCGGGCGGAACCTCACCGCGGCCGAGGCGCGCGCCGTCCTGCCCACGGAGCAGGTCAGCGACCACCAGCTCGCCCTGCTCACGCAGGACCACTGGTACGACGCGGACCTCGTGTGGTCCCTCGTCGGCACGCCCCCGACCGAGGCGTTCCGGCTCACCGAGGACCACCGACGCTGGTACGCCGCGGCGCTGAGCTGAGACCTGCGGCCAGCCCTGCTCGGCCGTGGGCGCCGCGCGCGTCCGCACGTGCCCCGGGGCCTGAGCCCGCAAGTGGCAGGATGCTCGCCATGACCATCAGCCAGACGCTCGGCGAGGGCGAGCACGTCGTCCTCAACCTGCGCACGCACGCCAAAGCCCTGTTCCGTCCGGCTCTCGTGCTCGTGCTCGCCGTCGCGGCCGTGCTCGCGGCGCTGCTCCTCATCCCGGACAGCGGCGCGCAGGGCTGGCTCCAGCTCGCCGTCGGCGTCCTCGCGCTCGTCGCCGTCCTCGGCTGGGCGCTCGTGCCGTTCCTGCGGTGGGTGACCTCCCGCTACACCCTCACCAACCGTCGCCTCATCACCCGCAGCGGCATCCTCACGCGCACCGGCCGGGACATCCCGCTCTACCGCATCAACGACGTCACGTACGAGAAGGGGCTGCTCGACCGCATCCTCGGGTGCGGCACGCTCGTCATCTCCGACGCGACCGACAAGGCCGGCGTCGTGCTCCACGACATCCCGAACATCGAGCGCGTCCACGTCCAGCTCGCCGACCTGCTCTTCGCCGCCGACGACGGCACGGACGACGGCGAGCGCCCGCCCGGTGAGCCGCGCCGCGTGAGGCGCTGAGCGCGGCAGCCCGCCCCGGTCGTCGCTAGTGTTGCCCGGTGATCACCGCCGAGGCCCTCAGACCGCGGAACAGCACCATCCTCGTCGCGGACGGGCTCCGGGTGGCCGGGGCGGTGAGCATCGTCGTCGCTGGCGTGTGGCTCGGGTTCGTCGGGGTCGCACTCTTCGCTCTCGTCCTCCTCGGCCTCGTCGTGCCGCGGGCCGTGGGGCTGCCCGGCCCGCTCGACCTGTCGAACGGCGTCGTCCTGCTCGCCGCGGGGTGGATCAGCGCCTTCGACCTGTACACGTCGGTCGGCTGGCTGGACCTCGCCGTGCACCTCGTCGCGAACGGCGTGCTCGCCGTGCTCGTCTACGAGCTGCTCGCCGCGGTCGGTGCGGTACCGCCGGCGCCGGGCCGGGCGGCGCCGGGTCCGGCCCAGCCGCCCGGCAGCACTGTCCTCCGGCGGCCGCGGCTCGGCATCGCCGTGACGACGACCGCGATCGGCATGCTGCTCGCCGTCCTGTGGGAGTTCGGCGAGTGGGCCGGCCACACCTTCGTCGAGGACACGATCAGCGTCGGGTACCAGGACACGCTCGGAGACCTCGCAGCCGGCGGGCTGGGCTCCCTGCTCGCGGGCATCCTGCTCGCACGGGCGCCCCGCCGGTGAGCCTGCGGCTGTCCGTCGTCATCCCGTGCAAGGACGATGCGGAGCTCCTCGCCCGCTGCCTCGAGGCCCTGGCGCGCCAGACGCACCTCGCGGACGAGATCGTCGTCGTCGACAACGCGTCGTCGGACGACAGCGCGGACGTGGCACGGGCTGCAGGCGCTCGCGTCGTCGTCGAGCCCGCCCCCGGGATCCCCGCCGCCGCGTCCGCGGGGTACGACGCCGCGACCGGTGACGTCATCGCCCGGTGCGACGCGGACACGCTGCCGCCGGTCGACTGGTTGGAGCGGGTGCACGCGGCGTTCGTCGACGACCCGCGGCTCAGTGCGCTCACCGGGGCGGGGACGTTCTACGACCTCCCTGGCCTGCGCGGGGTCGCAGCGCGGACGTTCTACATGCGCGGGTACTACTGGGGCATGCACGCCGCCCTCGCCGGGGTGCCGCTGTGGGGCTCCAACATGGCGCTGCGCCGGCAGACGTGGGCGCAGGTGAGCGACCAGGTGCACCGCGACGACCCGCTCGTGCACGACGACACCGACCTGAGCTTCCAGCTCCACCCGTCTGTCCGCGTGCGGTACGACCGCGACCTCGTCGTCGGGGTCTCGGGGCGGACCTTCGCCTCCCCCGGGAGCCTGGCACGGCGTTTCCGCTGGGCGTTCCGCACCCTTGCCGTGAACTGGCGGGTCGCCCCGCCGTGGACCCGGTGGTCCCGCCGCCTCGCGTCCCAGGACCGACCCACCTGACGTCTCAGCCGATGGACAGTCCTGGACCAGCTGGTGGATGCCGACCTACAGTGGCGACAACCATCCAGAGCGGTCGAGAGTCCTGGCTCGTCGACGCCGCAGCAACCCCCCACAATGGAAGCCTCCTGAGGGTGCGGGTGCTAACGCCAGGTCCGATGGAGATCACCCATGACGGCTTCCGCAGCAGTACCCCCGGTGCACCGCGGTGCACCGCACGAACGACCCCGGGTCGAGCGACCCACCGTGTCGTTCGAGCTCATGCCCCCGCGCAACCCCGACGCGGCACCGAAGTTCTGGACCACGGCCGAGCGCCTCGTCTCTGCGCGCCCCGACTTCATCTCCGTCACCTACGGCGCCGCCGGCGGTGACCGGGCCACGGCGCGCGCCGTGGTGAGCCGACTCATCCGCGAGACTCCCGTGCTGCCCATCGCACACCTCACGTGCGTGGGGGCGTCCCGGGACAACGTGGCCGAGGTCATCGACGAGTTCCTCGCCGAGGGCGTGCGCAGCTTCCTCGCGCTGCGGGGAGACCCCCCGCGCGACCAGCCCGACTGGCGCCCCAGCCCCGACGGCGTCAACTCCTCGGACGAGCTCGTCGCGCTGCTGCGCGAGGTCGAGGCCTCACGCTGCGCTGCGGACCCCTCCACCGCGCTGCGGTCCGCCGCGCAGCCGCTGACCATCGCCGTCGCGGCGTTCCCCGGGGGGAACCTCGCCGCAGGGACGAGCCGCGAGCAGGAGGTCCAGCGGCTGCTCGAGAAGCAGCGGGCAGGCGCCGACTTCGCGATGACCCAGCTCTTCTACGAGCCGAGCACGTACATCGACTTCGTGGACGCCGCCCGCAGCGCGGGCGTCACGCTCCCGATCCTCGCGGGGATCCTGCCCATGACCGACCCGGCGCGGCTCGCCCGCGTCGAGACCCTCACCGGCGTCCCCGCCCCGGCAGCCGTCGTCCGCGACCTCGAGAAGGTCAGCGACCCGGCACGCCGCCACACTCTCGGCATCCGCGCCACCGTGGACCTCGCGGACGCCGTCCTCGCAGCCGGAGCCCCGGGCCTGCACATCTACACGTTCAACAAGCACGAAGCCGCACTAGACCTGCTCGAGGGCGTACACCTCGGCGGCGGGCACAGCACCGGAGACGCCTCCGGTGCCGGCTCGGACCTGGCCAGCGGGCCGTGGGTCGGCGCATCCATAGCAGCACTCCACCCGCCTGCGACCCCGGTCGCCGCGCAGAACTCCTAGGGATGACCCCATGACGCACCACGAGCACACCCATGCCCAGAACCGGACGACAAGCCGGACACAACCGACCATTCCCGTCCCGTTCCCGGCGGCGACCATCCTCGGCTACCCGAGGATCGGCCCGCGCCGCGAGCTGAAGAAGGCCGTCGAGGCCTTCTGGGCCGGACGCACCGACGTCGACACCCTCGAGGCGACCGCCGCGGCCCTGCGCAAGCGGACCCGGGACCGCCTCGTCGAGCTCGGCCTGCCCGCCGCAGGAGGCGCCGTCCCGGGCTCGTTCTCCTTCTACGACCAGGTGCTCGACGCCGCCACGACCGTCGGCGCCGTCCCCGCGCGGTTCGCGGGGCTCGCCGACGCCGACGGCCGGCTCGACCTCGCCGGCTACTTCACCGTCGCGCGCGGCGCCGGGGACGACGCCCCCCTCGAGATGACGAAGTGGTTCGACACGAACTACCACTACCTCGTCCCCGAGATCGGCCCGGACACGACGTTCCGGTACGCCAGCGACCGGATCGTCGCCGAGTTCACCGAGGCTCTCGCCGACGGCGTGAGCACCCGTCCCGTGATCGTCGGACCGGTGACGTTCCTCCTCCTGAGCAAGGCGGCCGACGACGCACCCGCCGGGTTCCGGCCGCTGTCGCGGCTCGCTGACCTGCTCCCGGTCTACGCCGAGCTGCTCCGCGCGCTCGCCGCGGCCGGTGCGCAGTGGGTGCAGCTCGACGAGCCGGGCCTCGTCACGGACACCATCGACGTGCCGCTCGTCGACGCCCAGCGTGCCCTCGCCGAGGCCTACCGGGTGCTGGGGACCGGGCTGGCACGCCCCGAGCGACCCGCGCTCCTCGTCGCCGCGCCGTACGGGGACCTCCTGGACGCGCTGCCGATCCTCGCCGCGAGCGACATCGACGCCCTCGCGGTCGACCTCGTGAAGGGCGCAGCACCCACCGCGCCCGTCCAGGGCCTCGAGACCAAGACCCTCGTCGCCGGAGTGGTCGACGGTCACAACATCTGGCGGGCCGACCTGTCCGCGAGGCTCGAGGTGCTCGAACGCCTCGAAGGACTCGGGGCGGGCGCCGTGAGCGTGGGCACCTCGACGTCCCTCCAACACGTCCCGCACGACGTCGAGGACGAGCCCGCGCTCGACCCGACGCTCGCGTCCTGGCTCGCGTTCGCCGACCAGAAGGTCGCCGAGGTCGTCACCCTCGCCGAGGGCCTCGCCGAGGGACGCGAGGCGATCCACGCCGAGCTCCTCGCCGCCTCCGACGCCCTCGCGTCGCGGGCGCGGGCGACCGGCGTCCTCGTCCCGGCCGTGCGGGAACGCACCGCAGCCCTGCAGGACGGTGACTTCCACCGGGGGCCTGCGCACGAACGGCGCGTCGCGCAGACCGGACGCCTCGCCCTGCCCCTGCTGCCCACCACGACGATCGGGTCGTTCCCGCAGACCGCCGAGATCCGCCGCGCCCGCGCCGCTCATGCCCGCGGAGAGCTCTCGCTCGAGGCGTACGAGGAGCAGATGCGCGGCGAGATCCGCCGGGTCGTCGACCTCCAGGAGCGCATCGGTCTCGACGTCCTCGTGCACGGCGAGGCCGAGCGCAACGACATGGTCCAGTACTTCGCGGAGCTGCTCGACGGGTTCGCGGTGACCCGCAACGGCTGGGTGCAGTCGTACGGGTCACGCTGCACGCGCCCGTCGATCCTCTGGGGCGACGTCTCCCGGCCGGCACCCATGACCGTCGGCTGGGCGCAGTACGCGCAGTCGCTCACGAGCAAGCCCGTCAAGGGCATGCTCACGGGCCCGGTGACGATCATGGCGTGGTCGTTCGTGCGGGACGACGTGCCGCTGGCGGAGACGGCCCACCAGATCGGTCTGGCGCTCCGGGACGAGGTCGCGGACCTCGAAGCCGCCGGCATCGCGATCATCCAGGTCGACGAACCGGCACTGCGCGAGCTGCTGCCCCTGCGGACCGTGGACCAGGCGCAGTACCTCAGCTGGTCCGTCGGGTCGTTCACGCTCGCGACCGCGGGCGTGCGCCCGGACACGCAGATCCACACGCACCTGTGCTACTCGGAGTTCGGCGAGGTCATCGGGGCGATCGACGCCCTCGACGCCGACGTCACCTCGATCGAGGCGGCGCGGTCACGGATGGAGATCCTGCCCGATCTTGCCGCGTCCGGGTTCGCACGCGGTGTGGGGCCGGGCGTCTACGACATCCATTCCCCGCGCGTGCCGTCGCTGGAGGAGGTCACCGAGCTGCTCGAGCTCGCCGTGAAGTCGGTGGACCCGGCCCTGCTGTGGGTCAACCCCGACTGCGGCCTCAAGACGCGAGGCTACGCCGAGACCACGCCGTCCCTCGAGCACCTCGTCGCCGCTGCCGCGACCGTGCGGACACGCCTCGGCTGAGCCACACCGCGGCGTCGGGCTGGCTCCGGCCGGCCCGGCGTCGCAGCCAGGCGATCCCCAGCACGCCGAGAAGCCCTGTGCGGACCACTGGCTGCGCGGCGGTGACCTTGACGAGTCGCGCGCTGCTCGTGAGCACTCCCTGTCGCTGCAGCACCCGGCCCGCCAGGGCCGTCGGACGACGCACCCCGGGGGCCGTCCGCACGGGTGCCCGACGCGCGAGGGACGGGACGTGGGCGGCCATCAGAGCCCCGCCCCCGTGAGCGTCTTCGCCATGAGCACAGCCGGCCCGTGCACCGAGCGCACGTTCTCGAGGCTCACCCAGCCGCTCTTCGTGTAGAGCCGTTCATGGTGCTCGGTGATGAGGTGCAGACGTTCGTGGCCCCGCGCGACGGCGGCAGCCTCGATGGCCTCACTCAGCCGGACGGACAAGCCGAGACCGCGGTGCTCCGGGTGGACGAACAACGCGGAGAGCCACGGCGTGAGATCAGGGCGGCGGGGGTAGTCGGACGGCCACAGGCTCGCCATGCCCACCGCCTTGCCGTGCCTGACCGCGACGACGGTCTCGTAGGCGTCGTCGTGCAACGGCAAGGTGTAGGTGTTGAGCGCCCGCTGCAGCGTGCTGCCGCTCTGGCTGCCCCAGTTGCCGAACCCCCAGGCGGCGCAGACCTCGACGAGCTCAGGTCGCTCGGCGATCCGGATGAGGTCGACGCCCGTCCCGACGTCGTACCGGCTCATCGTGGCCAACATGCCGGGCTCCAGTGTGCAGCGCCTGCTGATCCGCTCATGCTGACCTCCGTCGGTCCTGGTGCGCCGCGAGATTTCAACCGGGTGAAATATGGCGCTCAACTTTCCTGCCGGAAGGTTAGCGCTTAACATCCGCCGCGGGAAGGGGTCCGTGAGCGTCTGTGCTGACCGCATGCCGTTTCCACAGCGCGCCTCACGCTCTGCAGGACCGTCGGGCACAGCGGGACTAGGGTGGAAAGATGCGCGACGCAGCGAGAGACGCCACACCCGGAGGACGACCAGGGCAGGACATCAAGGTCACGTTGTCCAGCGCGTCGGTGTACCCGCGCAAGGTCGGGTACGCGTTCGAGCTCGCCGCCGAGCTCGGCTTCGACGGCATCGAGGTCATGGTGTGGTCCGACCCCACGACGCAGGACGACAACGCGCTCGCGCAGCTCGCCGCCGACCACGGCGTCGAGATCCGCAGCATCCACGCCCCCACGCTCCTCGTCAGTCAGAAGGTCTGGGGCAGCAAGCCCGGTCCCAAGCTCGCCAAGGCCGTCGACATGGCCGGCGCCCTCGGCGCGGGCACCGTCGTCGTGCACCCCCCGTTCTCGTGGCAGCGCAAGTACTCGCGCCGGTTCGTCGAGCAGGTGCAGGACCTCACCGAGGAGTCCGGGCTCACCATCGCGGTCGAGAACATGTACCCGTGGCGCAGCAAGCGCCGTGACTACGGTGCGTACCTGCCGGGCTGGGACCCCACGGAGCACGCGTACGACGCCGTGACACTCGACCTGTCGCACGCCGCCACCGCACGCCAGGACAGCCTCGAGATGGCCAAGGGCTTCGGTGACCGGCTGCGCCACGTGCACCTGGCCGACGGGTCGGGCTCCGGCAAGGACGAGCACCTCGTCCCCGGCCGGGGCAACCAGCCGTGTGCCGAGCTGCTGTGCCACCTCGTCGAGACCGGGTGGACGGGCGACGTCGCGATCGAGATCGGCACCCGCAAGGCCCGAACGGCTGCCGAGCGCCGGTCCGACGTCCAGACGTCGCTCGCGTTCGCCCGCACGTACCTCACGCCCGGAGAGCACCCCGACTTCGTCGTGCCGCCGTCGCACCACCGACCCGACGACGCCTGGTGAGCCGGAGCCCGCACATCTCATGAACACCGCGGTCGTGCCGATGGTGACAGCGACAGGGACAGCCAGCAGCAGGGAGGGGCCAGTGGCCGACAGCGGGTCCACCCGTCCCGCTGACGCACCCGAGGGCGAGGACGCCGCGCGGTGCGTCCATCCCACCGTGCTCACCTACGCACGCAGCACGACGGGCCACTACTTCGGCGAGATGCTCGCCGGCATCAATCGTGAGGTCGCGGCGTCGGGCGGTCGGCTCATCGTCCTGCAGACGCTCGACCTCGAGGACTCCGACGACTTCATGGTCGGTCTCCCCGAGTTCGACCTCCCGCTGGCCGTCGACCACGTCGACGGTGCGGTCGCGATGGTCCTCGCCGCGGACGCTCCCGTCCTGCAGCGGCTGCGCGACGCCGGCAAGCCGACGATCCTCACCCACGCGGTCGAGGGGTTCGACGCACCCGTCGTCCTGCCCGGGAACCTCGCCAGCGCGCGCGCCGCGGTGGAGCACCTCATCGCGCATGGGCACCGGCAGATCGGGTTCGTCGGCGAGCTCAGCCAGACGGACCGTCGCGAACGGTACGACATGTATGTCGAGGTGCTCGCCGAGCACGGCATCGCGCCCCGCTCGGAGTTCTTCCTCGCCACCGAGGACGCCATCGAGACGGGCGGATACCTCGCGGGCCTCGAGGTCGCACGCGCCGTGGAGCGGCCCACCGCGATCGTCGCGGCGACGGACCGCAACGCCATCGGGCTGCTGGCAGCGCTCGCCGACGAGGGCGTCGGGGTCCCCGACGAGGTCGCGGTCATCGGCTTCGACAACACCGAAGCGGGCGCCTTCGCCGTCCCCTCGCTGACGAGCGTCGACCTGTCCTTCAGCGAGGTCGGAGCGCTGGCCGGCCGTCTGCTCCTCCGGTCGATCGCAGGCGACCCCCCGCCGGCGTGCGTGCACCGCCCGGACGGTGACGTCGTCATGGCCTGGCGTGGCTCCTGCGGGTGCACGGCAGACGGGATGATCGGCGGCGAGCGCTCCGCTCCGGCCGACGTGCCTGACACCTCCGAGACAGCCGTGCTGCGGAGCGAGCTTCGAACGATGCTCGCGGACACGCTCCTGTACTCCAGCAAGATCTCCGACCACGAGGCCGCGGTCCTCGAGGCGGACGCGGTGCTCACACGGCTGACGAGCTCGGCGGAGTCGACGCCGCGCGAGGTGCGGTCCCTGCTGACCATCCTCACCGGGCTCCGCTCCCGGCCCGAGCGCCTCCACCGCATCGGCGACAGGATCTTCGACTACATCCGCGGTGCAGGGCCGGACACCCGCATCTCGGAGCTCAACGCTGGCCTGTGGCAGCTGCGCGCCGGCGCGTACCTCAAGCGCAGCACCCACCAGGACACGATGATGAACGAGCAGTTCCGGGTCGCCACCGGGCTGCTGCACACCTCTGCGGTCGACCCTTACAGCCTCGCCTGGCTCACGGGGACCAGCGTGCGCGCCGCCGTGCTCGCTCTGTGGACGGGCGAGGCGAGCGATGGTCAGCTCGTCATCGCCGGGGCGTACGACCCGACGGCTGGCGACGCCCCCGGCCCTGCCAGCACGGTCCCCGTCACGCAGTTCCCGCCGTCAGAGCTCCTCGACCGCGTGCGACCCGAGCAGCGCGAGGCGTGCTTCGTCGTGCCCGTCCAGGACGTCGACCGGCACTGGGGCCTGCTGGCCGTCGTGGGCGAGATCGACACGACGTCCTCGCGGGACATGTACCTGCACTGGGCGACCCTCCTCGCCTCCGCGCTCGCCGAGACCGAGCTCCGACGTGAGAAGCAGATCAGCGACGAGCGCTACGCCCACGCCGCGCGGGCTGCGAACGACGGCCTGTGGGAGATCGACACCGCGTCCGGCAACATGTTCGCCTCCGGGCGGCTGTGCGAGATCCTCGGCATCCCCGCGGACACCGAGCTCGACGTCGAGGCATGGCTCGGGCGCGTGCATCCCGCGGACCTGCCCGCCGCCCGCGCCGTGCTCGACCGCGCCAAGGCCACACCGGAGGTGCCGACGGAGAGCGAGTTCCGGATCCGTCGCGGCGCCGGGTGGGCATGGGTGGCGAACCGCGCGCTCGGCGTCGCGGGACCCTCGGGTGCCGTCGAGCGTCTCGTCGGGTCCGCCTCGGACATCAGCTCCCGCAAGGAGCTCGAGGAACAGCTGCGACGCGGGGCGCTGCACGACGCCGTCACCGGCCTGGGCAACAGGCGTCTGTTCCTCGAGCACCTGCGGGCCGTGCTCAGCATCACGGGCCGCGCCCGCTCGTCGAGCTTCGCGGTGATCTTCCTCGACCTCGACGGGTTCAAGCTCGTCAACGACTCCCTTGGGCACCTCGCGGGGGACGAGCTCCTCGGCGTCGTCGCACAACGCCTGCGCTCGGAGCTGCGTCCGGTGGACACGGCCGCCCGGTTCGGGGGTGACGAGTTCGCCGTCCTCCTCTGCGACCCCGCCCCGGCCGAGGTGCTCACGGTCGTGCGCCGGCTGCAGGACCGCATCGCGACGCCCGTCGTGCTCGGCGACCAGGAGGTCTCGGTCACCGCGAGCGTCGGCATCGCGATGTCGGCGACGGGCTACACCCAGCCCGAGGACGTGCTCCGGGATGCCGACATCGCGATGTACGAAGCGAAGCGGGCCGAGCGCGGCTCGGCCCTCGTCTTCGACCCGGGCATGCACTCACGCGCCACGGAGCGCCTCCGGCTGCGGGCCGAGCTCCGGACCGCCCTGGCCGAGGAGCAGTTCGTGCTCCACTACCAGCCGGTCGTGCCTCTCGATGGTTCCGGTCTCGCCCACTTCGAAGCGCTCGTCCGGTGGCAGCATCCCCGCCGCGGGCTCCTCGGGCCCGGCGAGTTCCTCCCGGCGATGGAGGACAGCTCGAGCATCATCACGCTCGGACGCCGCATCCTCGAGCAGGCGTGCCGCCAGATCGCGCAGTGGAACACCCAGGGCCGCCGCGCGGCCGTGTCCGTGAACGTCTCGCACCAGGAGTTCTGGGCGCCCGACCTCGTCGCCGTCGTCCGCGACGCCCTCACCACGCACGGCATCCCGCCCGACCAGCTCGTCCTCGAGATCACCGAGACCGTCGTCATGCTCGACGCAGCGGCCGCCACGGAGGTCATGACGGCGTTGCACGCCCTCGGCGTGCGGTTGCACATCGACGACTTCGGCACCGGGCAGTCCTCCCTGCACGCGCTGCGCACGTTCCCTGTCGACGCGCTGAAGATCGACGGTTCGTTCGTCCGGGAGCTCGGGATCGTGGGGCAGACCACCGAGCTCGTGCGGATCATCGTCGAGATCGGTCGCGTCCTCGGCCTCGACGTCATCGCCGAGTGCGTCGAGACCCAGGAGCAGGCGGACGGACTGCGGGCCATGAACTGCGCCTACGCGCAGGGCTGGCTGTACGCCAAGGCCCTGCCGGGCCCGGAGGCCGGCGAGCTCATCGGTTCCCCGCTCGGTGCGACGCGCAGCGCCGCACCACTCACGTAGCACCCCGAGGTGCCGATAGGCAGGCAGAGACCGTGCGTCACAGGAGTCGGAAGGACCATACGCAGTGCCACGCCCCCTGACAGTGCTCGCCCTCAGCCGGAACACGGGCGGGTTCTACCACGGTGAGCTCCTCGCCGGCCTGACGCGCGAGATCAGCGACGCCGGTGGACGGGTCATCGTCGTGCAGACCGCGGACCCGGGGACGGACACCTGGGACAACGTCACGTCCCCCGACTTCGACCTCCCTGTCGCCTGGGACCAGATCGACGGCGTCGTCGTCGTCGCTCTCGGTGTCGGCGCCTCGTACCTGCGCGCGCTCCAGGCCCTCGGCAAGCCCCTCGTCCTCGCCGACCAGGAGGTCGACGGGATCGTCGCTGCGACGTCGATGCCGGACAACGTCGGTGGGGTCACCGCCGCGGTCGAGCACCTCGTCGCGCACGGGCACCGCCGGATCGGGTTCGTCGGCAACCTCGACCAGCTCGACTTCCGCGAGCGCTACGCCGCGTACCAGGAGGTGCTGACCGCGCACGGTCTCCCCGTCGACGACTCGCTGTTCTACCTCGCGGAGAGCTACTCGGAACGGTCCGGTGCCCTCGCGGGCGAGGAGATGCTCGCCCGCGGCGACCTGCCCAGCGCCGTCATGGCAGCCACCGACGGCAACGCCATCGGCCTCATGCGTGTCCTCACCGACGCAGGCGTCGCTGTGCCGCACGACGTCGCGGTCATGGGGTTCGACAACACGATCGAGGGTGCCGTCGGCGGCCCGAGCCTGTCGAGCGTCGGGCAGCACTTCGACGAGGTGGGGGCACTCGCGGGCAGGCTCGTCGTCTCCGCGCTCAAGGGCTACCCGCCCGCACCCGTGCACCACGTCGCGCGCGCCGCCGTCGTCAACGTCCGGAGCTCGTGCGGGTGCCGGGTGGACCTCATGGACACCCGGGCGGTCTCCACGAACGCGACCGAGGTCCGGGTGGACCTGCGCGCGGAGCTCGCGTCGATCCTCCGCGTGCTCATCAGCCGGTACGAGCGCGCGGGCGGCCCTCCCCCGGACGTCCGCGCGGCGGTCGTCGAGATCGAGCGGCTCGTCCTGTCCGCGGAGGACCTCACCCTCTCCGACGTCCGCGACCTCGTGGCGATGCTGCGCCGGGTCGCGCGGGACGAGGACACCCTGAACCGGGTCGCGTCGGCCCTGGGCGAGTATGTGCAGCGCCTCGTCGAGCATGCCGGGGACGCGTCCGTCGGGGTCTCGGCGCTCTCGGCGTCCCGGGTGGACGCGGCCCTGTGGCAGCTGCAGATGCGCGCGTACGTCGAGCGGACGGCGCACCTCGCCGCCACCGTCCTCGAGCAGCACCGGATCGCCACCGACCTCATCACCTCCCAGGCGACCCACCCCGAGCGCCTCGGCTGGCTCGAGCGCTCCGACCTGCGGTGCGCCGCGCTCGGCATGTGGGAACGTGGCCCCGCCGCTGGCATCCTGCGGATCACCGGCGTCCATGACCCGCGCGGGATCCTCGACATGCGCCCCGGGGGCACCGTGCACGTGCGCGACTTCCCACCGCGCGCCTTCGTGGACGCCACCGCCGGACGGGCCGGAGAGGTCACCCTCGTCGTCCCCGTGCGCAGCGGGGAGAAGGACTGGGGCGTCCTCGCCGTGATCGTGCCCATCGACACCGTCGCGAGCCACGAGACCTACCTGCACTGGGCGGGCCTGCTGAGCTCGGCGTTCGAGGAGCGTGAGCTCCAGCGCAGCGTGCGGGTCAGCGAGGAGCGCTACGCGATGGCAGCGCAGGCCTCGAGGGACGGCCTGTGGGAGCTCGACATCGCCAGCCGGGAGATGTACGTCTCCGGGCGGTGCCGTGAGCTGCTCGGGCTCCGCGCCGAGGAGCAGATCGAGCTCGACCGCTGGACCGCCGCCGTGCACCCGGACGACCGGGAGCGCGTCGCGGCCGCGATGGGCACCGCGCTGCAGGACGGCGAGCCCATCGAGTGCGAGTACCGGGTCCGCCGGTCCGACGGCACGTGGCGCTGGGTCCTCAGCCGCGGGCTGGGCCCGACGGACGCCCTGGGTCGCGTCACCCGCCTCGTCGGGTCGCTCGCGGACATCCACCCGCGCAAGGAGCTCGAGGAGCAGCTGCGCAGGGGCGCCCTCTTCGACACGGTCACGGGGTTGCCCAACCGGCGCCTGTTCCTCGACCGCCTGTCGGTCGCGGTGGCGCAGCCGAGCCGTCGGCCCGGTGCCGAGTACGCGGTGATCTTCCTCGACCTCGACGGGTTCAAGCTCGTCAACGACTCCCTCGGCCACCTCGTGGGTGACGAGCTGCTCGTCGTGGTCGCCGAGCGGCTCCGCGCCCAGCTGCGGCCGGTGGACACCGCCGCCCGGTTCGGCGGTGACGAGTTCGCCGTGCTGCTCACCGACCCGCTGCCGGACGAGCTCCTGAGCATCACGCGTCGCATCCAGGCGAGCATCGCCGACCCCGTGCTCCTCGCCGGGCACGACGTCACGGTCACCGCGAGCGCGGGCATCGCGACGTCGCAGTCCGGGTACACGGACCCTGAGGACGTGCTGCGGGACGCCGACATCGCGATGTACGAGGCGAAGGTCGCCGAGCGCGGCTCCGCGTCGATGTTCGACGCCGAGATGCACGTCCGGGCGAGCCGACGGCTGCGCGCCCGCGGGGAGGTCCGGACAGCGCTGGCGGAGCGCCAGTTCGTCGTGCATTACCAACCGATCGTGCCGCTCGACGGGACGCCGCTCGTGCACTTCGAGGCCCTCGTCCGCTGGGAGCATCCCACGCGCGGTCTCCTGGGCCCGGTGGAGTTCCTGCCCGCGATGGAGGAGGACGGCTCGATCGTCGCCCTGGGACGGTGGGTGCTCGACGAGGTGTGCCGACAGATCGCCGAGTGGCGTGCCTCCTTGCTGCACCAGGCGATCGTGTCCGTGAACGTCTCGCACCACGAGTTCTGGGCCGAAGGTCTCACCGACGCCGTCCGGGGGGCGCTCGACCGGCACCAGGTCCCGGTCACGGACGTCGTCCTGGAGATCACCGAGTCGGTGATCATGACGGACCTCGACCGTGCCCGCGCCGTCATGGACGAGCTCCACGACATGGGGCTGCTGCTGCACATCGACGACTTCGGCACCGGTCAGTCGTCCTTGCACGCGCTGCGGAGCTTCCCGGTGGACGCGTTGAAGATCGACGGGTCGTTCATCCGCGAGCTCGGGTCCGTGGAGGAGACCACGGAGCTCGTGCGGATCATCGTCGAGATCGGCCGTGTGCTCGGGCTCGACGTCGTCGCCGAGTGCGTGGAGACGCCCGACCAGGCGACCCGGCTGCGCGAGATGGGCTGCGACAACGCCCAGGGGTGGCTGTACGCGCGGGCGCTGCCGGGGGCGGAGGCCGGGTCCCTCGTCGGGCGCCCGTTGCCGATGATGACGATGCAGTCCCCCTGACGGGGGATAATCGAACCCGTGCCTGCTGAGCCTGCCCCCTCCGTGATCGACCCGTCCGACCTCGCGACCGTCCTGCGCGTCCTCGACCAGGTCAACGACCTCGACCCCGAGCACCCGGACAAGGTCGCGATGCAGCGGGCGACCGCGAAGCTCTACAAGACCGTGAAGAAGCAGCGGCGCGATGCCGCGAAGGACGCGATCCGCAGCGCGGACAACGCGGTCATCGCCGCGACCGCGACGGGCGCCCCGACGCGGATCGACGACGAGACGCAGGGCCTCGAGCTCGTCCCCGCGGCGCAGGGCACCAGCGCCGGACGCCTCCTGAAGTCGCAGGCCTGCTACGTGTGCAAGCAGCAGTACAACGACGTCGACGTCTTCTACCACCAGCTCTGCCCGGACTGCGCGGCGCTCAACCGTGCCCGGCGTGACGCGCGGACCGACCTCACGGGCAAGCGGGCCCTGCTCACCGGCGGGCGCGCGAAGATCGGCATGTACATCGCGCTGCGTCTCCTGCGCGACGGCGCGCACACGACCATCACGACGCGGTTCCCCAACGACGCGATCCGTCGCTTCACCGCGATGGAGGACAGCGCCGACTGGATCCACCGCCTGCGCATCATCGGCATCGACCTGCGCGACCCGGCCCAGGTCGTCGCTCTCGCTGACGACGTGGCCGCGCAGGGTCCGCTCGACATCCTCATCAACAACGCCGCGCAGACGGTGCGCCGCTCCCCCGGCGCGTACGCGCCGCTCGCAGCAGCCGAGGACGCTCCTCTCCCGGCCGGTTACCTGCCGGAGGTCACGACCTTCGGCCGCAGCCACGACACGCACCCCGCCTCGCTCGAGGGCACGGTGCCGGCGGAGGCGACGGCGCACGCCCACGCCTCGGTGACGACGGCGGACCTGTTGACGAAGCTGGCGCTCACAGCCGGGTCGGCCTCGCTCGAGCGCGTCGAGAACGCGACCGCGATCGACGCTGCGGGCCTCGTGCCTGACCTCGTCCACACGAACTCCTGGGTGCAGAACGTCGAGGACGTCGACCCTCTCGAGCTCCTCGAGGTCCAGCTGTGCAACAGCACCGCGCCGTTCATCCTCATCAGCCGGCTGCGCGCGTCGATGGCGTCCTCGCCCTCGCCCCGCAGGTACATCGTCAACGTCTCCGCGATGGAGGGGCAGTTCAGCCGCGGCTACAAGGGTCCGGGCCACCCGCACACGAACATGGCGAAGGCCGCGGTGAACATGCTCACGCGGACGAGCGCACGGGAGATGTTCGAGACGGACAACATCCTCATGACGAGTGTCGACACGGGGTGGATCACGGACGAGCGGCCCCACACGACGAAGGTGCGCCTCGCGCAGGAGGGGTTCCACGCGCCCCTCGACCTCGTCGACGGAGCGGCGCGGGTCTACGACCCGATCGTCCGCGGGGAGCTGGGCGAGGACGTGTTCGGCTGCTTCCTCAAGGACTACCAGCCCTCCGCCTGGTAGGCGGTCGCCGCGCGCGTCCGCCCGGGCTGGTCAGCCTGTCGCGCGCTGCGGGGTGAGGATCCCGGCAAGGTGGTCGACGATCCGGACGTCGCCGTCGAGCCACGGCACGTCGAACAGCTCGCTGTGGTCGAGCCACTGCAGGGCGTCGTGCTCGACGAGCGGCCGCGGGACCCCGTCGGTGACGCGGGCGAGCCACAGCCGCATGACGTGGCGGTCGGTGATGATCCATCCGCCGGCGTCGGGGCCGACGATCTCGTCACCGAGCTCGACGTCGATGCCGAGCTCCTCGCGGAGCTCGCGGTGGAGGCCGGCCTCTGGCGTCTCGCATGCGTCGACCTTGCCCCCGGGGAACTCCCAGCGCCCCACGAGGTGCTCCGGGCGTGAGCGGCGCGCGGCGAGGAGACGACCGGGGGTGCGGAGATCGTCGACGATCGCCGCTGCGACGACGAGGACGGGTTGTTTCATACCGGAAGTGTCTCAGGTGAAGGTGTCGCGCACGTGTCGTACGGTCCCGGCATCCGCGTCGTTGCGGATGACCGGACGTGCCGGTCGTGCATCGTGCTCGTGCTACGGGGCTGTGCTCAGCTGTCGCCCTTGTACAGTCCGGCCTCGCGGGCCCACTCCACGGCCTCGGCACGGGTGGAGACGCCCAGCTTGCGGTAGACGCTGCGCACCTGCGACTTCACGGTGTTGCGGGTGACGAACAGCTTGGATGCGATCTGCTCCAGGGTGACCTCTTCGCTGAGGTTCGACAGGACGACGCGCTCCCGTCGGGTGAGCGAGCCGTTCGACGCCTTCGCCGCTCCAGACAACTCCATCGTGGTCATGGTTCCTCCAACGTTCTCCCGGCGGCCCAGTTGCTCTGGATCACGTAACCGGTTCATCTGCTATATGGAGAGAGTCGGTTCTCCTGCGTCTATGACGCCGGTTCACCCGGAACTTTCAGTTTTTCCGTCCTGCGTGGAAAGCACATGAGGTCCTGCCCCGTTGCCGGCCTCCTGTCCCGGACTTCAGGATAGGGAACATTGCGGTCGGCGTCTCTCGAACGGGACGCCCGACTCATCGTCAGACTCCTCCCAGGTCATGAGGAATTCACCCGCGTCGTGACCGTACCGTTACGATCCGAACCGTTCCGCATACTCGTCGGCTGTGAGCACGGGCCCCGTGCTCTCGACGGCGACCTTGAGCAACCACCCCTCGCCGTAGGGGTCGGAGTTGACGAGCTCCGGGCTGGCGACCGCGGCCTCGTTGACCTCGACGACCGTGCCGGTGACCGGTGAGTACAGCTCCGAGACCGACTTCGTCGACTCGATCTCGCCGACGACGGCGCCCGCGACCACGGCGGTGCCCACGGCTGGGAGCTCGAGGTAGACGATGTCGCCCAGGGCGTCCTGCGCGGTCCACGTGATGCCGATCGTCGCGGGCTCGGTGCTCGTGAGCCACTCGTGCTCGGCGGTGTACGTGAGGTCGGCGGGGAAGTTCGTCATGGCAGGTTCTCCTCGGGTCGTGCGTTCAGACTAGGCGGTGGCGGGCTTGCGGTAGAACGGCACGGCGACGACCTCGGCCTCCTCGGCACGGCCGCGCACGTCGACCGCGAGGCGCGTCCCGACGGCCGAGACCTCGGGGGTCACGTACGCGAGCGCGACGGGGTACCCGAGCGTGGGCGACGGCGCTCCGGACGTCACGTGCCCGACGACCGGCTTCGTCGCGTCCATGAGCACCGGGTGGCCGGCGCGCGCGGGGCGCCGCCCGAGGACGCGCAGCCCGACGAGCACCCGGGCGGGCGGGGAGCCCTTGCGGGCCTGCAGCGCAGCGCGGCCGACGAAGTCGACGGGCTCACCGTCCGGGCCCGTCTTGTCGAGCCGGACGACCCGTCCGAGGCCGGCCTCGTAGGGGGTGGTCGTGCGGTCGAGCTCGTGGCCGTAGAGCGGCATCCCGGCTTCGAGGCGCAGGCTGTCGCGCGCGGCGAGGCCCGCGGGCACGAGCCCGTCCGGCGCCCCGGCCTCCAGCAGCGCGCGCCACAGCCCGGGTGCGTCAGCGACGTCGACGAAGATCTCGAAACCGTCCTCGCCCGTGTACCCGGTCCGGGCCACCTGGGTGGGCGCTCCCGCGACGACCGCGGGCGTGATCGCGTAGTACTTCAACGATCGGACGGACTGCGCGTCCTGCGCGCCGACGAGGCGGACGAGGATCTCCTGCGCCCGCGGCCCCTGGACCGCGACGAGCGCGGTGGCGTCGGACGTCGAGGTGACGTCGGCGTCGAACCCCTCGGCGCGGGCGGTGAGCTCCGCGAGGACGATGTCGGCGTTCCCCGCGTTGGCGACGACGAGGTACTCGGTGTCGGCCAGGCGGTAGACGACGAGGTCGTCGAGCACGGACCCGTCCTCGGCACAGAGCATCGTGTACCGCGCCCGGCCGACCTCGAGCACGCTCAGCCACCCGACGAGCGCGTGGTCGAGGGCGGCACCGGCCTCGGGCCCGGTCACCGTGATCTCGCCCATGTGGGAGAGGTCGAACAGGCCGGCGGCCGTGCGGACCGCGGTGTGCTCCGCGATGTCGCTGCCGTAGCGCAGGGGCATGAGCCAGCCACCGAAGCCGGTGAGGCTCGCCCCGAGCGCGACGTGCTCGTCGTGCAGGGGGCTGCGGCGGTCGGGCGCCGGGGCGTCCTGGCCGGCGGGCTCCGGGGTCTGGTTGGGCTGCATCAGGACTCCTCGGTGGACTGGGGTGCGACGGCGGCGACGGGTGCGGACCATGGCGCGGGGACGTCGTCCGCGTACGCCTCGATCGGGGGGCACGAGCAGACGAGGTTGCGGTCACCGCGGGCGCCGTCGATGCGGCGGACGGGCGGCCAGTACTTCCCGGCTCGCAGGGACGCCACGGGGTAGGCGGCGGTCTCCCGCCCGTACGGCTTGTCCCAGGAGTCGCTCGTCACGCTCACCGCGGTGTGGGGTGCGTTGCGGAGCGGGGACTCACCGAGCGACCACGTGCCGTCGGCGACGGCGTCGATCTCCGCCCGGATGGCGAGCATCGCGTCGATGAAGCGGTCGATCTCCCCGAGGTCCTCGGACTCCGTCGGCTCGACCATGAGCGTCCCCGGGACGGGGAACGACAGGGTCGGCGCGTGGAACCCGTAGTCCATGAGGCGCTTGGCCACGTCCTCGGCGGTGACACCGGTCTGCGCCGTGAGGGGGCGCAGGTCGAGGATGCACTCGTGCGCGACGAGCCCGCCCGGTCCGGTGTAGAGGACGGGGAAGGCGTCGCGCAGGCGCGCCGCGAGGTAGTTCGCGGAGACGACGGCGATCTCCGTGGCCCGGCGCAGACCGTCCGGCCCCATGAGGGACACGTAGGCGTACGGGATGGGCAGGATGCCCGCGGACCCGAAGGGCGCGGCCGAGACGGGTGTCGCGGCCGTGGGGTCGCGCGGGTCGCCGGGGAGGAACGGGACGAGGTGCTCAGCGACCCCGATCGGCCCGACTCCGGGGCCGCCACCGCCGTGCGGGATGCAGAACGTCTTGTGCAGGTTGAGGTGCGACACGTCGCCGCCGAACTGCCCGGGCTTGGCGAGCCCGACGAGCGCGTTGAGGTTCGCACCGTCGATGTACACCTGGCCGCCCGCGGCGTGCACGAGGTCGCACACCTCGCGGACGTGCTCCTCGTACACGCCGTGCGTCGAGGGGTAGGTGATCATGATCGCCGCGACCTGCGGGCCGTGCTGCTCGAGCTTCGCCCGGAGGTCGTCGAGCAGGATCTCGCCGTCGTCGGCCGTCCTGACGACGACGACGCTCATGCCCGCCATCGCTGCCGAGGCGGCGTTGGTGCCGTGCGCGGAGGCGGGGATGAGGCAGACGGTGCGCGCGTCGTCGCCGCGGGACCGGTGGTAGTTGCGGATCGCGAGCAGACCCGCGAACTCCCCCTGGGACCCGGCGTTGGGCTGCACGGACACCGCGGCGTAGCCGGTGATCTCCGCGAGCTGCGCCTCGAGGGTGCTGATGAGCTCGGTGTACCCGGCCGCCTGCTCGCGCGGGACGAAGGGGTGCAGGCCCGCGAACTCCGGCCACGAGATGGGTTCCATCTGGACGGCAGCGTTGAGCTTCATGGTGCACGAGCCCAGCGGGATCATCGTGCGGTCGAGCGCGAGGTCCTTGTCGCTGAGCGCGCGGAGGTACCGCATCATCTGCGTCTCGCTGCGGTGCACGTGGAACACCGTGTGCTCCATGTATGAGGAGCTGCGGAGGAACGCCGGTGGGATGTCTGCGCGGGGCGCGGAATGCGGGGACCCCGGCCCGCCCGCGGCTCCTTCGTCGCCGATGCCCGAGCCGAGCCCTGCCGGGCTCCCCGCACTCCGCGCTGCTGCGACCAGGACCTGACGGAGCTGTTCCACGTGGAACGTCGTGGTCGTCTCGTCGCAGGCGATCTGGATGTGGTCGTCGTCCGGGGCGTAGATGTTGATGCCGGCGTCGTCGGCTGCGACCGTCAGGGCCGTTGCCGAGCCGGGAGCGTGGATGCGGACGGTGTCGAAGAAGACCTCGTGCTCCACCTCGTAGCCGGCGTCCGCGGCTGCCTGCGCGACCGCCGTGGCGTGGGCGTGGACCCGGGTGGCGATCGCCTTGAGCCCGTCCGGACCGTGGTAGACGGCGTACATCGAGGCGACGATGGCAAGGAGGGCCTGGGCCGTGCAGATGTTGCTCGTCGCCTTCTCGCGGCGGATGTGCTGCTCGCGGGTCTGCAGCGCCAGGCGGTAGGCGGGGGCGCCGTCGGCGTCGACGCTCACGCCCACGAGGCGGCCGGGGAGCATGCGCTCGATCCCCTTGCGCACGGACATGAACGCGGCGTGCGGGCCACCGTAGAAGAGCGGGACGCCGAAGCGCTGGGCGGACCCGACGGCGATGTCCGCACCCGCGTCGCCGGGCGCGGTGAGAAGGGTGAGGGCGAGCAGGTCGGTCGCGACCGTGACGAGAGCGCCCGCCGCCTTCGCGTCCGCGACGAGCGTCATGAGGTCACGGGCGCGGCCGCTCGCGCCGAGCTGCTGCACGACGAGCCCGACGACGTCGGCCCCTGCCAGACCGGCGGCGTCGAGCGCGGCGCGCGTGCCGGCCTCGAACCCGTCCGTGAGGTCGGCGACGACGACGGGGAGGCCGATCGCCTCCGCGCGGCCCTTCGTCACCGAGAGGGACTGGGGAAAGAGGTCGGCGTCGAGCACGACGACGCCGGGACCCGCCGTGGCCGGGCGCTTGGCCGCGCGCCACATGAGCGCCACGGCCTCGGCGACGGCCGTCGCCTCGTCGAGCAGGGAGGCGTTGGCGACCTCGAGGCCGGTGAGGTCGCTCACCATCGTCTGGAAGTTGAGGAGCGCCTCGAGGCGACCCTGCGAGATCTCCGGCTGGTACGGCGTGTAGGCGGTGTACCAGGCGGGGTTCTCGAGGACACCGCGGCGGATGACGGCCGGCGTGATCGTGTCGTAGTAGCCGAGTCCGATCATCTGCGTGCGGGGCTGGTTCTTCGCTGCGAGGCCACGCAGGTCAGCGAGGACCTCCGCCTCGGTGCGCGCGGCCGGGAGGTCGAGCGCACCGTCGAGCCGGATGGACGCGGGGACCGCCGCGTCGATGAGCGCGTCGACCGAGTCGTACCCGAGGTGCGCGAGCATCGTCGCGACCTCGTCCGGGCGGCCGACCTCACCGTCGCCGGGGCCGATGTGCCGGTGGACGAACACGTCGCCCGGGTGGGTCTGAGCGGGCTGGGTCACGAGGGCTCCTGGGATCGGGGACGGCGGAGCCGTCCCACGGGCGGTGGGACCCTCCCCGCTCTGTCCTCAGACGCGACCCCGGGCAGGGGTCGTGACGCTCGTCAGTGTCGACCTGAGAGTTTGGCCCGCGCCTCGTGCGCACGGGCTTGCCCCTTCGGTGAGGTGCGCAGCGACCACGAGGGGCTGCGCGCCTGCTGTTCAGAGTTGCCTCGCCGTGGCGGTACGTGGGCCTGAGAGTTTCCCGGGGAGGGTTTGCTCCTTCGGCGCCTGACGTGTGCGGGAAGCGGGGTCAGGGCTCTCCCGCCGCGGTTCGAGCAGCGCGATATGTGGTTAGGGGGTCAGCGTACCGGGGGGACCCGCCACGTGGAACGCCTGGTCACGCGTCGTCCTGCGCGACCTCCGGGTCAAGGACGTCGTCCCCCGTCGCGAGGCGCCGCCGCACGAGCTGTGACTCGACGACGATGAGCGCGGCAACGCCCGCGACGCCCGCGAGGAAGAGCAGGACGACGGGCAGCACGTCACCGTCGGGGGCCTGCACCCCGCCGTCCTCGGTCTGCCACGGCCACAGCGCGCGCAAGGAACCGACCATGAGACCCGTCATGATCGTCAGGGTGAGGCGCCGCCGGTGCTCGAGCAGCCACTGCAGCCCGGAGACGAAGATGCTCAGGCCGACGATGGCGCCGAGCACGAACACGCCGAGGTAGGCGAGGTCGCGGTCGTTCACGGCGGCGAGCGTCGGCTCGTACATGCCGACCGTGAGCAGGATGAACGACCCGGACACGCCGGGCAGCACGAGCGCGCACACGGCGACGGCCGCGGCGAGGGCGACGAGCCAGCGTGACGGCTCGATGGGGCTGATCGCGGGGATGCTCGTGAGGAGGAACGCCGCGAGCGCCGCGAGCGCGGCGACCGCATAGTCCCGTGCGGCCCACCGCCCACCGATCATCCGGGCGGGCACGATGATCGACGCAGCGATGAGGCCGGCGAACACCGCACGCGTCTCGACCGGGTGGGACTCGATGAGGGGGCCGAGGAGGGCGGACGCCACGACGATGGCCAGGAGCATCCCGATGCCGGCCGGCACCACGATGCTCCAGCGGACGTCCCGCAGGTGGGCACGTGCCCGGTCTGTGCCGCGGCCCTGGGTGACATCGATCGCTCCACGGACCACCCCACGCACGAGGCTCCCTGCCGACTCGATGAGGTCGTCGTAGATCCCCACGATGAGCGCGACGGTGCCGCCGCTCACTCCCGGGATGATCTCGACGGTCCCGATGAGGGCGCCTCGGCCGAAGTCGATGGTCGGGCGGAGCAGGTTCACTGGATGGGGTCCTCTCGACTGCACAGGGGTCCAGACGGCATGACTTTCAGGCAGCTCGCGCGGCCTGAGGAAAGGTGATGCATCCAGCCTGACATACCGCCGGGGCACGTCGGGAGCCCGCGGGCGGGGTCCGATGACGAGTCGGACGGATCACCCGACTCGTCGTCAGGCTCTGCGGGACAGGCCGCCCTGCCACGCGACGATCCGGTCCACCGCTTCCGCGACGGTCTCCGGTGCGGCCGCGAACGACAGCCGCACCCAGTCGCGCCCGTGCACGGTGTCGAAGTCGGTGCCCGGGGTGAGGGCCACGCCGGTCTCGGTGAGGAGCCGCTCGCACCACGTCACGGAGTCGATGCCGGAGGCGGCGATGTTCGCGTAGATGTAGAACGCGCCGTCGGCGGGCGCGACGGTCTCCCAGCCGAGGTCGTCCAACCGGTCGAGGACGAGCTGCCGGGAGACGGCGTACTGCTCGACGTTCTGCCGGGCCGCCGCGTAACCCTCGTCGCTGAAAGCAGCCACTCCGGCGTGCTGCGCGAGGGCCGGCGGGCACAGCGACACGTTGCTCGCGAGCGCATCGACGGGCCCGACGAGGTCCGGCGGCAGGAGCAGCCACCCGAGCCGCCAGCCGGTCATCGCCCAGTACTTCGAGAACGAGTTGACGACGACGTGCCCGCCAGCGAGGGAGGACGCGACGGTCGCGACCTGGGGGGCGGTGGCGGCCTCACCGGGTCCCGCCACCTCGTCGCCGTAGGTGATGCCGTGGTAGATCTCGTCGCTGATGAGGCGGACGTCGTACTCCGTGCACCAGGCGGCGAGCGCCGCGAGGTCGTCCGCGGGGATCATCGTGCCCGTCGGGTTGGCAGGGCTGGCGACGACGACGCCGTCGAGCCCGCCCTCGTAGTAGGCCTGCTGGAGCTGGGAGATGGTCGGCTGGTAGCGGGTCTCGGGGCCGCAGTCGAGCTCGACGACCTCGCACCCGAGCGACGTGAGGATGTTCCGGTACGCGGGGTAGCCGGGGCGGGCGAGGGCGACGCGGTCGCCGACGTCGAACGCGGCGAGGAACGCGAGCATGAACCCGCCGGACGACCCGGTGGTGACGGCGACCTGCGCGGGCGACACCTCGACGTCGTACCAGCGGCCGTAGTGGTCGGCGATGGCCTGCCGGAGCGCCGGGGCGCCCATCGCCTCCGTGTACCCGAGGTCGCCCGCGGTGAGCAGGTCGATCGCGCGGTGCCGCACGGCCTCCGACGCTCCCGTGGAGGGCTCCCCCGCGCAGAGGTTGAGCACCGACTCCCCTGCCGCGCGTCGGGCGTTGGCGGCGGCGAGGACCTCCATGACGGCGAACGCGGGGACCTGGGCGCGGCGCGAGATCTTCATCCCGTCATCCTCCCAGCGACCTCGCCGGCCCGGAGTCGCGCCGTCGCCCGGACGTCGATCGAGACGTGCCTGATCGTGCCGTCGACGCCTCCGCCGTCAAGAGCGAGGAGCGAAAGCAGCTCGAGGATGGCAACGAACGGCATGAGCAGGAGGCGCGCGACCATCACCCAGGCTGCGCGCCACACGCCGGGGACCGAGCCGTCCGCGACCCTCAACGTGCACAGGCCGGTCAGTCGTTGCCCGACAGACCGTCGGTGACCGGTCGCCATGCCGTACACGACGAGGGTCAGGGGGAGGCACAGGACGGGCAGCGCGCCCGCTGTCTCGGGGCCCGTCACCCCCACGAAGGCCACCATGATGGGGATGGCGACCACCCAGACGAGGAGGGTGTCGACGAGCCACGCGACGGTGAGCCTCCCCCAGGGCGCCTCGACGGCTACCTGGCCGTCGGCGAAGTGGACGAGCGATGGTTCGCTCGTCGTGGATCGTGTCCGTGCCATCGCCCTCGCTCCTCGTCTCCGCGCCGTCGCGACGGTGTGCGCTCAGCGTAGTGACACGACGACCGGACGGGCAGCCGCTCGCGCCAGGGCCTCGCGGGTCGGCCGTCAGGCGAGGGAGAGGAAGAGCTTCTCGAGCTTGGCGACGTCGAGCGACGGCGTCTCGGCGCCGGGCTCCGCGACGAGGCACTGGCGCATCCCGGAGGCGATCATGGCGAACCCGGCGCGGTCGAGGGCCCGGGAGACGGCGGAGAGCTGGGTGACGATGTCCTCGCAGTCCTTGCCCTCGTCGAGCATCCGGATGACCCCGGCCAGCTGGCCCTGTGCACGCTTGAGGCGGTTGCTCACCTTGATCATCTCGTCGCGGTCGAGTTCCACGGGGTCCTCCTCGGTTGGGCCGGGCTCATGCTACGGGGCGTAGCCGTCCGACGCGGGTCGTTCAGGCGGCGCGGGTCGTTCAGGCGGCGCGGACGCTCGTCAGGGCAGCACGCAGGCGCTTGGTGGCGTCCTCGGTGACGGCCCGCAGGGCGGGGTTGTCCGTGAGGACGACCATCGCGGAGGGGTCGAGGGCCTCGACCACCGTCTGCCCGTCGTCACCGTCACGGACGACGACGTTGCACGGCAGGAGCAGCCCGATGCTCGGTTCGCGCTGCAGCGCCTGGTGCGCCAGCACGGGGTTGCAGGCGCCGAGCACCACCTGGCGGGGGACGTCGACGTCGAGGGCGTTCTTCAGGGTCGCGCCGAGGTCGAGCTCGGTGACGATGCCGAAGCCGTTCTCGGCCAGGGCCCGCCGGACGGTGGCGAGGGCCGTGGGGTGGTCGAGGTGGGTGGTGATGGTCAGGGCGTAGGTCATGACGTGTCCCTCGGGGTCACCGACGCCGGTGGGCGTCGTGGTGGTCAGTGGCATGTGCACTGCTGGTCCTCGGGCACGGTCGCCATGACGTCGTCGACGTGCATGCCGCAGCCGGTCCAGGTGACCTTGCCGCAGGTGGTGCAACGGATGGGACTGCACATGGTGGTTCTCCTTCTAGTGGTGTCGCGTGGCCGGGACCCGGCCGCGGTCGATCAGGTATCGGTCAGTGGCGCGCGGCGCCGTCGGCGTGCTGGCGGACGTCGAGCTCGGGGCGGGCGAGCTCCGGGTGGGCGGTCGTCAGGCTGATCCAGCCGCCGGAGAGGTTGCGGGCGTCGAGGCCTGCTGCGAGCAGGACGCGGGTGGCGATGTAGGACCGCACACCGCTGGCGCAGTGCACGCTCACCGGGCGCCCTGCGGCGGCCGCGCGGACCTCCTCGACGCGCTCCCGCAGCTCGGTGTGCGGGATGTTGAGCGACTCGTCGAGGTGGCCCTGCTCGTACTCCGCCCGGGAGCGGACGTCGAGGACGAGGGTGCTGCGGCGGACCTCGTCGCGGTCGCCGGGGTGCCACTGGGGCAGGGTGCCGTCGAGGACGTTCTGCGCGACGAAGCCGAGCATGTTCACGGGGTCCTTCGCCGAGCCGTAGGGCGGGGCGTAGGCGAGCTCGAGCTCGGCGAGGTCGTCCGCGGTCATCCCCGCGCGCAGCGCGGTGGCGAGGACGTCGATCCGCTTGTCGACCCCGTCACGCCCCACCGCGTGGGCGCCGAGGAGCCGGCCGTCGCGGGCGAACGTCGCGAGGATGTGCACCTGCTCCGCCCCGGGGAAGTACCCGGCGTGGTGGGCGGGGTGGATGCGGACGACCTCGTGGTCAATGCCTGCTCGCTGCAGCGACGCCCGGCTCGCGCCGGTGACGGCGGCGGTCTGACCGAAGACGCGCACGATCGCGGTGCCGAGCACGGGCGCCTGCGGGGTCGTGCGGTGGCCGAGCATCGAGTCGGCCGCGCGACGGCCCTGGCGGTTGGCCGGGCCGGCGAGGGGCACCGGGGCGACCTCGCCGGTGACGGCGCGGACGACGCCGACGGCGTCCCCGACGGCCCAGATGTGCGGGTCGCTCGTGCGCTGGTCGGCGTCGATGAGGATCTCTCCGCGCGGCCCGAGGTCGAGGCCCGCGGCCCGCGCGAGGTCGCTCGCGGGGCGGACGCCGACGTTGACGACGACGAGGTCGGCGGCGATCTCGGTGCCGTCGGAGAGCGCCACGCGCACACCCCGGGCACCGTCGGGCGCGACGCGTGTCGCGGAGACGGCGAGGTGCAGGCCGACGCCGTGCGCGCGCAGCTCAGCGGACAGCACGGGCGCGAGCTCGGCGTCGAGCGGCGGGAGCACGTGGTCGGCGAGCTCGACGAGGTCGACCTGCATCCCGCGGGCGACGAGCGCCTCGACGGCCTCGAGGCCGATGAAGCCGGCGCCGACGACGACGGCCCGGCGCGGGGCATCGGTGGGCAGGCGGTCTGCGGCAGCCATGAGGGCGTCGAGGTCCGGCACGGTGCGCAGCGCGTGCACGGCAGGGTGGTCGAGGCCCTCGACGGGCGGGACGACGGGCACGGCGCCGGGGGCGAGCAGGAGGGCGTCGTAGCCGAGCTCCTCGGTCGCCCCGTGGGCCTCGACGGTGACGGTGCGGGCTGTGCGGTCGATGGCGACGACCCGGCTGCCGGTGCGGACGTCGAGCGCGAGCGCGGCCCACAGGGTCTCCGGGGTGTGCAGCAGCAGGGACGAGCGGTCCGCGATCTCGCCGGACAGGTGGTACGGGAGTCCGCAGTTGGCGAAGGACACGTAGTCGGTCTGCTCGAGGACGGTGATCGAGGCCGACTCGTCGAGGCGGCGGGCGCGGGCGGCGGCACTCATGCCACCGGCGACGCCCCCGACGATGACGATGCGGCGCGGGGTGCTGTCAGGTGTCTGGTGCATGTCTCCAACATACCCCCGGGGGTATACCTTCGCAAGGACGTTCACGTCACTCCACCCCCTTCCGGGCACGATATCTGGACCACCTGGACCTGCCCGCTCCCGCGGGTGGTGGGCCTGGACCCACCACCCGCGGGAGCTCCTCACACCGCGCTACCCACCGAGCGGGGCGCGCAGGGCCATCCGGGTGGGGATGGCGATCGAGGCCACTCCGAGCACCACGGTCACCCCGGCGAGGAGCAGGTACGGGACGGGCGAGATCGTCGGGAACGGCTGACCGCTCACCCCCAGGGCGATCCCCGCCAGCGGCGGGATCGCGATCGCCGTCCCGAGCACCACGGCGATACCGACGACGAGCAGCGACTCGACGGCCGTCATCCGGCGCACCTGGCGGTCCGTGGAACCGATGAGCCGCAGGAGGTCGAACTCCCGACGCCGTTCCGCCGTGGCCATGACGAGCGTGTTGACGACCGCGAGGCCGACGTACCCGAGGATCACCAGGAGGATGAGGAGCGAGACCCAGTCCTCGCCGGCGTTGACGTCGCCCGCAGCGGCGGCGAGCTCGGCCTTGCTCTGGGACACGAGCCCCAGGTCAGCCACGGCCGCCCGGACGTCCTGCGGTGCGGACGTCGCCACGAGGAGGTACTCGGAGAGCCCGGTCGTCGTGTGCGCCCGCAGCTCCGTACCGGACATCGTCACGTCGCCGAAGCCCAGGCCCCGCTCGTAGATCGCGACGACGGTCGAGGTCGTCAGGGTGCCGTCGCCGAGGTGGAACGTGACCTCCTCGCCCTCCCGGGCCCCGAGCGAGCGCGCGGCGTCGGTGCTCAGCGCGACCGTGCCGGGCTCGCTGACCCGCGTCACGTCCCCGCTCGTGACGTCGAGGTCGAGGGTGGCCTCCATCGCCTCGGCATCGACACCCTGGACGCCGAGCTGACCGACCATCGCCTCGCCGTCGATGACGTCCGTGATCACGAGGGCCCCCGACGTCGAGATGGCGTTGACCGCGTCCACCCCCGGCAGAGCGGCGACCTCCGCGGCCATGGTGTCGGAGATCCCGGAGGCAGGTGCCGCGACCACGAGGTCGGCGACCGTGCCGTCGGCCGACTGCCGGCCCGCCTCGGCCGAGACCGTCGTCGGTGTGAACATCTGGACGGAGCCGAGCGTGATCGCCAGGGCGAGCGGCACCACTGCGGCGCTCAGGCGCCGCGTGTAGCCGCGGGCGTTCGCGTCGGCGAGGACGACGGACGCCGACCGGCTGCGCCGCAGCACCGGACCGAGGACGTGCAGCACGCGCTCGACGATCCACGGGCCGGCGAGCCCTGCGGCGATGACGAGGACGAGCGCGGAGCTGCCGACGACGAGCATGCCGCTGAGCCCGGGGAGGAACAACGGTGAGATGGATCCACCGAGCCCGAGAGCGAAGAGCACGAGGCTCGTGATGATGCGTCCGCGGCCCAGCACCGGCGTCTCGACCGCGGACTCCCGCAGGGCGTCCACGGGCTCGATCGCGGCGGGCCGGCGAGCGGCCACCGCAGCAGCACCGAGGGCCGTGATGACGCTGAGCAGGATGGCTGCGAGGGCGGGGAACGGCGAGCGGACGAGCACGAACGACTCCGGGATGATCCCGCCCTTGGCGAACTGCTCACCCAGGAACGACGCGAGCCAGTACCCGGGGACGGAACCGAGGACCGCGGCGACGACGGCCACGAGGAGCACCTCGCGGGCGATCATCCCGTGGATCTGGCCACGGGTGGTGCCGACCGCCTTGAGGAGCGCGAAGTCCCGGCGCCGCTGCGCGACGGACAGGGCGAGGGTGTTCGCGACGACGAACACCGCGATGAGCAGCGCCGTCCCGGCGAACGACGCACTGAGTGCCGTGAGCATCCCGCGAGCGCCGAACGCGCCCATGGTCTCGATGTCCCCGCGGCGGTCCCCGGTGTAGACGTCGACCCCGCTGACGGCGGCGGTGATGTCGTCCGCGAGCTGCTCGGCGTCGACGCCGTCCTGGGCGATGACACCGACCATCGCGACGTGGCCCTCGCGGGGCGACAGCTCCGCGGCGGCAGCGTCGGTGAGGAACACGGTGCGGACCGGCTCGTCGCTCTCGGCGACGCCGCGCGGACCGTCGGCCCCGCCCTCAACGGTGCCCACGACGGAGTACTGCGTCGCGGTGCCGCCGTGGGCGAGGGTGAGGGTCTCCCCCGGCGTGACGCCGAACGAGTCGTCGACGATGACGTCGCCGGGCTTCTGCGGCTCGCTGCCGGCGGTGAGCGTGTACGGGGTGAGCTCCGCGGAGCTCCAGCCGTGCGCGTCGACCGGGGCGTCGGACTCCGTGGTGAGCGGGACGCTGATGTCCCCCACGGCCCGCTCGACGCCGTCGACCGCGGCGATCTCGGCGATGGTGCTCTCCGGGACGGCGACGCGCTCGGGGAAGGCCTCGGCCATGTCGCCCGGGACGGGCAGCGACTGGGGGGCGCCGACGACGACGTCGGCGCCGGCGAGGCGGTCGGGCTGGGTCCCGCCCCGGATGCCGGACTCGAGGAGCACCCCGAGGGCGGTGACGAGGAGCGAGGCGCACAGCACGGCGATGAAGACGCCGGCGAACCCGCGGCGGTTGTGGCGGAGGGAGGACCGGGCGAGGCCCCACATGGACAGGCCGTGCTGGGTGGTCTTCTGGGTGCTCATGGTCACCACTCCCCGAGGTGCGTCATGCGGTCGGCGATGCTCTGGGCGTCGGGTGCGTCGAGCGAGCCGACGAGCTCGCCGTCGGCGAGGAACAGGACCCGGTCGGCGTAGGAGGCGGCGACGGGGTCGTGGGTGACCATGACGACGGTCTGGCCCAGCTCGGTGGCGGTCTCGCGCAGCAGCTCGAGCACCTGGCGTCCGGTGCGGGAGTCGAGCGCACCTGTCGGCTCGTCGCAGAACACCGCGTCGGGCCGGTTGATGAGTGCGCGGGCGATGGCGGCCCGCTGCTGCTGGCCGCCGGACAGCTCCTGCGGGCGACGCTCGGTGAGCTCGGCGAGGCCGACGGCCCGCGTCACTGCCAGGAACCACGCCTCGTCGACCGGACGGCCGGCGAGCAGGAGCGGCAGGGTGACGTTCTGGGCGACGGTGAGGTGCGGCAGCAGGTTGTACGCCTGGAAGACGAACCCGAGGTGGTCGCGGCGGAACTGGGTGAGCGCCGTCGGCGCCAGCCCGGAGATGTCGGTGCTGCCGAGGACGATCCGTCCGCTGGTCGGCCGGTCGAGCCCTGCCGCGCAGTGCAGCAGGGTGCTCTTGCCGGACCCGGACGGCCCCATGATCGCGGTGAACGAGCCGGTGGGGATGACGAGGTCGACCCCGCGCAGCGCGACGACGGGGTTGGCGCCGGAGCCGTAGGTCTTCACGACGCCCTCGAGCTGGACGGCGAGGGTCGGTGGTGCGGTGACGGGGTCGTGGGTCTCGGTGAACATGTGCAGGTCCTCACGTCGGGAGGGTGCCGGAGGCCCCTCGTTGCTCATGACGACGACGCTACGGAGACGCGGACGCCCGAACGATGGCGCCAGCAGGCCGATCCGGGGTGGTGCCAGCACACGAGCGCATGGTGGTGCCAGCACTACCGACAGCCCGGGACGTGCCCGGCATGATGGGCACATGACTCTCCCCCCCGACCCCGACAGCTCCGCGTGGCGGGTGCGTTACCGGGCTGCGGGGTACCTTCTCGTGGAGGGTGCGTACTGGCTCGCGTCGCTCGCCCTCGGTGCTGCCGCGATACTCGTCCTGCCCTTCACGGTGTTCGGCATCGGGTGGTCGCTGGTGCCCCGCGGGGCTGCCGCCTTCGACCGGCTGGCCGGCTCGGCGCTCGAGCGCGCAGGCCGGTTCCGCGGGGTGGCTGTCTCGCCCCGCACGCCCACCCCGGGGCATCCGCGCACCGTCGACGAGCTCATCCGGATCCTCACCGAGCCGGTGACCCGCCGCGCGCTCGGCTGGCTGGGCCTGCACATCCTCTTCGCGTTCGTGCTGGCGGTGCTGGCGTTCGGCGCGCCGTTCAACGTCGTCCTCTACCTCGCCACGAGCGCCCTGTCGTGGACGGACGCCGCCGTCGTCCGGGACGTCCTGCCGTTCTCGCAGCTCGTCACCCCGCCACCCACGGGGTGGCGACCCGCGCTCCTTGCGCTGCTGCTCAGCGCGGCCTACGGCGCGCTCGCCTGGTACGTCGTGCCGTGGGCGGCGCGGCGCCTGTCCGCGAGCACCGTGCTCCTGCTGGGTCGCACCCGGACGGCCGAGCTGTCCGAGCGGGTCGAGGCGCTCTCGGTGAGCCGTGCGGCCGCGCTCGACGCGCACGGCGCCGAGCTGCGCCGCATCGAGCGCGAGCTGCACGACGGCGCGCAGAACCAGCTCGTCGGGGTCGTCATGATGCTCGGACTTGCGAGGCGGGCCCTGGAGAACGACCCCGCCGCGGCGCTGCCGTTCGTGGAGCGCGCGCAGGACGTCGCGACCCAGGCGCTGTCCGGGCTGCGTGACGTCGTGCACGACATCTACCCGCCGGTGCTCGACGAGCTCGGTCTCGGCGGCGCGGCGTCGTCGCTCACGAGCCGCGCGCCGGTGCCCTGCACGCTCGACGTCGGCGGGCTGCGCCGCGCCCCGGCCGCCGTGGAGTCCGCCGCGTACTTCATGCTCGCCGAGGTGCTCACCAATGCCGCGAAGTACGCTGCGGCGACGAGCATCGACGTCACCCTGCGCACCGAGACCGTGCGCGGCGCGGACGTCCTCGTCATCGAGGTCCTCGACGACGGCTGCGGCGGTGCGACGCTCGACGGGTCCGGCACGGGCCTGGCGGGCATCGCGCGACGTGCCGCGGCGTTCGAGGGCGCGCTGCACCTGTCCAGCCCACCCGGTGGGCCGACCCGAATACGAGTGGAGCTCCCGTGCGGATCCTGATCGCCGAGGACGACGCGCTGCTGCGCGCCGGCATGACCCTGCTGCTGCAGAGCGAGGGCTTCGAGGTCGTCGCCGCCGTCGACAACGGCGAGGACCTCTATGACGCGTTCACGACGACGGAGGCCGACGGCGCGGTGCTCGACGTCCGCATGCCGCCGACGTTCACGAGCGAGGGACTCCAGACGGCGCTGCGGCTGCGCGAGGAGAAGCCCGGATTCCCCGTGCTCGTGCTGTCCGCGTATGTCGAGGACCGGTACGCGTCACGGCTCCTCGCCGGCGGGTCCGAGGGCGTGGGCTACCTGCTCAAGGAGCGCGTGGGTGACGTCGGGCAGTTCGTCGACTCCCTCCGCAAGGTCGTCGGCGGCGGGACGGTCATGGACTCCGAGGTGATCTCCCAGCTGTTCAGCCGACGTGGCACGGACGACCCCATCCGGACCCTCACGCCGCGCGAGCGCGAGGTGCTCGGGCTCGTCGCCCAGGGCATGGACAACGCCGGGATCGCGGACACGATCGTCGTGTCCGAGGCCGCGGTGAGCAAGCACATCGGCAACATCTTCAGCAAGCTCGGGCTCGCGTCGTCCGACAGCGGGCACCGGCGGGTGCTGGCGACGTTGGCGTACCTGCGCTCGTGACGACCCGACGCCGTCCTCGCCTGGTGACTTGCGGGCTTGTCGTCGGTCGCGCCACCGGCCAGGAGGCCGACGTCCTCGATGCACTCCGCCGCTGACCCGGCAGGGGTGCCACTCTCGTCTGGCCGAGCCGCCCAGCTGGTGGGTGGCACGACCACGGAGGTACGACGGTGCGGACGCTGTACGTCATCACACACCCCGAGGCCACACACCACGTCGACCGGCTCGTCGGTGGTCAGTTCGACTCCGCGCTGACCGAGCGGGGCGAGGCTCACGCGCGTCTTATCGCCGCGGCCCTGGCCAGACGCATCCCGGAGGGGACCCCAACGGTCGTCCTCACCTCGGACCTCCGGCGCACCCGTCAGACGGCAGAGGGCATCGCCGATCGACTGGATGCGGACCTCACGCTCGAGCCGAGGCTGCGAGAGAAGTCGTACGGCGCCGCTGAGGGCCGACCACAGGCCTGGCTGGACAGGAGGTTCATCCCGCCACCGGTGGTCGGTGAGCGGATGCGGCACGACGAAGGGTTGCCCGGGGCCGAGACGAAATGGGACCTGGCGGCCCGGGTCTACGCGGCGACGGAGGACATCGTGCGATCACCTGCTGAGCACGCGGTCGTGGTCACCCATGGCATGGCCGCCACGTTCGTCCTGGCCGCGTGGATCGCGATGCCCCTCGAGTCTGCGGGGAAGGTGGCCTTCCACTTCACGCCCGGTGGAATCTCGACGCTCGTCGAGGACGACTTCTTCCACAATCGCACGATCTACGAGCTGGACGACATCGGCCATCTCTCGATCTGAGTGCGGGACAACCGCCGAACCATGGCGTACCGCCTCGGGGACTATTCGGCCGACCACGCCGTGAGCCACCGTCTCCGTATCTCCTCGGCGAGGGAGTCGACGTCACGCCCATCTGTTGGCAGACGGTGGACGTGCGATGCAGCGCTCGTGTCGAGGTGGCGCGCGGCAGCCTCCGACCGCTGGAGGTGAGCAGCGAGGGAATCGCCGTGCTCACGTCCAGCGAGGCGCGCATGCGCGGTCGAGTCGGCCGCGGTGAGCAGGACCGCCGTGACCTCGGTGCCGACACCCATCGCGGCTGCAAGCGCGTCAGCGTGCAGCACACTCACCGTGTTGGTGAAGATCAGGCGCTCGTAGCCCAGGGCGCGATAGTTCGACCAGACCGCGGCGAGGTTGCGCTCCGCGAGGTGGTCCTCCCACGGTGGTGGCCACGCCAGGTCGAGCGCGTCACCCTCGATGACGGCGTGGCGGACACGCTCCGCGGCGAGCTGGTCATGCAGTGCGAACGCCACTGAGGACTTGCCGACGCCGGACCTCCCGCCGATGACCAAGAGGCTGGAATGTGTGCTCATGTGACTGACGGTACCCAGCGCAACCGGTGTCGGGGGGCGCGGCTCTCGGCCCGGCAGGGCACGGGGCGCGCCGTCCGCCGCGACGCGCTATCGTGCTGTACGACCGTACAGTGCGTTCGTACAGAGGGGTGGAACGAGATGAGCAAGCACACATGGGAACTCGTCATCGGAATCGTCATGATCATCGGGGGGCTGGTGCTGTTCACCGTCTTCGGTGACGTCGAGACCCCGGTCATCGGCCTGCGGCAGACCGGCCTGGTGCTCACCGTGCTCGGGGTCGTCGAGATCGTGGCGACCGTGTGGTCGCGGACCCGGCCCGGTCGCCCCCAGGACTGATGGCGGTCACCCACCTGCTCGACGGCGTGCTGACCGTGCTCGCGGAGCAGGGGGTCGGTGCGCTGAGCGTGCGGAGCGTCGCCGCCGCAGCGGGCGTGTCCCCCGCTCAGGTGCAGTACTACTACCGCACCAAGAGCGAGCTCGTGCGCGCCGGCTTCGACCACGCCGGCGAGCAGTTCCTCGCGGACGTCGCAGCCGCACGGCCCACCACCCTCATGGAGGTCGTGCTGCAGTGGCTCCCCCTCGACGACCGGCGCGAACGCCGCGCCCGCGTGTGGCTCGCCTACGCCGCGATCTCGGCAGTCGATGCGGATCTCGCAACGTCTGCGGCGCGGCTCGACGAGGAGCTGCGTGGCTGGTTCGGCGACCAGGGCCTCTCCGACGACGCGGCCGCCCAGCTCTTCGCGATGATCGACGGCGTGACCGTGCAGTGCCTCATGCTGCCCCAGGACGCCCGTCAGTCGCTCGTGGACCGCACGATCGCGCCGTTCGTCGCGCAGATCGACACAGCCGTGCATCGGAACGAATAACTCGATGCGCTCATATCTGATTCATATCTACTCGAATAACGAATGAAGCGCATATGATTCATGGATGACTTCAGGTGCCGATGACTCATCTGTGATGCACCGTCGGTTCTATCGTGGGCGCACGCCGGATTCGCTGGCGATCCATCCACTTCCGTTTCGGACCATAGTTTCGCAACGCGCCTCCTCTGCATGTCCCGACGTCGACGACTTTCGCCGCCGCGCGGCCCACAAAAACAATCGGTTCTGGGGCAACGCCCGTCCGGAACTGTCGTTTCCGGACGGAGGAGGGGCTGGGTGTCAGCGCCTTGACGCCATGGGAGCCTAGACGAGTGGCAACCGCCTCGATCTTCGCTCCGCCGGTTCGCGGGACCTTCTACCGGGCAATCGACCCGCAGTATCGCGACTTCGCGATCGCTGGCTCGCGCTCGGCCGGCCGCTACTCGCGCCCCAACCAGCCGACCCTGTATTTGAGTGCGTCAGTCGAAGGCGTGCAGGCGGCGATGATCGCCCACAGCGAGGTCCGAGGAGTAGTGACAGAGACCATTGCTCTCGATGTAGAGGCTTCACACATCGTTGATTTACGCGATGCCGAAGCGACGAGCAGGGCAGGCGTAGACCCCGCTGACGCAGCAGCCCCATGGCAGCACCTCGCCCCTGAGGAGACCCCGCCATCGTGGAAGGTCCGCGATGTCTTGGTCGCCGCCGGTGCGCACGGGCTCATCGACCCATCGCGCAAGAGCCCTGGCCTGTGGCACCTGGTGCTGTTCCGGTGGAACACGCCAGACAGTCCGACCGTCACCGTCTCGACCCATCGCCCACCTGTTCCGGACTGAACTAACCGCGCGTCCGGAAATGATCGCTTGCGGTGTGTGCGAGGCGGGGTACGGCTGTGGAGTTAATCGCTATGGTGGTGTTCGCACCGTACTTTCTAGACGCCACGCGGATGTAGGCCCCGCTTTAGGAGTCGCATTGCTCAGTTCCGATTTCGATCGCATCCGCTAAGAGTGGCGTGGATCATTTAAGTGAGAATTCCGCCGACGCGGGCTGCGAATGGCTGCACGTCGACTTCGAGGACCACCTCAGGAGCTTCTACTTCGACGCATGCGGCTTCGTCCCAACCAACGCCGGACTCATCAAGCTTCGATGAAGGTCACCCAGGGAGGGGTTACTCCCTGGTCGCGTAAACGCGGAACCGGCGCTGCGTCACGGCGATGGGGGCTGAGGCCTCCAGGTCCTGGAGGCGCTGAGCGTGCTCTTGCACGATGAACCCTGGAACGTCCCACGGGACAAGGCCGAGGTAGGTGACGAGCGCGATGGCATCGCTGAAGGTCATCGATCCCTCCCAGGTGTCGACCTGGTCGATCCGCATCCCCGCTTCGCGGAGGGCACTCGCGTGGATCTCCACTGTGACGTCGGGGTGCAGGTACTCGCTCCCGAACCACTCGTGGAGCTCGGGGGCGTCGAATCCATCAACTTGTTGTGTCAGGAGCCGCCCCCCAGGAACTAGGACGCGTGCAACCTCTGCCGCGTCGTAGCTCTCGTGTCGGGCCATGACCAGGTCCAGGCTCTGGTCGGGGAGATCGAGGGAGTCTCCGTCCTCCGAGTCGTACTTCAGTACGGCTACGCCCCGGGGCGCGAGGCGTGCGCGCGCTACGGGGAGGTTCGGCTGCCACCCCTCAGACGCGACGACCTGAGGCGGAAGAACACACTCGCGCGACAGCGACTCCAGCAGCGTTGACAGTCGCTCGCCCCCGCCCGTCCCCAGGTCAAGAGCCCCGACCCGGGAGACACGCAGCGCTTGCAGGCAGTCGGTCTCGTAGTCCCACCAGGGGTCCTCAGCGATGAGAGCGCCGTCGAGCCGTGAGAAGTCCCAGCCGACCATCTGCGACTCGGCATGGGCAGCCTCGAGCCGTTCGAGAAAGCGCACATCGACTCCTCGTCGGTGGGGATCGGGGGCTTCGGGCTGCGTCGGCTTCTTGGTCTGGTCGTCGGTCGCCACGGTAGAAGTCTGGCATCGAGCCGGATGCGCCCCGGGGGCTAGGCGAGCGGCTTCGCGTGCGGGAGAGCTGGTATGCCGTCGACCTACTCGTGGAGTTGTGTCAGGCGTTCGCTGAGGACCCGGTCGAGCGCCGCCCGGCCCGCCGGACCCCACGCCGGCTTGCCGCCGGGCAAACCGCGGTCCCCGTTCTGCCCCATCAACATCAGGAAGAGGCATTTCAGAACGGCCTGCCCGCGGGCGCGCCGAATCGTCGCGTCGTCGGCCTTGGCGTATGCGGCAAAGAAGCGCGCTGCCGCCCCCATCGGCAGCAGCACCCACGCGGCCGCTAGGTCCACCGCCGGGTCGCCAGCGAACAGGTCGCCGAAGTCCACGACGCCCGCCAGTGTCCCGTCCGCGATCACGACGTTCGCCGGATGCAAGTCACTGTGCACCCACACCGGCGGCCCCGCCCACGCGGGAGCCGCAACGGCGTCGTTCCAGACGGCCCGAAGGGCGGCGGCGTCAGAGCCGATCGAATCCGCGTCCACGGATTCGAGAAAGTAGTTGAAGCCCTGCGTGAGGTCCCTCGGGTGCCCACCACGGCCCGTGTCAGGCGGTGCATCCGTGGGGGCAGCCACATGCAGCGCCCGGAGGAACGCCGCCAAGGTGTCGGTCGCGTGCTCGCTGCGTGTGATCGACCCGTGGTCCAGCGGAAGGCCCGGCACCCACGTCATGACCGTCCACATCTTGGGGAATCGCTCAGACGGATCACCACTTCGCACCGGGACAGGGATCGGCAATGGCAGGCGCGATGCGAGCAGCGGCAGCCACCGGCGCTCATTGAGCTGGTGACCGGTGTCGGTATCCATGCGCTGGATCCGCACGGCCAGCTCGTCCCCGAGGCGCCACATCTGGTTACCCCAGCCGCCCTCCACCTCACGAAGCGGCAGCTCAGCTAGGTCCGCGTGCTGGTCTCGCAACAGATCACGGACGAGGTCCGCGGTGATCTCGGTGCTGTCCTGCAACTCCGCCATGGAGAGAAACCTACTGAGGTGTGCCACGGGCGACCTACCGCTCAGGCTGCCGTCCGGTGTGCTGAGCGCTGCCCACCGCTCGCGCTCGGAAACGATGGTTATCGGGTGGGTGCAGCCTCTTCGCCGTGGGCTGGCGTCGGGTAGTCGCTCGCGAGACCGTCGGACATGAGGGGCCGGGACCACGCGACCTCCCAGCCGAGCTGGCCGGTCTCCTGGAACAGGCGCACTTGATGGGTGTTCCTGAGTGCTTCGGCGAGTTCATCTCGGTCAGCGGGCTCGAACCCCAGGCTCTGCCAGAACGGGCCGGAGCGACGACTGAACAACCACGCCGTCTCAGCCCTCTCCTCCGCCGCTCGGTCGAGTGCGAAACGAGCCAGGATGGTGCCCCGCCCGCGCGCTCTGTGCGTCGGGCTCACGGCAACGCTGCGGATCAATACATGACCGCCGTCGGCGCTGATCTCGTACCCCGTGCTCCCGACAATCTCGCCGCGCTCGTCGCGCTCGAGCCACAGCCGGACACTCGGCGCATCCAGACCGCTCAAGGTCAGATCCACCTCGCCCAAGAACGCCCTGAGCTCCTCGACATCCGCTGCCCGGCACCGATCAAGCCCCATGTCGAGCAGTAAATCATCGGGCCACTACCGGTGCTACCAGCGCCCAGAAGGCGATCATTTGCGGACGAGAGGCGGCTAGATCGTCCGTGAGAGGTTGTCACGGGCTGGCCCGGTCGCCATCCCTCGGGTGGCAGGGTGGGCACGAGGACGGGAGAGCGGCCCCGCTGCATCCCTGGTGACCGGCTCCCGATTGAGCCGTTACTTCACGGTTCTGTGCTCCTAAGAGTCCCTCTGTGCGCGCCCGAGGTGACCATCGAGGGGTAGCAAGCGAGGCGGTAAAACAGTGAACACATCTCAAGTCTTACTTGCGACCGCAGTGAGCGTTGTCTTCCTAGCGTGCGCGACATCCTCGGTGATTGCTGTGTGTCGATCACGGGCGATCAGCGCTGTAGTGCGTTGCACCCTGAGCATCACCGTCGTCAGCATCGTTCTTGCCTGTTGGGTGTGGACTCACGTGCCCCGCCAAGCCGAGAGTTTGAACGGCTTGGCTACCTGCATTCAGGAGCCTCTCTTCGGGATGTCGGACAGCACAGATTCAGATCCCGAGTGCATCGAGGTCAATCGGAAAGCTGTAGGCCTGAGTCTCGCCCTGGCTGCCGCTTCCTCGGCCGGGGTAGTTCTCGCAGCACGATCCGCCCAGCAGCGCCCCTCGGAACGCAATCGCTCTCACATCGCACGGTAGGCGCGAGACGACGCACCTTCCGACGCGGAGTGGGTGCCGACATCAGCGCGTCGAGCCGCGTCGTGCACCATCACACAGCGTTGATCATCCAACACGCCGCGGACCCGAAAACGATCGTTTGCGGCGCGGGCGCGCTCGGACCTCTGGAAGTGGTGCCGCTAACGCTGTCCAAAACGGGTTCGTGGCGGGCGTTTACGGCGGACTCATCGCGCAACTGCTGCTCACGACGGCTGCGAGTCGGGCGCTGGTCAACGTGAGCGTACGAGTTCCTTGATCCACGGGTGAGCCGGGTGGGCGGTCTCCAGTGCGCTTCGAAGCCATGCCGAGGCTTCATCAGTCATAGACGCACGAGCGGCATCGAAGTCCATCTGATCCTGCGGTCGAAGTCCCGGAGCTTTGTAGAGTAGTTGGATCTCCGGGCGCAAGTAGTTCACGCCCTCCTTGGTCCAGAGGATCTCGTCGAAGGCGAGTGTGACTCTCGGGTCTCGCTTGTAGGTCCATTGGGCCGGGGTGGCGTCCATCAGGATGACGTCGTACTCCCAAGGGCTGGCGCCGTTGGCCCTTAGCCACAGATTGCTGCAGGTTTTCGGCACCAGCCTGGAGGGGTCGACAAGTGGGAGCAGGTCGCCTCGGTTTGCCGCCCACGCGTCCAGGCGGCCGAGGAGATGCGCCCGCAGCAGAAGCGCATCGGAGCGAGGGATGCTCGGGTCGATGTCGCCGTGAGGGCGTGAGACGCCCGTGAATGCCTCGATGGCCCACCCGCCGGCGATCCACCATGGGCCTGCGTAGCCCTCGAAGAGCTCAACTACGTCGCCGACCGTGCGTGAATGCCACGGCCCATAGAGTCGCACGATCTCGTTGTGGTCCACAGTGAGATGCTACGGATCTTCCACTCGCGTATCGGTCGGTGGCGTTGCCTGCCGCACCCGTCGAAAACGATCGTTTGCGGTACGTGAGCGAGGCGGGGTACGGCGGTGGATTTGATCGCTATGGTGGCGTTCTGTGATCGCTGCGAGACGTTCCAAGCGGGCGACTCCGCCGCGTGCCGGCGGCTCATTGCGAGAATCCGAACGGAGCAGCTGATGAAGACCGCACACTGTTCGCACCGTACTTTCTAGAGGCCACCCGGATGTAGGCCCCGCTTAAGGAGTCGCATTGCTCAGTTCCGATTTCGGTCGCATCCGCTACGAGTGGCGTGGATCGTTCACCAATCAAGAAGTTAGTAGGTTGCACGCTGAGGGCTTCGAACACTGCATCCAGGACACACTGTGGGACCACCAGCTCAACAACCACAGCCTGGGCTGGGTTACCGCACGCGACGCTCACGGACTGATCGGCTTCGTCAACATCATCTGGGACGGACGTGCCCACGCCTTCGTCGAAGACACTCTCGTCGCGGTGCGTGCCCGTCGGAAGGGCGTGGGCGTCCGCCTGATCGAGGTCGCGCGTGAGCATTCCGCCGACGCGGGCTGCGAATGGCTCCACGTCGACTTTGAGGACCACCTCAAGAGCTTCTACTTCAACGCATGCGGCTTCGTCCCAACCAACGCCGGACTCATCAAGCTTCGATGAAGGTCGGTGCGGCGCGCGTCGAGCCAAGCGCATCCACGCTACCCACAGCGACCTGCCCTTGGAGACGATCGTTTTCGGGGAGTCAGCGCGCTCCGCGAGCAGTAGCGGACCATAGACACGACCCACCGCCGCTCATAGTCGGGTCATGCCGATGAGCTCTCCCCCCGCCATGCGTCATACCTGGTCAACCGTCCTCGCCTGCGCAGTGGCCTTGACTGTCGTGGTGACGGCCTACCTCATCGGGCGCCATACCGGACGAGGGCCCCTGGCATATCGGACGGCAGCGCGGCCCGCACTCGGTGAGGTCTCCGGCCAGCAGGCTGTGGACGACGGTGTCCCGGCGACCCGATTTGAACGTCATGTGCGAGCGCAGGACGCCTTCGCGCCGGAAGCCGCATCGCTGAGCTACCCGCTGCGAGGCGATGTTGTCGGGGCCGCAGGTCAGTTCCACGCGCGCGAGGTTCAGGGCGTCGAAGCCCCAACCCGTCAGCAGCCGAACGGCTGTGGTCGCGGCACCACGACCACGCGCCGCCGTCGTGAGCCAGTACCCGATGGACGCCCGTCGCTGCTTCAGATCGACCGCGTACAGCGACACACCGCCCCACAGCATCCCCGTGCCGCGCGCCGCCACCGCCAGCTGCAACTCCTGCCCCGCGATCCGCGAGCGCTGCTGGTCCTCCAAGAACCGCTGCGCGTCCTCGACGAGGTATGGGTCAGGGGACGGCCATGTGAACGCCAGCACCTCCGGGTCAGCGAAGGCCGCATGCAGAGCGACCGCCTCGTCGGCGAGCCACGGTCGCAACAGGACACCACCGGAGGACAAGTCCGGGTCAGGCAGCGGTAGGGCGCTCACCGCACGCAGCATAGAGCCCCGCAACCACGGGCGACCCCGCACGCACTCATCTCGCGCACGTGGTGCGGCGCCGAGGCATAGTCGGGCCGGGGTGTCCCGGCTACGGGGTGTGCAGGGCGTCCTCTGGGTGCTCCAGGCGCAGCCGGTGGCTGATCTGGCTCCCGCACTCATCGACGGACCAACGAGCTCGTCGTACTCCCTGGGCGATTGCACGACGGTCTTGGCGATGGCGGGTGGATCAGCGGGCGAGGTCGCGTCGACGGAATCCGGTGAACCCGATGAGCAGGAAGCCGATCGTGAACAGGGTGATCCACAGGAGCCCGGTGGGGTCGACGGGGGTCGCGGTGACGGTGGGGACGTGCCAGAAAGGGCTGATCCCCAGGACCCAGTCGTCCAGTCCGAAGGTTGGACCGAGGAGGGTGAGCGCGAAGGACGCCAGGACTCCGATCCAGGCGGCGAGGCTGACTGCGGGCCTGGCACCGACGACGGCGGCTGAGATGGCGACGAC
Source organism: Sanguibacter sp. Z6_81 (assembly GCF_057180625.1). Lineage (NCBI taxonomy): Bacteria > Bacillati > Actinomycetota > Actinomycetes > Micrococcales > Sanguibacteraceae > Sanguibacter > Sanguibacter sp. Z6_81. The sequence continues at coordinate 713,261 of NZ_JBXUFV010000001.1, read as the reverse complement.
GGTCCACACGGCTGGGATCGTGGCGAGGGCCTGCAGGAAGGCGTCGGAGAAGGTGACGCCGATGTCGGCTCCCGAGGCCAGGGACGCGACGAGGGTGCCGGCGATCAGCAGATAGATGGTGGGTGCGCCGAGTGCGAAGAGCACGTTGCCGGCGTAGTAACGGGGGCGGGTGACGGCGGTGGCCATGACCGGCTCCACGCGATCCTCCATCTCTTCGCTGCGGACCTTGAGCATGGTCTGAACGCCGGGGATCGCGGCGATGATGCCGACCAGGCTCAGGATCGTGACGAGGAACGCGGAGATGAGCTGGGACTGCCCGGTCGCACCGGCGGCGAGGATCCGTTGGGCCGCGCTGTCGGAGCCCAGGACATCGGTGATGGAGGTCGCGAGGTATCCGAACACGATGCCCAGCAGTGCGAAGGCGATGGTCCAGGTGAGGAAGGGGCCGCGGTTGAGCCTCAGCGTCAGGCTCCAGGCGGTGCGGGCCTTGCCGCGCGCAGGTCCGGGTCCGGGCTTGATCGCTCCCTGCCCGAAGTCGCGACGCGCTTGCAGGACGAACGCGATGACCAGGGCGGCGAACGTGAATGCGACGGCAAGCAGCAAGGGCCACCAGTGGTCTCCGGTCGCTGGCCGGGTTTCGGTCATCCAGCCGAGCGGGTTGATCCACACGGTCCATTCGGGGGCCTTGACGGAGTAGGCGAATCCGCGCAGGACGAACAGGGCGCCGAGGGTGGCCACGGCGATGGAGTTCGCGGTGCGCGCGTCCGAGCCGAGCTGGGCGGTGACTGCCGCGACGCCGGTGAACATCCACCCCGTCGCGGTGAACGTGGCCCCGAGCAGCATCGAGGCTTCCCAGCCTCCCCCGCAGGCCACGGTGAGCAGGCCGGAGACCAGGCCGAGCAGGAGAGAACCGATCAAGGCCATCGCGACGCCGGTGAGCAGACGGCTGGAGCGTCCGAGCACGCCCGAGGCAAGGAGCTCGGCCTGTCCGGAGTCCTCCTGGCCCCGGGTAGCGCGGATGACGGCGAAGATCGCGCCGAGTGCGGCGAGGAAACCGCCCAGTGCCAGGGCACGCCAGGCGTTGAACCCGTCGGCGGTGGTCACGTCGAACGCGGGTCCGAAGATCAGGCCGAGGGCCGGGTTCGCGCCGACCGTGCTCGCCAGGCCCTGTCGGGCTTCCGCGGTGGGAAAGACCCAGGGATGGACGAGGACCGAGGAGGCGGACAGGACGGTCGCGATCGCGATCCACGGCGCGAAGCCGCGCCCGTCGTGCTTGAGCGAGGTGCGCAGCAGCGGGAGGGTGCCGGTGAGGCTTCCGCCACCAACCCGGGGGGCAGAGGTTGCGGCCGCGGTCATCGTGTCGTTCGTGTGATCGGTGCTGCGTCCTCGTCCTCGTACAGGCGAAGGAACAGGCTCTCCAGCGACGGGGGCTCGACGGTCAGGGACGCGAGCCCGTACCCCGTCAGGAGGGTCATGGCATCACCGATGCGGTCGGACTCGACGGTCGCGTTGAGACGGTTGCCATCGAGGCGGACGTCGTGCAGCCCGGCGAGCTTCTGCGGGTCCGGGACTCGCTCGAGGACGGCGTGCACAGCGGTGCGGGTGTCACCTCGCAGGTCAGTCAGGGTGCCGGACTGGACGATCCTCCCGTCGCGGATGATGCTGAGCCGGTCTGCAAGGGTCTCGATCTCCGCCATGATGTGGCTCGAGAGCAGCACCGTCGCGCCGCGCCCCTTGGCCTCAGCGATGACCTCTTGGAACACGTTCTCCATGAGAGGGTCCAGACCGCTGGTCGGTTCGTCGAGGATGAGCAGCTCGGCATCGGAGGCCAGGGCCGCGACGATCGCCACCTTCTGACGGTTTCCCTTGGAGTACTGCCGGCCACGCTTGGTCGGGTCGAGCTCGAATCGCTCGACAAGCTCCGCGCGACGCCTCTCGTCCAAGCCTCCACGCATGGACCCCAGCAGGTCGATAGCCTCTCCGCCTGTCATCCCCGGCCACAGCGACACGTCCCCGGGCACGTACGCAAGGCGTCTGTGCAATGCCACCACGTCGCTCCACGGGTCCTGACCCAGCAGACGTACCGTCCCGCCGTCGGCCCTGAGCAGCCCGAGCAGGACGCGGACGGTCGTGGACTTCCCGGCACCGTTGGGGCCGAGGAAGCCGTGCACCTGGCCGCGCTCGACCTGTAGGTCCACCCCTCGCAACGCCTGGAACTTCCCGTAGGACTTCGTCAGCCCGTCGATCTCGATCACTGGCTCGGCCGCGCTCATGCGTCTCTCCTTGCCTGTGAGCCACCGTCCGTGGCGCACTTCCAGGAAACTCTGCGGGTGAGGAACTCGGCAAGTGGGGAGTGGGATTTGGGTGATCACAGAGCACCGAACCGAGGCCGGCCGTCGCCCGAGCGGGCGCCGCACCGGGACACCGATCGGCCAGGAGACTCTGGCAACATGCACCGATGGCTTCCCCTCAGGTCCACACCCGCATCGCCGCCGGCCGGCGGCACTCGGTAGGGATCGATACGAGCGGACTGGTGCTGACTGCCGGGCGCGCAGGCTCAGAGGAGTTGCGCACGACTGGATGGAGCAACGTCACCGCGGTCGCAGCGGGAAGCGTGCACACCGCACCCAACACCGGACGTTCCCACACGGTAGGACTGCGCAGAGACGGAACTGTCCTCGCGACCGGTTGGAACAACGAAGGTCAGTGCGACGTCCACGACTGGGGCGACATCGTCAGCATCGCCGCTGGCTGGCGACGCACACTTGCTGTCGTTGCCGACGGAACAGCCCGTGCGACCGGGCGTCGCAACGAAGGAGCCAACAATGTCGAAGGATGGTCCGACCTTGTAGCCCTGGCGGCCGGGGACTGGCACTCCGTCGGTCTCCGCAACGACGGCACGGTCCTGGCAACTGGGAACAACCGCAGGGGACAGTGCGAAGTCGCCGGATGGCGCGGAGTCGACGCGATCGCTGCGGGCTACCTCCACACCGCCGCCCTCACCAGACACGGGCGAGTAGTCGCAGTCGGCGATCGTTCCGCTGGCATCCAGGACGCGTGTGCGTGGCGAGACGTCATAGGCCTTGCGACCGGAAGCCATCACACCGTGGCAGTCCTCGCTGGAGGGCGGGTGCTGGCGGCAGGTGACAACAGCCGTGGGCAGTGCGACGTCGAACACTGGCGAGGCGTGGTGGCGGTCGCGGCAGGATCAACCCACACGCTCGGCCTGCGCTCGGACGGGACGGTCCTCGCAACAGGCAACAACGACGACGGCCAGTGCGACACCGCTGGCTGGCGGCTATCACCCGACCGATAACGGTGGTCAGTGGGTGATGGTGGTCTGCGGGTACAACGTCAGCGCGAGTTGGTCGCCGACGAGCGAACAGTGGCTCCCCATCCGCGGCGTTCGAGACTCAGGAGGTTGTCCAGCGCTAGTTCGTCTGCGGGCATGCCGCAAGGCTGCTCACGGCCGCCGGAGGTCCGTCACGGGCGTCTGCGGCACGAAGCCGGAGGCCTTGTAGGTCGCTAGCTCCTCACACGCGGCTCACCGGCTGTGAGCAGGTGCACGGAGCCGACGAATGAGCATGTGTGGGCCGTCTATCGTGGCGCCGTGAGCAACGTCCAGCTGACCGGCCACCTCATCTGCGCGACGGCGGAGGAAGCTGCCACTGTTGCGCGCTGTCTGCCTAGCCACATCGATCTGACCCGCGCGGAGGCCGGTTGTCTTGCCTTCGATGTGACTCCGACCCCGGACCCGCTCGTGTGGAAGGTCGCGGAGCTCTTCGAGAGCGCGGAAGCCTTCAGGCGCCACCAGGTGCGCGTCACGGAGAGCGAGTGGGGCCGAGAGACGAGGGGCATCGAGCGCGACTACGTGGTGCAGGGGCTGCCCGGCTGATCACCCAGGAGTAACGGGTTCTCCGGCTCCTGGCGCGAGCTTCCCGATCTGTTGGGTTCGTCCAGACCCACCCGGTCAGTCGACGTGGAACATCGTCTTGGCGGTACGGCCCACCACGCTCGTCATGCCGGCATCGACGGCACCGCCGATCACTCCGCCGACAAGCGGCACCCCTTTCGCCAGTGTGACCATCGAGCGCTTCGTTCCGTACTTGGCCAGCAGCATGAAGCCGACCTTCTTGTTGATCTGGTGAACAACGGACATCGGGAGCTTCTTGATCACCTGCATCGCCAGCTTCTCCCCGACCTTGATCCCGACGGTCCGCGCGACCTGCTGGGCGTTGGAGCCGAGGGCGACGATCATCGCCACCGTCCGGACGTGCGGATCCGTGGGGTCGTACCCGCGCAGATAGGCGACTGCAGCAGCAAGCCGCGCGTTGATGACGAGCGCGCCAGCCATGTTGGCCGGGACGGTGACGGGCATAAGGACGAAGCCACCCAGCCCGGTGACGAAGCCACTGACTCCAGCGGCTTCCACCGATTCGATGATCAGCCGCTTGATCGCCTTCTCGACGTCGTCCCGATCCTCAGCGAGTACCGGGCGAGTCCGCTCGTGGTTCGGTACGTAGCGGCCGCCCTGCACCCTCGACAGCCTGTCTTCCGCCCAGGCGATCGAGCCGGCGAAAGGACCGACACCGGAATCGATGACGCTGCCGATCATCTTCACCAGCTGGGCCGACGCCTTGTCGGCAGCCGCCGTCGGAGCCCTCTCCGCTCCCGGCAGGGCAGCGTCGTGCTGAGTCGGGTCGGTCATCGCGGAACCTCTCGTAGTCCGGCATCCAACGCACTCACGGTAGGGCGCGCGGAGTCACACCCCCTATCGGCGACCCCGACCGAGTTCTTTACGGTGCCCGCCCGGCAAGAACGCCCCATGTGACCGGGGCCAGGGACTAGCGGTTGTGGGTCAGGCCCGTGAGCGCGTGTGCCGCCGTATAGGTTCACAGCGTGGTCTACGACGCCCTGGCCGAGAGCCTCATACTCATCGAGTCCTGTGAGGTCACGCCGGTCGCTCGCCTGAGCCGGCGTCGCCGGCATGCCGCGGTCGCGGTCGACGTCGCCGACGACATCGCGGTCACGATGTTCGTACGCAGAAGCGTGGGGTGCACCGTCGAAGAGAGCCACGTCCTCGCTCGCCACGGGGGAGAGTGGTTCATGCTCGGCGGTGGTGGCGGTCGCGCAGCGGATGACGCACTCGACCACCGACCTGCTGAGCTCCCTGAGGGACTCCGCGCGGCGCCCGGTGTGGATCCTCGGGTCCTGGTGATCGAAGGTTCCGGTGGGGTTCGGGATGGCCGCGCGGGGAACGTCTGGCGGCCCCACGGGCGGTGGATCAACTACGGCACGATCCGGGTCAACGCAGACGTCGCCCGGGTCGCTGTCAGCGATCGGCAGGTCGTGGTTCCGTGGCACGGGCGAGTCGCCATCGTCTGGCCCGGACGCCGGCCTCAGGAACTGGCGATCCTCGGCCACGACGGCACGCGGCTTGGACACGCCGCACTGCTGCCGTCTGACCAGCTAGGTCCCTGATAGACCAGTGACGATTGTCATCGGGCGGCGATGAGTGTGCCCTGATGAAACCTCACGCGGGGACCGTCGCCCGCGGTGTCCCAGACGGATGCATGGCGGCTCGTCGCGCCCGGGCCGCAGATGCGATACGTCACCAACGTCAGGGTCGGGCTCAGCTCGCTGTACTCCCACTCGTCGGTGACCGGCGCCGCCCGCTCTTCCACTCCCGCCAACAGCTCGATGATCTCGGCGCGCGTCCAACGACCGCCGTACCGATCCACCTCGACGAACTCTTCATGGAGGAGCTCGCGCAGGCGAGCGGAATCGTGCTGCACGTCCGTCGTGAGGAGCGATTCTTCGAGCGAGCGGAGGAGGGTGTGGCTCATGACGGTCAGCCCTGCGCTGCCCCTGCGGACAGCTCGGTGATCTTCTCGCGCAGCACCGGCAGGGCCATGGTCAGCCGCAGCACGTTCCGTGCCGTGCGCTGGATCTCCCCGAGGGTGATCCCGTCGGGCCGGGCGAGCGAGTCGAGGAGAGACGCCGCGGCCTCGGCGTCGAACTCGCCCGTCTCGTGATCCACCCAGCCGCCGGGCATGAACACGTCGACCTGCGCGCGGACGCGGTACGCGTCGTCGGACAGGGCCGGGAAGTCGGGGTCGACGGACCGCTGCATCCACCAGTCGGTGATGACGGTGCCAGCGAAGCCCCACTCGTCGCGCAGGATCGCGGTGCACAGCTCGTCGTTGTAGTGCGACCACACGCCGTTGATCTTGTTGTACGACGTCATGATCGTCAGCGGCGCCGACTCGGTGACGCAGATCTGGAACCCGCGCAGGTAGATCTCTCGCAGCGCCCGCTCCGAGACGCGCGAGTCGTTGAGGTTGCGGTTGGTCTCCTGGTTGTTGGCCGCGAAGTGCTTGGGGCACGCCCCGACGCCCGCCTCCTGGACCCCACCCACGACGGCGGCGGCCATGAGGCCGGTGACGAGCGGGTCCTCGGAGAAGTACTCGAAGTTCCGCCCGCACAGCGGGTCGCGGTGGATGTTCATGCCGGGGCTGAGCAGCACCTGCGTGCCCTTGCGGACCATCTCGGCGCCGTGGTGGGCGGCGAGGCGCCGCACGAGCGGGGTGTTCCACGTCGCCGCGAGCGCGGCGCCGCACGGCAGGAGCGACGCGTAGGCGGCGAGCCGGATGCCGGACGGGCCGTCCGTCGTCGTGACGGGCGGCACGCCCTTGGCGCGCAGTGACTCGGTGATGCCACCGAGGACGCCCGCGTTGCCCTTGGCTCCGAGCGGGCTGTCCATGATGCGGTCGCCGCGGGTGAGGGCCTCCAGCTCCTCGTCGGTCAGCTGCGCGACGAACGCGTCGAGCGTCGCCGTGCCCTCCGCGACGTCGGCGAGGGTGATGCCGCGGTCGCCCGTCTGCTCGACCGCAGGGACCTCGCGCGCCTCGATGCGCTCCCGGCGCGAGGCCTGGCGCGTGGGGACGTCCTGCCACCCGACGACGGCGTTGCCCGCCTCGTCGCGTGCGACGACCATCCGCTGGAACGGGTTCTCGACCGCCGGTGCGCACTGCTCGGTGAGCTGCTCGACGACGCGCAGCTCGTCGAGCGTGAAGGTCGCGACCTCGGCCGCCGTGCGCACATCGGTACCGACGAGCACGGTGTAGGTCCCGGCTTCGAGGACGTAGGCGGAGCGGTGCCCGGTGACCCCCGAGTCGTCGTACGACGCCAGGGACGAGACGGGCACGGTGACGTGCACGATGTCCGTCTCGCCCGGGGCGAGCAGACGGGTCTTCGCGAAGCCTCCGAGCGAGCGTGCGGGCTTGCCCAGCGCGCCGTCGGGCGCCTGGACGTACACCTGGACGACCTCGGCGCCGGGGTGCTCGGTGCCCGTGTTGCTCACGCGCGCGGCGACGGTGATCGCCTCGGCGCTGACCTCAGCCGTCGTCGCCATGTCGAGCCGCGTGTAGCCCAGCCCGAACCCGAACGGGAAGAGGACGGCGTCCTGCGCGAAGGTCTCGAAGTAGCGGTAGCCGACGTAGATGTCCTCGGCGTACACGTTGTGGTCGAGCCCACCGAAGTTGGGGGCGCTCGGGTAGTCGGCGTAGTGCCGCGCGATGGTGTCGGTGAGTCGTCCCCCGGGCACCTGGATGCCGGTGAGCACGTCCGCGATCGCCCGCGCGCCCTCCATGCCGCCCTGCCACGCGTAGAGCACGGCGGAGATCTTCTCGCCGTACTCCTCGACCCACGCGAGGTCGATGACGTTGCCGCAGTCGAGGACGACGACGGTGCTGGTGAACTCGGCCGTCACGGCGTCGAGCAGCTCGGTCTCGGCATCCGTGAGGTAGTAGCTGCCCTTGGTCAGCTCGTTCTCGCGCGCCTCACCGGCGGCACGGCCGATGACGACGACGGCGACGTCCGCCCGTCCGGCCGCGTCGCGGACGGTCCCGCGGTCGAGGGGCATCTCCTCGAAGTAGCGCGGCCAGTTGCCCCAGTCGCCCTCGTCCGGACGGTTGTCCGCGCACCAGCGGGTGTACGTCTCGGCGAGCTCCGCGTCGACGGCCACCCGGCCGCCGTCGCGCAGCGCGTCGAGGAGGTTCCAGGAGTACGGGGCGTTGACGTCCCCGCCGGAGCCGTATCCGACCGCGAAGTAGTCGATCTGGACCCGCCCGAACAGCGCCACGGCGGCTCCCTCCCGCAGCGGGAGGGAGCCGTCGTTGGTGAGGAGCACAGCCCCGTCCGCAGCGGACTCCCGGCACAGGGCCGCGAGCTCCGGCTCGACGAACGTGTCGGTGTCGACGAGGCCCGTCGAGGCCTGGGCGAGCTCCTGCTCACCGGCAGCGAGGGACGGGACGGGGGTGTCGGACGGCGTGCTCACGGGTGCGTCTCCAAGGGGGGGTCGGGGTCAGGCTCCGATCGTGCTGCGATCGACGCCGACGTGCACGTCGAGGACCGCGATCCCGGCGAGCTCGGCCGCCGGGACGGACAGGCCCCCCAGACGGTAGCGCGCCGCCGTCTCGACACCGGTGAGGGGCGCGCCGTCGCCCAGCACCCGCACGCCGCCGTGCCCGGGCTCCACATGGAAGCGGACCGTGCGGCGTTCCCCCGCGACGTCGAGGCTGATCGTCAGCCCGTCGTCCTCGAGCGCGAGGACGGGGTCGAAGCCCACCGCCCCGGCCTGCTCGACGATCCCGAGCGCCCCCTGCACGAGCTGCCGCAGGTAGATGCCCGGGCCGCTGGAGTACACGCGCCACCCGCCCTTGACCCCGACGGTGCCAGCGCGCAGCCGGTCGAAGTTCGCCGCGGCGTCGTAGCGGTCGGTGAACGCTGCGTCGGACGAGGAGTAGTAGCAGTTGCGCTGGCGCGGGAGGCTGTTGTCCAGTCGCTCGAACTGGCCGACGGGGCTGATGCGCAGCAGCTCGGTGACGAGCCGTTCCCGGCCGAGGGCCGCCAGGGCCTGGGTGTAGCGGATGTGGGCGTGGGTGTACATGAGCCCGACCTCGCGACCGAAGTTCGCCGCCTGCTCGGCGCGGCGGAAGAACAGCGTCTGCCCGTCGTGGAACGGGGCGGGCCGGTCCATGAGGCGCACACCGTCGGGGAAGTGCAGGTGCTCCTCGACGAGGCTCTCGTGGCGCAGCACCTGCTCGGGCGTGAAGAGCCCGGCGATGATGGACCTCGTCATGGGGATGAGCCGGTAGGACAGCCCGGTCCGGTCGTCGCTCGGGTGGAGCACGGGCCACGGGCCCTCGGGCGCGAACACGACGTACCCGGCGAGCACGTCGTCGATGACGAGACGGTCGGTGAACTGCGCCGCGATCGTCGCGGCCTCCGCGGCGAGCTCCGCAGCGAGCGCGTCGTGCGCGCTGCCGCGCAGCTGCGCGTCGAGGGTGCTGGCCGCCTGGTAGAGCAGCGCGACGGTCCAGGCGGACGCCATCTCGTGCTTCATCGAGGCCTGGGCGGGCTGGAGCGTGTCGTCCCAGTCGCCCTCGCCGTAGGACAGCAGGTCGGTGCCGGGGGCACGGTGGCTGCGGATGTGGTCGAGCGAGGCGCGCACGTGCTCCGCGATGGGCACCGCGACCGTGCCCGGGCGGCGCGCGTCGCCGTCCCAGAACGGCACCTCGACGTCGAGGATGGCGGTGTCACCGGTCGCGGTGAGGTACTCCCCGAGCGCCATGAGCGGCCAGACGACGACGTCGCCGTGCGCCTCGTCGGAGTAGCGCTCGCCGTAGGCGTCGAACATGAACCACTGCGGGAGCGTGCCGTCGGCCAGCTGGTGGGCGAAGACACGGCGGACGATCTCCCGGGCCACGTCGAAGTGGCCGAACGCGAGGTTGAGCTCGAGCGGTCCCTGGCACACGTCGCGGGTGCCCCAGGCAGCGCCGGAGTACTGCTCGAGGCCGTGCGGGACGAGGAAGTGCACGAGCGCGTTCTGCGTGAACCACGGCAGGAGCAGGTTGACCTCGGCGAGCCGGCCGTCACCCTCCACCCGCAGGTTGCGCGTGTAGTCCGCGATGTAGCTGCGGTGGCCCGTGAGCTCGGCCTCGACGTCGAGCGGGGTCCCGAGCACCGACTCGGCTGCGGCGAGGGCGGGTGCCGCGCCATCGAGGTCGCCGGTGAGCACGAGCGATGCGGACGTCGTGCGCTCGAACGCCGCGGTGGTCAGGGTGGTGCCGCGGGACTGTCCGTCAGCGAAGAGCGGAGCGTCGTCGGCGAGACGACCGGCCGGGGTGGCGAGCACGTACGCGAGGTCCGGGCAGTGCTCGGCGACGTCGGTGCCCGGATCCGGCGTGTAGAGGAGGGCGCGGCCGTCGAGGGCGGGGCTGGCGGTCCACGTCTGCTCACCAGGCTCGACGTCGGCCGTGAGGAGGACGTCGAGCGGCTGCTCCGAGTCCACCCGGACCTCGATGGCGCGGCCGTCGTGGCTCGCCGTCGTGCGGACCTCGATGCGGCCGGTGTCCGTCGCGTAGACCCAGCGGACCCCGCCCAGGTCGAGGACGAGGGCGGACGGCACGCCGAGCAGCTGCCAGCCGGCACCGGTGCGGACGAGCGCCCGCACCCCCGAGGAGCGCAGCAGGTTGAGGTGGTTGCGCTGGACGGACAGCAGGCGGTTGGCGGTCGTGTTGCCGACGACGAGGTGCGAGGCGAACACCCCGTACGCGTAGGCCGTCGCAGAGAGGATGTTGTCGTTCGGCCGCACGTCGGACCCGGCCTTGAGGACGTGCCCGTGCGGGCGTTCGACCGCGAGCTCCTTGGCGCGGCTCACCACGTGGGTGGCCTCGGACGTGAAGAACGACAGCAGCCGTCCGGCGTCGTCACGTTCCGGCTGGAGGAGCCCGGGCGAGCTCTCGGCGTGCGCGCCGGCGGTGCCCAGGGCGACGAGCTCCTCGTCGGAGAGCTCGCGTCCGGCGAGCAGGGGCGCGGAGACGAGGAGCGAGCGGCCGGGCGCGGGTGCGTCGTCGCGCCGTGCCGCGGGCTCGGCGGCGAGCGTGACGGCGCGGTCCAGCAGTCCGGGGACCGCGTCGAGGGCGTCCCCGAGCTCTCCGCGGTAGTCCGCGACGACCGCGGTGACGGCGTGCACGGTCCGGGGCGCGGTGAGGTCGAGCTCGGGGCCGACGAGCGCCGGGAGGGCGAACTCGTACTGGTACACGAGGGAGTCCCAGTCCGGGACGTCGAGGCTGTGGGCACGGCCGTCGAGCTTGCTGTCGAGCCCGTAGAACGAGAACCCGTCCGTGAGGTGGGCGCGCGCGCCCTCGACGAGGGCGGTGACCGCCAGGGGCAGGACGGGCGCGGTCGCCATGGTCTGCCGGCTCGCGACGACGGACCCGGCCCGGGCGTCGTCGACGACGTGGTGGACGAGGTACTGGCTCACGTACGGCTCGTTGTTCACGGCTGTCGCGACGGGTGCGAGGGCGAGGTCCTGCGCGACGACGACGTCGTACACCGTCCCCGCGTCCGGGGCGTCAGCCGCCTCGAGGTCCACCCGCCACACCCACAGCTCGCCGCTCGGGTCGAGGGTGAGCGTGACGCGGTAGCGCGCGCCGAGCGCCTCGCCGGACCACTGCGCACCGGCCGCGTCCGCGGTGAAGGTGCCGCTCGCGCGGCCGCCGACGAGCGGCACGCCCGCCACGGTGCGCGCGCCGCCGGGGCCCGCTCCGTGGCGTCGCAGGAACACCCCGCCCACCATGGCGTCGTGCTCGCTCGGCACGTACTGGTTGACGAGCATCGACTCACCGTGCGTGATGGCACGCACGTCACCGGCGCTCGTCAGCTCGATGCGGGTCGCGCCGGCCGCGAGCACCCCCGCGGGGGCCGTCCGCTGGGCGGTGCTCCGCGCGGCGGGCAGTGACGCGGCGGGCAATGACGCGGCCCCCGCCCGGGCGGGGTCGGTGGCGGACGGGTGGGCGGAGTGCGTGGTCACGAAGAGGTCCCTCGGGGTCGGGCGCGGAGTGCTGCTGCGGGAGAGCGGGGCGAGCGAGGTCAGACGTTGAGCGCGTTGGCGCGTGCGACGTCGCCCAGCCACGCGGCGCTCGGCCGGACGGTCCGCTCGAAGGTCGCCCGGTCGACGCCCACGAGGCCGAACGTGGGCGCGTAGGACCCCCACTCGTAGTTGTCGAGGAGGCTCCAGTACAGGAAGCCCTCGACCTGGATGCCGTCGGTGATGGCGCGGTGCATGCCTTCGAGAGCGCCCTGCATGTAGGCCACGCGCCGGGTGTCGTCGTCGGTCGCGATGCCGTTCTCGGTGACGAACACGGGCACGCCGGGAGCCATCTCGTGGGCGAGGCGGATGCCGTCCTCGAGGGCCCGCGGGTAGAACTCCCACCCGGTGAGCGTGCGCTCCGCGCCGTCGGCGATCGGCAGCGGTCCTTCGCGGCCGATCTTCGTGCGCGTGTACGCCTGCACCCCGACCCAGTCGTCGCCCTGGGCGACCTCGAGGTACCAGGCGTCGCGGTGGTAGCCGTACTCGCGGGCGATCTCCTCGCAGCCGGGCTCCGGCTGGAAGTCCTGGGTGGCGACGGTCCACCCGGTGCGGAAGTCCCCGGCCTCGGCCAGCACGGCGCGGCTCGCGCGGTGCGCCTCGAGCAACGTCTGCGCGACGTTGACGTCCGGCCCGGGCTGGCCGAACGCCTGGAGGGTCGTCCCCTGGCCGTCGCCGCCGGCCATCATCGCGACCATGTTCGGCTCGTTGATGGTGCAGACCCACTCCACGCCCTCGAGGACGGGCAGGACGCTGCGGGTGTAGAAGGCGAAGCGCTCGACGGCGTCCGGCGCGCGCCAGCCGCCCTCGGCCTCGAACCACTGCGGGATGGTGAAGTGGTGCAGCGTGATCATCGGCTCCAGGCCGAGCTCACGGGCCGTGTCGACCATGCGGCGGTAGTGGGCGAGCTCGGCCTGGGAGATGAAGCCCTTGACGGGCTCGATGCGGGCCCACTCGATCGAGAACCGGTACATGCTCAGGCCGGCGTCGACGAGGATCTGCATGTCCTCACGGAAGCGGTGGTAGCTGTCGCACGCGTCGAGGCTGGGCTCGGCGATCGTCGTGCCGTCCTTGTGCTCGCGGCGCCACCAGTCGGAGAGGACGTTGTTGCCCTCGATCTGGTGGGCGGCGGTGGCGGATCCCCAACGGAATCCTTCAGGGAAGTGGAGCATGGGTGCCTCGCTAGGTCTGGGGGTCGGTGCGGTCAGGAGGGACGTGCGCGGCGCACACGGCGGCCGCGGTCCGGAAGGGGTCGGGAAGGTCGGGCGTCGGACGGGTCAGCGTCCGGATCCGGCCCGCTGGGGCTGCGGGACGGCGTCGAGAAGCTGCACCGTGTACGGGTCCTCGGGGAACCGGAGCACCTGGGCCGTCGGTCCGGACTCCACGACGCGGCCGGCGTTGAGCACCATGATCTGGTCGGTCACGAGGCGCGCGGAGAGCAGGTCGTGGGTGATGTAGAGCATCGAGACGCCGAACGTCACGCGCAGGTCGTCGAGCAGCGCGAGCACGCCGGCGCGCAGCGACACGTCGAGCATCGAGACGGGCTCGTCGGCGATGATCACCTGCGGGTCGCAGGCGAGCGCGCGGGCGATGACCACACGCTGCCGCTGCCCGCCGGAGAGCTGGTGCGGGAGCTTCGCCGCGAACTGCTCGACGGGGGTCAGCCCCACGGTCTCGAGCAGCTCGAGGACCCGGGTGCGTGCCGCTGCGCCGCGCAGACCCGTGTAGTTCACGACGGGCCGCATGAGCGCGTACTCGACGGTGTGCAGCGGGTTGAGCGCGGAGTAGGGGTCCTGGAAGACCATCTGCACCTCGCGCCGCAGGTCACGCAGCCCCCGGCGGCGGAGCGTGTCGACGCGCGTCTCGCCGAAGCGGATCGTGCCCGTCGTCGGACGCTCGACGCCGGTGATGAGCTTGGCGAGGGTCGACTTCCCCGAGCCGCTCGCACCCACGAGCGCCATGGACTGGCCGGGCTCGAGCGTGAAGGAGGCGTGGTCGACGGCGGTGACGGCCGCCTGGCCGCGGCGCGGCGGCGGGTAGACCTTCGAGACGTCGTCGACGACGATCGCGGTCGCCTCGGGGCGTCCCGCCCGGCGGCGCGCCGGGGCGGCGAGCGGCGAGGAGGCGGGCGACGAGGAGGCGGGCGACGCCGGCGCCGTGACGCCTGCGCCGTCCTCGGTGCCACTGTCCTCGGTGCCGCCGTGCTCGGTGCCGCCGTGCTCGGTGCCGGTCGTCTGGATCGTCGACCCACGGACGACGAGACCGGGCACCTCGACGACCTCGGCGCGCGGGTCGGCGTAGTGGCTGAGCAGCATCTGGGTGTACTCGTGCTGCGGGGACCGCAGGATCTGCCGCGACGTCGCGTCCTCGACGATGACGCCCTCGCTCATGACCATGACCCGGGACGTCGACTCGAGGACGGTGCCGAGGTCGTGGCTGATGAGGAGCGCGGTGAAGTTCTCCGACTTCTGCAGGTCGCGGATCGTGCCCATGACGGCGTGCTGGACGAGGACGTCGAGCGCGGTCGTGGGCTCGTCGAAGACCATGAGCTGGGGCTCGAGCGACAGCGCGAGCGCGATGGAGACGCGTTGGCGCATGCCCCCGGAGAGCTCGCCCGGGAACCTGTCGAGGACGGTGCGGGGCAGCTCGACCTTCTCGACGAGCTCGTGCGCCCGGGCCAGCCGCCGGGCCGGCGGGACGTGGCCGTGCGCAGCGAAGATGTCGCCGAAGTGCTTGCGGACGGAGCGGACGGGGTTGAGCGCGTTCATGCCCGACTGCAGCACCATCGCGAAGCCGCCCTGGCGCTGCCTGCGCAGCTCCTCCTCCTCCATGGTCGCGATGTCGCGGCCGTCGAAGAGGATGGCCCCCTGCGAGATCCGGGCGGGTGCCTTCGCGAGGCGGGTCACCGCGAAGCCGAGGGTCGACTTCCCGGAGCCCGACTCCCCCACGAGCCCGACGAACTCGCCGCGCTCGAGGGAGAAGGACGCGTTCTTCACCGCGAAGGTCGGCTCGGCGCCGCGCGGTTCGTAGACGACCGACAGGTCGCGGACCTCGAGGAGGCTCATCGTCCTGATCCTTCGCGTAGGCGGGGGTTGGACAGTCCGTCCACCCCGAAGTTGATGAGGGTGAGCGACGTGGCGAGCAGCGCGATGCACAGACCGGGAGCGAGGAGCAGCACCCACTGCCCGGTGAGCAGCGCGTTGGAGTTCGAGGCCCAGAAGAGCATGGAGCCCCAGCTCACCGTCGTCGTGTCGCCGATCCCGAGGAAGGACAGGCCGGACTCGGCGAGGATCGCCGCGGTCGCGGCACCGAAGAAGCTCCCGGTGATGAGGGAGGTCATGTTCGGCAGGATCTCGCGGAAGACGATGCGGGCCGCGCCGTCCCCGGAGAACTGGGCGGCCGTGATGAAGTCCCGTCCCCGGATGGACTGCGTCTGCGAGCGCAGCACGCGCGCCCCGTACGCCCACCCCGTGATGACGACGACGAAGATGATCATCGCCGTCCCACCGTTCTGCAGGTAGGCGGCGATGACGATCATGAGCGGCAGCGCCGGGATGACGAGCACGAGGTTGACGACGAAGTTGATGACGTCGGCGAGCGGACCGCGGACGTACCCCCACGACAGGCCCACGACGACGGCGACGAGCGTCGAGAGGAACCCGGCGACGAACCCGACGAGCACGGAGATCCGTGCACCGAAGATCACCTGGGAGAACACGTCCTCGCCGGCGGCCGTCGTCCCGAACCAGTGCGACCCGGAGGGCCCCTGGTTGCGGCCGAAGCCGTTCTCGGTCGCGCCGTAGGGCGCGAGGAGCGGCGCGAAGACCGCAGTGAGGACGAACACGGCGAGCAGGACGACGCCGAGGCGTGCCTTCTTGTTGCTCCAGATGGTCGCCGCACCACGGGTGAGCACCCGCAGCGGGCTGGCCGGTCCGTGCGCCGCCGGGACGACGGTCGAGCCGTCGGACCCTGCCGGGGTGAGGTGGGGAGGCGTCGCGCCCGTGGGCTGGGGGAGGTTCGCTGGGACGGTCATCGGCGGGTCCTCGGGTCCAAGAGTCCGTACAAGATGTCGACGAGGAAGTTCGCCAGGAGCACGCTGACGGTGATCATGAGGAACAGGGCCTGCATGAGCGGGAAGTCCTGGTTGGTCACCGCGTTGTAGAGCAGGTAGCCGACGCCGGGGTAGTTGAACACCCGCTCGACGAGCAGGGAGCCGCCGACGACGCCGCCGAGCGCGAGGCCGAAACCGGTGAGGTTGGGCAGGATCGCGTTGCGGGCCGCGTACTTCACCGCGACGGTTCTGCTGCGCAGTCCGTTCGCCTCCGCGAAGGTCACGTAGTCCTCACCCAGGGTGTTGATCATGTTGTTGCGCATGCCGAGGATCCAGCCACCCAGGGAGGTGATGAGGATCGTCAGCGCGGGCAGCCACGCGTGCCCGATGGCGTCGGAGATGAAGGCGAGGGAGAGGTTGGGGGTGGACTGGCGTCCGTACGCGCCCGAGGTGGGGAACCACCGCAGCTCGTACCCGAGGAAGAACAGGAGCAGCAGGGCCGTCCAGAAGTACGGGAACGCCGAGGTGAAGGTCCCGCCGAGGGTGGGGAGCGTGTCGAGCCACGTGCCGCGCTTCCAGGCCGCGAGGACTCCGAGGAGCGTCCCGAGCACGAAGGCGACGACGGTCACGAGACCCACCATGACGAGGGTCCAGGGCAGCGCGTTCATGACGAGCGTGGAGACGCTCTGCGGGAAGAACGTGTAGGAGACGCCGAAGTCGAGCCTGAGGACGTTCCCGAGGTACTCCACGTACTGGGACCACGCGCTGCCGGTGGGGACTCCGAGCTGCGCCTCGATGGCGGCACGGGTGGCGGGGTCGACGGGTCCGTTCTGCGCGAGCTTGGCGAGCGCTGCGTCAGCGGGCGTGCCGGGCATGAGCCGCGGCAGGAGGAAGTTCAGCGTGATGGCGGCCCATGCCGTCAGGAGCAGCAAGCCGAGCTTGCGCAGGAGATACCACACGGGAGGCTCGCCTTCAGGTGGAGGTGGGAGATACGGCAGGGATGGGCGAGGGGAGTTGTGCGCACCACTCGCCCATCCACGACGAGTCCTGGGTCAGGACGTCTCAGCCGTCCACCTGGGTGATGGTGGTCAGTACGACGAGCGCAGCCGAGGTGTACGGCGTCGGCGTCATGTAGGGGTTGTCGGCGCTGGGCCAGCCGGTGAAGCTCTTGTCCGAGAACAGGCCCCAGAGCCCGCCGTAGTAGACGGAGATGATCGGCACGTCGTTGTACATGACCTCCTGGAGCTCGCCGGCGATCTCCTTCTGGCGGTTCTCGTCGACGGTCATGCGGAACTCCGTGAGGAGTGCGTCGACCTCGGGGTTGGAGTACCGCTGGTAGTTCGACGGCGTGGACGTGCCGACCGGCTGGTAGAAGTCGGAGCTCAGGAGGTTGTAGTACCCCTGGTAGACCGATCCGTTGCCGCTGAAGGACACCATGGCGACGTCGAAGTCACCGTTCTGCACGGCCTGGAAGTAGGCGGCCGGCTGCGGCTGGTTGATCTTCACGTCGATGCCGATGGCCGCGTACTGCTTCTGGATCTCCTGGACGGCGCGCAGCCAGTCGGTCCAGCCGTTCGGCGTCGTGATGGTCATCGTGGCCTGGGTGCCGCTGGCGTCGACGAGCTTGCCGTCGGTGAGGGTGTAGCCGGCCTCCGCGAAGGCCTCCTCGGCTGCTGTGGTGTCCTGCGTGACCATGCCCTCGTCGGGGATGGCGTCGGTGAGCCACGCCTCCTGCGTGGGGAGCAGCAGTCCCTGCTGGCCTGCGGCTCCGATGGTTCCTTCGGAGGCGTTGTCGGCGATCACCTCGCGATCGAGGGCGAGCGAGAGCCCCTTGCGGAAGCTCGGGTCGTCGTAGGGGGCTTTCGTGAGGTTCGGTGCGATGCCGATGGTGCCGCCGGCGGGGAACCAGTGCTGGTTGCCCTCCTCCGCGGCGTCCCAGGTGTTCTCGACGTCGGACATGAACGAGTAGGCCCAGTCGTAGCCGTTGTTGACGATGTCGAGCTGGGTGTTGGACGCCGGGAGGACGAGCTTCTCGGCGGCGACCTTGTCGGCCTGCCAGTAGTCCTCGTTCTTGACGAGCGTGTACTGGTTCGCGTTGAACTCGTCGAGGAGATAGGGACCGGTTCCCACCGGGTCCTCGTTCGTGAACGTGACGGGGTCCTCGACCTCGGCCCAGAGGTGCTCGGGCACGATCGGGACGCCCAGCACGACGAGCGCTGCGGAGGAGTCCTCGGCCTTGAGCGTGAAGGTGACCTGCTGGCCCTCGGCGCTCACGGACTCCACGCGGGACCAGATGCCGGTCGTGTCGAGTGCGGGGAACTCCTGGAGCAGGGCGTAGGTGAAGACGACGTCGTCCACCGTGAAGTCCTCGCCGTCGCTCCAGGTCACGCCCTCGCGGATGTCCGCGACGATCGTCTTGGCGTCGGGCTGGGTGTACCCGGTCTGGAGGAAGTCGACCGAGGTCCCGTCGAGCGGGTTCACGACCATGAGCGGCTCGTGGATGATCATCGCCGTCGTGCGCTTGTCGATGGGGAACGGGTTGAAGTTCCGCACGAACGTGGGCGATCCGTTGTCGGCGGCGAGCAGGAGGGTGCTGCTCGATCCGGTCGTCTCGGACGTGTCCTCGGGCGCAGCGCAGGCGCTGAGGGCGAGGGCTGCGACGAGCCCCAGACCCAGCGCGGAGGTCAGGCGCTTGCGCGTCCGACGGGGTGCATCGGTCATGGCGGACTTCTCCTTCGTGTCTTCTTTGTCACGTCGACCGGAGCGGTGCGCATCGGTGCGTAGCGCGGCGGCGAGGCAGGCTGTCCCAGCAATGTATGCGCATACATCCACCGGATGCAACTATCTGCGTCGTGGCCGAGCCCTGTGTCCTTGCGCGGCACCGCGGGTCAGGTCAGGCAGCCACAGCTCTCGCGCAGCAGGACCGTCACCGGCAGCGTCCTCGTCTGCGGCGTCATACCCGGATCGCCCAGGCGGCGCAGCAGCGTGTCGACGGCCGCCCGCCCCAGCTCGCGCATCGGCTGGCGGACGGTCGTGATGCGGGGGCGCGACATCTCGGACGCGTCGATCCCGTCGAACCCGGTGAGGATCACGTCCTCGGGCACGCGCAGGCCGGCGTCCAGCAGGGCGTCCAGCACACCGAGGGCCGTCTGGTCGTTCGAGCAGACGACGGCACGCGGGACGGCTCCCGACTCGACGAGCCGGCGGCCCAGCCCTCGCCCCTCCCCCCGCGTGAAGTCGCCCCGCAGCACCGGCTCCCTCGGTGCGTCGAGACCGGCGGCGCGCACGGCTGCGCAGAAGCCCTCGAACCGGTCGTGGTCGTCCGGGGAGTCCGCCGGGCCACCGACGAACGCCAGGTCACGGACCCCGTGCGCGTCGATGACGTGCTCCGTCAGCGCGCGCATCCCGCCGAGGTTGTCCGCACTGATGTGGTCGTACTCGTCCCCCGCACGAGGTCCCGCGATGACGACGACGGGGATGCGGCGGGCGATGTGGGCGAGCAGGTCGTCGGGCACGGTCCGCGACAACGTCACCATCCCGTCGACGCGTCCGGCCAGGTTGTCGAAGATCGCAGTGCCACCTGCGCCGCGCGCCACCGCGATGGTCACCGCCATCCCGTGCCGCCACGCCTCGATCTCTGTGCCGAGCATGACCTCGCTGATGTACAGGTCCCCGCTCGGAGCGACCTCGTCCGGCGGGTCCAGCTGCACGTGGATCGGGCCGTCCACCGGCGCGATCGCGCCGGCTCCACCGTCCGGGCTGTCGGTCCCGTGGATGCCGTCGAAGTCGGGGAAGCACAGCCCGATCGCACCGGACCGCCGCGCCGCGAGACCGCGCGCGCTCCCGCTCGGGACGTACCCCAGGTCGAGCACGGCGGCCTGCACGCGGTCCCGCGTCGCCTGCGCGACCTCGTGCGGTCGCCGCAGCACCCGCGAGACGGTGGCGATGGACACGCCGGCGAGGTCCGCGACGTCATAGACGGTCGGAGGCTTGAGCATCAGGTCCCCCGTCTCGTCACGGCGCCGATCCTAGAGCACCTGTCCTCAGGCCCCGTCCGCGGGCGGCAGCACACCGATGTCGCGCAGCTCGCGCGTCAGGCCTGTCCCGTTGGGCGCGGCGACGAACGGCACCGGGCCCGCACCACCCGACTCGGTCTGTTCACGGGATGCCGGCAGGGGTGTCGTCGCACCGTGCGCGAACACCTGCTGCGCGGCGGACAGCTGGCGGATCGCCACGGCGCGCACCTGCTCCGGGTGCTTCTCGGCGAACTCTCCGTAGATGACCGGGTCGTGCTGCCCGTCGTCGCCGACGAGGAGCCACTGCACGTGCGGGAACTCCTCCGCGAGCCGCTCCAGGGTGCGGTTCTTGTGCTCCTGCCCGCTGCGGAACCAGCCGGTATTGGTGGGCCCCCAGTCGGTGAGGAGCAGCGGACCCGCGGGGTACCTGTGGTGCGCGAGGAAGCGGCGCAGCGCGGGCGCGACGTTCCACGCGCCCGTGGACAGGTAGAGCACGGGCATGTCCGGGTAGGCGGCCTCGATCTTCGCGTACAGCTGTGCCATGCCCGCCACGGGACGCCGCGCGTCCTCGTGCAGCACGAGGCTGTTCCACGCCGCGATGAGCGGTCGCGGCAGGGCGGTCACCATGACGGTGTCGTCGATGTCGCTGACGATGCCGAGGTGCGGCTCGTCGCTGAGCACGCGCACGGGCGCGTCGACGGCAGGGCCGCCGCGGGGGCGGACGCTCACCTCGTGCCACCCCTCCCCGAGGGAGGACGGCACGACGACGTCGACGTACCCACCGCGGTCCGCCCGGACCCGGTGGACGCGCTCCCCGACGCGGATCTCGACCTCGGCGAGCGGCAGCTGCGCGGTGAAGAAGCTGCGCCACCCGCGCACCGCCCGCAGGGCGTCGGGGCTCGTCGTCGTGGTGGTCTCGCGCTTGACGGCCGCCGGCTCCGGAGCGGAGTCCTCCGGCCGCGCCGTGGCGTCGTCCCGCTCCGTCGTGGTGCCCGGAGGGCTCTGCGGGGAGAGCATGACGCGCGCGAGGACGCGCACCCATCCGGCGCCCGCGGGGCTGCCGTCGGCCCCGGGCTCGCTGCCCGGAGCGAGCCCGTACCCGGTGTACGGCTCGACCCGTGGCTGCCAGCCGCGGCGCCGCAGGGCACTGGCGGTCGCGTGGGTGAAGCGGTCCTCCCACCTGCTGGCGCGGTGCGGACGGCTCGTGGTCGTGGGTGCCTTGGTGTCGGTGATCGGCTTATTCCTTGTGCTGGGGACGGACGTCCGACTGGTCGCCGGACGGTGCGGGACGCGGGTCCGCGGCCGCGGCGGGCGTGCCCTCCGGGTCGAGCTCGTCGGCGCGGCGCAGCTGCTCGTCGAGCTCGGAGCGGGCGCCGGTCGCGTGCTCGGTGTGCTCACGCGCTTCCTGCTGCAGCTGGGCGGCGTCCGCCGCGCGGGCGTCTGCCTCGGCCTGCGCGAGGCGGGCCTGCGCGTCCACACGGGCGGCCTCGGCCTCACGGCGCTGCACCTCGACCTGCTCCTTCTCGGCACGCCGCCGGATCTCCTGCGCCTCGTGGCGCTGCTCCTCGCGCTTCTTCTCCTCGCGAGCCGCCCGGGACTTCTTCGCTGCGAGCACCGCGACGACGATCACCGCCAGCACCACCACCGCGGCGATCACCCAGACCACCTGGTCGTTGTCCATGTCGAGCCCCTCTCGTCGTGGGATGTCCAGGGACGATTCGACCGTGGGTCAGCGATGCCCGCAACCGGGACGGCGCTCAGGTCAGGCGCGAGCGGACGTGCGCGACGATGCCGTCGACGGCGGCCTCCACCTGCTCGAGGCACTCCTCGAAGTCGGTGAGATCCCCGTACCAGGGGTCCTCGACGTCGAGCCGGTGCTCGTCCTCGACGCCGTGCACGGCGGGTGCGGCCGGGTCGAACGACCGGAACATCCGCACCCGGGACACCACGTCGTCAGGCACGTCACGAGCGCCGTCGGCGAGCCGCCGCAGCGCGCGGGCGTGCTCGGCGGTCATCGCCACGACGAGGTCCCGGTCCGCGAGGTGCTCCGGGCGCGCCTGCCGCGCCCGGTGGTCGTCGAGGGCCGCGTCGGTGTACCCGGCTGCCTGCAGCACCTTCCGGGCGCGCCGGTCCATCGGGTTGCCCCGCTCCTCGGAGCTGATGCCGGTCGAGTCGACGACGACGCGGTCGTCCAAACCAGCCTCCGCGAGCCGTTCCCGCAGCACGACCTCCGCCATCGGCGAACGGCAGATGTTGCCGGTGCAGACCGTCATGATCCTGTACATCCCACGACCTCTCGTCTCGCGCTGTTCGGCCCCCGGCGTCGCGCCGACTAGCTGTGCCCCGACGGGCGGCGGCGCCGCTCGTGCACCGCGAGACCGGCGAAGGCGAGCGCTGCGCACCCCAGCACCACGGTGACCCACACCCGGCCCCCGTCCGGCCCGAACAGGCTCGGGATGGTGAGGATCGTCGCCGCGCCCGTCACCGCCGTCAGGCCGATGAGCAGCGCGATCACAGAGTCGTGGGGTGTGTGCTTCATGCGGTCGAACCTACCGACCCGGCCCTGGTCGTTCCACCTGCCCATGTCCTCACCGGGAATACAACTCACCCGAGCCGCGCTCCCCTGGGTACCGTCTACGCGCAGCACCGACCGAGGTCGGGCACGCCGACCCCCCACAGCCGCACGAACACTGGACTCCTTGTGCCGAACGCGCCAACAGCTCCCTCGACCGCCTCCTCGTCCACGGGGACAACGCCTCCCACGGGCGATCCGCACGCACCCGACCCCCACGCGGCGCGCAACCGCCTCGTCATCGGCATCCTCATCGTCTCGGCGTTCGTCGTCATCCTCAACGAGACGATCATGAGCGTCGCGATGCCGACGCTCATGACCGACCTCTCGATCAGCGCCCCGACGGCGCAGTGGCTCACCACGGGCTTCCTGCTGACGATGGCGGTGGTCATCCCGATCACAGGGTTCCTGCTCCAGCGCTTCCACACGCGGCAGATCTTCCTGCTCGCGATGTCGCTGTTCAGCGTCGGGACGCTCCTCGCGGCCGTCGCACCGGGGTTCGTGATCCTCCTCGTCGCCCGGGTCGTCCAGGCCAGCGGCACGGCGATCATGCTCCCGCTCCTCATGACCACGGCGATGACGCTCGTCCCGGCGGCCTCCCGCGGGCGCACGATGGGGAACATCTCGATCGTCATCTCGGTCGCACCGGCGATCGGCCCGACGATCTCGGGGATCATCCTCGACGTCCTCAGCTGGCGTTTCATGTTCATCCTCGTGCTGCCCATCGCGATCGCGGCGCTCGTCCTCGGCGGCTCGAAGATCCAGAACGTCACGGAGCCGCGCAAGGTCCCGCTCGACGTGCTGTCCGTCGTCCTGTCCGCACTCGCGTTCGGCGGGCTGCTCTACGGGCTGTCTGCCGTCGGCGAGGGCGCGGCGCACGGTGCGTCGCCGTCCGTGTCCCCGCTCGTGCCCGTCGGTGTGGGCGCCGTCGCGCTCGTCCTGTTCGTGCTGCGTCAGCTGCAGCTCTCCCGCACGTCGGCCCCGCTGCTGGACCTGCGGACCTTCGGCACCCGGAACTTCACCATCCCGATCGTCATGATCGCGATCTCCAGCATCACCTTGTTCGGCAGCCTCATCGTGCTGCCCATCTACATGCAGTCGGTCCTGGGCCTCAGCACGCTGACCACCGGTCTGCTGCTGCTGCCGGGCGGGCTCATCATGGGTGTGCTCTCGCCTCTCGTCGGGCGCATCTACGACCGCGTCGGCCCCACCGCGCTCCTCGTGGGCGGGTCCATCCTCGTGAGCGGTGCGCTGTGGACGATGGCGACGACGCTGCGCGCGGACACGTCCGAGGTGATGATCCCCGTGGTGCACGTCGTCCTGAGCATCGGCCTCGCCATGACGTTCACGCCGCTGTTCAGCGCGTCGCTCGGGTCGCTGCGACCGGCGTTGTACTCCCACGGCAGTGCGATCCTCAGCACCGTCCAGCAGGTCATGGGTGGCGTCGGCACCGCGCTGTTCGTCACCCTGCTCACGACCGGCGCGGCCGACCGCATCGCCGAGGGTGCGAGCGAGGTCGAGGCGACCGCGGGCGGCGTGCAGGCCGCGTTCCTCGTCGGGGCGCTCGTCAGCCTGCTTGCCATCGCCGCGAGCGCCTTCGTCCGCAAGCCCCCGACGGTCGTGGGAGAGCCTGCACCGATGATGCACTG
This sequence comes from Sanguibacter sp. Z6_81, assembly GCF_057180625.1. Lineage (NCBI taxonomy): Bacteria > Bacillati > Actinomycetota > Actinomycetes > Micrococcales > Sanguibacteraceae > Sanguibacter > Sanguibacter sp. Z6_81. The sequence goes on along the minus strand of NZ_JBXUFV010000001.1, from coordinate 689,038 downwards.
ACTGTCGCGCTTCCGTATTCCCCGCTACGCCACCGGGAAAAACCCTTGCCCGGCCCTGACAGCCGGGCGTAGCGTCGGGGGCACATGAGGAAGGAGGTGGTCCCAGAAATGATTTCCCCTAGGACACGTGAGGTGGCTGTCCGCTAGTCGCCAGTGCTGACCGGGCCCAGGCCCGGACACACGCGGACGACCGGTCGACATCGTCGGATACCCGGGCCCGCACCGAGAGGTGGGCGGCAGCGAGTACCAGGCAGTCACCGGAGCCCGTGGGAGCCGTGGAATCGTCCACCACGGCGCGGTGGGAAACCACCAGCCCACGGGCTTCTCCATGCCCTCGTCGTGCTTTTACCGGACCGACTTCCCATGGAAACCACTGCGACACGGCCGGTGGCCACGCTGGTGAGCACGAGCCGGTCGTCACCCCCGACGGCAGCGGCGCGCAGGTCCCAGGAGCCCCCGAGGAGCATCATGCCCGACGTCGAGCAGACCATCGCCGAGAACATCGCCAAGTCGATCGCCGAGATCCCCCACCCGTCGCTGCCCAAGGGCAGCAACATCTACGGGTCGACGAAGATCTTCCCCGACTACCAGGCCGAGAACGGCGAGGCGTACTTCACGCTCGTGCACGGCATCGCCCACGAGTCGTCGGTGAGCTTCGTGGCGATCCTCCAGGCGACCCGCGCGCTGCGCAAGGGGTTCGAGTCGGCCATCTACTTCTACGGTCCGGGTGCCATCAACGCCGTCGACACCCGCGGGTTCCCGACCACGGGCGACAGCGCGTTCCCGGGTGAGCAGAACATCAACGACGCGCTCAAGACGTTCATCGCCGAGGGCGGCACCGTGTTCGTCTGCCGGTTCGGGCTGTCGCTGCACGGCATCCGCGAGGAGGACCTCATCGAGGGCACCATCCCGGCGCACCCGCTCGACGTCCAGGACGCCGTCATCCACTACGCCCGCAAGGGCGCGATCATCAACTCGACGTACAACCTCTGAGGAGGCCGCCATGACGCTCACGGTCGCGGCGTGCGCCGCGAACTTCGGTCGCGACCTCGACGAGAACTTCGCGACGATCACGGAGCTCGTCGGCGCCGCTCGCGCCCGTGGCGTACGGCTCCTCGCCCTCCCCGAGGCCGCGATCGGCGGCTACCTGTCCTCCCTCGGCGACCACGGGGACACCGCCCGCACCACCACGCGCTCCCTGCCGCCCGCGATCCGCCTCGACGGGCCGGAGCTCGCGCGCGTCGCCGAGATCGCGGGCGACATGGTCGTCTGCATCGGCTTCTGCGAGCTCGACGACGACGGGGAGACCCGCTACAACGCGGCAGCCGCCGTCGACGGCTCCGGGGTGCTCGGGTCCTACCGCAAGGTGCACCAGCCGCTCGGGGAGAACATGTCGTACTCCCCGGGCGACACCTACCGGGCGTTCGACACCCCCGTCGGGCGGATCGGGCTGCAGATCTGCTACGACAAGGCGTTCCCCGAAGCCGCGCGCAGCCTCGCGCTCGACGGCGCCGAGATCATCGTGAGCATGTCCGCCTGGCCGGCTGCGCGGACCGCGACCGCCGAGAACCTCCAGGACGACCGGTGGACGTACCGGTTCAACCTCTTCGACGCCGCGCGGGCCCTCGACAACCAGGTGTTCTGGCTCGCCTCCAACCAGGAGGGCACGTTCGGGTCGCTGCGGTACGTCGGCAACGCGAAGGTCGTCGACCCGGGCGGCAACGTCCTGGCGAGCACGGGCGTCGAGGGCGGCATGGCCGTCGCGGACATCGACGTCGACGCGACGTTCTCCGCGATGCGCAAGGGCATGTTCCACCTGCGCGACCGGCGGCCGCTCGCCTACGAGGCGGTCGTCGCCGACGCCGTCATCACACCCGATGCCCGGGTGCGGCAGGTCGCAGCCCTCGACCCCACGGAGCTCGCTCATGCCTGAGATGCGCATGGAGATCGCGTGGCCGGACGGCGTCGTCGAGTCCTGCTACTCGCCGTCGCTCGTCCTGCACGACCACCTCGCGCCGGGCGAGGCGTACCCGGTCCCGGAGTTCCTCGACAAGGCCGCGGCCGCCCTGACCGAGGCGAGTGCTCGGGTGCGGGCGCGCTACGGGATGGAGTGCACGTCCGCACGCCAGCAGCTCGCCGAGCTGCGCGAGAGCGCCACCCGCTACGCCCCGGACGAGCCGCGCCCCGTGCGCGTCCTGTCGATGGAACCACCCCTCCCGAGGGAGGCGTCATGAGCACCGGCGTCATGAGCACCGTGACAGCAGGAGGCGATATGAGCACCGCGACCGCCGAGCACGTCCCCGTCCTCGTCGTCGGGGCCGGGCAGGCGGGGTTGTCCGTCGCCTGGCACCTCGAGAAGGCCGGCGTCCGGTGCGTCCTCGTCGACCGGCACACCGCGGGCCACGAGTGGCTCTCGGGCCGCTGGGACAACTTCACGCTCGTCACCCCCAACTGGCAGTGCGTCCTGCCCGGCTACCCCTACGCCGGGAACGATCCGGACGGTTTCATGACGCGCGACGAGGTGTACGCGTGGCTGCGCGGGTACCTCGACACGTTCTCCCCGGACGTCCGCGAGAGCACCGCGGTGACGTCGGTCTGCGAGCGCGCGGGCGGCGGGTTCACCGTCACGACCACCGCGGGCGTCTTCACTGCGGACCACGTCGTCGTCGCCACCGGCGGGTACCACGTGCCCGTCGTGCCGCCCGTGTCGCACCGGATCCCCGAGACGGTCCGGCAGCTCCACTCGTACGAGTACCGCAACGCCGACCAGCTCCCGCCCGGCGCCGTGCTCGTCGTGGGGACGGGGCAGTCCGGGACGCAGATCGCGGAAGACCTGCACCTCGCGGGGCGCGAGGTGCACCTGGCCGTCGGCAACGCGCCGCGCGTCGCGCGCCGCTACCGGGGCCGGGACTGCGTCGCGTGGCTGCACGACATGGGTGTGTACGACGTCGCGGTCCAGGAGCACGCCGGCGGCCTCGCCAAGCGGGAGAACACCAACCACTACGTCACCGGGCGGGACGGCGGTCGGGACCTCGACCTGCGGCGCCTCGCGAGCGAGGGCATGTCCCTCTACGGACGGCTCACGGGCGGCACGGGGAGCGTGCTGCGGTTCGCGCCGACGCTCCGCGAGTCCCTCGACCACGCCGACTCGGTGGCGGAGTCCATCAAGGACGACATCGACCGGTGGATCGCGGCCCGGGGCATCGACGCACCCACCGAGCCGCGCTACACGCCGGTGTGGGAGCCGGCCGACGAGCCGGCCGAGCTCGACCTCGCCGCCGCCGGCATCACGACCGTCCTGTGGTCCATCGGCTTCCGGGCCGACTACCGCTGGGTGGACGTCGGGGTGTTCGACGGCAGCGGTCGGCCCACCCACCGCCGCGGGATCACCTCCGTGCCGGGGTTGTCGTTTATCGGCCTGCCCTGGCTGCACACGTGGGGTTCGGGCCGGTTCGCGGCGATCGCGCGCGACGCCGAGCACCTCGCGCAGCACATCACCGCCACCCTCGGCCCGGTGGTGCCGACGGCACCGGCAGCAGCGGTGGACGCCTCGCCCGCCGCTGCGCACCCCGCGTCCCCGGTCGGTGTCCCGCTCGGCGCCCCGGCCCTCGCCTAGGCTGACCGGATGAGCCTGCTCACCCTCGGTGCCGTCGCCGGGCACTTCCGCCGAGACGTGGGCCGGACGATGGACAAGCTCGACGGCATCCTCGAGCAGGCGCGCGGCCAGGGCGTCGACCTCCTCGTCCTGCCGGGCGCGACGATCGGCGGGTACCTCATCGAGCTCGAGGACCCGTCGTCCGGCGCGGTCCCGCCACCGGTGGCGCTCGACGGCCCCGAGGTGAGCCGCCTCGTCGCGGCCGCGGGTCCGATGGTCGTGTGCGTAGGCCTCGCCGCGGCGTCGGCCACAGGGCTGCCCACCAACACCGCCGTCTGCCTCTCGGGCGACGGGGTGCTCGGCGTGCAGCACAAGGTGCACCTCACGCTCGGCGAGCGGGACGTCTACGCGCCGGGCACGACGTTCGACGCGATCGACACCCCCGTCGGGCGCCTGGGCATGCTCATCGACTACGACAAGACGTTCCCCGAAGGGGCGCGGTCCCTCGCGCTCGACGGCGCGCACCTCCTCGCGTGCCTCTCGGCGTGGCCGGCGAGCGTCACGGAACGCTCCGACCGGATGCGCGCCGACCGCCAGTCGCACCTGTTCGACCTCTACGACGAGGCGCGTGCTGCGGAGAACCAGGTGGTCGTGGTCTCCGCGAACCACACGGGGACGCTCGGTGGGCTGCGGTTCCTCGGGCAGTCGAAGATCGTCGGGCCGGGCGGTCAGACGCTCGCGCGCCTGTGGGGCAAGGGCGGGCTCGTCACCGCCGAGCTCGACGTCGAGGCCGAGGTGACGCGGTCCCGGCGGACCCTGTCCCACCTCAAGGAACGCGTGCCGGTCAGCTACCGACGCTGACCACGCCGGGCCGGGCGGTGTCGGCACTGGCAGCGCGTCCCCTCGCCGCCTCGGTCCCGAGGCCCGCCCCACCGGCACCCGCACCCACACCGGCACCGGCACCGGCACCGGGCAGCCCGGCATAGAACCGCAGGTGCTCCCGCGCGGCCCGGTCCCAGCTGTGGGCCCTCGCCAGCCCGACGCCGAGCGCAGCCGGTATGGCGGCCGGGTCGACGAGGGCGCCCCGCAGCTGCTCGCGGATTCCCGCCACGTCACCCGCGTACCGCACGGCCGAGCCGAACACCTCGCGCAGCACGGGCAGGTCCCGGGCGACGACGGGCACGCCGGCGGCGAGCGCCTCCATGGCCGCGAGCCCGAACCCTTCCTTCGTCGACACGAACCCCATGACGCGCGCCGCGGCGACGAGCGGCGCCATGTCCGCCTGGGGCACGGTGCCGAGGAGGACGGGCTCCACACCGAGCTCGGCGGCACGGGCGTCGAAGGCTGCGCGGTAGTCGCGGTAGTCGAAGAGCGTCTCGCCGCCCGCGAGGACGAGCCGGAGCCCGGGGTGGGCGTCCCGCAGCCCGGCGTACGCGTCGAGCAGGTCGAGGGTGCCCTTGCGGGGTTCGATGCCGCCGACGGCCAGGACGTAGTCGCCGAGCCGGTCGCGCCAGCGACGGATGCCGGCCACGTCAGCCGCGGCGGCCTCGTACGGCGCGGAGTCGACGCCGTTGGGGATGACGACGGGGTCGAGGCCCCACCCGGCACGCACCTCGGCGGCGACGGCGTCGGACACGCAGATCCGGGCCACGGGCTCGACGACGGCCCGCTCGTGGCACGCGGCGAGCTCCGGCGTCGTGAACGTGTCGAGGTGGTGGATGGTGCGCACGACGCCGCGGACCGCGTTGGCCGTGATGCAGTCCTGGGCGTGCACGACGTCGTACCCGGTGCGGTCGAACGCGGCGCGCATCGTCGCGATGGACCGCACGATGCGCGCGCCCACGTCCTCGCCGTCGCGGGCCTGGAAGTCGACGACGCGGACCCCGACGGCGGGGTCGACGTCGCGGTAGAACGCAGTGTCGCCGCCCCTGCCGAGCGTCCACACGTCGACGGCCGCGCCCGCGCGGGCGAGCGCCTCGGCGAGGGCGAGGGTGTGCACGACACCGCCGCGGGGCTTGGTCGAGTACGTGAGGAGCGCGATCCGCGGTACGGCCGTCACGCGGTGCCCAGCCCGGTGACGGTGGACGGGACCGCGCTCGTGAGGACGCCGTCGGGCCAGCGCAGGCGCACGCCGGACCCCTCCTCGAGCGTGCCGCACTCGGCGTGCGTCGTGAGGTCCGACCCCATCCGGGAGGTTCCCGGGTCGTCCGCCGTGATCATCGCGTAGCCCGGGAAGCACGTGAACCAGTCACCGGTCGAGGCGCCTGCCGGAGCGGGCACGCTCGCGACGTCGAGCACGGCGGCGCAGCCGGACGCCTCGGCGAGCATCCCGGCCGTCCCGACGAGCCCGGCCATGCTCACGTCCTTGGCAGCCGCCGGCGCGGCGCGGGCGACCATGCCCTGCAGGTGACGCAGCTCTGCGGGGGTGCGTCCGGAGGTGGAGTCCCACTGCTGCCCCGCGAAGCCGGGGCGCCAGCCCCCGCTGAGGTCCGCGGTGACCGTGAGCGCGTGACCTGCTCGTCCCCCGCCGGCGCGCACGGGGCGGCTCGTGCGTCCCAGCGCCGTCACGGCGAGGGACGCCGGGACGCCGAGCTGGGTGTGCCCGCCGATGAGCGGGACCCCCCACGCGTCCGCGGCGGCGCGCAGCCCGGACATGACGCGGGTCGCGAACGAGGCGTCGCGCGCACCGAGCGCGTCGAGCAGGGCGACGGGGGTGGCGCCCATGGCGGCGAGGTCGTTGAGGTTGACGAGCGCCGCGCACCAGCCCGCCCACTCGGGCTGGCGCTCGACCATCGAGGGGAGGATCGCGTCGCAGGCCGCGATGACGTCCGTCCCGGCGACGGGGGCGCCGTCGTCGCCGACGAACCCCGGTGGCGCGCTCCCGGGGCCGAGCAGGGCGGCGAGGTGCGCCTTGGAGGCGGTGACGAGGCGCTCCACGCGGTCGATCGGCCACGTGACGCTCACGTGCTCGACGCCGCGGAGGGTCGTCGTGCCCGTCGGCCGCCACCCGAGGCGGCGGAACAGGACCGCGGCGGTGCGCTGCACCTGGGCGTCGAACCGGAGGACGCCGCGGGACTCCGCGAGCGCGCACGCGGCGCGGACGAGTGCCGTCCCCAGGCCCGCGCCACCCCGGGCGCCGGGTGCGACGACGAGGCGGCTGCCCGCCCACCAGCCGAGGTCCCGCCCGGGGGTCATGGGCGCAAGACGCACCCCGCCGACGACGGTCCCCGTGCGGTCGCGTGCGACGAGAACGACCGCCCGCGGGTCGTCGTCGACGTCGTCGTGGTCCGTGCCGTCGAACAGGCCCTGCTCCTCGACGAACGCCGCACGGCGCAGGGCGCGGTAGGCCGCGACCTGGGCGGCGTCGGCCTCCTCGACGAGCACGTCGGAGCGCGGCGCCGGCGCGGTGCGCAGCACCGGACCGGTCAGGACGGAGAGGGCCTCGACCGTCATCGTCAGGCTCCTGCGCTCTGCAGGACGCTGCAGGCACCGCACGCGGCGCACCCGGCGGACTGGTCGGCGCCGAACATCCGCGCCCGGACGAGCTCGCCGGCCACCGCGCGGGAGATGTACCCCAGGGTCTCGGCCGAGGGGGCGGGGATCTTGTCGACGTCGGTCGCGAGCGTGCCGGCCAGGGGGCGGAACGGCACGACGAACGGGTAGACGCCCATCTCGATGAGCTCGGACGCCGCGGCGATCATCTCGTCCGGGTCCTCCCCCAGCCCGACGAGCAGGTAGGTGGACACCTGGTTGCGGCCGAACACCCGTACGGCCTCCCGCCACGCGGCCCGGTACTCGTCGAGGCTCACGGCGGACTTGCCGGGCATCCATTGGCGCCGCACGGCGTCGTCCATCGACTCGACGTGGATGCCGATGGACCGCGCGCCGGCGTCGTAGAGGTCCGTGATCGTCGCGAGGTCCGCGGGCGGTTCGCACTGGACCTGGATCGGCAGGTCCGGCAGCACGTCCCGGACCGCCCGGACACAGCGGGCGAGGTGCGTCGCACCGCGGTCGCGGCCGTTCGTCGTGCCCGTCGTCATGACCATCTGGCGGATCCCGTCGAGCCGGACGGCGGCCTCGGCGACCTCCGCGATCTCGTGCGGGCGCTTCACCGCGACGGTCGACCCGGCGGCGAGCGACGCCTCGATCGCGCAGAACCGGCACCGCTGGGACTCCTCGTAGCGGATGCACGTCTGGACGACCGTCGTCGCGAGGACGGTCGCGCCGTGCAGGCGGGCGATCTTCTCGTAGGGCACGCCCTCGGCCGTCGCGAGGTCGTAGAACCGGGGCCGCGCCACGGGCATGACGTCCATGCCGAGGTCCGCGCCGTCGAGCAGGAGCCGGCCGTCGCGGACCTCGTAGGGGCTCGTGGGGTCGAGCGGGATCGCGCTCTGCGCGCCGTCGAGGAGGACGTGACCGTCGTCGCTCGGCCCGGCGCCCGCCTCGCGGTGCACGGGGGCGTCGACGCGGACGCCCCGCACCGCGATGTCGAGGCGGGTGTCCAGCGCGTCCGGGGTGGTGCTGGCGGTCGGGGTGGACCTGGTGGTGGCCGCCGGGGGGCAGCAGCCTGACGCGGCGAGCGGGATCTCCGGGGGCCGTCGGGTGAGGGTGAGGTCGACGGTCGTCACGGTGCCTCCAGGGGATGCTCTAGCCTGTGCTCGACGGCCGCTCGCGTGCCGTGGACCGAGTCAACGCCCCGGACGTTTCGCGCTGGTGCCGAACGGAATACGCGGCCGTAAAAGAGGTCCGCGGTCAACCGCCCCGTGGGCGTCGGAATAGCCCCACCGCACCCCGGGTTGCACCGTGGGTGAGCATTCAGCCTGTCAACGCCCTGTCCGTCCTCGATCTCATCCCCGTCCGCACGGACCAGACGACAGGTGACGCCCTCGCGGCGAGCACCCGGCTGGCGCAGACCGCCGACGAGCTCGGGTTCCGGCGCTACTGGGTGGCCGAGCACCACAACATGCCCGCCGTCGCCTCGACGAACCCCGCGGTGCTCATCGCGCTGCTGGCCAGCGCGACGCAGCAGATCCGGCTCGGGTCCGGTGGCGTCATGCTGCCCAACCACGCTCCCCTCGTCATCGCGGAGCAGTTCGCGCTCCTCGAGGCCGCGTTCCCCGGGCGCGTCGACCTCGGCCTCGGCCGGGCACCCGGCTCGGATCCCGTGACGAGCCACATGCTGCGCTCCGGCGCGGCCCGCGGCAACGAGTCCGTCGACACGTTCCCCGACGACATCCGCGACGTCATGGAGCTCATGTCCCCCGCCGGCGTGACGCTCGACCTGCGCGGCCGCCAGTACCCGCTGCGGGCGACGAGCCGCGCGACGTCGTCCCCCGAGGCGTGGCTGCTCGGGTCGTCCATGTACTCCGCGCAGCTCGCTGCGGCGCTCGGCCTGCCCTACGTGTTCGCCCACCACTTCGCCGGGCAGGGGACCCTCGAGGCGATGCAGACGTACCGGTCGTCGTTCCGCCCGTCCGAGTACCTCGACGCGCCCAAGACCTTCGCGATCATCAACGCCGTCGTCGCCGACACCGAGGAAGAGGCGCAGCGCCGGGCCCTGCCGCACACGAAGTCGATGATCCGGCTGCGCAGCGGTGGCGGGCTCGAGCCCCTCGAGCTCATCGAGGACGCCGAGCAGGAGACCGTCGGCGCCCAGCACGCCGCGATGGCCACCCAGATGCGCTCCACCTGGGCGATCGGGACCCCCGCGACAGCCGCCGCGGCTGTCCGCGAGCTCGCCGCGCTCGTCGGGACCGACGAGGTGATGATCTCCCCCGTCGCGTCCGAGCACACCGGGGGCGACCCGAAGCGGGCGACAACGCGTGAGGAGACCCTGCGGCTGCTCGCTGCGGAGCTGCTCGGCTGAGTCCGGCCGCCGCCCGGCCTCCTCGCCGCCTACGCAGCCGAGCACGCCCTGGGCGTGCTGCCGCGCGCTGCCTGCGGCATGTCGGGATGGCCAGCTCTGCTGGTCAGCCTGCGAGCTCGTGACCGAGCAGGGGTCCTCGCAACCAGCGGCGTGCCTCGTCATGGCTGCGGACGCGGACGACGACGGCATCCGGGTTCTGCTCGAGCAGTTCCGTGACGCGGATCGACGTCTTGTGGTGGGTGGTCCAGGCCCACCGCACGATGTGCTCCGGATCGGAGAAGAAGGTCCGCAACGGCGGCTCGATGTTCCCGTTCCACAACTGCTGGCGGCGCATCCGGCGCACGAGGGTGCGACGAACGACCTGGCGCATGACGATGGCTTTCGGCAGGTCCAGCCAGACCAGCAGGTCGGCACGCTCGGCGAGGCGGGCGCGAACGGAGCTGTACTGCCACTCAGTCACCCATGCAGGCTCGGCGCTGAAGCGGTACACGTCGTCTTCGAAGGACGGCCGTGCTGTCCAGTCCGGGCCATGGAAGAGGCCGTCTATCTCCACGTGGGGCACGTCCAACGCCGCGGCGATCTGTGCAGCCAGGGTGGTCTTACCCGATCCGGAAGTTCCCGCGACAAGGATTCGACGGGGTTGGCCGGGAAGAGGGTCCGCAGGTCCTAACAGTGGCACGGTGGTCACGCTACCCGGCACCCGCACCCGTGGCAGCGTCGCCAGGCGCACCATGAGCACGCTCACGCGCCATCGCCGATGACGCTGCGGGGATGACCTCGGGGGCCGAGACAAGGAACACTGTCCAGTGTGACCACGCAGATTCAGACCGAACGCCTGCTGCTGCGCCCGTGGACGCCCGAGGACCGCGGCCCGTTCGCGGAGATGAACGCCGATGAACGGGTCATGGAGCACTTCCCCGGACTGCTCGATCGACGGGCAAGCGACGCCTTCGCGGACCGCATCGATGCTGACCTCGCCGGCCGGGGCTGGGGGTTGTGGGCGCTCGAGGTCACGGACGGCGAGGACCGCGGACGGTTCGCGGGGTTCACCGGCCTGTCGGTCCCGACCTGGGAGGCAGCCTTCACCCCCTGCGTGGAGATCGGTTGGCGACTGCCCTCGTGGGCGTGGGGGCGCGGTTACGCGTCCGAGGCCGCGCGAGCGGCCCTGAGATCCGCGTTCGTCGAGCTCGGACTGGACGAGGTCGTGTCGTTCACTGCCGTGTCCAACGAACGCTCGCAGGCGGTGATGCGCCGCATCGGCATGACCCGTGACCTCGACGGCGACTTCGACTACCCGACGACGCCCGTCGGCCACCCGCTGCGACGCAGCGTGCTCTACCGACTGAGCGCGAGCAGCTGGCGAGCGGCACAGGACTCTCTGTAGACGCGCGACCTAAGCGCTCGTCGCGCACCGAGCACAGCTCACACGAGCAGGGCGAGCCGGTCGACGATGATGCCGCGCAGCGGCGCCGGCCAGGGGAACACCGGCGCTGCGACCTGCAGCTGGGCGAACCCGTGCAGGCCCACCCACAACGCGGTCGCGTCGACGAACGGGTCGGTGCTGGTCGAACGCCCGGCCGCGACGCAGTCGGCGAGGGTGCGCCGCAGGACGTCGAAGGCGCCCATGCCGAGCGTGGCGACCTCGTCGGCGATCGCCGGCGACCGGTCGAGGGCGCGGCTGGCGTCCCAGACGGCACCGAACATGACCCGGTATCGGTGGGGCTGCTCCTCGGCGAAGGAGAGGTAGGCGGCGCACACGGCCCGCAGTCGCTCCGCCGGGTCGCGGTCCTGGGGTACGTCGAGCGCCTGCTCGAGGGCGGCGAAGGCGCGCTGGGTCACTGCTAGCAGGACCGAGTCGAGGTCGGGGAAGTGTGCGTAGATCGCGGGCGCGGAGATCCCGGCCTCGCGGGCGACGGCCCGCAGCGTCACGGGCACCGAGCCGGCGTTGACGAGCCGGGTGGCCGCGTCGACGATCTCCTCGCGCAGCTGCGCACCATCACCGCGCCGGTTGGGTGCTCGTGTCTTCGACGTCGTCATAGCAATCACTTTACACCCGTTAATCGAGGAGGTAGGTTTACAGGCGTTAAGTCATTGACCCGCCACGAGAGACGAGCTGCCATGACCACCGTGACCGTTGCCCGTACCGCTCCCGACGCGCCGCCTCGCGGTGCCGACCTCGCCGGTCGCGCGCTCGTCGGGCTTGCCGCCCTCGCTACCGCGGGGGCGTTTGCCCACGGGCTGCTGCTGACGAGCGCCGCCGGTTCCGACCGGCTCTTCGTCGAAGGCTGGCGCGTCTCGAGCTTCGCGATCTTCACGGGGCTGTTCGCCCTGCTCGCGCTGCGCCCCCGGCGCTCCGCGGGCGTGTGGGAGATCCTCCTCGTCGGCAAGGCGGGGTTGACGGTTTTCGCCTTCCTGGTCGGGGACGTCCCCGAGGCGCTCCAAGCCGCCGTGGTCGATCTCGTCCTCGTGGCGGTCGTCGCGTCGGCTTACGTCCTGTGCCGCGGCTGGCTGGCCTGGCGCACCCCGGCGACGGATGCGCTCCGGTGAGCAGGGCCATATGCGACCAAACCGGCGGTACGGCCGGACACGGGCAATCTCAGGAGGTGGCGCCGCCCGTCAGTCGGCCAGGAAGGCACGGACGACCGAGATGAGGTGCGCCCTGCCTGCGCCGATCCAGAAGAGGTGGTTCGGCGAGTCGAGCTCTTCAAGACGTGCACCCCGAATCGTGTCCGCGAGGTCTTCCGCGTGCGTGAAGGACACACCACCGTCCTGACGCGAACCCGTCACGAGCGTGGGGCAGCGGACAGCTCGTGCAGCCTCGCGTCGTGCTGGAGCGCCGTGCGACCGCCCCTGGCGGAGGTCGTTCACGAAACCGTGATCCGATCGCATCGACTGGAACATTGCCCGCGCCTCCTCTCTGTCAGCTGCGCTGAGGTCCTGCCACCAGTTCTCGACCGGCCGCGTGGCGAGGCGCGCCATCATGAGGCGCAGTCCCCGGTCGGTCCGGACGAGTCGGTGGACGAGACGCCACACGAGACCCTGCAGGAGCGGCGAGAACAGCACGGCACCTGCGATCGCCTCTGCCCGGGTGTCGGGGTACGGCAGACCGGACGGTGCTGCACTGTGCAGCACGAGTCGGCCTGGAGGCGTCAACAGCTGTTGACGAAGATGGACTGTCAACATACGCTGACACGCAACCGACCGGGAGGGCCGCGATGACCGACGACCACGACCCTGCGCCCTCGCTCCGCGCCCCCCAGGACACGGCTGCCCTCGACGAGGCGGTCGAGCGGGCCGTCGCCCGGGAGGGACGACGCCACGTCGGCCTGGTGGTCGCAGCGGTGACCTCTGACGGCACCAGATCCGTCGCGACGGCCGGGCGGCTGCGCGCACCAGCCGGCGCCGCGCCACGGCCAGACAACCTCTTCGAGATCGGCTCGGTCACCAAGGTCTTCACCTCGTTGCTGCTCGCCGAGGCCGTGACACGTGGCGAGGTGTCGTTGGAGACACCCGTCAGCGAGCTGTTGCCAGAGGTGACCGTGCCCACGCGTGACGGCGTGGCGATCACCCTCGAGCACCTGGCGACCCACACCGCGGGTCTGCCCAACAACCCCATGTCGCTCCCGGCCGCCGTGCTCGCCCAGTGGAAGGCCCGTGCCGGCGACCCGTGGGAGGCGTTCGACCGCGCCGCCCTGCTGGCCGCCCTGTCCGCGACCACCCTGCGTCGCACGCCCGGCACCGGCGGCGTCGCCTACTCCAACCTCGGCGTGGGCGTGCTGGGCCACGCGCTGGTCGCAGCAGCGGGGGCGCCCGACTACGACACGGTGGTTCGAGCACGGGTCTGCGAACCGCTCGGGATGACGGACACCGGGCTCCTCCCGGACCGCGAGCAGAGCGAGCGCGAGGCCACCGGTCATCGCGGTCGCCGGCGACCCACCGGCCACTGGCGGGTCGCCGGCCTGCCGGGCGCCGGCGCGCTGCGGTCCACAGCCACCGACATGCTCACGTTCCTGCACGCGCAGCTCCGGCCGCAGGACAGCCCGCTCGGCCGGGCCATCGCTCTCACCCACGCCGAGCGTCGGCCCGGCACGCGGCTCGGCATCGGCCTCGGCTGGCTCCGGGTGCCACTCCCGGGCGGGCACGTCCTGCTCTGGCACAACGGCGGCACCGGCGGCTTCCGGGCGTTCGCCGGCTTCGTCCCGGCCACCGGCGTCGGGGTCGTCGCCCTGGCCAACGACGTGCGCGGCGTCGACCGGGTGGGAATGGACCTGCTCAGGGCGCTCAGCACCTAGGTCCGCGAGAGCACGCCCGGCGCGCGCCGACGCTGGGCGTCCGTCACGAGCAGCGGTCCTCAGAGCACCGGCCGCACCCGGTTCCACGACGTGAGCGACTCGATCCGCTCGCCCAGCGCGAGCAGACGGCGGTCCGAGCCCATGGCTCCGACGATCTGCATCCCGACCGGAAGCCCGCCAGGAGTGAAGCCCGCGCCGGTCACGAGGACGGGGTGCGCGGTCATCGCCAAGCGCGTCGCGAGCGACTGCCACTCGTAGTACCGCTCGAAGCGCACCTCGTCGACCTGCCACACCGACGTCTCTTCGGCGGGCGGGGCGATGACGGGAGCGGCAGGCGCGACGAGACCGTCGAATCCCTGCAACGCTGCTGCCATCCGCAGGTACAGCGCGTAGCGCGTCTGCTTCGCCGCGCCGATCTCGGTAGCGGTGAGCGCGCCGCCCTCGCGAGAGTTGCGCACCATCTCTGCGCCGTACAGCTCCGGGTGCTCGGCCACGCCCGGTCCACCCCAACCGAAGAGGTCGAGCTTCTCGATCACCTGCCAGGCGGCGTCGCCCTCGCTGAGATCGAGTGGGACGTCGACGACCTCGATCCCGTGGCGCTCCAGCTCCACCCGCGCACCGTTCATCACGGCCCGGACCTCTCGTGACACCGGGACTCCTCCCAGGTCAGCGCTCCAGGCCAGCCTGACGGGTGCGTCTCCCCACTCCCCGGAGGCGATCGGCGCCGTCGCCGTCCGCCCCCACGAGCCCGGGTCGCCCACGTCCGCCCCGGACATCGCGGACAGGAGCAGCGCAGCATCACGGGAGTCCCTCGCCACGGGCCCCTGCATGGCGTGCGGCTCCCAGACGTTCCCGTGCCCCTGGCTGGGCACCAGGCCGGGGGTCGTGCGCAGCCCGACGACGTTGCAGAACCCGGTGGGCACCCGGATGCTCCCACCGGGGTCGGAGCCGTCGGAGAAGGGCAGCATGCCGCTCGCGACGGCGGCCGCCCCTCCGGTGGACCCGCCCGAGTGACGTGCGAGGTCGTAGGGGTTGCGCGTGACACCGAAGACCTCGTTCGCGGCGAGTGCGCCGACCCCGTACTCCGCCGTGTTGGTCTTGCCGATGACGATCGCCCCGGCGCGGCGCATGTGCGCGACGAAGGGGGCGTCATGCGCCGCGGGGGGTGCAGTGGTGAACGCCCGCGATCCCAGCGTCGTGCGTAGCCCGGCTGCGTCCGAGAGGTCCTTGACGGCGACGGGGAGGCCGTGGAGCGGACCCACTGGCTCACCTGCTGCCCGACGAGCGTCCGCGCGGTCCGCGAGAGCGACGGCGCTGGCCCGCTCGAGCTGGGAGACGACAGCGTTGACCTGCGGATTGAGCTCGTCGATGCGGTCGAGGTGAGCAGTCATCACCTCCCGTGCTGAGAGCTCCCCGGCGCGCAGGGCGCGGCTCAGGGACGTGGCGGACCAGGAGGTGAGAGGTCCCGAGGTGTCGTTGGGATCGATCGTCGTCGTCGGTGTCAGTGGCACGGGGTGACGGTACGAACGCGGTGTTTCCGGCCGGTGACGATCCCACGACCGCCGTGGGTCGAGGGTCCTGTTCGTCCCCCGTGGGGTCGGCACCATTGGCTGGGACGGGCCGCGACCGTCCCTTGGTCGCGGCCCCCTGCAGTTCCCCTACTTCGGCTGCGCCCGAACCCGCACCCCCGCAGGCTCCGGATACCCCACCCGCGTCCCGTCGGTGTGCTGCACCTCGTCCTCCCACGGCACGCGGTACTCACCGGCGACGAGGTCACGCATGTACGTGTACGGGTTGTCGGTCGCGCCGCCCTCGACGGACACGTACCCCCGGTGGCCGAGCTGGTAGATGTTGTTCTCCACGCCCCACGTGCGGCGGGCCTCGTCGGCCTGGGCGGGGACGACCGCGGCGGTGACGATGCGGTCGGGCAGCCCGTCGCCCTCCTCGATGATCGACCCGTCGAACCCGCACACCATGGCCTCGCCCTGCGACCAGATGCCGGCCTCGTCGGGCCCGGCGAGGCACACCGAGGCCGTGAACGCGAGGTTGGTGAACGCGTTGACGATGTTCGTCGCACGCCAGCTGTGCTTGATCGGGTACGTGTACCCCGCGGTGCGGAGGATGACGTTGGCCCCGCGGTACGCGGCCTCCCGCGCGACCTCGGGCAGCTGGCCGTCGTGGCAGATGATGAGCCCGAGCTTGGACCCCTTGGGCCCGTCGCACACCGGGATGCCGGTGTCGCCGGGGGCCCACGGCTCGAGCGGCACCCACGGGTGCAGCTTGCGGTAGACGAGCTGCACGGTGCCGGCGTCGTCGACGATGATCCCCATGTTGAAGGGCGCACCGCCGGGGTTGCGCTCCATGACGGAGAAGCAGCCCCACATCGACGCCTCCGCGCAGGCGGCAGCGAGGGTCGCGACCTCGGGGCCGTCGACGTCGAGCAGCAGCTCGTCGTTCAGCCAGTTCTCGGGAGCGAGCCCGATGGTGCTGTACTCCGGGAAGACGAGGAGGTCGAGCGTCGGCATGCCGCGCTTGGCGCCGCGGACCATCCCCGCGATCCGGTCGACCGTGCTGAGCACGTCCTCGCGGGTCGCGATGTGCGGGACGGCGAACTGCACGAGCCCGAGGACGAGCGCGTCGGGCGCCGGGTTGAGACCACCGAGCCCGTTCATGCGGACACCCCGTCGAGAGCGAGGTCCGTGACGGGGTTCTTCAGCGACGCGATGAACGCCTCCGACGTCGCGACGGCGCCGAACACGCCGCCCTGCATCTTGATCATCTCGAGCGCCGCGAGGTAGTTCTCGTAGACGGTCGCGCCCGTGCAGTCGGACAGCAGGAGGCACTCGTACCCGCGGTCGTTGGCGTCGCGCATCGTCGTGTGGACGCAGACGTCCGTGGTGATGCCCGTGAAGATGAGGTGCGTGATGCCGCGGTTGCGCAGGATGAGGTCGAAGTCCGTGGCGTAGAACGAGCCCTTGCCGGGCTTGTCGATGATCGGTTCGCCCGGGAGGGGCGCGACCTCGGGGACGATCTCCCAGCCCGGTTCCCCACGGGTGAGGATGCGGCCGCACGGGCCGGCGTCGCCGATGCCCGCGTTGATTCGCTTGGACCGCCACAGCTTGTTGGCCGGCAGGTCCGCGAGGTCGGGGCGGTGGCCCTCACGGGTGTGGATGATGAGCAGCCCCGCCGCACGCGCCACCTCGAGCATCGCGGCGGTCGGCGCGAGGCCCGCGCGGGTGAGCTCGAGGTCGTAGCCCATGGCGTCGACGTAACCGCCCTCGCCGCAGAAGTCGACCTGCCAGTCGATGTTCACCACGGCCGTCGTGGCCGCGGAGAAGGTGCCGTCGAACGGCCACGTGTAGGGCTCGGCGTCGACCGCGGGGAAGTGTGCGGCGCCCGGGTGCTGGTCCATGTCAGTGCTCCTTGGGTGCGGTGGAAGAGGTGGCGACGAGCGCCGAGGCTGCGGCGAGAAGGGCCTGGTCGGGACGTGGTGCGACGGGCGGGGCGACGGCTCCGGACGACGCCGCCCACGCGGCGACGACCTCGGCCGTGGTGCCGACGGCGCCGAAGATCCCGCCGGACGTCTCGACCATCCCGCGGGACGCGGCCGCGAGCGCCGGGTCCGCGGCGGTGCAGGCGTCGATGACGAGGAGGACCTCGTACCCGCGGTCGTTCGCGGCCCGCATCGTCGAGTGCACCTCCGCCTCGAGGGGCGACCCCGCGAGGACGAGACGCCGGATGCGGGCCCCGGTGAGGACGAGCTCGAGGTCGGACTCGTAGAAGGCGTCCACGCCCCGCGCAGCGAGTCGGTGGGTGATGAGGTGGTACGTCGTGCGGTCGTTGCTCGGAGCGGCGTCGTCGGACAGCGCGGACGCGCCCGCCGACTCCGGGCGGGCCCCGCCCGCGCCGCGCCGGAGCGCGACGGCGGGCAGGGTCGTGGTGACGTGGATGATCGGGGCTCCGGCCGCGGCCGCGGCCCCGACCAGGGCGGCGACGGCGTCCCGCGCCGCCCCGCCCGTGGCCGACGCCACGTCTGTTCCGCCATGCCCGCCCCGCTCGACGAGGAGCAACGCGGTGCCTGCCTCGCCGAACAGGCCGTCGTACGGCCACGGGTAGGGAGTGGTGTCGGCGACGTGCATGCTCAGCCGGCCAGGTTCCCGGTCACGCCCGCGACGAAGTAGTCCATCTGGTCGGCGTCGGCGGGGGTGAGGGTCGTGCCCTCGGGGATGACGGGCGTGACGCCGTCCTGGCCCAGGATCGGGCCGGTGAAGGGGGTCCAGCCGTCGGAGAGCTGCGCCTGGGCTGCGTCGATGAGCGCTTTCGTGTCCGGGGTCACCGACGCGCCGAGGGGCGACGGGACGAACGGGCTGTTGCCGTCCGCGGCGCCGCCGCGGAAGTTCGCGTTGTACTCGCTGCCGATGAAGTCACCGTCGATGATCGTCTCGACGATCGACGGGTACAGGCCCGTCCAGTCCCACTGCGAGCCGGCGAGCCAGCCCTCGGGTGCGAGCTCGGACGCGTCCGCGTGGAACCCGACGCTGTAGACGCCCGCGGCCTCGGCCGCCTCGATGATCGTCTTGGTGCAGTCCTGGTGCTGGGTGAGGACATCGGCGCCCTGGCTGATGAGCGACGCTGCACGGTCGGCCTGCGTCGCGGGGTCGCACCAGCTCGTCGTGGAGACCGCGATGGTCTTCACGTCCGGGTTGACGGACTGCGCGCCGAGCGTGAAGGCGTTGATGTTGGCGAGCACCTGGGGCACGGGGTAGCCGTAGACGAAGCCGAGGACGCCGGTCTCCGTGGCCGCACCGGCGGCGATCCCGGCGAGGTACACGGGCTCGTACACGGTGCCGTAGTACGTGCCGAGGTTCTCCGGCGAGGAGTCGTCGATGAGCCCGCCCTGGTGCATGACGGCCACGTCGGGGTTGGCTTCGGCGACCTGACGCGCGGCGTCGAGGTGCCCGAAGCTCGTCGCGAACAGGACGGTGGCGCCCTGGTCGACCATCGTCTGCAGGGCCTCGACGGCCTGGTCGTTCTCGGGGATGTTGTACGCCTCGAGGATCTCGAGGTCCGGGTTGGCCTCGGCGACGGCCTGGATGCCGTCGTAGACGGCCTGGTTGTAGCCGAAGTCGTCCTTGGGGCCGACGGCGATGAAGCCGATCGTCGTGGCGTCCTCACCGGGTGCGCCGTCGGACGAGGACTCGCCGGCGCTGGACTCGGTGGCGCTCGTGCAGGCGCTCAGGGCGAGGGTGAGGATCGATGCACCGGCGAGCACGGAGACGAGTCGCTGGCGGGTGGTCGGTGTGCGGCGTGCGGAGAGGGTCATGGTGATCCTTCGGTGCGTGAGGTGGGGGCTTCGGGTGGACGGGCGCCGGAGGTGGTGCGCCCGCCCGGTCAGGCCTTGGCGGTGTCGAGGACCTTGAGCAGCTCGTCGGGAGCCTTGCGGAGGGTGCGTTTGCCGAGGACGGTGAGGACGACGAGGGTCATGAGGAACGGGATGGCGTTGAGGGCGAACTGGTTGACGTCCACGCCGTTCGCCTGGAGGACCGAGGCGAGGGACAGTGCGGCGCCGAAGAGGTACGCGCCGAGGAGGACGTTCACGGGGTGCCACATCGCGAAGATCACGAGGGACACGGCGATGAACCCGCGGCCGGCGATCATGTTCTCGAACCAGCTGTTGGCGTAGGCGATGGAGATGTGCGCCCCACCGATGCCGGCGAGCGCCCCGCCGGCGACGACGGCGACGTACCGGACGGCCTTGACGGAGTAGCCGTTGACGCCGAGGGCGTCGGCCCGCTCCCCTGCGGAGCGCAGGAGCAGCCCGGCCCGGGTGCGGAACATGACCCAGGCGACGAGCGGGACCACGATGTAGCCCGCGTAGACGAGCGGGTCGTGGTTGAACAGCACGGGCCCGATGAGGGGGATGTCGCCGAGGACCGGGATCTTCACGGTGGTGAAGGCGGTGATCTGGCGGCTGACGTAGTCGACGCCGAACAGGGCGGTGAGGCCGAGGGACAGGAAGAACAGCGTGAGGCCGCTCGCGTACTGGTTGGCGCCGCGGCTCACGACGAGGATCGCGTGGATGAGGGAGAGCAGCGCGCCGGCCGCGGCGCCGCCGAGGACCCCGAGCCACGGGCTGCCCGTGTGGTAGGTCACCGCGTAGCCGCCGAGCGCCCCGACGAGCATGGAGCCCTCGGTACCGAGGTTGATGACGCCGGCTCGCTCAGAGATGGTCTCGCCCAGGCCCGCGAACAGCAGGGACGTGCCGCCGCGGACGCCTCCGGAGAGGATGTCGATGATCATGCGTTGGCCTTCCGTGAGGACGTCCAGCCGAGCACCGCGACGAGGACGAGCCCCATGAGGATGTTCACGGAGGCTGCGGGCAGCCCGGACGAGATCTGGAGCGTGTTGCCGGTGATGGCGATCGCGGCGACGGCGACGGCGGAGACGAGCACCGCGAGGGGCCGGTGCCGGGCGAGCCAGCTGGCGAGGAACCCGATGTAGCCGATGTTCGCGCCGAACGTCGGGCGGAGCTTGTACTCGGCCCCCGCGAGGTGGAGGTACCCGGCGAGGCCGGCGAGGACGCCGCCGAGGACGAGCGCGGAGAGCAGGAGCGTGGTGACGGGGAGCCCTGCGCGGCGTGCCGCCTCGGGGTTGCCGCCGACGACGGTGAGGCGGAAGCCCCACGTGGTGCGGGTGAACGCGAACCAGATGACGACCGCGGCGACGACGGCGACGACGATGCCGACGTGCACGCCGGAGGTGCCGAGCAGCGGGAGCTTGGCACCGGGCCCGATCTCCGGGCTCGTCGCCTGCCCCATCGCCGCCTTGTCCCGCCAGCTGCCGAGGATGAGGAAGAGCATGAGGTACAGGGCGACGAAGTTCAGCAGGACCGTGGTGACGGCCTCGTTGACGTTGCCGAACAGGCGCAGCGCCGCGGCGATCCCGGCCCACAGGCCACCGGCGACGACGGCCGCGACGACCATGGCGGTGACGGCCACCGCGGGTGCGGCGTCGACCCCGATCCACATGCCGACCCCGGCGGCGGCGACGGCCCCGACGATGACCTGGCCCTCACCACCGACGTTGACGAGCCCCGCCCGGCCGGGCACGACGACGGCGAGCGCCGCGAGCGCGAAGGGTGTGGCGCGCACGAGGATCCGCTCGATCTGGCGGGGTTCGGTGAGCACCGAGGACCAGATGGTGCCGAAGACGGCGAGCGGGTCGACGCCCTGGGTGGCGATGAAGGCGCTGAAGATGACGAGGGACGCGACGAGCGCGGTGATCCACCGTGCGGCGGTCCCTGCTGCCGACGTGAGCCGCGGGGATCCGACGACGGTGCCTTCGATGACGTCCTTGGTGCCCACGACGGTGCCGGTCATGCGGCACCGCCCAGCATGAGGCGCCCGAGCGCCATCCGGTCGGCGTCGGCGGCGGGCACGACGCCCGCGACGTGGCCGTCGTGCATGACGACGATGCGGTCTGCCATGGCGATGAGCTCCTCCAGGTCCTCGGACACCATGAGCACGGCGGCTCCGGCGGCACGTTGCTCGAGCAGCACCTCCTGGGTGCGTCGGGCGTTGGCGATGTCGAGCCCGCGGCTCGGGTAGGCGGCGACGACGACGGGCGAGGAGGTGCTCAGCTCGCGGGTGAGGACGACGCGCTGGATGTTCCCGCCGGACAGGCTGGACAGCACGCGCTGCGGTGCAGCGATGTGCAGCCCGACAGCGGCGTCTGCCTCGCTCGTGCGCAGCGCGACCTTCTGCCAGTCGATGCCGACGCCCTTGCGGGGGACCTCGCGCCCGTCGAGCACCATGTGCTGCAGGACGGTGAGGCCGGGGACGACGGAGTCGGCGACGGGGTCCTCAGGGATGGCGGCGACGGCGCCGAGGCCAGCGGGCTTGCCGTCGGCGTCGACGATCTCGACGTGCCCGGAGGTCACGGGTCGGATGCCGAGGACGACCTCGCACAGCTCCTTCTGCCCGCTCCCGGCGACGCCGGCGATGCCGACGAGCTCTCCGGCGCGGACGTGGAGGTCGATGCCCTTGAGCGCCTCGTGCCCACGGTCCCCGTCGGCGCGCACGTCGGTGAGGGTGAGGAGGGTGGGGGCGTCGGGGTCCACGGGCCCGTGCTCGCGCGGCAGGGCTGCGACGGCTCGGCCGACCATGGCCTCGATGAGCTCGGGGTCGGTGTAGTCGGCGGGCGTCACGGCGTTGAGCACGACGTGCCCGCCGCGCAGGATGGTGAGCCGGTCCGCGATGGCGCGGACCTCGTTGAGCTTGTGGGTGACGATGACGACGCCGAGGCCCTCGGCCGTGAGGCGACCGACGACGTCGAACAACGACTGGACCTCCTGGGGCGCGAGGACGCTCGTCGGCTCGTCGAGGATGACGAGGCGGGCGCCGGCCATGAGCACCTTGAGGATCTCGACGCGCTGGCGCTCCCCGATGGACAGCTGGCGCACCTGGGCGCGGGGGTCGACGTCCAGGCCGTAGGAACGGCTCGCCTCCTCGATGCGGGCGACGAGGCGGTCCATCCGGAGCCGGAACCCGGTCGGCAGCGAGAGGGCGACGTTCTCGGCGACGGTGAGCGCGGGCACGAGGCGCAGGTCCTGGAAGACCATCCCGATGCCGAGCGCCCGCGCGTGGGCCGGGTTTCCGGGGGTGACGGGCTGGCCGTCGACGAACATGCGGCCGGCGTCGGGCTCGTACACCCCGAAGATCATCTTCAGCAGGGTGCTCTTGCCTGCGCCGTTCTCACCGGCGAGGGCGTGCACCTCGCCGTGCAGGACGGTGAGGTCGACGTCCGTGTTGGCGTGGACGTCACCGAAGGACTTGGTGAACCCGACGACGTCGAGCAGTGCCTGCGTCTCGCCGATGCGACTCGGCGACCGTACGTCTGGTGACGCCTTCATCCTGCACCCCCGGCTGTATACACAGGTGTATGTGTCGTTGTATCCACGACGACGACAGTAGGGAGACGGCGTTTCCCCTGAACCGTCGCCCGGTAACGAGGGCGTTTCTTATCGGCGCCCAATGTTTCGATCATGTTGAGCAGCCGGACATTCCCGGTCAGGACGGCACGTCCTCGCTGGTCAGGGGCATATGGTGCTCCGATGACCCCTCTCGACGAGGCCCTCTCGGGGCTGCCCACGACCGGGCTCCTGCCGGTCCTGCTCGTGCACGGCGCGGGCACCACGTCACGCATCTGGGACCCGGTGCGCGCGGCGCTGGCGACCCTCGCCCCGGGGCTCACCGTGCACGCACCGGACCGCCGGTCGAGCGGGGACCTCGCCGAGGAGGTCGCCGACCTCGCTCCCCTCGCCGAGGGAGCGCTCGTCGTCGGGGTGAGCGGCGGCGCGACGCTCGGCCTCGCCCTCGCGGCGAGCGACGTCCGGCTCGCCGGCGCGATCCTCCACGAGCCCGCCGTCGGCAGCCTCCTGCCCGGGCTGCTGGGGCCCGTGGCCGCCGCGTACGCCGAGGGCGGGGTGGCCGGGTTCGGTCGGACGCTCTACGGGCCGCTGTGGTCACCCGAGATGGCACCCGCCGACACCGGCGCCGTCGGGCGGGACCTCGCGATGTTCCGGGCGTTCGAGCCGGCTGCGCCGACGGAGGGGCAGGGCCGGGTACTCGTCACCGTGGGGTCACAGTCCCCGCCCGCCCGGTACGACGCAGCTCGGATGCTCGAGGAGACTTTCGGGATCCCTCACCACGTGATCGACGGGTGCGCGCACCTCGTCCAGCACGAGGCACCGGCGGAGCTTGCGGCCCTCGTGGCTCACACCATGGCGACGCACAGCGCGAGCACGACCAGCACGGCCACCTAGGTCTCCATCGTCGGGATCATCGTCCCGACCCACCTACCTCTGGCCGTCGGACCCGTGCGTGGTCGAGCGGTTCGTCGTGCCACCGTGCCATTCGAGCAGCAGGAGGGCTGCGTCGTCCTGCACGACGTTCTCGATGGTCTCGAGGAACGCGCCCGAGATGTCCTGCGCCACGTTGCGGGGGTGCTGGTCAGCGGTGTCCCGCAGGGCACCGGAGAGGTCGAAGTTGGCGGCGCTGCGCTCGAACATGCCGTCCGTCATCAGCAGCAGGCGGTCTCCCGGCGAGAGCTCGATCTCCTGCACCGCGTACTCGTGCTCCCGCAGACCGAACACGGGGTTGTCGGCCGTCGCTACGCGGGTGACGTGCCCGTCGTGGAGGAGGAGGGCGCCGGGGTGCCCGGCGTTGATGATCCGCGCGAGGGTGCGCTCCTCGCCCTCGCCGTCGCTCTCCGCGCCCGCGGACGGGAGGTCGATCTCCAGGAGCATGCCGGTGACGAGATTCCCCCGGTCGTCCGTGCCGAGCAGTGCCGCGTTGGCAGCGTCTGCCTGCTCGACCAAGGACTTCCCCGCGCGCCGGGCATGACGCAGCGCGTTGACGGTCAGCGTCGACAGCAGGGCGGCGCGCAGGTCGTGCCCCACCGCGTCGGTGAGCGAGGCTGTGAGGCGCTCCGCGGACGCCACGTAGTCGAAGGTGTCGCCCGCTGCGCTGGCCGACGGCTCGAGCCAACCGGCGATCGTGAAGGAGCCGCCCTCGCACACGTAGCCGAGCGGCAGCAGCCGCCGCTGGATCTCGCGGGGCAGCGTGAACTCCGCGGACCGCATCGCCGTCTCGTACGTGTCCGTGTGGCGCTGGTTGGCGACCATGACGTACCCGAGGGCGTGCGCGACCGTCGCCAGCTGCTGCGCTTCCTCGGGATCGAGCTCGGCGCCCTGGCCATCGTCGGAATCGGACCTGGACCCGCGGTCGGGCATCTGCACCGCCAGCACCCCGAGGGCGTCACCCCGCACCGTGACCGGCGCGTACACCCGCCCCCCGCCGACGGACACCGTCTGCTGCTCACGCCAGGCGCGGCCCGGGTCGGAGTCGGACAGCGTGAATCGGGCCTTCGGGTCGGCGTGGTCGATGAGCGCGTTGCCCGCCGCGTCGGCGATGAGGAACGTGGCCGACTCGACGCCCAACGACCGGCGCAGCGCATCGACGGCGGCGGAAAGGGCGTTGGCCGGCGACACGTTCTCAGCAGCCGTGAGCAGGGCACCGACATCGACAGCGGGGGTAGCTGGCATCACCGCAGCATGGCATAGCGGCACGGACGTCGCACCGCGGCATCGATCCACGGGTTGATTGGGAAGCGCCCCAGGATGGTGCACCCGGAGACGTGCGGGCGGTGCGCACCCCGTCAGCGGTGGCGGGCCCCCCGGAACGGTGTCACTGTTGCCGACGGCACGCTCGAGAAAAGTGGTGGGCCACCCCCACACACACAACGGAGCACCCTTTCATGAGCGCAACGAACACCCGCCCGGCGACGCACGACACCCTCCGCGCACGGAGCACCGGCCTCGCAGTCGCCGCAGCCGGCATCATCGTTTTCAACGTCTCGCCCCTGCTCAACTGGGTCAACCCGGAAGACGGCGCCGACCCGCGCACCGGTTACGAGACCGACTCCCTCATCCCCTTCATCGCCTACCTCGGGCTCGGCCTGCTCGTCGCGATGGTCTACGCCGGCAAGCGCGCCCGTCGTGGCCAGCACCGCGGCCTGACGCTCGTCTCCGGGGCGGTCGGCATCGCCGCCACCATCCAGTGCCTCGCCTTCGGCCTCAA
Source organism: Sanguibacter sp. Z6_81 (assembly GCF_057180625.1). Lineage (NCBI taxonomy): Bacteria > Bacillati > Actinomycetota > Actinomycetes > Micrococcales > Sanguibacteraceae > Sanguibacter > Sanguibacter sp. Z6_81. Next base: position 663,646 of record NZ_JBXUFV010000001.1, on the reverse strand, counting down.
CCCGATGGGCGGCCTCGAGCGCGGCGACGACCTCGCGACGGACATCGGCGTCTGGGTCGGCCTCATCGGCGCGATCGTCTGGACCATCGGTTCCTTCATGTTCGCCAAGGAGACCGAGGGCGACGACGAGCACCACACGACCACGACGCGCTGATCCCCGCACGGGACACCTGCCCGGCGTCCCGCAGCGTGACCTGAGCGACGACCGTCGCGCACGACGATGCCCGCCCTCCTCTCGCGGAGGGCGGGCATCGTCACGTCACAGCCTCTGAGCCTGGATGCGCAGAGCGGCAGCAGCGAGGCGCGCGGGCTCGGGGCCACCGAAGACGTCGTGGAAGTCAGGGCTCGTCTCGTACATGGTGGCGACGCCGCAGATCATCGCGGCGGAGGTCTCGCGGTCGCCTGCGTGGGTGGGGGTGCCGGGGATCTCGGCGAACCAGGCCACGTGCGCGGTCGCGTGCTCCTGCGCCGCCAGGGAGTCGGGGACCTCGCCAGAGGCATGGAGCTCGGCCCAGCGGCGCAGGATCGCCTCGGACCGCGCCTTCCAGTCACGCTGCTCGCTGAGGGTCTTCGTGTGCCACCACGTGTTCGACGCGTCGAACGCCTCTCGGCCCCACCGGCGGACGACCTCGTCCTCGTAGCGGTCGTTGAAGCCGTCGAGCATGACGTCCATCCGGGGTTCGCGACCTTCCCGGCGCATCTGCACCGTGTGCTCGACGGCTCGGATCCGACGATCGAGAGCGTCGCGGTCCTTGGTCAGCTGCTCCAGGTGCTCGAGCAGCGCGTCGACCTCCGCGCCCGCCGAGGCGTCGAGCACCGTCGCGATCTGCGCCAGAGGCATGCCCGTGTCGCGCAGCAGGAGGATGCGCTGCAGCCGTGCGACCGCATCCGCTCCGTAGTACCGGTAGCCGTTGGACCCGACGCGGTCGGGCTCGAGCAGGCCGATGCGGTGGTAGTGGCGCAACGCCCGGCCGCTGATCCCGGCGCGCGCGGCCACCTCGTGCACCGTCCACTCCACCGCTGCCCCCACCCCGTCGACGTACTCGGACGTCGTCAGTGTGCCGCCTCCGCTGACAGTCCGAGCGCAGGCAGGGCGACGTCGAGGATGTCGGACACCGGGGTGTGGACGCTCTGGGCTGCTGTCCTCCCGGTCGCGTCGAGGTAGGCGCGGACGAGACGGGCGCCCGCGGCGTAGCCCGCGCCCGTCGGGAGGCCGACCGGCTGGGCGCCGAACAGCTCGGCGCTGCTGTCCCCCAGTACCCACGACGCGAAGTCGGACATGCCGGTGACGCCGAGCCCGGTGGCGACCTTCGCGAGCACCGCGTCGTCGCCCCGGGTCTGGTCGCTGACGAAGTGCGTGGAGCCAGCCGGCCCGTACAGCTCGGTGGCGAAGGTGTCGGCGAGGCCCTCGGAGATGACGTGCTCGCCGACGGTCACCGTGGCGGGGTCCCACACGACACCCCCGGGCGAGTAGCGGAGGTTGTGGTGCAGCTCGTGGACGACGATCGCCTCCAGGCGGTCGAGGACCCGGGCGGTGGGCCACACGGTGAGGACGATGTACCCGCTGATGCCGCCGAAGCCCGACAGGCCCTGGACCTCGCTCATGAAGTGCGCGTTGGTCGGGTCACCGAGGACGAGGAGCACCCGGAGATCCGGCACGACGAGCCCGGGCTCGGCGGCGACCAGTGCCGCGGCGCCCTCGTCGAGGGCGGCCTCGACACGCATCCACGCATCTGCTGCGACGAGGGCGTCGATCCCCTCACGGACCCGCTCGTCCACGTCCGCCGACGCTCCCACCGGGAACCCGAAGCCCTGCTGGTGGATGGTGGCGAGGTCGACCCCGCCGGGGATGAAGCGGTACATGCCTGCCATGGGCGCCCAGAGTGCGCGGACCTCATCGGCCCGGCATGCGGGCTCGGCCTCGAGGACGCGTCGCATACCCGCAGCGCTGTCGATCACTGTGATGGTCATGTCGCCGATCCTCGACGTTGCCGTAGCGGCAAGGTCAAGGCCGCACCCCGGCCGAGGGTACGCGCGGGGACGGTTATCGGCCGAGGAAGCGGGCGAAGATGCCCGGCTTCTTGGCTGCGGTCTCGTGTCCCGGGCAGCGCTGCGGGCCGGGGACTCCCTTCATCACCTGGTCCACGTGCTGTCCGCACCCGGCCCAGGTCGTCTTGCCGCACTGCTTGCACGTTGTTGCCCTGCACATGTGTCGCCTTCTTCCCGTGGGCGTGCCGATCGAGCACCGGCACGAGCGATAACATACCCCCGGGGGTATGCTGCGGTCCACGTGACGACGGCGTCATCGGAGGGATCGCATGAACCCCAGCCAGCCGACCCCCCCTCCCGACTCATGGTCGACGAGCTGGAGAAGGCGTTCCTCACCCTCGCGTGAGGCACGGACAGCACCTTCTTCTCGCGAGCGGCCGGCGGCGCTAGATTGCCACGATGAAGCCCTTAGCGTTCACAGTCGGCATCCCCGTTCGCGACCTCGCCGCGGCAACGTCGTGGTACCGATCAGCGCTCGGGTTGAACGCACCTGATCTCGAGCCGCTCGACGGGCTCGTCGAGTTCAACCTCGGTCGCTTCTGGCTCCAGCTCGCCCTCTCCCCCGAGACCGCCGGCAACGACGGGATCTCCGTCAACATCAGCGTGGACGATGCATCCGCGGAGCGTGCGCGGCTCGTCGACCTCGGCCTCGAGGTGACCGAGATGCAGAGGTATGACGGGGTCGTCGAGTTCTTCGAGCTCGTCGATCCCGACGGCAACAAGATCGGCTTCGTCACCGAGATCGGCTGACCGGGTGTTAAAAGTGGCGGGCTTGGCTCAGCCAGGACCAGGCGTCTGTTCCGAGCCATCACCAACTCGGAGCCTGCCCAATCACAGGTGACATTCTCCTCGAAACTCAAAACGATCAGCAATGGCAGAGCGCCCAAAGTTGTCGCACTCGCCATCGCCCTCAGGGACAGCCCGGAAGAAGGCTTGGCTAGAATCGCGGGCATGGCAATGGGGGATCGACGAACAAGGGCAGCAGCCCCCGCGGCCTTCATCGCGCAGACAGTCGTCCTCTTCCGTTCGACCGCAGCCGATAATCGCCCCGCTCGCGGTATCCGGGTGAAGTGATGGCAGCGCCCAGTGGACAACGTGGCTCGGCGATTGCGGGTCTGGTGGTCGGTCTCGGACTAGCGGTCGCTGGCTGGTTCGCCATCGGACCCGATCACCTCGTCTACGCGGTCGTTGTGCAGTGCGCCTTTCTCTTCATGGCGCTCCTGGCGGGTCCTGCACTGGTGGATGTTGCCCGCGACCGCTACCGGGTCAGACCATTCGAGCCACGGATCTACACGCTGCTGGGAGCGGAGGCACTCCGACGTTTACTCGGCCTCGTCGGCTGGAACAGGATAATCAAGCAGATGCGTCGAACAGAGCAAGGAGCGTCAGGGACCGACCGGTTGCTTAGAGGGACCGAGCTGTCCGAAACCGGTCACCTTCTCGGCTTCTCCGCTACCGCAGCACTGGCCATCATTGCCGCGGCTACATCACACCCTCGAGGCGCTGCACAGATTCTGTTTCTCGGGATAATCCTTCATGTGTATCCCGTCATGATCCAGCGCATCGTCCGCTTCAGTGTGCGCCATGCCGAATAGCGCGAGTCCTCGACCACCGAGAGGAGTTCGCTGTACCCCCCTCACCATGGTTCTCAGATGCCAGAAGGAATCGTGAGCGCCTCTGGCCGTCAGCCATGAAATACAGCCACACCAGCGCGGGGTCCTTTCCCAGCCTGTTGCCGATGCCCTGCTGTCGCGTGTACTGGAGGATGCTCGCGGGAGTGAGCGCTCCCGGGGTCAGACCATCCGCTTGGTAGGTGTGGCGCAGCACCACCACCCGTCGCGGGTCGAGGTTCGCAGCCTGAACGATGTGGCTCAGGAGAATGCGTCCGTCAGGAGATGGCGCGACTGTCCTGCTCGTCGATGTCAGACGTCACGCGTCCTGCTGGCCGCCGTAACCGACGGTGAGAGCGTCGAACTCCCTCCCCGGGCTCACCCGTCCTCGGCCAGCCGCTGGAACAGGAGGTGGTCCTGCCACGCACCAGCGATCTTCAGGTAGCGGGGGGCGAGTCCGTACTCGTCGAAGCCGTTCCGCCGCAGGACCGCTTGGGACGCGACGTTGTTGAGGAGCGTCTCTGCCTGCACGCGGTGCAGGTGGAGCTCGGAGAAGGCGTGCTCGAGCGCGGCGGCGACGGCCTGGGTCGCGAGACCCTGACCGGTCCGCTCCTCCGCCAGCCAGTAGCTCATGCTGCACGACTGGAACGCACCCCTCACCACACCGCTGAGCGTCAGTCGTCCAGCGACAGCGCCCTCGTCGTCGAGGATGACGAACGGCACCGCTTCCCCTGCCGCATGACGGGCCAGCGCCGCCTCGATGTCCGCGGCCTGCCCGCCGACAGTGAAGTACTCCTCGCCGCGCACCGGCTCCCACGGAGCCAGAAAGGTGCGATTGCGCTCCTGCAGGCGCGCGAGGTCAGCGGCGTCGGCACGGGTGATCCGACGGATGCGGGGCATTCTCCTAGTTTTGCAGGCACCCCGACCAGCACCGACCACCGCTGGACCCGCTCATGTCCCGACTCCCGGACGAGAAGAGCTAGCTCACCTGGTTCAACCTCTCCGCTCCCTCCCTTGATATGCAAGCGAGAACTTGCCTATTCTGGACGGGTGGCGGACGTCTACCGAGCGATCAGTGACGAGACGCGACGCGCACTGCTCGACGAGCTCCTCGAGCGCGACGAGCAGACACTGTTCGAGCTCTGCTCGAAGCTCGCGATGAAGCACGACCTGACGCCCTCGCGGCAGGCCGTCTCGCAGCATCTCGACGTGCTGGAACAGGCCGGCCTGGTCCGCACCGAACGCCGTGGCCGGTACAAGCTCCACACCATCGACACGACACCGCTGTCGGAGATCTCGACCCGATGGCCCCCGAGAGAGGCGAGACCATGAAGCTCCAGACCGTGAGCATCTTCGTCGACGACCAGCAGCGTGCCCTCGACTTCTACACGTCCCGGCTGGGCTTCGTCGTCAATGACGACGTCCCGCTGGGGGAGCACCGGTGGCTCACCATCGTCGACCCCGAGCGGCCCGACGGAACGCAGATCTCGCTCGAACCGAAGGGGCACCCCGCGGTCGTCCCGTTCACCGACGCCCTCGTCAGCGACGGCATCCCGTTCTGCGTCCTCGGCGTCGACGACGTGCAGGCCGAGTACGACCGCCTCGTCGCGCTGGGTGAGACCTTCACCCAGCCGCCCACCCCCATGGGCCCGGTCATCACCGCCGTGCTCGACGACACGTGCGGCAACCTCCTGCAGCTCGCCCAGTGGGTCGCGTGAGCCGAGGTGCGGTGAGGACCAGGACGACGGCGACCCCGACGACGGGCTCGGGAGGGTGAGTGGACGAGTGCTCCATGGCGATCGAGCCCTTGCCTGAGGGCGCCGCGAACGGACGCCGATCGGGCGTGCCGCCGGGATGCGACGAGGGGAGCCCTACGGACGAATCGCGCATCAGGCAGTACCCCGGGGTGATCCTCTAGGTGCCAGCTGCCGGACTGGGTGCTGTCGGCCGCACCAGCGCGGCGGTGAGCGCCTCGGCGTCGTCCTGCCATCCCGGCCGCCCGCAGGACGCGCCGATCCCGTGCAACGCCATCATCACGGCACCCGACGTCAGACCGTCATCGACCTCACCGCCCCGGACGGCTGCGGCCACGAGGTCGGCGACCGCCGCTTCGAGCGCTCGCCCCCCGTCGGCCTGCGTGTCGACCTGGGGGCGCACGAGCGCGCCAAGAGTCCGCGCGAACGCCGGCTGTGCGGCCACCCGGCGCACGAAGTCACGCAGGAACGCCGCGAGGGCCTCACGCGGCGGAAGCTCGCTCAGGAGATGTCGGGCGTGCTCGCACAGCGCCTCGACCTCGTCGGCGTAGACCGCGGCCGCGAGCGCGTCGCGGGTCGGGAAGTGACGGTAGAGCGTTCCCACACCGACGCCGGCGAGGGACGCGAAGTCGTCGAAGCGGCGGTCGATCTCGCCGCGCTCGAAGGCGGCGCGTGCTGCCGCGATGATCGCCTGGCGGTTGCGGACGGCGTCGGCGCGCCGGGCTGCGGGCACGTCGCCCCCCTTCCTTGACACGGGGGAGACTACCTCCCTAGCCTCCAAGTGGAGACCATCTCCACTTGATCCCCCGCCGATACGAGGTGCTGCTCCGTGAAGATCCTCATGCTCGGTCGGGGCGCGATCGCCACGATCTACGGGTGGGCGCTGGGACAGGCGGGCCACGACGTCGAGTTCCTCGTGCGCCCGGGCCGCGCGGCCCAGTACGGCGACACCGTCGACCTCGACCTGCTCGATGCGCGACGCCGCCCCTGGGGCGAGCGCGTCGGCGGGACATGGCCGGTCAGGCTGCGCGAGGAGCTGGAACCGGGTCACGACATCGACCTCATCGTCGTCAGCGTCGGCCACCACCACCTGTCCGACGCCGCCGTGTTCCTGGCACCCCGCATCGGGACCGCGACCGTGCTCGTGTTCGGGAACGTCTGGGACGAGCCGGTCGACGCCGTCGCCCCGCTCCCGGGGCACCAGCTCGCATGGGGCTTCCCACAGGCGGGCGGCGGGTTCGACGAGGACGGCGTCCTGCGCGGAGCACTCATGCGCAGGGTCGTGCTCGGCACCTTCGGCACCGCTCCGACGAGCCGGGAGACCAGCGTGCGCGAGGCGTTCGCGAGCGCCGGCCTGGTGGTCTCCGAGCAACCCGACTTCCGGGGCTGGCTCTGGACCCACGTCATCGCCGACGCCGGGATGCACTCCCAAGGCCTGCGCCTGGGATCCCTCTCCGACATGCTCGGCGATCGCCACAGCTTCCGGGAGGCCCTGCTCACCAGCCGTGAGCTCCTGCCCCTGCTGGCCGCCCGGGGTGTGGATCTGCGACGTCACCGCACGAGCACGGCCCTCTTCCGCGCCCCCACGCCCCTGACTGCCCCGCTGATGACCGCCCTGACTGCACGCGTCCCCCTCGCCCGCGCAAGCCTCGCGGCACACACCGACCCCCGTGCGCAGGAGCCACGCAGCGTCGTGCGGGACGTCCTGCGCGAGGCCCGGCGCCTCGGGGTGCCGACGCCCCGGCTCGACGCGGCGGGCTCTCACATCAGACTCTGACCGAGCGACTACCTCTCGTTGTATGGCGCACGGCGGTCGCTGCCCGGACTAGAGCTGCACTCTGCAGAAACTAGCGGGTAGTAGCAGGCGCCTCCATCTACCCCGCCGATTACGCACGACCATTGCGGGGAAATGGCTCGCCTGGAGGCCAGGCCGCATCAAGTCCGAACAGGGCGCTTGGCGTGACCGGCGATGATGTCGTCCTGAGTTCGCTTCCATTGAGCTCGACCCGATCGCCGGGAAACACATCGACCGGCGCATCCCAATCTGGCGCAGGGTGCACCCACAGGGCGGACTCCGCCTGGTGGGGCCGGTAAGGCATCAGTTGGTTGACGAGTAAGACTGCCGAGACGTGCGACCTCCGCCAGGCCGGCGGGGAGCCGAAGTACCCGTCTCGAAGCCGCACCAGATGGGCATCATTCAGGCTCTCGTCACGTAGAACCTGCGTGCCGTACATCGCACTCTGAGCTTGCGATCGGTCGCTGTCGAACAAGTAGGTGCCTACGGCGATCACATATGGGCTCTCCAGGTCGCCGTAAGCGCTGGTCTTTGACTTGAGTGCTTTATGAATCAGAGGAACATCATCAACAACAGACGCAGGCAGATGCGCGTAGACACCAATTGCCCGATCGCCGGGGATGGCGCATCGCCTGTCTCGCGGCCGTGGCAGGGCTCCGAGCGTCATCGACCAGCCACCCTCCCTGAAGGTACGGCTCGGCGCCGACTCGTACGAGGGGTAGTCGTCCGGATCCAGCGAGTTGAGCCAGTGCGCAATCTTCCGCCGGAATTTCACTGCTGCTGGCGATGACGAGTCCTCGTTGAGCTCTCGTAGCACCAGAGTGAAGTTGGGTGTCGGGAGACCGTTGACCACATCGAGGAGTCGGTCTCTTCTCCTGGCAGCGGCCCGAACTTCCGGGCTCACCCCGGGGACAACGGCTTCGACGTAGAAGCTGTGGCCATCCCGCTCTGCATGGAAGTCGGGGCGACGTTGCGTCGTCGTCGAGGCGGGATGGACTGTCACCTGGTGTCCTGTGCGGAGGAGAACCTCGTGGAGGTACAGCTCAAAGAACGCGCTCCGAAACTGATAGTCGTCGCCGGACCGTAGCCTGCTTCGGACATCCGAGTAGTCCTCATCAACACGCAGGTGGTCTGCCCACGTCTGAATGAGCGCACGCGGGTAGGACCAGTAGTCGCTAGCCACACGGTTCATAAAGGCGAACGTCGACTCTTCGAAGTCGGCAGGGCCCGTCTCCGACTGCTCGACGTCGCCGAAGATCATCTCTCGTTTGACCACGGTTCAGGGTCCCACGGAGCAAGGCCAACAAATGAGCATCAACCGCCAACACCATGCTGCAGGTTCCGATCTCGCGTTCCTTCTGCATCGCCCAGCGGACCGACCACAAGCAGTGCGGCCAACTCTTTTACCCGTCCGGCCTGGAGCGGGAACGGGTCCGTTAGCCTCCCCCCCTATATGGGTGGCCAACGGAGAGCTCAGGCCACAGCCTTCCGGTGCCTCGTGGCGAGACGACGGTTACGTGAGTGCGGGAGATGCTCGGGCCCTCATCGCACTAGTTGCGATTAAGTCCGTGCTCCCGTGTCAGCAGGGCACGCTTGTAGTGGGCCTCCGCCTCGTCCACGTCGCTTGTCGGTGTCGCCGGGCCGAACACCCGCAAGATGCTGAACACGAAGTGGTGCCGGTGTGCGGGATCGAGCCCCGATAGCTCCCTGAGTGCCACGTTCCCGCCGTGACCGTCTCGCGCGTATGCGGTCCACCGGCCGAGGATCCGCTCCGCACCGTCGGCCTTGCCGACGTAGAGCCGTCCCGTGCTGGAGTCCGCGATGAGGTAGATCCCTTGAACGGACCCCAACGCTGTGCGCCACGCCCCATAGCGCGAGTCCTCGACAAGAGCGAGGAGCTCGCTGTACGACACGACCAACCTGTCGAACCCCGGGAAGGCCACGGCGTGCGGATCGGCGATCTCCACGACCGGGAACGCAGCCGCGCTCGCACCGCTCTTCGCCCAGTTCACGGCATCGCGTGACCACTCGACCACGAGCCGGTCTGTCAGCGCGGCGAGAGCGGACGAGGGACGCAGGTCGAAGCACCGGTGTTCTTCGGTGCGTTCGGACTGCACCTCGCCGTGGTTCTCGTACGCCACAAGGAGTCGGGAGCGCCGCTGACCGTCGGCCATGAAGCACAGCCACAAGGGCGCGGGTTCCTTTCCGAGCTTGTTGCCGTGACCCTGCCTGCGTGTGTACTCAAGGACGCTGGCGGGAGAGAGCTCTCCGGGCATCAGACCGTCGGACTGGTATGTATGGCGCAGTACCACCACGCGGTTGGTGTCGACTCCCGCCGCTTGAAAGATGTGGCCCAGGAAGAGGCGGCCATCGGGCGACGGGGCAGTAGTCATACCCACCAATCTAGGCCGCCACCTCCTCCTCACCGTCGGCCGCAGCCCTCCCCGCCTCGACGAGCACCACGAGCGCATCCCCCGCCACGACCTGTCCACCGGGTGCGACGAGCACCTCGTGCACCACCCCGTCGCACGGGGCGACGACGGCCGACTCCATCTTCATCGCCTCGAGCGTCACGAGCGCCTGACCAGCCACGACGCGCGCACCCGCAACCACGTCCGTCTTCCACACGCTCGCCGCGAACGGCGCCGCGACGACGGTCCCGCCGTCAGGCACCGTGAACTCCGGAGCCGGCGCGACGGCCGCGGCCGCCTCGGCGCGGTCGAACTCCCCGGCCTCCTCCCACGCGTCACGCTCCGCGGAGAACGCCGTCGTCTGCCGCACCCGGAACTCCTCGATCGAGTCCGCGTTGTCTGTGAGGAACTGCTCGTGCTCCGCGAGGGAGAACGTCCCGTCCTCGATCTCCACGTGCCCGCGCCCGGCCGCCATGTCGGCGCGCAGGTCGAGCAGCTCCTCGGGCGACACCGGGTACCAGGAGATCCTGTCGAAGAACCGCAGCAACCACGGTGACCCGGGCTCGAACGGCGCCGCCTCGGAGTACCGGGACCACACCTGGGTGGTGCGCCCGACGAACTGGTACCCGCCCGGGCCCTCCATGCCGTAGATGCACAGGTACGCCCCGCCGATGCCGACGGCGTTCTCCGGCGTCCACGTCCGCGCGGGGTTGTACTTCGTCGTCACGAGCCGGTGACGCGGGTCCAGGGGAGTGGCGACCGGCGCCCCGAGGTACACGTCGCCGAGCCCGAGGACGAGGTACTGCGCCCCGAACACCGTGTCGAAGACGTCGTCCACCGACCCGAGACCGTTGACGCGTCGGATGAACTCGATGTTCCAGGGGCACCACGGGGCGTCGTCGCGCACCCCCGCCATGTACCGCTCGATCGCCTCCCGCGTCGCCGGGTCGTCCCAGGAGAGCGGCAGGCGGACGCTGCGGCTCGGCACGACGAGCTCCGACGTCGCCGGCAGGTCCGTCTCCAGCTCGCGCACGAGGCCGAGCAGGCGCGCCGTGGGCAGCACGTCCGGGTCCACCTTGATCTGCAACGACCGGATGCCGGGGGTGAGGTCGACGACGCCGGGCAGTGCCTCCGCGACGATCCGCTGGTGCAGGGCGTGCACACGGGCCCGCAGCCCGAGGTCGAGCACCATGTCCCCGTACTCGACGAGCAGGTTGTCGTCACCCGAGCGCCGGTACGTCACCTCGGGCCCGCCCGCGCTGGCGGGCGTCCGGACGATGACGCCGTCGTCGCCGTCGCGGCCCTGCGGGGTGAGCAGCACGCCGCTCGCCCGCCGCGCGGCACCGAGCTCACGGACCGACGGCGCGTCGGACGTCCGCACCGGCACGAACCGCACGGTGTCACCGGGACGCAGCTGCCCGAGCTTCCACCGCTCGCCCGTCACCACGGTCACCGGGCAGACGAACCCGCCGAGGCTCGGCCCGTCCGGCCCGAGGAGGATCGGGGTGTCGCCCGTGAAGTCGAGCGCGCCCACGGAGTACGGGGTGTCGTGGATGTTCGACGGGTGCAGTCCCGCCTCCCCGCCGTCGGACCGCGTCCAGCGCGGCTTGGGGCCGATGAGCCGGACCCCGGTGCGCGCAGAGTTGAAGTGCACCTCGTAGCTCGTCGCGTAGAGGTCGTCGATGTCCTCGCGCGTGAAGAACTCGGGCGCCGCGTGCGGGCCCTCCGTCACGGCGAGCTCCCACGTCGTGGTGAGCGCGGGCCGGGCGTCGAGCGGCACGGCCCCTTGAACCGCTCCCTCGCCGTCCTGCACGACGGCGGCCCGCAGCACGTCCCCGGGGCGCAGCGCGCGCCCCGCGTGCCCACCGAACTGCCCGAGCGTGAACGTCGACGCGCTCCCCAGGTACGGCACGACGTCGAGCCCGCCCGCGACGAGCACGTACCCGCGCAGCCCGGCACCGGTGGCCGAGCCGACGTCGAGCAGACCGCCCGCGGGGATGGTGACCGGCTCCCACAGCGGAGCAGGGACGCCGTCAAGGAGGAGCTCGACGTCCGCGCCCGTGACGCACACGGTCGTCTCGTGAGTGAAGCGCAGGGCCGGGCCGCCGACGGTGAACTCCAGGCCCGGGGCGCCCTCGGCGTTGCCGAGCGCGACGTTTCCGAGGCGGAAGGAGAGGTCGTCCATCGGGCCGCTCGGCGGCACGCCGACCTTCCACAACCCTGTGCGGCCGGGCCAGTCCTGGACGGTCGTCTGCATGCCGGGGCGTTCGACGGTGATGCGGGGCTCCGGGTCACCGAGGGTGTTGAGCGTGTCGGTGGAGTGCGTGACGTCGCGGACGGTGTCGAGGGTGGCGACGGCGCGCAGCATCCCGAGGTTCGTCTCGATGCCGTCGATGCGCGTGCCAGCCAGCCCGTCGCCGAGCAGCGCCAGCGCCTCGTCGCGGGTGCCCGCGTGGGCGATGACCTTGGCGAGCAGGGGGTCGTAGTGGGTCGAGACCTCGCTGCCCGTCTCCGCCCAGGCGTCGACACGGATGCCGTCGAGCTCCGGGTAGCGCACATGGGTGAGGGTCCCGGCGCTCGGTCGGAAGCCCGTCGCCGGGTCCTCCGCGTAGACGCGGGCCTCGACGGCGTGACCGGCGAGGGGGAGTGCGTCGGGGATGCCGTCGAGCACGGTCGGAGCTGCGGGGAGCTCCTCGCCCGACGTGCCCTCGAGCGCGAGTCGCAGCATCCACTCGACGAGGTCGACGCCGGTGACGGCCTCCGTCACGGGGTGCTCCACCTGGAGCCGGGCGTTGACCTCGAGGAACGACGCCTCCTGGCGCACAGGGTCGTAGACGAACTCCACGGTCCCGGCCGAGCGGTAGCCCACCGACGCGCACAGCGCACGCGACGCCCGGTGCAGCTCGGCGCGCAGGTCGTCCGGGAGCCCCGGCGCGGGCGCCTCCTCGAGGACCTTCTGGTGGCGGCGCTGCAACGAGCAGTCGCGGTCCCCGAGGCTCACGACGCGGCCGGTGCCGTCACCGAAGACCTGCACCTCGACGTGCCGGGCGTGCTCGACGTACCGCTCCGCGAACACCCCGACGGTCGAGAAGCTCACGGCCGCGAGGCGCGCCACGCGCTCGAACGAGTCCGCGAGCTCGGCCTCCGAGCGGCACACGGTCATCCCGATGCCGCCACCACCGCCGGTGGCCTTGAGCATGAGCGGGAAGCCGATGACCTCGGCCGCCGCGAGCGCCGCATCGATGTCGGGCAGCAGGTCCGTGCCCGCGATCATCGGGACGCCCGCGGCCCGGGCGACCTCGCGGGCCGTGTGCTTCGTGCCGAAGACGCGCAGCTGGGCGGGCGTCGGGCCGACGAACGCGAGGCCCGCCGCCTCGACGGACTCCGCGAAGGCGGCGTCCTCGGAGAGGAACCCGTAGCCCGGGTGGATCGCGCCCGCGCCGGTCGACGCCGCGGCGGCGAGGATCGCGTCGACATCGAGGTAGGACTGCTTCGCCGGGGCCGGGCCGAGGAGCACGGCCTCGTCCGCGAGCCGCACGTGCGCGGCCCCGCGGTCCGCCTCGGAGAACACCGCGACGGTCCGCAGCCCCATCTCGCGGGCGGTCCGGATGACCCGGCACGCGATCTCGCCGCGGTTGGCGACGAGGACGGTGTCGAAGCGGCGCGCGGTGGTGGACGTGGCGGTCGTGGTGCTCGTGCTGGTCATGCTGCGGCCTCCGGGCGGGTGACGATCATGCGGACCGGCGTCGGGTCGAACCCGTTGCACGGGTTGTTGATCTGGGGGCAGTTGGAGACGAGGACGAGGGTGTCCTGGTCCGCCCGCAGGGCGACGCGCTTGCCCGGTCCGGACAGGCCGTCGACGATCCCGAGGGCGCCGTCCGGGTCGACGGGCACGTTCATGAACCAGTTGATGTTCGAGACGAGGTCCCGGGCACCCAGGCCCCAGCGGGACCCCTCGGCGAGGAAGTTCTCGACGCACGCGTGCTGCTCGCGGGTGTGCTGGCCGTAGCGCAGGGTGTTCGACTCCTGCGAGCACGCACCGCCGATGGTGTCGTGCACCCCGACCTCGTCGGCGAGGACCGTCATGAGCGCCTCGCCGGTGTCCGCGCGCAGCACGGACCCGGTGGTGAGCACGATGGACCGCTGCCGCGTGACGGTCTCGGCCGCGGAGTACCGCACCGACGTGTCGCCGGCGGCGTAGAGGAGGCAGTCGACGGCCTGGTTGCCCTCGAGGTCGACGATCGTCAGGACGTCACCGGCACGGACGACGGCCGACCAGGGGCCGCGGGCCGCGACGAGCTCGTCGAGCACGACCTCCCCGGGGGCGAGCGCGACGTCCGCCGCGGTGGGGGTGGCGCTGGGTGCCGTGGTGGTCGTCGTCATCGCTGGGTCCTCGCTCGCAGGTCGCTCTCGGTGTTGTGCAGCGCCTGGCGGTGCTCGGGTCCGAGCTCCGCACCGGCAGTGGTGCCGTCGCTCGGCAGGCGGCCGTCGCGCAGCGCCGCGAGGTCGTCCGGCGCCGACCATGCGACGACGTCGACGGCGGTCCCGGTGAACTCCTCGCGGTCGTCGAGCGGGTGCGCGGTGTTCGCGACGACGAGGACGACAGCGGTCTGCACGAGGAGGTCCACGACCCCACCCTCCCCGGCGCCCCCGATGAACCGGATGGACCCGTCCGGCTCGACCCGGCTGCCCTTGAACAGCGTCACGGACGGCGGGACGTCCCGACGGTCGAGCCCGTGCTTGAGCGCGCCCAGCGTGAGCAGCTCCCGGCCGGCGGGCGCCGCCGAGTGCGCGCTGCCGCTGCCGTACCGCGCCTCGTTGCCGGCGCGCGTCGTCGTGCCGGTGAGCGCGTCGTGGTGGCCGGAGGTGTCGGCGACGACGGTCGCGAGGAGCCGCCCCGCACCGGAGAGCAGTGGGTGCCCGGTGCTCGGGTACGCCTGCCACGGCACCTTGACGGTGTCCGCGACGTTGAGGCGCTCGTGCAGGTCCCCGGCCCGGTACAGCAGCAGGTGCAGGCACGCGTCACCGACGGTGTCGACGAACCGCACGCGCGTCCCGCGGGCGAGCGTCGCCGTCGTGTAGCGGCCGAACGCCACGGACTCCGCCCACACGAGGTCGTCCGTCCCCTCAGGGGCGAGCGCGACGAGACGGTCCGGTGCCGACGACGCCGGGACGTGGCGCATCGTCTCGGCGAGCTGGTCGTGCTGTGCGCGGGCGTGCGCCCGGGCGCCGGCGGTCGTCGCCGTCCCGGCGCCGGCCGGGACGACGTCCGCCGTGAGTGCGGTCGCGGCGAGGTCCGCGGGTGCGGTCGTGGTCATGAGAGTGCTTCCGTGTCGAGGGCGGTGGGCGTGGTGGCGCGCGCCGCGCGTGCGGCGATGCGGCGCTGGATCGGCAGGCCCGCGAGGAGCAGGACACCGACGAGCACCGGCGCGGACCACAGGAACCAGGGGTTCTCCCCGGTCGGGTCGTAGACCTCCGAGCGGGGCCACGAGAGGTTGACGATCATCGCGGCGCCGTAGAGCACGGCGAGGATGTTCACCGGGACGCCCCAGCGGCCGAGGGAGAACAGACCGTCGGGCATGGTGCGCCCGGTGCGGGCCCAGTCGCCGCGAAGCCGGTTGAGGAGCAGCGGCACGGTGACGAGCAGGTAGGCGAGGTAGATCATGACGATGCAGACGCTCGTCAGCGTGGTGAACAGCGCCGCGTTGCCGACGTTGATGGCGAGGACGACGACGGCGAGCGCCCCGACGACGATCGACGGCCACACCGGGGTGCCGCGGGTGGGGTGCACGGCCGAGAGGCGGCCCGCGGCGGGGAGCTGGCCGTCACGCGCCATCGAGTAGACGAGGCGGGAGCCGGCCGTCTGGATGGCGAGCGTGCAGACGACGACGGCGATGGCGACGTCGACGAGCAGGACCTTGCCCCAGAACGTCCCGAGCACCGCGGTGAGGACGTACGGCAGGCCTTCCGCAGCGAGGCGGCCGTCGGTGAGGCTCGGTGCGGCCATGAGAGCGGCGAGGATCATGAGACCGCCGCCGAGCCCGGAGATGAGCAGCGCGGAGAGGATGGTGCGGGGGGCGACGCGGCGCGGGTTGCGCGTCTCCTCGGACAGCTCGCCGGCCGAGTTGAAGCCCACCATGACGTACGCGGCCATGAGGCCGGAGACGAGGAACGCCCCCGTCATGCCGAGGTCGGAGCCCTGCAGCGCGCTCGTGTCCCCGACGACGTCCGGTCCACGCCGTGCGGCGGTGAACAGGGCGAGGACGACGGCGGCGACCCCGACGAGCTCGCACGTCACCCCGATGGAGTTGATGTGGGACATGATCTTCACGCCCGCGCAGTTGATGGCCGTGGTGACCACGAGCAGGAGCGCACCGAGCACGACGGCGTTCGAGGCGCCGCTCACCGTGTTGAGGGCAGGGTCTCCGCCGACGACCTGGAACCCGGTCCACAGCTGCGGCAGGACGACCTGCAACGCGATGGCGGCCGCAGACGCCGTGATGACCTGCGCGAATGCCATGACCCAGCCCGCGTACCAGCCCGCGGTGGTTCCGCCGACGCGCCGTGCCCACTGGTACACGGCGCCGGAGAGCGGGTACCGCGCCGCGAGCTCGGCGAAGTTCAGGGCGACGAGCAGCTGCCCGCCGAGGACAAGCGGCCACGTCCAGAAGAAGGCGGGCCCACCGAAGGAGTAGCCGAACGCGAAGAGCTGGAAGATCGTCGTGAGGATCGAGACGAACGAGAACCCCGCCGCGAACGACGCGTACCGCCCGAGCTTGCGGTGCAGGGTGGGCTCGTACCCGAGGGAGGTGAGGTCGGCGTCGTCGACGTGGTCGGTGTGACCGGGTGGTGTCACCACAGAAGCAGTCATCGTGTTCTCCGTAGCAGCCGGGAGCGGCTCGGCCCGAGCGGCCGGGTCACAAGTACCTTTCACCTGACAGTTTTTATGTCCGGTGTGTTCGCTGCGTCACCCCTGTGTGAAAAGTGGGTTTCCGACGTTTCCGATCGGTAAACACCTCCTCGCACCGCCCGACGTGGGGACGAGAGGCCGTGCCCGCTGCAGCCGGTGGGAGGATGTCCGCGTGGCTCTTTCCGCGACGACACCCGGCCCCGGGCGCCCCCGCCTCAAGGCCCAGACCCGTCCGGGCGCGTCCGCCCGCGAGGAGATCCTCGACGCCGCCGCCGAGCTCTTCACCACCCGCGGCTTCGCGACGACGTCCACCCGCGCCATCGCCGACGCCGTCGGCATCCGCCAGGCGTCGCTCTACCACCACTTCGCGACGAAGGACGACCTCCTCGCGGAGATGCTCGGCCGGACCGTCGGCGGCCCGCTGCGCCTCGGCCGGGCACTCCTCGCGGACCTCGCCGCGGGGGCGAACGACCCCGCGACCGGGTCGGGCGACGGCCCGGCCCGCCCGGAACCAGCCGCGTACCTGCACGCCCTCGCGGCGTACGACGGCACGCAGCTGTGCGCCCACCGCTGGAACCTCGGGATCCTCTACCACCTGCCCGAGGCCCGCGGCGAGCGCTTCCGCCCGTTCCTCGAGGACCGCGCCGCCCTGCGCGGCATCTACCGCGAGCTGGGACGTGCCGTCGACCTGGCGACAGCCGCAGCACCCGCCGTCCCGGACCTCGGGGAGCTGACCTTCCGCCTCGTCGAGTCCCTCATCAACCTCCGGGCCGACGGTGACGCGGACGCCCGCTCGCCGCTCGACGTCGCCGACGCGTGCCTGCGGCTCGCCGCACCCGGAGCCGACGTCGAGCGCGTCCGCGCCGACAGCGACCGGCTCCTGCGGTCCCTGGCTCCGGGTGCCGCCGTCCAGTAGCCTCCCCGACCATGACCACCGCGCCCCCTGGCCAGCGCCTACGCGCAGGTTGACAGCCGAGCCTCGTAGCGTCGACCGCGACCTCACCGGAGACGAGCCCCCGCGCTAGATTCAGCTCTACTCCTTCCAAAGCCGAGCCACGTTGGTTTCCGCGTCAGAGTCGGGCTTGGCGTAGGTCCTCTTAATCCAGGTGACCATCGCGATCCGCAGGTCCTCGCGCGTGGACCAACGGCGACGGTTCGGCTCGTTCTTCTGCAGGAGCGAGAAGAGGCTCTGGCTGGCCCCGTTGTCCCGGCGGAGGCGATCAGCCCATCGAGCCGAGCAAGTCTTCGCAAGTCGGGACAGGCGCACCCCGCGGGGAATCCGGCGTCCGCTCGCCACGAGTCTGCGATGCTTTGGCTCGTGACGATGACGCGCGTGGATGGGCCTGGCTGGGTCGACCAGCGCACGAGCCCGATCATGGGTCTGTTCCCGATCGCCGTCGAGCAGTACCTGAACTCCGCAGTGGCGGTGCACGCCCCCGGCGTGACAACCGTGACGACGACGGCGCGCTACTTCGCGCTGCATGGGCTGGTCGCTCACGAAGCGGTGAGTCGCGACCTCGACGACACCGCGACTAGGGACCTGCTGCGCAGGTCCGAGGTTGTCTACGCTCTGGCGTGCATGGCTCACCGCGACAGCCCTGAGCACGTCGGTGAGTGGCCTGCACCGCACGGCGAGGGCAAGCTGCGCAGCCCTTTGGAGTCCGGGGCGGTTGATCTCACAGTCGCCGCCGGGCACGGCACTGGGCGGTACTCCAACTCCTCGTGGGGGTTCCTCAGTGCGTACCGCGGGTCGGAGATGACACTCGGGATCCTGTCGACGGACAGTTTCAGCACCGGTGACGCGTTCGACGCTGCGCCCGTGAGCAGCGCGCTGCGCGCCGTGGTGGATTTGGCGCGCAAGGCCACCGCCGTGTCGCTCGAGGACGTCGCAGGCTTGGCTGACGTGTGCCTGTGCCAGGCACGGTTCAGTGCCGATGGTGAGTGGCTGGCGCGCCTGTTCGCAGGCCGTCCGCACGACGTCGGCACCGTCGCCAGCGTGCTGGGCCAGACCCAGCAGATGATCGCTGCCGCGCTCCAGGCGGCTCCGGTGGAGAACCTCGAGGATCTCGCACGATTCGTCATGTACGACCCGCAGATGCTGACCCACGAGCATGCTGGCAACGGCGACGTCTGGCGTCGCTGGCGCGGTCTGCGCACACGCGCGGAGTCGGTTCACGCCTGGCGGCTGCTGTGGGCGCACATGTGCGACGCGCTGATAACCACCGGAGCAATGACACCGGCCCAGCTCGGTGAGCGACTTGCCGACCAGATGCCCACCGGCCCAGTCCGGGCGTACGTCGATGACCTGCCCGCGGTGACAGACGCCGTCGGTCAACCACTCCCGGCGGAGCGCGACGCGACGGTGGTTGGGCGCACGGACGTCGATCGCTGGGTCGCGACTCTCCTTCTTGGCGGCCAACGACACGATGCCCTGAAAGCCGGACCGGACACACCCGAACGTCGTGGATTCGAGGGGCCTGCAGGTCACCGGCTCGGGGTCGAGGAACTCTCACCGCACTGGGTGGCAGCCACGACACGCTCCTGGGCAGACCGGTCCGTCCACGACCTGGTTGTTCACCTCGCGGAAGTGATGGCCAACCGTGCACATCGCGTGACGATGGCCAAGTCCTACTTCCGGCGCTCGGATCAGCGGTTCGTCATGCCGGTTCGCGTGGTCCTTGATGACGGGCTGGTCTACCGCGTCCACGGGGATGTGGCCCGTGCGCCTAGCCTGCGGTGGGCACAGCTGATGTCGATGGGCCGTCAGGTCGGTCTGCTTGCCCGGGACGAGAACGGCACATGGACGCGCGGGCCTCGGGGGGCACTCCTTGACTGACGGGGGGCCTGCATTGACCCAGTCGGGGTCTCTCATGTCGCACCTGTTCGCCGTGCCCACATCCGAGCGCCCATTCACTGAGGCACTGTTCACCACCTTCAACGTGGATCTCGGCTTCTTCGAGGACCGGGTGCTCGGTATCGTGCGCGCCTCCGGTGCGGCTGTGACGGTCCTGGCCGACGCAGCGATGTTTGATCCTGATCCGCGCGCAGTGAAGGCAGCCGGCACGTCCTATCTCGTCGGCCTGGCCTCGATGTCGGCCGCGTTCCACCCCAAGGTCAGCGTGTTGGTCGGTCCGCAGCAGGCGATGGTCGCGATCGGGTCAGGCAACATGACGTCCGGCGGCCTGGTCCGCAACGACGAGACCCTCACGGTCGCGCACGGAACCCTCCAGGACGGCTCTCCTGCTCTCATCGGACAGGTCGCCGACTGGCTGCACTCGCTGGACAGGGTGCGCATGGGCGCTCTAGCCCGCAGCAGCACCCAGCGGGTGGCCGTCGCCCTGGACCGCTTCGTGGCCAGCAGTGCACCCATCGCGACACCGCACACCCTGGTGAGCACAGCGAACGACGCCATCATCGACCAGCTCCCTGCCGGGCATGTCGACGAGCTTCGCCTGCACGCGCCGTTCCACGACCCGCGGGGTGCCGCACTCACCGCCCTGATCGACCGGTACCGGCCGCGCCGCGTCACGATCGCTGTGCAACCTGACCGGACGATCCTGCAACCGCAGGTGCTCGCCGCAGTCGCCGCCGGCGCCGACGTCGAGATGGTCTGGCAGGACGCGGGAACCGACTACCGGCACGGGAAGCTCATCGAGGCTGTCCAGGGCGGCAGCGTCCAGTGGTCGCTGACGGGGTCAGCGAACCTGACCGGGGCCGCTCTTCGGCGCTCGGTCGCGTCCGGGGGGAACGTCGAAGTCGGCGTCGTGCACACTGCCGGCTCTTCGCTGTACCCCGGCTCGGGCGAACCGCTGTCGACGCAGCAGGTTCCGGCCAGAGCGATATCGACGGCTCCCGGTCAGGCACTTCGCCCGGACGTCGCCGTCCCGCTGATCCTCGGCGCCACGCTGGTCAAGGGACATCTACGCGTCGAGTTCGCCCATACGTATCCCTTCGATGTCGCGATCCAGGTGAGCGCCTTCGCCGATCTGCCTGAGCAGTACCAGGAGGTAGCGCAACTGCCCGCCGGTGAACACCTGTGGGACGTCGCGGTCTCGGACCAAATCCGGTCCAGCAGCCGGGTGCGCCCCGCGTGGTCGCATGATGGCACCACCCTGTGGGGTTCGCCCCGGTTCGTCGACGACGCGCAGTGCGTACAGCACCGGATCACGTCCATGAGCCGATCGGAGTCGAACACCGATCTGCACTGGTCGGACCTGCTGGGGGACGTCGACTTGATGAACGACTGGCACCGCCATCTGACCCGTGTCATGCGTGAACAGCGTGTGGTCCCGCTGCCGCGCGCGTCAGACGGTGCATCGGCCTCGGTCTCCAGCGGCCTGGAACCAGCCGCGGGCTGGCGCACGCTGGACGACGCGGAAGCCTGGGCCAGATACGCCGACGACGCAGTCGCTCGACTGGGACCGACGCTCGCCAGTCACGCCTCTGGGCGGCTCATCCTGCCGCTGCTGGGTGCGTCCACACCCGTGAACAGTGTCAGCGAGCCGATCTGGGCGGACCGCTTCGAGGTGGACGAGTCGTCGTTCGATGATGAGCACACAGCCGAGGAGCAGGACGAGAGCGCCGAGACCTCGAGCGAGGAACCGCCCGTCGCACGAGACGTGACACCACGGCAGCAGGCGGCCGTGCGGCAGTGGCTGGGGCGCCTCACCGATGACATGAGCGAGACACCCGCCATCGACCGGGCGGCTTTCGTCCGCCTTGCTCTTATCGGGACGTTCGCTCGTATCTGGGATCGGGGTACCGCGCCCTGGTTCGACCTGCTGGCCGGCGCCGCGAAGCAGCTCGACGGCGCTGGTATCCCTGCACAGCTTCGCCCAGAGCTCGCCGCACTTGCTGCCGTGTGCCTGTATCGCCTCGACCAGGGAGCGTCTCCCGACCGCCGTGCGGGCAGCGGCCGGATCTACTCCGAGACGTCCACCGCTCTCCTGCCGCTGCTTGAAGATGTGGACAGTCAGCGTGTCGATCGCATCCTGCACGAGATGCAAGGGGCCTCCGGTGCCCTCAGCACCGAGGGCGTCCTGGACAACGTGAGCGCCTTGTTGAAGGCCAACCCGTGGACCGAGGCCGAGCGGCTGCTACAGCGTGAGCACCCTGACTGGTCCGTGCACCTGGAGCGTGACGGCCTGATCACCATCGAGGGGAAGTTCGCGAACGCGGTGCGGGTCGCCGCACAGGCGCTTGCGTTCCTCCCGTCCGGTCGCACCGCGGCCGTGCGCGTCCGACCGACCAACAGGCCTCAGACGACGACCGTCGTGCTCAACGGTGACGTGCTGGTGGTTCACACCCCTGCCGGTGGCGGCCCGTGGAAGACGTACCGGCTGACACCCATGCTCAGCCCGGCTGCGATCGCTGACGGCGGTGATGCGGAGCAACGCGCTCGTCTCGACCCCGCAGCGATGTGGCGCACGCCGTCCACGCATGCCCACGAGGCCTGGCAGGCGGCGGGCCTCAGCGATCAACTGGGACGACGACAATCGCATCCGTGACCGCATCGCGATCGAGATCCCCGAGAAGGTCCTCGCCGACGAGGACTACGCGAACGCACGCGCCAACAACGACGCGGACAACGCCAAGCTAGCCATGACCGCTGCCTTGGCGAAGGTCATGCAGGGCATGCTCCGTGACGAGACGCAGCTGTTCAAGCAGTTCGTCGACAATGAGGACTCCAAGTCTTGGCTGACCGACGCGGTCTTCCGTTCGACCTACGAGCAGGGAGCCGCCTGATAGCGCCGGCTGACCCTAGCCTCACGAGTTCCGCCCCCGCACTCGACGCACGTCCAGCGTCCCACCAGGGTGTCGCGGATTTCCGACCGCCCCGTCCAAAGCCCCGCCATAGACGCCTGCGCCTAGAACCATCCGAGGCGCGAGAGCTGGCCTTCACTCAACCGAGCTCCTACCCGCTTGATGGATGCGCCAATCTCGTCAGGCCCAGTTCGAAGCGCGAACGGTGCAGGCACAGGAAAAGCGCCGAACGGGTCTCCGCTCGAGGCTTCATGTCACGCTTCGCGGAGAACGTGCGCAAGCCGCTATGGCCGCCGAGTCGCAGCGCATCGCCCTACGGTTTTCGGCGCGGCTGTGTACGGCTCCTCGATCGATGCGATGACGAGCTTGCAGTCCGCGCACGTCACCACATGGGGCGTGAGATACACGCGTCCGCCCCGGCCTCCGCCACGATGCGACTCGATGACAGCCGCAACGGTGTCCACGATCTCGGACAGGCCCGCGACATACGTACGGTCCTCATCGTGTTTCGCCCAGCCGTGGCGCTCGTGCGTGAACATGCGGCTCTTGCTCGACAGCGAAAAGGCCCACTCGCCGCGGGTCGCGGAAAGGATGGCGACGATTGCGACTTCGGCGTCGTCAGCCGCGATGACAGGCGCCCAAGGCAGCTTGCCGGATGGCGCCTGCCGCCATCGCACCGGGCGAGGGGGGCGATGAGTCAGACCGGACAGGCGGATGTTGCGCTCCTCCAGGCGCTCGACCGCTTCCCGGAGCACATGCGCGGGGAAACCGGAGACGACCGGCTGTGCGATACGACCGACCCGGATCAGCCGATCGATCTTCCGTGAAGTCTGGATCGACTCCTGCTTGTCCTCGGCGTCGAGCTCGACGCGATTCATCCACTTGTCCAGCGGCAGCCGCATAGCCAACGATGCCCAGTTCCCCGCCACCTTCGTCGCCGCACTCCGCAAGTCGGCAGCGGGGAACTGGGCAAGACGTCTCGCGAGGGGATCGCTCTCGTAGAGATCAAAGAAGTCGTCGGAGCTGGCCCGTGCGTTGCCGGCCCAGATCCCCGCGAGAACTTCCAGTTGGTCACGTTCAGCCTGAGTGGTCACATGGAGCGAATCGGCCACCGCGGACACCTCTTTGAACGCCCGGTCGGGTGATCTCGTCATCGCCGACTGAGTCGGGTCCGGACACACGAAAGGCCCCGACAAGTTCTCCCGGTCGGGGCCTTCCATCCGCTTCCGCGGACCTGTGCGTGAGGGGGGACTTGAACCCCCACGCCCTTGCGGGCACTGGCACCTGAAGCCAGCGCGTCTGCCATTCCGCCACTCACGCGTGACTGAGGAAGATTAGCATGCAGGGTGCGTGTTGCACGCATGCCCCTCATCACACCGTTTGGTCTATACGATGATCGTCGGGGGGCAGCAGGCCTCCACGGTCCCGGAGCAGCGCACGCAGGACGGAAGGAGGCGGCATGGGAGTTCTGGACAGGTTCGAGAAGGGCGTCGAGCGTGCCGTCAACAACACGTTCGCACGCGTGTTCCGCAGCGAGCTCAAGCCCGTGGAGCTCGCCAGCGCCCTGCGACGCGAGGTCGACGACCGCGCCGCCGTCGTGGACCGCGACCGCACGGTCGTGCCCAACGAGTTCCTCATCTACCTCTCCGTCGAGGACTTCGCGCAGGTCGAGGGGTGGGGCGCCGAGACGATCGCGGACGAGCTCGCCGCCAACGTCACCCAGCACGCAGCCTCCCAGCACTACGCCTTCGTCGGCCCCGTGACCGTGTCGTTCCTCGAGACCGAGGACCTGGAGAACAGCC
The DNA here is from genome assembly GCF_057180625.1 of Sanguibacter sp. Z6_81. NCBI lineage: Bacteria > Bacillati > Actinomycetota > Actinomycetes > Micrococcales > Sanguibacteraceae > Sanguibacter > Sanguibacter sp. Z6_81. The sequence goes on along the minus strand of NZ_JBXUFV010000001.1, from coordinate 639,552 downwards.
GCTTCGAGGTGCACTCCTCGACGGTGCGCGGCGCGGTGGCGCCCTCGACGAGCGCCGCCCCGAGCTCTCGGCACCCGCTCGTCGACATCGACGGCCAGCGGTACCTCCTCACCGGCCCCGTCACCGTCATCGGACGCGGCGCCGAAGCGGACATCGTCGTCGACGACCCCGGGGTGTCCCGCAGGCACCTCGAGATCCGGGTCACCCCGGACGGCGTCATCGCCACCGACCTCGGCTCGACCAACGGCTTGTTCGTCGAGGGGCACCAGGTCCCCGCGGCGACGCTGCTGGACGGCAACTCACTGACCATCGGGCGCACGCGCATCATGTTCTGGACGGGTGTCTCGGACGACCCCTCACGCGGGGAGTGGTGACCGGCGCGCCCATGAGCGAACTGACGATGACCCTGCTGCGGCTGGGCTACCTGGTCCTGTTGTGGGCGTTCGTCTTCTCGATCATCCGCGTCCTGCGTCGGGATCTCTACGGCACGCGGATCACCTCCCGCAAGAACGCCACCCGTGAAGCCGTTGCCGGCGTGCCCCACGCGTCCGGGGCAGCCCCCGCACCCAAGCCGCGCGCGAAGCCCTCGCGCCTCGTCGTCACGTCCGGCCCGCTGCGCGGCACGACCCTCCCGCTCACCACGTCGGCGATCCTCATCGGCCGCGCCCCGAGCTGCACGCTCGTCCTCGACGACGACTACTCGTCGTCCCGGCACGCCCGGATCTTCCCGTCGGGCGACCAGTGGATCCTCGAGGACCTCGGGTCCACGAACGGCACCTTCATCGGCACCCAGAAGGTCACCTCTCCGACACCCCTCTCCCCGGGTGTGCAGGTCCGGGTGGGGCAGAGCGTCGTCGAGCTGCAGAGGTAGCCGCCCGTGACCATCGCCCTGCGTTACGCTGCGCGCTCCGACGTGGGTCTCGTGCGCTCCAACAACCAGGACTCCGCGTACGCCGGCCCGCACCTGCTGCTCGTCGCGGACGGCATGGGCGGTCACGCCGGCGGGGACATCGCGTCCTCGCTCACCGTCGCGTCCCTCGCGCCGCTCGACGGCGAGGCGTTCGGCTCCCACGAGATCCTCGAACGGCTCGGGGAAGCCATCGAGGAAGCCCGCCTGGAGCTCGTGCGCCGGTCCCGCGAGGACGCCGAGCTCGGCGGCATGGGGACCACGGTCACCGCACTCCTGCGCTCGGGCAACAAGCTCGCGATGGCACACATGGGCGACTCCCGGGCCTACGTGCTCCGGGACGGCCGGCTCAGCCAGGTGACGAAGGACCACACGTTCGTCCAGCACCTCGTCGACACGGGCAAGATCACCCCGGAGGAGGCCGAGCACCACCCGCAGCGCTCCGTCGTCATGCGGGTCCTCGGTGATTTCGACCTCGACCTCAACCCCGACCTGTCGGTCCGCGAGGCGCGCGTCGGCGACCGCTGGCTGCTGTGCTCCGACGGCCTCAGCGGGTTCGTCAGCCTCGAGACCCTCGAACGCACGCTCCACGACATCGACGACATCGACGAGTGCGCCGAGCGCCTCATCCAGCTGGCGCTGCGCGCCGGAGGCTCCGACAACATCACGTGCATCGTCGCGGACGTCCTCGACCTCGACGACCTCCCCGACGGCGCCGGCCCCTACTCGGGCGTGCAGGTCGTCGGGTCGGTCGCCGTGAGCCGGGATGCCCCGACCGTCGCCGCGGACGGTCCGGCCGCCCGCGCCGCCGCCCTCCTCGCCGACGCACGAGCCCGCGTCGAGGCCCTGGCCGACGCGACGACCGCGGAGGGCCGGCCGTCCCACGACGACGACGCGCCGGACGACCTCGCACCGATGGCGTCGGACCCTCCGGACGACGCGGACGATGAGGTCCCCGGACCCCGACCCGGCCGCCGCGCGCGCCGCCGCGCCGCACGCGCCGAGCGCGCCCGCGCACGCAAGGAGGCGGACGAGGCCAAGGCAGACGAGGAGCCCCGCCGCCGCTGGGTCCGCACCCTCCTCGTCGTCGTGCTCCTCGTCGCCCTCCTCGGCGCCGGGGGCTGGTGGGGCTACCGCTGGACACAGACCCAGTACTACGTCGGCGCGCAGGACGGGAAGGTCGCGATCTTCCGAGGCATCCCGCAGAGCGCCGGACCGCTGCACCTCTCGTCCGTCGTCGAGGTCTCGGACCTGCGCGTCAGCGAGCTCGAGGGCTTCGTCGCCCAGCAGGTCGAACGGACGTTGCGCGCCTCCTCGCTCGACGACGCCCGAGCACGCGTCGAGAACCTCGTCGAGGACGCGGAGGGCACGTCCTGATGGCGACGGTCGAGCCCAGCCGGGTCCGCGGTGGCCGCGCCAGCGAGCTCGGTCTCCTGCTCGTCGCGCTGCTCATCGGCGGCGGCGCGTACGCGCTCGTCAGCCTCTCGATGGAGGGCACCCTCCCGGCGAACTTCTACGTCCTCACCGGTGGCATGGCCGTCCTCGGACTCGGCCTCCACCTCGTCGTCCGGTGGCGCGCCCCGTACGCCGACCCGGTGCTGCTGCCCATCGCCCTCGCCCTCAACGGGCTGGGGCTCGCGATGATCCACCGCCTCGACCTCGCGGCCCAGCTCAAGGGCAACACCGCCGAGCTCGCCACGCGCCAGCTCGGCTGGACCGCCCTCGGCATGGTCGCCGCCGTCGCCGTCGTCTGGGTGCTGCGCGACCACCGGACGCTGCGCCGCTACACCTACACGGCGATGGTCGTCGGTCTCGTGCTCGTCGCGCTGCCGCTCGTCCCGGGGATCGGCACGCAGATCAACGGTGCCCGGATCTGGGTGGGGATCGGTCCGTTCTCCCTACAGCCGGGGGAGTTCGCCAAGATCGCGTTCGCCGTGTTCTTCGCCGGATACCTCGTCACCAACCGGGACACCCTCACCCTCGCGGGCCCCAAGATCCTCGGCCTCCAGCTCCCCCGCATGAGGGACATGCTGCCGATCCTCCTCGTGTGGGGCGCCTCCCTCGTCGTCCTCGTCGCCGAACGCGACCTCGGTACGTCGCTGCTGTTCTTCGGTCTCTTCGTCGCGATGCTCTACATCGCGACGGAGCGGATCAGCTGGGTGATCATCGGTCTCACGCTGTTCGCCGGCGGGGCCCTCGCGGCCGCCCGGTACTTCAGCCACGTCCAGGGCCGCTTCAACGCCTGGCTCAACGCGATGGACCCCGACGTGTACGACCAGGCGTTCGGTGGCTCCGGGCAGCTCGTCCGCGGCCTGTTCGGGCTCGCGAACGGTGGGCTCTTCGGGACGGGCTGGGGCGACGGCCGTCCCGACCTCGTCTCGTACGCCGAGTCCGACTTCATCATCACGTCCCTCGGTGAGGAGCTCGGTCTCACCGGTCTGCTCGCGATCCTCACCCTCTACCTCCTGCTCGTCGAGCGTGGCATGCGCATCGCGATCGGCACCCGTGACGGGTTCGGCAAGCTGCTCGCGGGCGGCCTCGCGTTCGTCATCGCCTGGCAGGTGTTCGTCGTCGTCGGCGGCGTCACCCGCGTCATCCCCCTCACCGGGCTCACCACGCCGTTCCTCGCCTACGGAGGATCGTCCCTCCTCGCCAACTGGATCATCGTCGCGCTGCTCGTCCGGATCTCCGACAACGCACGCCGCCCCACGCCGCTCCCGCTGCGCGGGGTGCCGGCAGCCCCGGCGCAGGACCGGCAGGACCCCGACGACGCCCCGGCCCGCCGGTACGACGAGGACGACGAGACCGAGATCGTCCGTCCCGGCGACCGCAGCCGGGGCGGATACGGTGACGGGGCCGACGAGCGCACCGAGATCATCGGGACGGTGGACCGGTGAACGTCCCCATCCGGCGCGTCGCCGTGGTCACGCTCGCGATGTTCCTCGTCCTCATGGTCGCGGCCACGTGGATCCAGTTCGTCCAGGCTCCGAGCCTCAACGCCGACGGGCGCAACGTGCGCACCCTCTACCGGGAGTACGGCACGGACCGCGGGCCCATCGTCATCGGCGGCGAGGCCGTGGCCGTCTCCACCCCGGTCGACGACGCCTTCGGGTACCAGCGCTCGTACCCCGACGGAGCGCTCTACGGGCACGTCACCGGCTACTACTCCGTCGTCTCTCCCGCGACGGGCATCGAGCGGTACGCCAACGACTACCTCAACGGCAGCTCGGACTCCCTGTGGTGGAGCCGCCTGCAGAACCTCATCTCCGGCGAGGACCCCCAGGGTTCCGCCGTCGAGCTGACGATCGTGCCCGCCATGCAGCAGGCCGCCTGGGACGCCCTCGGCGACCAGCGCGGCGCCGTCGTGGCCCTCGACCCCTCGACCGGGGCGATCCTCGCGATGGTCTCCAAGCCCAGCTATGACCCCAACCTCCTCGCCGTGCACAGCTCGAGCGAGGCGAGCGCGGCCTACTCGGCCCTCGAGGCGGACCCCGCCCACCCGCTCTACAACCGGACGATCGGCGGCGACACCTACCCGCCCGGGTCGACGTTCAAGCTCGTCACCGCCGCCGCTGCTCTCGAGACCGGCGCCGCGCAGCCCGACACCGAGATCGCGGCACCCACCGAGCTGCCCCTCCCGCAGTCGAGCTCGGTGCTCGGCAACTTCGGCGGGTCGGAGTGCTCGAGCACCGGGACGACGACCCTCGCCGACGCACTGCGGACCTCGTGCAACACGGCGTTCGGCCAGCTCGGCATCGACCTCGGTGACGACGTCCTCGCCGAGCAGGCCACCGCCTTCGGCTTCGAGACGGACCTGTCGGTCCCCATGCCCGTGACCCCCAGCCGCTTCCCGACGGGCGAGGACGGCATCAGCGAGGCCGAGACGGCGCTGGCCGCCATCGGTCAGGCGAGCGTCCGCACCACTCCGCTGCAGGTGGCGATGGTCTCCGCGGCGATCGCCAACGGGGGAGACCTCATGACCCCCTACCTCATCCAGCAGGTGCGCACCCCGGACCTCGACGTGGCGTTCCGCGCCGAGTCGTCCGTGCTCAGCACGCCGATCTCGAAGAGCACAGCGAACGCGCTGCGCGACATGATGGTCGGCGTCGTGCAGTCCGGGACGGGGACCTCCGCCCAGATCCAGGGGGTCCAGGTCGCCGGCAAGACGGGCACGGCCGAGCACGGTGCGGACAAGAGCCAGGCGCCGCACGCCTGGTTCACCGGGTTCGCCCCCGCCGACGACCCCCAGGTGGTCGTCGCCGTCGTCGTCGAGAACGGCGGGAACCTCGCCAACGAGGCCACCGGAGGTCGCGTCGCAGCACCGATCGCTCGCGCCGTGATGCAGGCGGGGATCGACCGATGAGGCCGGCAGCAGGGATCGCGCTCGGCGGCCGGTACCGCCTGGTCCGGCAGATCGCCGTCGGCGGGATGGGGGAGGTCTGGGTCGCGCACGACGAGTCGCTCGCCCGCGACGTCGCCGCGAAGGTCCTCCGCGAGGAGTTCGCCGGCAACGCCGACTTCCTCGAGCGGCTGCGCACCGAGGCCCGCAACAGCGCTGCGCTGTCCCACTCCGGGATCGCCCAGCTCTACGACTACGGGGAGCAGGAGGGCTCCGGCTACCTCGTCATGGAGCTCGTCGTCGGCGAGCCCATGTCCGACCTCCTCGAGCGCGAGCCGATCCTGCCCGTGCTGCGCCTGCTGTCCATCCTGTCCCAGACGTCTCGGGCGCTGCACGCCGCGCACGTCGCCGGGGTGGTGCACCGCGACGTCAAGCCCGGGAACATCCTGCTCGAGCGCACGGGCGAGGTGAAGATCACCGATTTCGGTGTGTCGCTCGCCGCGAACCAGGTGCCGATGACGGCCGCGGGCATGGTCATGGGCACGGCCCAGTACCTCTCCCCGGAGCAGGCCATCGGCAAGGCGGCCACAGGCGCCTCAGACCTGTACTCGCTCGGGATCGTCGCGTTCGAGTCGATCGTCGGCAACCGCCCCTTCACCGGCGCCACTCCGGTGGACATCGCCGTCGCACACGTCAACGAGCCCGTCCCTGAGCTGCCGCGATCGGTGCACCCCGGGCTCGCCGACCTCATCACAAGGATGCTCAGCAAGGACCCGCTCGACCGCCCGCGCAGCGGAGCGGTCCTCGCGCGGAGCTTCGACCTGCTCGCGGAAGAGATCGCGGCGGACCCGTGGGGCAGCGGCCTGCGTCGCGCAGGTGCGTCGTCGGGCTCCCCGCGCCGCGCGACGACCGCCTCCGAGCGCCGCGCCGTGCGGGCGCGCGCGGAGGAGATGCTCGCAGATCCCGCACGCAGCCCCGGCGCGCACCTCAAGGACGCGACCGCGACCCGGGAGCCCTCAGCCGTCACCCGCGCGGGGCAGCACGTGGAGCCACAGAACCCCGAGCTCCACCGCCACTCCAGCGAGCGGCGCGCCGCCGAGGGACGCCGCAGCACCGACGAGGACCGCCCGGCCATGCGGCCCCGGGGCGAGGCGGCCGGGCGCCGGACCGACACGCCAGCGACTCCCGTCCGGCCGACGGACCCGCCCACGCCCGTGCTGACCAAGGCGCCCGCAGGCAGGGGTGCACCGTCAACCGGAAGCCCGGTCCCGCCCCCACCACCGCCGCCACCCCCACCTCCGGCCGCGCAGTCGCACGGAACACGGGCAGCGGCCGCCGGACGCACATCCGCCGGCCGGAGCTCGACCGGGGGGAGTCCTGCTGCTAGGAGCTCGGCTGGTGGGAGCTCTGCTGGTGGGAGCTCTGCTGGTCAGCGGGCCGCCAGCCGGAACCCGGCGACTCGCGCCGACCGGAACCGCTCCTCGTCGGGTGCACGGTCCGGCGGCGCGACGCACCGCACCGCGACGCCGCACCGCACCTCCACGACGACGGGACGCCGGATCGGGTCGCTCGGCTGGCCCACCATCGCGCTCGCGCTCTTCCTCGTCGTCATCCTCCTCGCGACCCTCGTGCGAGCGATCGTCACGCGGGACGACGAGAACGCATCCGCACAGCACCCTGACAGCTCCTCCGCACAGCCATTCACCACGAGGACCGCCGTGGATGGGATGATCTACCCAGAGATGGCGCCGAACATGCTCGACGCCGCAGGACCGACAACACCTAAGGACGCGTAGTGGCTGACGACGCACCCCGTATTCTCGCGGGCCGTTACGAGGTCGGTGAGCTCATCGGCCGTGGGGGCATGGCCGAGGTTCACATCGGACACGACAACAGGCTCGGCCGTACCGTGGCGATCAAGATCCTGCGCTCGGACCTCGCACGCGACCCGTCCTTCCAGGCGCGGTTCCGCCGGGAGGCGCAGTCCGCGGCTGCGCTCAACCACCCCTCGATCGTCGCCGTCTACGACACCGGCGAGGACATGATGCAGGAGCACGGCGGCGCCATGGCGCACGTGCCCTTCATCGTCATGGAGTACGTCGAGGGGCACACCGTCCGCGAGATCCTGCGTGACGGCAACGCGGTGCCCATCGAGGAGGCCGTCGAGATCACCTCCGGGGTGCTCTCCGCGCTCGAGTACTCCCACCACGCCGGCATCGTCCACCGCGACATCAAGCCGGCGAACGTCATGCTCACCCCCACGGGTGCGGTGAAGGTCATGGACTTCGGCATCGCCCGGGCGCTGGCGGACTCCGCCGCGACCATGACGCAGACGCAGGCCGTCATCGGTACCGCGCAGTACCTCTCCCCGGAGCAGGCGCGCGGCGAGAGCGTCGACGCGCGCAGCGACCTGTACTCCACCGGGTGCCTGCTCTTCGAGCTGCTCACCGGTCGGCCGCCGTTCGTGGGGGACTCGCCCGTCTCGGTCGCGTACCAGCACGTCCGCGAGGCTCCGGTGAGTCCGAGCAGCATCGCCTCCGACGTCCCTGAGACGCTCGACCGCATCACGCTCAAGGCGCTCGCCAAGGAGCGCACGGCCCGGTACAGCAGCGCGGCGGAGTTCCGCTCCGACCTCGAGGCCGCTGTGCGGGGGACCGCGATCGCTGCCCCGTCGCTCGGCGTCGTCACCGCAGCAGCGGGGGCCGCAGGCGCTGGCACGACCCAGATCCTGGGTGCAGCCAACGGCGGACCTCCGACCCAGACGCAGATCGCTCCGGCATGGGCACCGGCCTCCGACTCGTCGAGCATCCTGCCACCTGACGAGGACGACGAGGACGACCACTCGCGGCGCAACAAGGGCCTCATCTGGGCCCTGGTAGCCATCGCTGTCATCGCGGTGGCCGCGATCGCCGCGATGCTCCTGCTGCGCGGTGATGGCGAGGAGCCCGCGATACCGACGATCGCCGTGCCGCAGCTCGCTGGCCTGACGATCGAGGAGGTGGAGGCCGCGCTGACCGACGCGGGCTTCACGACGGACCCCGACATCCTCTACGAGATGAGCGACACCGTCCCCGAGGGCCAGGCCGTCCGCAGCGAACCGAGCGCGGACAAGGAGGTTCCCGCGGACACCGAGGTGTCGGTGTGGATCTCCCAGGGACCTGACGCCAGCGCGATCCCGAACGTCGCCGGGCAGACCAGGACGGCGGCGATCGCCGCGCTGGAGGCGGCCGGCTTCAAGGTCGTCAACGGCGACCAGACGGAGGACGACCCGACCATCCCGAAGGACTCCGTGGTCCGGACGGACCCTGCGGCGGACACGGTCCACCCACGAGGCACCCAGGTGACGCTCTACGTCTCCTCCGGGATGGTGAACGTGCCTGACGTCTCCACCCTCCCGCTCGAGGAGGCCCGTGCGGCGCTCAACGCGCTCGGGCTGAACGTCAACACCGAGAAGGAGGAGAGCGACGCCCAGGAGCCCGGGACCGTGCTCCGCCAGGAACCCGCGGCAGGACGCCAGGCTCAGGGAGCCACCGTGGTGCTGTACGTCGCGGAAGCCCCGGAGATCCAGCAGGTCCCGATCCCCAACAGCCTCGTGAACGCCACCCAGGCGGATGCCGTGGCGACGCTCTCCCAGCTCGGGCTTGTCGCCAACGTCCAGCCCGGAACGGCCAACACCATGCCCGCCGGTCGCGTCGAGGCCACGGATCCCGGAGCGGGCGCCCTCGTCGACGTCGGGTCTGCCGTGACCGTCTACGTGTCGGACGGCACCAAGGCGGTTCCTGACGAGGACGAGGACGAGGGTGAGGGCACCCCACCCAGCCCGGGTGCGGGACCCGGCACGAACCCGGGGAACGGCAACGGGAACGGCCGGTCCGGCTAGCAGCCCCGTGTGATGAGCAGAGCCCCCGACGGTTGTCGTCGGGGGCTCTGCTGTGTCCGGTGCCAGGTCTCAGGACGCCGCTGGGCGGCAGATGCCGATACTGGAGGTCTCCGTGCTGGAGGTCTCCGTGCTGAGATGCCGGTGCTGGAGATGTCGGTGCTGGTGTCTCGGCGCCCGGCTCGCGGTCCTACCGGCGGATGAGCGGTGCCAGGCCCTCGGACCGCGCGACCGCATCCGTCGCCCCGCAGATCTCGAGCCAGTTCGCCAGGAGGCGGTGCCCGCCGTCGGTGAGCACCGACTCCGGGTGGAACTGCACGCCGTGCAGCGGGAGCTCGCGGTGCTGCAGGCCCATGATGATGCGCCCCGTCGGCGTCTGGACGTCTGCCGTGACCTCCAGCTCGGGCGGGACCGTGTCCGCGACGACCGCGAGAGAGTGGTACCGGGTGGCGGTGAACGGATGGGCGAGCCCCGCCAGCACCCCGCGGTCCGTGTGATCGACGGCGCTCGTCTTCCCGTGCATGAGCTCGGGGGCGTGGGTGACGGTGGCACCGAACGCCTCACCCAGCGCCTGGTGGCCGAGGCAGACGCCCAGGAGCGGTGTCGCGGTCCGCGCACAGTCCCGGATCACCTGGAGGCTCTGGCCGGCATCTGCGGGGGTCCCGGGCCCGGGGGAGACGAGGACCCCGTCGTACTGCGCCCGCTCGTCAGCGGACGGCACGGCGTCGTTGCGGACGACGACGGTCTGCGCCCCGAGCTGGTTGAGGTAGCCGACGATCGTGTAGACGAAGGAGTCGTAGTTGTCGACGACGAGGATCCGCGTCATGTCATTCCCCCACGGTCTGTTCGTTGAAGGGCATGTAGTCGGCGATCGCCGGGAAGACGATCTCGAAGCACAGGACGACGACGCCGACCGCCAGGGCGATCATGACGAGGGCACGGAACCAGAAGGGTCCGGGCAGCGCGCGCCAGAGGAGTCCGTACATCACAGTCCTTCCGCGGGGGGTTGCATCTCGGCCGGCGTACCCTGCGAGACGGGCATCCACCGCACGAGGGTTCCGTGCACGACGTACCGCTCCCGCGCCGAGAACATCGGGTGGCAGCTGGTGAGAGTGATGAAGCGTTCCGTGGGTTCGACCACGGGGTCGCCGGGGAGCGTTCCCGGGATCGCGGCGATGACCTCGACCTGGCTCGGCGTGACGACGCTCGACTCGGTCACCGCGTAGACGTACCACGTCTCCTCCGTCCGGACGATGATCGGGTCACCCGGCTGCAGGTCGGCGATGAGGTTGAACGGCTTCGCGTACGTGGTCCGGTGCGCCGCGAGCGAGAAGTTGCCGATCGCGCCCGGCAGGGCCGTCTCGGGGTAGTGCCCGGCGAACCCCGCGTCGAGGATCTTCTTCTTGCCCACGCCCTCGGCGATGTTCACGGAGTAGTCGGCACCGAAGCGCGGCACGTACATCGTCGCGAAGACGTCACCGTCGGCAGGTTGCGCGATGATCGGCGGATCCCCCTGGGGCGGGTCCTCCTCCTCGGTGACCACCTCCGTGGGCGGCGCCTCCCAGCCCAGGCTCGCCGTGACCTCGGCCTGCTTCCGGCCGGCCTGGACGTCTGTCCACCACAGCTGCCACACGAGGAAGAGAGCGACGAGCACACCGAGCGTGATGAGGAGCTCTCCGAGCACCCCGACGAGGCGCAGCCACATCGGGGGGCGCTGCTTCGTGCGGGTGCCACGACTCACTGATAGATGTCCGTTCCCTCGGGGACCTGCGCGTACGTGAGACTCGACGTCCCGGTGTAGGCGGGCATCGTCACGTCATCGATCTCGACGACCTCCCACCCGAGGCCGACCTCCTCGACGAAGTCGAGGTAGGCACCGACCGAGCGCGAGGCGTAGAGGGCGTCGACCATCTCCTGTTGATCACCGATCGCCACGACGTCGTACGGCGGGGAGTACACCCGCCCGTGCAGAGATAGTACGTTGCCCACACAGCGGAAGGCTGAGAGCGAGCTGACCCGTTGTCCCTCGAGCGTCATGGCCTCCGCGCCGCCGGCCCACAACGCGTTGATGATGCCCTCGAGGTCCTGCTGGTGCACGACGAGGTCGTCCGGCTTCCACTGCTGGGCTTGCAACCCGTCGGCGGGTGCGTCCTGCACGGTGACGCGCAGGCCTGGCCCGCGCACGGCGGTACGGCCCGTGAGGATCCCGGTGGGCACTGCCCGGTCCGGAGAGATCTGCGGCACTCCGGCGGTCGCTGCCTGCCCGAGGGTCTCGACCTCGGCCCGGAGCATCTCGACCTCGGCCAGGAGCTCGTCACCGCGGGCACTCTCCTGCTCGACGAGCTCGCGGAAGTTCTCGGGCTGCCTCTCGTCCTCACCGCCAGCGAGCCGGGCGTTGGCGGTGAACATGATGCCGGCGATGAACATCACGGAGGCGACGGAGAGTGTCGCTCTGAGTGGAGTCCTCCTGCCGTGCGACTGTCGCCCCATGTTCCCCACCGTGTGATGTGTCTGACGTGCGTCTGCCACTAGGCTAGACAAGAATACGTCCTCGCCCCATCGACAGGAGCCGGTTCCGTGCCCGAATCGAAGTCCCGCAAGAAGCCTGAGAAGGCGGCGGGGAAGACCGCGACGCCGAAGATCACGAAGACGACGACCGGCAACCCGGTGTGGCTCGTGCCGACGATGCTCACGCTGTTCATCGTGGGGATCCTGTGGGTCGTGATCTTCTACCTCACGTCCGGCGGCCTGCGGCTCCCGGTGCCGGCCATCGGGCAGTGGAACATCGCGGTCGGCTTCGCACTCATCCTCTCCGGCTTCATCCTCGCCACCCGCTGGAAGTAGCCGGTTCCGGCCGCACGGCCCGCCGGACACACGAACGCCCTGCTCGCCCCTCCGTGGAGGTGGCGAGCAGGGCGTTCGTCGTCTCGCCGCGTGAGGCTCCGCTGCGGGGTCCCGCTGAGGGGCCCCGCTGTGGGGCCCCCCTGTGGGGCACGGGCGGCAGGAGCGCCTGTGACGCAGGATCCACAGTGGATCCGCTTGTGCACAAGCTTGTCCCCAGCTGTGGATAACTACACCGGTGTGATTCTCCGTCGGTGCTGCCGTCCTGCGCAGGGTGCCCCGTGAGGCTCAGTCCTCGATGGTCACCGAGGTGATCGTGATGTCCTCGACCGGGCGGTCGCCCGGACGCGTGGGCGCGGCAGCGATCTTGTCGACGACAGCACGGCTGGCATCGTCGGCGACCTCGCCGAAGATCGTGTGCTTGCCCGTCAGCCAGGGCGTGGCCGCGACAGAGATGAAGAACTGCGACCCGTTGGTGCCCTCGGCCTCGCCCGTGACCGGGTTGCGTCGCGTCCCGGCGTTCGCCATCGCCAGGAGGTACGGCTTCGAGAAGGAGAGCTCGGGGTGGATCTCGTCGTTGAACTTGTAGCCGGGGTCGCCGGTCCCGGTCCCGAGCGGGCAGCCACCCTGGATCATGAAGCCGGAGATCACGCGGTGGAAGATCAGCCCGTCGTAGAACGGATCGTTGCGCTCAGCGCCCGTCTTGGGGTCGGTCCAGGCCTTCGTGCCGGTCGCGAGACCCGTGAAGTTCTCGACCGTCTTCGGCGTCTGGAAGGGGAACAGCTCGATACGGATGTCACCAGCGGTGGTGTGCAGGGTTGCGAACATTCCGTCATTCTTCCACGGGCACCGCCGGCCTGCGGGCCCGTACACAGACAAGATCGGTGCGGACCTGGTGCAGAAGTGGCAGAGTGGGCGCAGGTGTATGCCCCTCGAACCATGGGAGTACGGATGTCGGACGGTATGAAGAAGCTCGCGCGCGGTGCTGGAGACAAGATCGACGCCGAGAAGCTCAAGAACCAGGCGGCCGAGGTCGCCGCAGCTGTCACGGTCGGAGCGCACCACGCGGCGGACGCCGCGGGGATGCTCGCCGGCCAGGCCAAGGGCGCTGCCGTGCACGCGAAGGACTGGGGGGCGCCCAAGGTGGACGCCGTCGTCGACTGGGCCACCCCGCGCATCGAGCAGGCCTGGAACGAGACCCTCAAGGCCACCGCACCCCGCGTCGAGCGGGTAGCGGAGAAGGCCGCGCCCGTCATCGACTCCGCGCACGAGCGCTTCGTCGACGAGATCGTCCCGAAGGTCGTGGCGGCCATCAACGCTGCTGCCGAGAGGTCCGCCTCGGCGACCGTGCGCGGGGTGGAGGTCGCCGGAGCGAAGACGACCTCTGGCGCGACGCACCTGGCGAACTCCCTGGCGGCTGCCTCCCAGAAGGGTCCGCTCAAGCTCGCCGAGGCGGCCAAGCTCGCGGAGAAGCAGCACAAGAAGTCCGGCAAGGCGTGGTGGATCGTCGGCGGCGTGGCCGCCGCTGGTGGCGCGTACGTCCTGTGGAAGCGGTCGCAGCCCACGACGGACCCGTGGGCCGAGCCGTGGGAGAAGGTCGACGCGAGCGTGTTCGACGAGGCCGTCGACGACGCCAAGGGCGCCGTGGGTGACGCCGCAGAGGCCGTCGGGGAGGCCGCTGGCGCGGCCGTCGCAAAGAGCCGCGAGGTCTCCGGGAAGGTCGCCGGGTCTGTCGAGGACATCTCGGAGAAGGTCTCGGACAAGATCTCCGGCGCCAAGGCCACCGCGAAGAAGGCCACGACCCGACCGCGCACGAAGAAGTCGGACACCCCGGCGGCGACGGGCATCGACCCCGACATCGCCTCCAGCGAGAGCGTCTCGGCGGAGCTCGCCACGGACGACGTCGCGACTCCGCTCGTCGACGCACCCGCAGACATCCTCACCTCCGGCGACGCACCCAAGCACAAGGCCGACGAGGCCGTCGTCACGGAGGCTGGTGCCGTCCTCGAGTCCGACGTCGTCGGTGAGGACGTCGCCCCCGACAGCAGCGACAGCAGCGACACGAAGTAGGGCTGCTCAGCTCGTTCCAACGAAGGGTCCGGCCGCGGTGTGGTCGGGCCCTTCGTCATGTCCGGGAGGGGTGACTCAGCGCAGCGGGCGGAGCCATGCAGAGTCACGGAAGGGCAGAGTCACCGAAAGACAGAGTCGTGAAAAGAGAAGAAGAGAGCCCCGGTCGACTGCGTCGACCGGGGCTCTCTCGTACGTGCTGTGGTGGAGCCAAGGGGACTCGAACCCCTAACCCCCTGCTTGCAAAGCAGGTGCGCTACCAATTGCGCCATGGCCCCGCGTGCTGTCCCGGCACGATGCCGGGCAACCCGGGTCAGTCCACGGAGTCCGTGACCTCTGACCAGAGGTCGCGATCCGAGCTCTGCTCGCTGTACTTCCGCCAGGCGACGACAGCCGCGCCAGCAGCACACAGGACGAGCACGAGCTTCTTCACACGTTCCCCCTCGGTGGGTTCCAGCAGTGGGCCTTGGAGGACTTGAACCTCCGACCTCTTCGTTATCAGCGAAGCGCTCTAACCGCCTGAGCTAAAGGCCCCAACACGCCGGCCGTGCAGGCCCGGGGGCCGTGCCTGACGCAGCGCTTGACCTTACCCCACGGATCCGGTCGGGCTCAAACTGGCGACCTCTCACAGATCCGTGGGCGCGGGGCGGCACGCTGCGGCGTGCCGACCCGCGGGGACCGGACCTGGGTCAGTCGTCGGTCATCGTCAGGTGGATCCCGCCGACCAGCGCAGCCACGATGTTGTACAGGAACGCCCCGATCGTGCCGAGCGCCGTGAAGATGACGACGTCGACGATCGCGATGATCGTCGCGACGGACACGAACCTGCTGAGCTCGACGTACTGGAGGATGTCCGGCGTCTGGCTGTCGCTCTGCAGGATCTGCACGATCATGTCGTTGACCTCTGTGAACACGTGCAGGCTGTCGAGGACGAGCCAGAAGACCACCGCGGCGACGACGAGCATGATGCCCATGGCGATCGACAGCAGGAACGAGAGCTTCATCACCGACCACGGGTCGATGCGGGAGATCGAGAGCCGGACCTTGCGGGGGGCGCCAGCAAGCTTCTTCGGCGCTGTGGTGGCCGCCGACGCCGCCGAGGAGCCCACCGGGCGTGCCGTGCGGGGAGTGCTCGTCCCCGTGCTGGTCGCAGCTCCAGAGCCGTCCCCGGCCTTCACCGACGTCGCCGTGCCCGCGGGCTCGCTCTGCGTGGCCGTGGTCTTGACGGCCCCCGTCGTGGTCGACCCCGTCGTGGTCGATCCCGTCTTGGTCGCCCCCGTCTTCGGTGCCGCGGGACCCGACGCCGGAGCGATCGTGGGTGGCGTCCCCGTACGCTCCGGCTGGCGGACGACGGGCGTGCCGTTCGGCGGCGTCGCAGCCTCAGGCGCGTCGGAGCGCCCGGGAGCCGGCACGGGAGGCATGGTCGCCTTGCCCTTCGCCCCGTCGGCGGTGCTCACCTTCTCGGTCGTCTCACGGCTCATCGGGTCTCCTCGGGCTCTGCAGTGTCAGCTGTCTCGTTCGCCCCGGCCTCGTCGTGCGTGCCCGGGGCATCGGGGTCCTGCTCGGCGTGCTCGGTGCTGGCATCGACCGGTGGGCGTACGGCACCGGTCTCGTCAGCGGCCTCGGGGACCTCGCCCGACTCGAGCGCTGCACCGAGGTTGCGCTCCACGTTACGCGCGACGGCGATGATCTTGTCGTTCTTGTCCGGCTTGGCGAACGTCACGCCCTGCGTGGTGCGACCGGTCAGCGAGACCTCCGACACCGCAGAACGGACGATCTTGCCGCGTTCCATGATGACGAGCACCTCGTCGTCCTCCTCCGTGACGAGGGCTCCGACGAGATCCCCGCGTGCCTCGACGAGGTTGGCGACCTTGATGCCCAGCCCGCCACGGCCCTGGACCCGGTACTCGCTCACCCGGGTGCGCTTCGCGAAACCGCCCTCGGTCACGACGAAGAGGTTGGCGTCCTCCCGCACGACGTCCATGGCGAGCAGCTCGTCGTCGCCGCGGAACTTCATGCCCGTGACACCCGACGTCGCACGGCCCAGCGGGCGCATCGCCTCGTCGCTCGCCGTGAAGCGGATGGACTGGCCCTTGCGGGAGACGAGGATGAGGTCGTCCGTCGAGTCGACGAGCCGCGCGGAGACGAGCTCGTCGGACCGGCCGTCCTCGTCCTGGCGCAGGTTGATCGCGATGACGCCGCCACTGCGGTTGGAGTCGTACTCCGACAGCCGGGTCTTCTTCACGAGCCCACGCCGGGTCGCGAGCACGAGGTACTCCGCCGCGTCGTAGTCGCGCATGTCGAGGACCTGCGCGATCTGCTCGCCCGGCTGGAACGCGAGGAGGTTGGCGACGTGCTGACCCTTCGCGTCACGGCCACCCTCGGGCAGCTCGTACGCCTTGGCCCGGTACACCCGGCCGAGGTTGGTGAAGAACAGCAGCCAGTGGTGGGTCGTCGTGACGAAGAAGTGGTCGACGATGTCGTCCTCGCGCAGCGCAGCACCGCGGACCCCCTTGCCGCCACGCTTCTGCGCACGGTAGCTGTCGCTGCGCGTGCGCTTGACGTACCCGCCGCGGGTGATCGTCACGACGACCTCCTCCTCGGCGATGAGGTCCTCCATGGACACGTCACCGTCGAAGGGCACGATCGTCGTGCGTCGCTCGTCGCCGTACCGCGCGACGATGTCCGCGAGCTCCTCGGAGACGATCGTGCGCTGACGTTCCGGCTTGGCGAGGATGTCCTGGTACTCGAGGATCTCCCGCTCGAGCTTGTCGTGCTCGTTGATGATCTCCTGACGCTGGAGCGCAGCGAGCCGGCGCAGCTGCATGTTGAGGATCGCCGTCGCCTGGAGCTCGTCGATGTCGAGGAACTCCATGAGGCCCGTGCGAGCCTGGTCGGCGTCGGGCGAGCGGCGGATGAGCGCGATGACCTCGTCGAGGGCGTCGAGGGCCTTGAGGTACCCGCGGAAGATGTGGATCTTCGCCTCGGCCTCGCGCAGCATGTACGCCGTGCGTCGCACGATGACCTCGAGCTGGTGCACCGCCCAGTGCCGGACGAACGCGTCGATGCTCAGGGTGCGCGGCACGCCGTCGACGAGCGCGAGCATGTTCGCGCTGAAGTTGTCCTGCAGCTGCGTGTGCTTGTAGAGGTTGTTGAGCACGACCTTCGCGACGGCGTCGCGCTTGAGCACGATGACCAGGCGCTGGCCGGTCCGACCGGACGTCTCGTCGCGGATGTCCGCGATCCCCTGCATGCGGCCCTCCTTGACGAGGGTCGCGATCTTCTCCGCGAGGTTGTCGGGGTTGACCTGGTAGGGCAGCTCGGTGATGACGAGGCAGATCCGGTTCTGGATCTCCTCGACGTTGACGACCGCCCGCATCGTGATGGAACCGCGACCCGTGCGGTAGGTGTCCTCGATGCCCCGGTGACCGAGGATCGTCGCACCCGTCGGGAAGTCCGGTCCCTTGATGCGTGCCATGAGAGCCTCGAGGAGCTCCTCACGGGACGCGTCGGGGTGGTCGAGGTACCACTGCACGCCCTCCGCGACCTCGCGGAGGTTGTGCGGCGGGATGTTCGTCGCCATGCCGACAGCGATGCCGGACGAGCCGTTGACCAGCAGGTTCGGGAACCGCGAGGGCAGGATCGACGGCTCCTGGGTGCGGCCGTCGTAGTTGTCCCGGAAGTCGACGGTGTCCTTGTCGATGTCCCGGACCATCTCCATGGCGATGGGTGCCATGCGTGTCTCGGTGTACCGGGGGGCGGCTGCGGGGTCGTTCCCCGGCGAGCCGAAGTTCCCCTGCCCGGCGGCGAGCGGGTAGCGCAGCGACCAGTCCTGCACGAGGCGCACGAGCGCGTCGTAGATCGCCGTGTCACCGTGCGGGTGGTACTTGCCCATGACGTCACCGACGACGCGGCTGCACTTGGAGAACGCCCGGTCGGGACGGTAACCGCCGTCGTACATCGCGTAGATGACGCGGCGGTGCACGGGCTTGAGCCCGTCGCGCACGTCCGGAAGAGCACGCCCGACGATGACGCTCATCGCGTAGTCGAGGTACGACCGCTGCATCTCGAGCTGCAGGTCGACACGCTCGATGTTGCCGTGCTCGATCGCGGCGCCCGTCCAGGGGCGGGGGGCGGGAGTGCTGGGGTCTGGAGTCTGGTCGTCAGTCACGGTCTACCTCGTTCGATGTCCGGCGCGTCCGCCGTCGGGGGTCCTGGGGCTCGGGGAGGGAACGGGCTCGCGCCCGCTCCCGGCACTCAGATGTCCAGGAACCGCACGTCCTTGGCGTTGCGTTGGATGAAGTTGCGTCGGGACTCCACGTCCTCGCCCATGAGCACCGCGAAGATCTCGTCGGCAGCCATGGCGTCGTCGAGCGTCACCTGCAGCAGGGTGCGGTGCTCGGGGTCCATGGTCGTGTCCCACAGCTCGGAGTAGTCCATCTCGCCGAGACCCTTGTACCGCTGCACGCCGTTGTCCTTGGGAAGACGCTTGCCGGCGGCCGTGCCCACGCGGATGTACTCGTCACGCTCCCGGTCGGAGTAGACGTAGTCGTGGTCCGCGTTCGACCACTTGATCCGGTAGAGGGGCGGCTGGGCCAGGTAGACCATGCCGTGCTCGATGAGCGGGCGCATGTACCGGAAGAGCAGCGTGAGGAGCAGGGTGCAGATGTGCTGTCCGTCGACGTCGGCGTCGGCCATGAGCACGATCTTGTGGTAGCGGAGCTTGTCGATGTCGAAGTCCTCACCGATGCCCGTGCCGAAGGCGGTGATGAGGGCCTGGACCTCCTGGTTGCCCAGGGCGCGGTCGAGTCGTGCGCGCTCGACGTTGAGGATCTTTCCGCGGATGGGCAGGATCGCCTGGGTCCGGGGGTTGCGTCCGCGGACCGCGGAACCCCCTGCCGAGTCACCCTCGACGATGTAGACCTCGCACTCCTCCGGCTTGTTCGACTGGCAGTCGCGGAGCTTGCCAGGCATGCTGCCCGAGTCCAGCAGACCCTTGCGCCGGGTCGCCTCGCGCGCCTTGCGGGCGGCGAGGCGGGCCTGGGACGCCTGGATCGCCTTGCGGATGATGTCCTTCGCCTCGCCCGGGTGGGAGTCGAGCCAGTCGCCGAGCCGGTCGTTGACGACGGACTGGACGAACGTCTTGGCCTCGGTGTTGCCGAGCTTCGTCTTCGTCTGCCCCTCGAACTGGGGCTCGCCGAGCTTGATCGAGATGACGGCCGTGAGGCCCTCACGGATGTCGTCCCCCGTGAGGTTCTCGTCCTTCTCCTTGATGATGCCCTTCGCGCGGGCGTACCGGTTGATGAGCCCGGTCATCGCTGCCCGGAACCCCTCCTCGTGCGTCCCACCCTCGGTCGTCGAGATCGTGTTGGCGTAGGTGTGCACGGACTCGGAATACGCGTTCGTCCACTGCATCGCGATCTCGAGAGAGATGCGGCGGTCGGTGTCCTCGGACTCGAACGCGATGATCTCCGGGTGGACGACCTCGACCTTCTTGGCGGAGTTGAGGTGCGCGACGTAGTCGAGGAGCCCGTGCTCGTACTTGTACGTCACCGAGCGGAACTTCTCCGGCATCGCGACGTCGTCCCCGGCAGTCGCGCCGGCGATCTCGTCGCCCGTGACCTCGTCATCGGTGCCCGTGTGCTCCGGGCGCTCGTCCGTGAGCGTGATCTGCAGGCCCTTGTTGAGGAAGGCCATCTGCTGGAAGCGGGCGCGCAGCGTCTCGAAGTCGTAGTCCGTCGTCTCGAAGATCTCGGGGTCGGCCCAGAACGTCTGTGTCGTGCCCGTCTCGTCGGTCGCAGCACCCTGGCGCAGGGGCCCGTACGGCTTGCCCCCGTCGCGGAACGACTGGTTCCACGTGAAACCTTCGCGTCGCACCTCGGTCTCGACCTTGTAGGACAACGCGTTGACGACAGAGATGCCCACGCCGTGCAGACCACCGGAGACCGCGTACCCGGAGCCGCCGAACTTTCCACCGGCGTGCAGGATCGTCATGACCACCTCGACGGTGGGTCGGCCCTCGGTCGGGTGGATACCCACCGGGATGCCACGGCCGTTGTCGACGACGCGGACACCGCCGTCGGCCAGGAGGGTGACCTCGATGTGGTCGCAGTGGCCCGCGAGGGCCTCGTCCACAGAGTTGTCCACAACCTCGTAGACGAGGTGGTGGAGGCCACGCTCACCGGTGGAGCCGATGTACATGCCGGGACGCTTGCGGACTGCTTCAAGTCCTTCGAGGACGGTGATCGCGCTGGCGTCGTAGCTGTCGTCGCGGACCGCTCCGACCGGAGTCGTCGGCTCGGGAACGGCGGCGTCGTTGGATTCTGCCACGGGTGGTGGTGCTCCTCAGTCCTTCTGCAGCACACCGTGGTCCAGCCCGGGCGAGACAGTTCTCGGACCGGGCTGGAAGCTGGGGGGCTGCTTTTCTCCGATCGCGGTCAGCGATCGGAATTCCACCCCTGAGTCTACCGGAGAACAGCGAAATCTCAGGGATTCACACGAGATTTCCACAGGGCTGCCCACAGGTGGGGATCATGCTCCTGCGGGCACCCGCGACGGCAAGAGACGGCCCGACCCCTCACCCGTACGTGTCCCGCACTCCGCGCCCGCGCACCGACCGCAACCCCTTGCCGAACCCCGGGCCGGCCGGGCCGAGCACCGTGATCGACTGGACGACGTCCTGACCCACCTCCTGCTCCATGAGGGCGAGCAACCGTGGCACGAGCAGCCGGATCTGCGTCGCCCACGCCGTGGAGTCCGCCCGGACGACCAGCGCGTGATCCTCGAAGGTCTCGGGCGTGCAGTGGTCCGCGATGTCCGCGCCCACAACCTCCCGCCACCGCCCGATGACGCCGCCGACCGACACCTCCTGGACCCACCCGCGCTGCTGGAGCAGGGCGGCGAGCGTCTCCGCGAAGAGCTTCGGGTCGCGCCCGTCCTTGCCCGGACCGCTGCGCGGGGGCTCGGCAAGGATGCGACGACGCTGCGCACCCGGGTAGAGACCCTTCGCCCGCGCGGCAGCACGCGCCCGGTTCAGGGCCTCACGCGCAACGTCCCCTGGTGGCGTGAGGTCGATGATCTCGCCGACGGGCCGTCCGTCGGCGACGACCGGAGACCCGTCCGAGGTCTCGCCCGCATCGTCGCGCGCGGCGTCGTCCGCCGCGTCGTCCCGGCCCCCGGATGCCGGGCGCACCGCGTCGTCAGGGTCAGTCGGCACGGCGCACCTGCCCTCCCCGCACCTCGAGGTGCGTCCCGACGAGCTGTTCCGGCACGTCCTGCGCGACGGCGGCGGTGATGAGGACCTGGCCGGCACCGGCGACGAGGTCCGCGAGCCGGGAGCGACGGCGGACGTCGAGCTCGGCGAACACGTCGTCGAGGACGAGGATCGGCTCCGTGTCCGGTCCCGACTCGGCGAACCAGAACGTCTCGTCGTCGCCCGCCACGGGAAGGTCCGGACCGTCGGTGAGCAACCGGTAGGACGCGAGACGCAGCGCGAGGGCGAAGGACCACGACTCACCGTGGCTCGCATAGCCCTTGGCAGGCAGGCCGCCGAGCGTGAGGACGAGCTCGTCGCGGTGCGGTCCGACGAGGCAGACACCACGCTCGAGCTCCTTGGTGCGGACGGCCGCCATCGCCTCGAGCAGCTGCGACTCGACGACCGCGACGTCCGCCGGTTCCGCGTACTGCGCGATCTCGTCACCGCCCATCGCGGCGACGAGGGACGAACGGTAGGTGATCTCCGCGTGCCCCTGCCCGGCGCTCACCTGCTCGTAGGCCGTGGCGACGGGCGCCCGCAGGGCCGCGACGAGGCGCTGGCGCAGCGCGATGATCTGGGCGCCGGTCTGCGCGAGCTTCGCGTCCCAGACGTCGAGCGTCCGCAGGTCCGGGGCGGACGACGAGCGACGCGCTGCGCCAGCAGACTTGAGCAGCGCGCTGCGCTGGCGCAGGACCCGGTCGTAGTCGGACAACGTCCCGGCCATCCGTGGCACGAGGAGGACGGTCAGCTCGTCGAGGAACCGGCGACGTGCGTCGGGGTCGCCCTTGACGAGGACGAGGTCCTCGGGCGCGAAGAGCACGGTGCGTGCGACGCCGAGGACGTCACGCGGCCGCTGGACAGGTGCCCGGTTGAGACGTGCACGGTTGGCCTTGCCCGGAACGAGCTCGATCTCGACGACGCTCGCCCTGTCGCCCCGCACGATCCGCGTGCGGATGACGGCTCGTGAGGCCCCGGCACGGATGAGGGCGGCGTCCGCAGCGACCCGGTGGCTGCTGAGCGTCGCGACGTACCCGATGGCCTCGACGAGGTTCGTCTTGCCCTGGCCGTTCGGGCCGACGAGAGCGTTGATGCC
Source organism: Sanguibacter sp. Z6_81 (assembly GCF_057180625.1). Lineage (NCBI taxonomy): Bacteria > Bacillati > Actinomycetota > Actinomycetes > Micrococcales > Sanguibacteraceae > Sanguibacter > Sanguibacter sp. Z6_81. The sequence goes on along the minus strand of NZ_JBXUFV010000001.1, from coordinate 617,173 downwards.
GGGGGTGAACTCGACGTCGACCTGCTCGTACGAGCGGAAGTCGAGGAGCGAGAGGTGCGAGACGTACATCAGACCTACGGATCTCTACCCCGCGGGGGCGTCGTGTTTCACGTGGAACAAGGTCGTCGGGCGGTCAGCCGTCGGCGGGACGGGTCGCGTGCCCACCGAACTGGTGCCGTAGCGCGGCGACCGCCTTCATCGCGGGCGACGCCCCCTGGCGGGAGGCGAACCGAGCGAAGAGTGCCGCAGAGATCACCGGGAGCGGCACCGCTGAGTCGATCGCCTCGTCGACGGTCCACCTGCCCTCACCCGAGTCCTCGACCCAGTCGCTGATCTCCGCGAGAGAGGGGTCCTCCTCGAGCGCCTTGACGAGCAGGTCCAGCAACCACGACCGCACGACCGTACCCCGTGTCCACGCCTTGAGGGTCCCCGGGACGTCGAGCACGATGTCCTTGGCGTCGAGCAGCTCGTACCCCTCGGCGTACGCCTGCATGAGGCCGTACTCGATCCCGTTGTGCACCATCTTGGCGTAGTGCCCGGCCCCCACCTTCCCGGCGTGGACGAATCCCTCGTCGCGCGGGCCCTCCGGCCGCAGCGCGTCGAAGATCGGCATCGCGCGGGCGACGAGCTCGACGTCGCCGCCGACCATGAGCCCGTACCCGTTCTCGAGACCCCAGACACCGCCCGAGACCCCGACGTCGAGGTACCCGATGCCGTGCTCGGCGAGCTCCGCCGCACGGGCTGCATCCTCGACGTAGTGCGTGTTCCCTCCCTCGATGACAGCGTCACCCTCGCTCAGCAGTCCGGCGAGGTCCGTCAGAACGGCCCGCGTGATGTCCCCGGCGGGCACCATCACCCACACGAACCGCTCGCCCGCGGGGAGCTCAGCGACCAGGTCAGCGAGGGATGCGACGTCCGACACCTGCGGATCGCGGTCGTAACCGACGACCTCGATGCCGCCGGCGCGGAGGCGGGAACGCATGTTCCCGCCCATCTTCCCCAGTCCGACGAGGCCTATGCGCACGTGTGCATCTCCTTTGGCTCAGCTGGCGAAGCGGATGGGCACCAGCAGGTAGCGGTAGTGAGAGCTGTCCTCGCCGTCGAGGGACCCCTGCCCGGTGAACTCGACAGGCTTGTTGGGGTGCGTGAAGCTCAGCCGCACGAACGGTGTACCCAGCGCTCCCAACCCGTCGAGGAGGAACTGGGGGTTGAACGCCACCGAGATGTCGTCCCCGACGAGGACCGCCTCGAGGGCCTCTGATGCCTGCGCGTCGTCGCCCTGGCCTGCGTCGAGCACGACCTGGCCCTCGGAGAAGCTCATGCGGATCGCGGTGTTGCGTTCTGCGACGAGGGCGACGCGCTTCGCGGCGTCGATGAGCGGCTGCGTCGGGATCACCGCATGGATGGGGGTCTCGTCCGGGAACAGACGCCGCACGTGGGGGTAGTCGCCGTCGACGAGGAGCGACGTCGTGTGCCGGCCGCCTGCCTCGAAACCGATGATGTCGACCCCGCTCCCGGTCGACAGTGCGACGTTGACCTCGCCCGCGCCGCCGAGAGACTTCGCGACGTCCGAGAGCGTCCGGGCGCGGACGAGCGCGACCGTGGAGATGTCCGGTGACGCCGGCTTCCAGGTGAGCTCACGGAGCGCGAGCCGGTAGCGGTCCGTGGCGAGGAGCGTGATGTTCTCCCCCTCGATCTCGACACGGACGCCCGTGAGCAGCGGCAGCGTGTCGTCCCTGCTCGCGGCGACCGTCACCTGGGCGACGGCATTCGTCAGCTCCTCACCGGTGATGGCACCCGCGATGTCGGGCATCACCGGCAGCGCCGGGTAGTCCTCGACCGGCATGGTGAGCAAGGTGAAGCGGCTTGCTCCGCAGGTGACCGTGACCTTGGACCCCTCGACGACGAAGTCGACGGGACGCGCTGGCAGGGACCGCGAGATCTCCGCTAGGAGGCGACCGGACACGAGGACGGTGCCCGGCTCGGTGACCTCGGCGGGAATCTCAGAACGTGCAGAGACCTCGTAGTCGAAGCTCGACAGACCCAGGGTGCCGTCACTCGCGGCGTCGATGCGCACGCCTGCGAGAACTGGTGCCGGAGGGCGGGTCGGGAGGGTGCGAGCTGTCCAGGTGACGGCTTCTGCGAGCACGTCGCGTTCGACCCGGAACTTCATTGCACACCCCTCCTGGGCACGCCTCGTCGGCATGCGTCAGGTGCTGACGGCCCGGAATGGGTCAGCACCACGATCGGCGTCGTCCGTAGTCCTTCCAGCGGTCGACGTGGTTGAACCCTACGCGAGTCTCTCTGTAGGTGGCGACTGCCCCGGAGGGGCAGATGTGAGGTGGCGTGGTCGGTGTCGCGCGGTGGGCGCGGCACGGCAATGAAGGCGTGTGGATGTCCTTCTGAGAGATGAGTAGTCGTTGTAGTAGCACCTGTGGAACCTGTGGATCGAGGGTGTTGCCGCAGGTCACACGCAAGGTTGGTCTGTGCGGCGACAGTCGTCGTCCCTGTGGATGACGTGTCACTTCGGTGGACGACGGGTTTTCCACCGACGAGCGTCCACCGTTCCGCCGACGTTATCCACAGGCTGAGCGGCACTGGTCCACGGCTGTCCACAGGGCTATGCACAGGTGTGAACATTCGCTGTGCAGTCACCCCCCGGCCACCTGCGGTCCACCGGGTGGCACCGCGGCCGGCTCAGCCGCGGTGCTGCTGCTTGATGCGGCTCGTGAGCTCCGTGACCTGGTTGAAGGTCGACCGGCGTTCCGCCATCTGCTCCGTGATCTTGCGGTTCGCGTGCATCACGGTCGTGTGGTCCCGTCCGCCGAACTGCTGCCCGATCTTCGGCAACGACAGATCCGTCAGCTCCCGGCACAGGTACATCGCGATCTGCCGAGCCGTGACGAGCACACGCGACCTCGAGCTGCCGCAGAGGTCGTCGATCGTCAGACCGAAGTACGCCGCGGTCTGGGCGATGACGCTGCCCGCGGTGATCTGAGAGGCGTCGTCGTCCGTGATGAGGTCCTTGAGCACGATCTCGGCCAGAGCGAGGTCGACGTGCTGCCGGTTGAGGTTGGCGAAGGCCGTGACCCGGATGAGGGCGCCCTCGAGCTCACGGATGTTCGACGAGATCTTCGAGGCGATGTACTCGAGGACGTCGTCGGGAGCAGCAAGACGCTCCCCGCTGGCCTTCTTGCGGAGGATCGCGATACGCGTCTCGAGGTCCGGGGGCTGCACGTCGGTGATGAGGCCCCACTCGAAACGGGAGCGCAGCCGGTCCTCGAACCCGTTGAGCTGCTTCGGCGGAAGGTCGGAGGTGATGACCACCTGCTTGTTCGCGTTGTGCAGCGTGTTGAAGGTGTGGAAGAACTCCTCGACGGTCTGTTCCTTGCCCTGCAGGAACTGGATGTCGTCGATGAGGAGGAAGTCGACCTCGCGGTAGCGGCGCTGGAACGCACCAGCCTTCTCGTCGCGGATCGAGTTGATGAAGTCGTTCGTGAACTCCTCGGAGCTCACGTACTTCACGCGCACGCCCGGGTAGAGGTTGTACGCGTAGTGGCCGATCGCGTGCAGGAGGTGGGTCTTGCCGAGCCCCGAGTCGCCGTAGATGAACAGGGGGTTGTAGGCCTTTGCCGGGGCCTCGGCCACCGCGACCGCCGCGGCGTGGGCGAACCGGTTGGACGAGCCGATGACGAACGTCTCGAACAGGTACTTCGGGTTGAGCCGCGCCGGTTCGACCGCGCTCTTGGAGGATCCACCGGATGCCATCGACAGCGTCGCGCGCCGTCGGGTGATCTCACCCAGCTCTGCCGAGTCGTCGCGCGCCGCGAAGTCGATGGGCTCGGGAGCGGGGGCCGCGACGACCGGCGAGACGGCGGCCTCCTGGTCGAAACCGAGCTCCGGGTCGACGGTGATCGCGAAGCGGGCGTCGCGTCCGAGAGCGTTCGACAACGCCTGCACCACCTCGGCCCGGACCCGCGTCTCGAGGTAGTCCCGGGTGTGGTCGTTGGCGACGGCGATGATCACCGTGCCGTCGAAGACCCCGAGGGGCTTGGCGAGCTTGACGAAGGCGAGCTGGCGGGGCGTGATGTCCGGGCTCGCCTCGAGCTCCGCGATCGCCTGCTTCCAGATCCCGCCGATGTCGTCCTGGTTGGCCATGGTGTTCCTGGAGACTTCCTTGATCTGACCCTGCACGGGCGGTGGCGCCCATCTGCGGGGCGGGGGACGGGCTAGCGACATCCGGCGCTCGTCTGCACGGACCCGTGGAGAACCGGGTCTGCAGCGTCCCACGGGAAACTGTCGTCCACATAGTTTTCCACAACCTGTGGGCATCGGGAATCGACGGTGGTGAACCTGGGGATCCTGCGGCTCTCAGCCCGTATGACGGCCTCTCCCGGGTGGTCGACGACCTGTTCCCCAGACGGATCGTCCACACGTGGGCGGCGATCATCCACACCTGTGGAGAACACCGTGGATCCGCGGTTTGACCGGCAGGCCCTGCGCCACGTACCGTTTCATAGCCATTCCCGTCGCTTCCGCATGCCTTCAGTGCGCAGGTCCACGACCCAGGTCGAGGTCATGTCGCAGCGTTCGTCGGAGTGGTGAACGGCACGTCCATCGAGGACGTGCTTCCCCGACGTTTTTTGGAGTACCTCGTGACTAAGCGGACTTTCCAGCCGAACAACCGGCGTCGTGCCAAGACGCACGGCTTCCGCCTGCGTATGCGCACCCGCGCCGGTCGTGCGATCCTCGCTGCCCGCCGTCGCAAGGGCCGCACCGAGCTCTCCGCCTGACCTCGGTGCTGCCTGCACCGCACCGCATGCGTCGCTCGGACGATTTCGACCGAGCGGTACGCGCGGGTGCGCGTGCCGGACGATCGACCATGGTCGTCCACCTCGCCCGCTCGTCGGACGAGGTGGACGGTCCATCGGTCGGTTTTGTCGTATCCAAGGCCGTGGGGAACGCAGTGGTGCGGAACCGGGTCAAGCGCCGGATGCGTGCGATCGTGGCCAGGCACCTCGGGGACCTGACCAGCGGGAGCCTCGTCGTCGTGCGAGCCCTTCCAGCGGCGTCCGACGCCGACTCGCACCAGCTCGAGAGCGACTACCTCGGGTGCGTGCGCAGGCTGGCTCGGCGAGAGGCCCAGCGATGAAGGGCGTCTCTCGGATCCTTCTCGCTGTGGTCCGGTCCTACCAGCGGTGGATCTCCCCGCTCTCACCACCGCGCTGCCGGTTCTACCCCTCGTGCTCGAGCTACGCGGTCACCTCGATCGAGCGGCACGGGGCGCTCCGGGGAACTTGGCTGGCCGTCCGGCGGTTAGGTAGGTGTCACCCGTGGAACCCGGGTGGGATCGACGACGTCCCGGACGTACGTCCGCACGCGGCAGGACACCGCTAACGGTCACGAGATTTCCCGCCAGGGGCCTACCCGGTGGTTCGAGCAGGACAGGCGTGCACTAGGAGCAGCAGCAATGAATTTCTTCGCGTTCCTCTACCCCATCGAGTGGGTCGTGGCGTGGATCATGTACCTGTGCCACAAGGTGTTCACGCTGCTGGGCATGTCCGACGGGGCCGGGCTCGCCTGGGTCCTGTCGATCGTCGGTCTCGTGATCATCATCCGCACGGTCATGATCCCGCTGTTCTTCAAGCAGATCCGCGCCTCCCGCGGGATGCAGATGATCCAGCCGGAGCTCCAGGCGATCCAGAAGAAGTACAAGAACAAGAAGGATCCCGCGTCTCGCGAGGCGATGAGCCGCGAGACCATGGCGCTGTACAAGAAGCACCAGACCAACCCGTTCGCCTCCTGCCTGCCGGTTCTGCTCCAGGCACCGGTGTTCTTCGCGCTGTTCCGGGTGCTCAACCGTCTCAAGGCGATCGCCGACGGCACCGCCGATCCCATCGGTCCGATCGATCAGGTCGTCGCGCGCGCCGCGGAGAGCTCGACCTTGTTCGGCGCCCCGCTCTCCTCCTCGTTCCTGCACGAGCCCACGAGCCTCACGACGAAGATCGTGGCTGGTGTGCTCATCGTCGCCATGGCGGCCACCCAGTTCCTCACCCAGCGTCAGCTGACGATGAAGAACATGCCTCAGGCGGCCCTCGAGGGCCCCATGATGCAGACGCAGAAGATCATGCTCTACATGCTCCCCGTGATCATGGGGATCTCCGGCGTGAACTTCCCCATCGGTGTGCTCATCTACTGGACGACGACGAACCTCTGGTCCATGGGCCAGCAGTTCTACACGATCCGCAGGATGCCGGCCCCCGGATCGGAGGCGGAGCGGCTGCTCAACGAGCGCAAGGCACGTCGCGCTGCGCGCAAGGGCATCGTCATCGAGGAGACCCGCCCCACCGTCATCGAGCAGCCTCGCGGGCAGCGTCAGCAGCCCAAGCGCAAGGACCGCCAGAAGCCGCGTCCGGCGGCCGGCCCGACGACGACCCCGGCGGCGACCCCCACGCCCGGATCCGGGGGCAGCGAGACCGCTCCTGGGGCTGCGACCACCAGCTCTGGCGGCGGTACGACCGGGTCCGGACCGGACCTCACGAAGAAGTCAGCTCCGACCAAGCCGGGATCTGCCCCGCGGCCGGGCAAGGCGAAGCCACGCCCGAAGGGCGCGAAGGGTTCTAAGCGGTGACGACGGTTCGACCGGAACCTGCGAACTTCTTGCTGAATGGAGAGTGACGTGACTGCTTCATCTGACGCCGCCGTGGACCAGCCCGAGCCGCGTGACGAGGAGATCCTGCCCGACAAGGACAGCCTCCTCGAGGAGGAGGGGGAGGTAGCCGCTGACTACCTCGAGGAGCTCCTCGACATCGCCGACCTCGATGGTGACATCGAGATCGACATCGATCACGGGCGTGCCGCCGTCGAGGTTGTCGCGGAGGAGAAGGGTTCCCTGAGCCAGCTCGTCGGGGAGGGCGGCGAGGTCCTCGACGCGCTGCAGGAGCTCACCCGGCTCGCGGTGCAGACCAAGACCGGGGAGCGGAGCCGGCTGATGCTGGACGTCGCGGGATACCGGGCCGGGCGCAAGGTCGAGCTCACCGCCCTCGCGCTGCAGACCATCGAGACGGTCCGCAGGACCGGCGAGAAGGTCGTGCTGCCGCCGCTCAACGCCTTCGAGCGCAAGGTCGTCCACGACGTCGTGACCGATGCCGGCCTCGTGAGCGAGTCGTTCGGCGTCGACCCCAACCGGCACATCGAGGTCAGCGCAACGCCCTGAGCGAGGGCGGTGGACGACCACCGTTCCACGTGAAACACGATCCGTGCCGATTTCTGAGGAGCCCGATGGACACGCTCGACCCCGACGCGGTACGCGCCTACCTCGGTGACGCGTACCCGACCCTGGCACGGTTCGCGGACGAGCTCCGTACCCAGGGCGAGGTGCGTGGGCTCATCGGACCACGTGAGCTCGACCGGATCTGGGACCGGCACATCCTCAACTCGGCGGCGGTGGTCCCCTTCCTGCCCGACAGTGGCAGCGTCATCGACGTCGGCTCCGGCGCGGGCCTGCCCGGGCTCGTCATCGCGGCCATGCGGCCGGACCTCACGGTCATCCTCATGGAACCGATGGAGAAGCGGTGCCAGTGGCTCACGGAGATGGTCGAGGTGCTCGGGCTGGAGAACGTCATCATCAAGCGCGGGCGCGCCGAGGAGTTCCACGGCGCGATGACGGTGGACGCGATCACCTCACGCGCGGTTGCCTCGTTGGACAAGCTGGCAGCCTGGTCGCTTCCCCTGCTGGACCGCGGCGGCCAGCTGGTGATCCTCAAGGGACGCAACGTGGCGCGCGAGATCGAACCCGCGCGCAAGACCTTCCGGAAGCATCGGATGTCGGAGCCGGAGATCCTTGAGGCACGCACCGTCGAGGGCGCCGAGACGACAACCGTGGTCCGCTCCACGAAGGGATAGGCGCGACCTCCGTGGCGGTCGGTCTTCTCGTGACGGTGTCGGAGCCCGTCCGTGTGATTCTCACCGTTCGGGGGATCTCCCGGTGGGGCGTGCCCCACATGACTGACAACGCCGCGTAGGGTAAGCACGGGCCGCGGAGATGACCGTCCCGCGCGGGGTCTCCCGCGGCGGATCAGACGAGCACCTCGGGTACGAGCCCCAGTGGCAGACAAGCACGTGGAGGAGACTCGAGTGGCCGTGACACCAGACCGGGAGTCCTCAGGGACCCGGCCGACGGCGACAGTCCCACGGGAGATGTGGACGCGGGGCGACCGGGTCAACGCGATCCTCAGCAGCCTGCCGGCGGTGGACGACTCGACGCCCCTGGCGGCGCAGCTCCACGAGGACACCCGCCGACGGGTGTCCCTCGACGGGCACCAGTTCGCGCGGCCCCGTGACACGCGGATCATCACGGTGGCGAACCAGAAGGGTGGCGTCGGCAAGACCACGACGACCGTCAACCTGGCTGCGAGCCTCGCGCAGGGCGGGCTCAACGTGCTCGTCATCGACAACGATCCCCAGGGCAACGCGTCGACCGCGCTCGGGATCGAGCACCGGTCGGGCACCCCGTCCGTCTACGAAGTTCTCGTGGAAGGCGCTCCTCTCGAGGAGAGCATCCAGACCTGCCCGCACTTCCCGAACCTCCTCTGCGTCCCCGCGACGATCGACCTCTCCGGAGCAGAGATCGAGCTCGTGTCGCTTGTTTCACGTGAAACACGACTGCGCAGCGCCCTCGACGCCTACCTCCAGCGCCGAGCAGCGGCCGGGGAGGAGCGGATCGACTATGTCCTCGTCGACTGCCCGCCGAGCCTCGGGCTGCTCACCCTCAACGCCTTCGTCACGGCCCGGGAGGTGCTCATCCCCATCCAGTGCGAGTACTACGCGCTCGAAGGGCTGAGCCAGCTGCTCAAGACGATCCAGCTCATCCAGGCGCACCTCAACCCGGCGCTGCACGTCTCGACGATCCTGCTCACCATGTACGACGCCCGGACGAACCTCGCGCAGCAGGTTGCTGCCGAGGTCCGGGAACATTTCCCGGAGCAGACGCTCCAGACGGCTGTGCCGAGGTCTGTGCGGGTCTCGGAGGCACCGAGCCATGGACAGAGCGTCATCTCCTATGAACCGAACTCCACCGGCGCTCTCGCGTACCGCGAGGCCGCGCGGGAGCTTGCTGAGCGTGCGGTCGTGGCATGACCGGCCCGGTCCGCTCCGAGACACCGGCCGGGCGTATGAGCAGCAGCTCAGAGATGGGAAGGTACGACCATGAGTGAGAAGCGACGCGGGTTGGGCCGGGGACTCGGTGCGCTCATCCCCACGGTGGCCGCGGGCGACCGGCCCGTCGATGTCTTCTTCCCGAACGAGCCGCGTGCACCGCGACCGGGGAGCGCGGCGGGGGTCATGGACGCTCTCGTTCCCACGAGCACAGTCGTGGACAGCGACGACATGGTCGCTGAGGGTTCCGACGCACCCGACGGTCCTGGGGCAGGCGTTGATGCTCCCTCGTCCCCGGATGCGGACCGAGGTGGCTCGGCGCCCACGCCCGGGCGGGACGAGGGAGCGGCCGACGAGTCGTCGGCGACCCGAGCGGCCCGACAGACCACCGCCCGGAGGCGTACCGCGTCCGGACGCTCAGCCGCCATGTCCGGCGTGCTCAAACCGGTGACCGAACGCCGTCCGGCGTCGGGTCCGGTTGACGGGTCCGGGTTGAATGACGGGAGCGGGCGCGTCGCGGAGGGCTCCACCACCGTGAGTACCGGCCCGCGCGAGATCTCCTCTGTTTCACGTGAAACATACGCCGCCGCGATGGGCGACCTCTCGCCGACCGAGCTCGTCCCGGTGCCCGGCGCGACGTTTGCCGAGCTTCCGATCGACAGCATCCGCCCGAACTCCCGCCAGCCCCGTACGGTGTTCGACGAGAACGACCTCGCGGAGCTCGTCGGCTCGATCCGCGAGATCGGTGTGCTCCAGCCCATCGTCGTCCGGACAGAGCCCGACGGCGCAGGCTACGAGCTCATCATGGGTGAGCGCCGCTGGCGCGCGTCGCGGGAGGCCGGTCTCACGGTCATCCCGGCGATCATCCGTGAGACCGACGACGCCGACCTGCTCCGGGACGCGCTCCTGGAGAACCTCCACCGCAGTGCCCTCAACCCGCTCGAGGAGGCCGCGGCCTATCGCCAGCTCCTCGACGACTTCGGGTGCACCCACGAGGAGCTGGCGTCACGCATCTCGCGTTCGCGGCCGCAGATCTCCAACACGCTGCGTCTGTTGCGGCTTCCACCGCTCGTCCAACGCCGCGTCGCGGCCGGGGTGCTCTCGGCCGGGCACGCCCGCGCGCTGCTCGGTCTCGCGGACGGCGCAGACATCGAACGCCTCGCGCAGCGCATCGTCGCAGAAGGACTGTCCGTCCGAGCCACCGAGGAGATCGTGGCGCTCGGCGGCGCGTCCTCGGAGGAGAAGCCCGTCGTCCGGCGTCCGCGTCGCGGGGGCCGGAGCCAGGCTGTCGACGAGCTCGCAGGTCGACTCTCGGACCGGTTCGAGACCCGGGTGAAGGTCGATCTCGGCAAGACGAAAGGGAAGCTCACGGTCGAGTTCGCCTCGGTCGAGGACCTCAACCGGATCCTCGCGGTCATGGCCCCCGAAGAGGACGGGCTGTTCAAGACCCCCTGACCAGGTGGGCCTCGGTGCGAGCCGGCGCCGACGGGCTCAGGCCCGGCCGGCGGCGCGTTCGACGATGCCCTGGTAGAGCGCCGCTGGGGCACGGCCCGACGCCAGGGCCGACTGCGGCAGCAGGGAGGTCTCGGTCATCCCGGGGGCGACGTTCACCTCGAGGAAGTGCGGCGTGCCGTGCTCGTCGAGGATGAGGTCCGTCCGTGACACGTGCCGCAGGTCGAGGGCTTCGTGGGCGGCGAGGGCGAACGCGACGACGCTCGACTCCTGAGCCTCCGAGAGGCGCGCGGGGCAGAAGTACTCGGTACGGCCGGGGTTGTAGCGCGCGTCGTAGTCGTACGGACCGTCGGTGACGATCTCGACGAGCGGGAGGACGGTGAGACCGTCAGCGGTCTCGACGACCGACGCAGCGACCTCTGTGCCGACCACCGCGCGCTCGATGAGCGCCGTGTCCCCGTAGGCGAAGCAGTCGACCATCGCCCGTGGGAGGTGCGCCGCATCGGTGACGAGGGTGACGCCCAGGGCGGAGCCGCCACGGGAGGGCTTGACGACGAGAGGCAGACCGAGCCGGTCGACGACCGCGGACATGACCGTCCGTGCCCCGAGCTCCCGGAAGAGGCTCTGGGGCAGCGTGACGTACTCGGGGGTCGCGAGTCCGGCACGGGCCACGACGGACTTCGCGACCGGCTTGTCCCAGGCGATCCTGCTCGCGCGCGGCCCCGTACCGACGTAGGGCACGTCGAGCAGCTCGAGGATGTCCCGGAGCGATCCGTCCTCGCCGCTGGCGCCGTGCAGGATGGGCCAGACGACGTCGGGCTTGACCTCCCGGAGCATCGGGACGAGGTCGGCGTCGACGTCGTGCACGGTGGCCTCGGTGCCCACCGAGCGCAGCGCCTCCGCGACGCGACGTCCGGAGCGGATCGAGACGTCGCGCTCGTGGGACAGGCCTCCGGCGAGGATGACGACGCGAAGGTCAGAGGTGCTCATGCGGTATCCGGTCCAGGGTTGTCGACGTCGGTGACGTCGTCGAGGGAAGGGCTCGTCCCGAAGATCTCGACGAGCTCCTGCTCGGCGTTGACGACCGAGGCGAGGCGGCGCACACCCTCACGGATGCGCTCGGGGGTGGGGTAGCAGAAGGACAGACGCATGTGGTCAGCGCCCGTCCCGTCGGCGAAGAACGCCGTCCCGGGCACGTACGCCACACGTCCTGTGACGGCCCGCGGCAGCATCGACTTGGAGTCGAGGCCCGGTGGGAGGCGGACCCACGTGTAGAAGCCCCCGTCGGGCACTGTCCACGAGGCGTCCGGCAGGTGCTCGGCGAGCGAGGACACCATGGCGTCCCGGCGTTCGCGGTACATGACCTGGAAGGACTTGATCTGCCCCTTCCAGTCGCTCGAGGCGAGGTACGCGGAGATGGCCATCTGCGAGGCGTTGGACGGGCAGAGGATGGCGGACTCGGAGGCCAGCACGAGCTTCTCGCGCACCGCGTGCGGCGCGACGACCCACCCGACGCGGAACCCCGGGGCGAACGTCTTGGAGAACGACCCGAGGTAGAGGACCCCCTCGTCGTCCATGGACCGCAACGCGGGGACGGGGTCGCCGGAGAACCCGAGGAGCCCGTACGGGTTGTCCTCGACGACGAGCACCCCGTACCGCTTCGCGATCTCGAGGATGCGTGGTCGGCGCTCGGGGCTCAAGGTCACGCCGGCCGGGTTGTGGAACGTCGGGATCGTGTACAGCAGCTTCACGCGGCGGCCCTGCGCCACGACGGAGGCGAGCGTCGACTCGAGGGCCTCGGGTATGAGCCCGTCCTCGTCCATGGGCACGTGGACGACGTCGGCCTCGTACGAGCGGAACACCCCGAGAGCACCGACATAGCTCGGGGCCTCGGCGATGATGACGTCACCCGGGTCGATGAAGATGCGCGTGACGAGGTCGAGGGCCTGCTGGGACCCCGTGGTCACGACGACGTCGTCCGGGTGCGCCTCGATGCCCTCGAGCCGCATGACGTCGAGGATCTGCTCACGGAGCACCTCGTGACCCTGCCCGGAGCCGTACTGCAGGGCGGAGAGGCCCTGGGTCGCCACGACGCGCTGCACCGTGTCCGCGATGGTGTCGAGCGGCAGGCCGGCGAGGTTGGGCATACCGCCCGCGAGCGACACGACCTCGGGCCGGTTGACGACCGCGAAGAGGGCACGCACCTCGGACGCCCGCATCTTGTGCGCGCGCGTGGCGTACGCACCGAACCAGGGATCGAGCCGAGTACCTGGGGTCGGGCGCGGTGAGGAAGTCACGCCCCCTAGTCTCGCACGACGCGCAGACCTGACCCCAGGGTGCTCGTCGTCAGGCCCCGGCGCCCGACCTGGTGGCGACCTCGGCGAGGATCTCCTCGATCTCCTCGCGCAGTGCGCGCTTGGGCCGCGCCCCGAGGATCGAGCGGACGAGCTCGCCGCCGGAGTAGACGTTGAGCAGCGGGATCGACACGACGCCGTACGCCGCAGTGGTCTGCGGGTTGGCCTCGGTGTCGAGCTTCGCGATCTTCAGACGTCCCTCGTACTCCGTCGAGAGCTCCTCGAGGACCGGTGCCACCATGCGGCAGGGACCGCACCACTCGGCCCAGAAGTCGACGAGGACGGGGATGTCGGCCTCGATGACCTCGGCCTTGAACGTGTCGTCCGTGACGATGTGGGTGCTCACAGTGACTCCAGTGCTTCGACGAGCTCGGACGGGGACTCCACGACGTCCACGAGGGACGCGAGGTAGTTCTGGGCGTCGATCGCGGCCGAGCAGCCGGACCCGGCCGCCGTGATGGCCTGGCGGTAGAGGTGGTCCACCGCGTCACCGCAGGCGAACACACCCTCGAGGTTCGTGCGCGTGGTGCGGCCCTCGACGCGGATGTACCCCTCGGCGTCGAGGTCCACCTGGCCCTTGACGAGCTCGGTGCGCGGGTCGTGGCCGATGGCGACGAAGAGGCCGGTCGCGTCGATGTCACGCTCCTCGCCGGTGATCGTGTCCCGCAGGCGCAGGCCCTCGACCTTGTTCTCGCCCGCGATCCCGACGACCTCGGTGTTCCACGCGAACTCGATCTTCGGGTCGCTCATCGCACGTTCAGCCATGATCTTCGAGGCCCGGAGCGCGTCGCGGCGGTGCACCATCGTCACCTTCGAGGCGAACCGGGTGAGGAACGTCGCCTCCTCCACCGCCGAGTCCCCACCACCGACGACGACGATGTGCTGGTCGCGGAAGAAGAACCCGTCGCACGTGGCGCACCAGGAGACACCGCGGCCGGAGAGGCGCTTCTCGTCGGGCAGGCCCAGCTCCCGGTACGCGGAGCCGGTCGCGAGGATGATCGCGCGAGCGGTGTACGTGTCGCCGTTACCGGTCCGCACGGTCTTGATGGGGCCGTCCAGCTCGACCTCGGTGGCGTCGTCCCACTCGATGACGGCACCGAAGCGCTCGGCCTGCTTCTGCATGTTCTCCATGAGCTCCGGGCCGAGGATCCCGTCGGTGAACCCGGGGAAGTTCTCCACCTCGGTGGTGTTCATCAGCGCACCGCCGGCCGTGATCGACCCCGCGAGGACGAGTGGTGCGAGCCCTGCGCGCGCGGCGTACACGGCGGCCGTGTACCCGGCCGGGCCGGAGCCGATGATGATCAGCTCGTGCGTGGGTGCTGCAGTCACGGTGTCGGTCCTTCGGTCTGTCGGACGGCATCGACGATGCCGGGATGGTCTGCCCACAAGAACGCCGTCGGGTCGGACGTTGTTCCCGCGGAGCCGTCGGTCAGGACAGCGCGAGCTCGTTGATCTGCACGTAGTGCCCACCATTGATCGCCTGGGGCAGCTCGGTGAACCACAGGACGATCGTCTGCGTCGAGACGGGCGCCGCGAACGTCAGCGTGGTGTCCGGAGCGAGGGGCCCGGACGCAAGCACCTCGCCGGCGGTGGGGTTCGCGGGATCCGTCGCGCGGACCTCGACGTTGCCGCCCGTGTTGGGGGTCGACAGGTACACGGTGGAGACGTCCGTCGCCTCCTGCAGCGTGACGGCGTACCCGAAGCCCTTCTTCAGCCCGCCGAACTGTGCCGTCTTGTACGTGCGGGACTTCCAGCCCGTCGCGCCGTCGAGGTCGAAGGCACGGTCGACGAGCTCGGGGTGCTCGTTGTTGTCACCGTCCGGGGGCGGGTCGATCTGCTGACCGGACGCGATGATGGGAGGCAGCGCCACGACGGGTGGCGGGGCGTCGGGCGCAGCGTCGGGCGGGACCTCGCCGGGTTCCACCGCAGCCGGCGCGTCGACCTCCTCGACCCCGTTCTCCGTGACGAGGACCGGGCCGATGCCCCGGCCGAGGGCGGACAGCGCCCAGCTCCCGCCCGCGATGACCACCCCGAGCATGAGGACGAGGATGTAGGGCGCGGGGTTGAAGCGCAGGCGCTTCACGCGTTCGACGGTCAGGGGCTCGCTGGCCGTAGGAACGGGCGCCGCGGGCCGGCCGATGTCGCTCGCGAGCGAGTCGAACGTGTCAGGTCGGTTCGTTCGTGCCTCGGACGCGCGGGCCGCCGTGTCGGTCGGGGTGAACGACGGCGGCAGTGCGCTCGTGCGGGGCGGAAGGGAAGGAGCGGCCGGTGCACCCTGTCCTGGGGCGAGCGTGGCGGGAGCGCCGGCTGCGGTGTGCGACGCGGCCCCGGCCGCACCCATGGCCCCGGCAGCCCCGGCGGCACCCGTGGCACCGGCCGCGACGCCGGGCGCCCGGCCTGTCGCGGAGACGCGTGGGATCCGCCCCGTGCTCGGGCGCCGGGCGGGCCCGGCGGGCGGCGGCGTGCCGGGCTTGGAGGCACCAGGGAGGGTCGCTGCGCCGAGCGTCGTCCGCACGGACTGCCGGTTCACCCCCTGCCCGATCTGGTCCTCGATGACCTTCGGCGTGGTCTCTGCTGCTTCAGGGATGGTCGGTACCGCCTCGTCGTCCCAGGGCTGCAGCTCCTTGACGAGCTGTCCAGGTGTGTGTGGTCCGTCGTCGTGGGGTCCGAGCGTGACGACGCAGAGGGTGTCCAGGTCCCGGGGAACGTCGGGGACGACGTCCCGGGGAGCAGCGAGCGGCTCGCCCTCGGCCTGCAGCCCTGCAGGGAGGTCGAGCTCGACGTTGCGGCCCGTCAGCGGCATCCCGGCTCGCGGCAGCACGCCGGTGAGGAGGTAGTGCAGGAGCGCCACGAGGGCGACCGTGTCCGCCCGGGACGCTTCGTCACCGGTGGGGCGCCCGGCATCGGACAGCGAGAGGGTCCCGTCGATGCCGAGACCTGTGACGCGCACCGCGCCCCGGTGCACGCGCACGGACTCGGGGCGCAGCGCAAGGTGGTGGACCCCACGCCGACGGGCGGCCTCGAGGGCGAGCGCCGCGTCCCCGATGACGGCGCGTGCGGCCGCCGCGTCGAGCGGGCCGTCCGCGACGAGGTCGGTGAGGCTCGCGCCGAGGTAGGGCTCGGTGACGACGTAGCGACGACCGTGGTCCTGGAGGACGTCGAGGACGCGCGCGAGGCGTGCGTCGGAGACGAGTGCGGCCCGCCGGGCGGCGTCGAGGGTGAGCGCGGCACCGTCGCCCTCGAGGATCGTCACACGTACGGGTCGGTCGAGGATCTGGTCGATGCCGTGCCACACGCTCGCGCTGGCGAACTCGCTCGGGACGGGTTCGACGAGGAGGTACCGGGCGACGACGAGCGTGCCGCGTTCAACGCTGTCCACGAAGTCCACCCCGTTCGCTGTCCTGAGCCCGATCGGCATCGTCAACATCGTACGCGGCACGCCCCTGCCACCGACGGCCAGGCCTGTGAGGGCGATGTGAACGTCCGCGCGGCGCTGCCCGGTACTGCTCGGCGCTGCGCGGTACTGCTCGGCGCTGCGCGGTGCTGCTCAGTACTGCGCGGTGCTGCTCAGCGCCGCGAGAGCTTGCGCATCACCGGCTCGGCCAGCCCGGACAGCTCCTCGACCCGCATGACCTGGAGCGCGAGCACGTAGACGGCGGTCATCGTCGAGCCGACGAGGAGGGTCACGCCGAGGGCCGTCCACCACGAGTCGCTCGCGTCGAATCCCCACACGCGCAGCACCACCCACCCGATCACCCCGGCGAGCAGGGCGGCGATGATGAGCTGGACGTGCAGCCGCACGATCCTGGGGAGGTCCAGCCCGTCGAGGCGTCTGACCATGCCACCCACGCGCAGGAGCACGGCGACGAGGTTCGACAACGCGATCGCGGCGCCGATGCCGACGACCCACCACTGGGCGGGGAGCAGGAGCGAGGACAGCCAGGCGACGAGCATGAGGGTGACGGTCACGGGGATCTGGATGAGGAACACCGTGCGGCCGTCCTCGAACGCGAAGTACACCCACTTCATGAGGACCATCGCGCCGAGCGGCATGAGCCCGAGGGACATCGCCACCATGACGCGTGCGACGACGACGACCTCGTCGGCGCTGAGCGTGGGCACGAGGAGCTTCATGACCGGCTGCGAGAGCACGACGAACAGCGCGGTCGCGAAGACGGTGAAGACGCCGATGATCCGCAGTCCGCGCGAGACGTTCTCCCGGACCGTCGCGAGGTCCCCCCTCGCGGCGGCCGCGCTCATCCCCGTGAAGAGCGCGGTGGCCACGGACACCGTGACGAGGGAGTGCGGGAGGAGGTAGACCATGAGGGCCTGGGTGTAGGCACCGTTTCCGGCGACCGGACCCTGGAACCCGGCGTCGAGGGCGTGCTGCGGGGCGGCGGTCGCGATCTTCGTGGTCACCCAGACGGCCAGCTGGTCGAGGAGGACCGCGGCGAACGTCCACATGCCCACGCGCCCCACGGAGCGCAGCCCGACCCCGCGGACGCCGAACCGCGGGTGCCAGCGGAAGCCCGAGCGCCACAGCGGCACGATGAGGACGAGCGCCTGGCAGACGACGCCCAACGTCGCCACGCCACCGAAGATCCCGATCTCGGTCGCGGTCCACTCCGAGACGCCGACGCGTTCGCGGGCGGGACCGAACACGAGCAGGAAGACCCCGAAGCCGATGATCGAGATGACGTTGTTGAGCGCCGGCGCCCACATGAAGGGGCCGAACTGGCTGCGGGCGTTGAGGACCTGACCCAGGACGGAGTACAGCCCGTAGAAGAACAGCTGCGGGATGCACCAGAAGCCGAACCCGACGGCGAGGGACACCTGCTCGGGCGTCCAGCTGGAGTCGATGTAGATGCCGACCGTGACCGAGGCACCCAGCGTCATGACGAGGGTGAGAACGAGCAGGGCCGAGCCGGTGAGCGTGAGGAGCTTGTCGAGGTACTCCTGGGCGTTGGGCGACCGGTAGGCCTTCATCACCTGCGGCACGATCACGGCGTTGAGAACACCGCCCGCGATGATCGCGAAGAGGATGTTGGGCACCTTGTTCGCGATGTCGAACGCGTCCGCCGTGGCCCCCGTCGCGCCCAGGACGGCCACGAGAAGGATGTTGCGGACGAGCCCGAGCGCCCGCGAGACCGCGGTGCCCGCGGCCATCACGAGCGAGCTGCGTCCCAGCCCACCACCGGCACCGGGGGCGCTGGGGTCCGTGGGGTCGGTGGAGGCGCTCGGGTCGCCGGGGGTCACCCCGTCGGCCGGTCCGGCTGCGCTCGTCGTGCCGCGCTCGGTACTCACGTCGTCTCCGTCGATGATCGGTGCCGTCCGTGCGACGCCGGTCCGGTCGCGTCGGTCGGGTCGTCGGTGGGGGTGTCGTCGGGCACCGTGAGGGTGGCGCCGTGGTCGATGAGGGCGTCGAGCTCGCCCGTCTGCTCGACGAGCTCGAGCTGGTCGACGACGGCCGCGCTCGCACGGCGGTCCGAGCGCCCGCGGTGGATGGTCCGCCAGATGCCGCCGAGGAGGAGGAGCACGAGGAGACCGGCGACGACGGCCGTGCCCCGGTTCTCCCAGTCGGCGCGCACCCGCACGTCGAACGTCGAGGGCTGCGCGACGACGGTGCCGTCCAGGGCGAGGATCTCGACGCTGACGCTCACGTTGCCGCTGCCGACGGCCTCGACGGGGATGTCCACCTGGACCTCCGACCGTGGCTCGATCGTCACGGGGAGGCTGTTCTCCGTGCTCAGTCGAGGGTCGTCCGGTGACAGGTGCACGATGATCGTCACAGGCTGGTCGAGGTCGTTGCGCACGGTGCGGAAGAGGGTGCTCGCGGAGCTGATGAGGGTGAAGTCGCTGCCTCCGGCGATCGAGACCGAGGACCTCACGGCAGCGACCTCGTCGTTGATGCGGGCGATCGCGGCCGAACGCCCGGCGCGGTCGCTGCGCCACTCGACGGACGTGACGGCCGTGATGGCGTCGTCGACGGGGGCGAGGAGCGCGTTCGGGTCGGCGGCGATCTGCGCGAACGACGCGAGCTCGGCCCGCACCGCGGCGAGCTGCGCGAACGCCGTGGGGCTCAGGGCTCGGTCGTTCGACGGGTCACCGGGCAGCGGCGCGCGCGGAACCTCCACCTGGTCCGTCTCGGCGAGGGCCGAGACGGGGGCGAGGGACGCCCACGGCACGGCGGAGATCGCTCCGAGCTGGGCGCGGGCGACCTCCGCGTCCGGTGCCCAGTCGCGGGGCACCGTGAGGAGGATGTGGCGCGCGTCCGAGGGCCGTTCCCGCTGGATGACCGCGAGCTCGGCGGCCAGCCGTTGCCGTGCTCCTGCTGCGGAGTCCGTCGGTGACGTGAGCTGGGAGCTCAGCCCGCCGTCGGGGACGAGCGCGTGCACGGTGCCCTCGTCGGTCACGGTCGTCACGTTGCCCGAGGGCGTGTAGGTGAGAGCCGGGTCGGGCAGGAGGCTGTCGGGGGTGAGGATGACGGTGGTGTCCCCGAGGACGGCGGCGAGCTCGAGCACGTCGTCGTCGGGGCCGATGTCGACGGGCCAGGCGAGGTCCGTGCGCCACGCCGCCTCGTCGCCGGTCAGCGGTGTCTCGGGCGGCGGGAGGACGTCGGCCGCGGCATAGGCCGCGAGGTCCTGGTCGTAGCGGGGCAGCGCATAGACCTCGCGCCCCGCGGAGGCGGAGAGCAGCGTGTCTGCCCATCGCCCGGACTCCTCGGCGGCGGTGACGCCGGTCTGCGCCGCCTCGGCGGAGTCGTCGGTCGCCGCCGGCGCCTTCTGCGCGTCCGGCGCGGGGGTCGTGGGCAGGGCCTCGTCGTCGCTCCCGGCGTCGAGGGCCTGGTCCGACGTCCGGGCCACCTCGATGAGCGCCGGGTCGACCGCCCACGTCACACCGGGGATGTCGTGCGTGCTCTCGAGCAGCTCGGCGAGCCGGCCTGTGCCGGTGGTCTCCGCGATGAGCTCGGGCAGGGACTGCTCGGGAGCGAGGGGATCGTAGGGCGGCCCGACGACGGGGACGAGGACGCTGACGTCGACGGGGACGAGCTCGGGGTCGTCGACCGGGTACCAGACGATGTAGGTGCGGTTGATCCCCAGCCTGTCCCGGGCGCTGTACCCGTCCGTCTCGCCGCGGACGGTCACGGCGAGACCCCGCGGACCCCACGTGCTCTGGCGTGTCCCGAGCTGGAGCGCCGCCGCGGGGACCTGCAGGGTGACGAGGGTCGTCGTGCCCGGCGCGAGCGCCTGGGGCAGCTCGACGGTGTGGATCACCGAACCGGCCGGGTCGTCCGGCTGGGAGTCGGACCACCGCGCCAGGGTGGTGCGGGTGACGAACGCTGACCGTGCAAGGAGGACGTCGACGACCGGGGACTCGATGGTCGCGTCCGAGACGTTCTCCACCTCGACGACGACGGTGAGGTCCTCGCCGGGCCGGGTCACCTCGGGCGACAGGGAGACGAGCCGGACGTCGACGGGGAGGTCGGACGTCGCGTCCGGAGCGGTCGGGACCGCTGCCCGGAAGGGCGTGTCGGAGCGCGCGGGTGATGCGGGGAGGACGACGGCGAGGAGGAGAAGGACGACGAGCGCGAGGCACGCCCCGACGAGGCTCCGCCCGGCCGCTCCCGCGCCGCTCCGAGCCACCCGGGCGGCTGTGTCCTGAGGTACCGCGACGTTCATCATCGCTCGCTGGGGGGGCGCCGACCTGCCTCGGGCAGGGTCATGAGATCGAACGCGACGGCCGCGAGCCGGCGCTCGTTGGGGTAGCTCAGGCGGGTGGGCATGTCCTCGAACGCGATCCAGGCGACGTCCTCCGCCTCGCTGTCCGGGTCGCCCTCGACCGTGAGGTAGCCGCTGACGGCCTCGAGGAGGAAGTGGTGGACGACCTTGTGCACGCGTCGGTCGTCGCCCGTGAACCAGTAGTCGATGACCCCGAGCCGGCGCTGGACGAGCCCGGTGATGCCGGTCTCCTCCGCGATCTCCCGGACGGCTGCCTCCTCGGCAGTCTCTTCTCCCTCGAGGTGCCCCTTCGGCAGGCACCACTCGAGGCGCCCCGCACGGTTGCGCCGTGCGATGACGGCTGCGTGGAACACACCGTCGATGACCTCGACGACGAGCCCGCCGGCGGACGTCTCCTCGACGACCGGCAGGTCGGAGGACAGCCCGGACGTGGACGTGCCGTGCCCTCCGGTCGGGCGGTGCGCGTGCGGGTCGATCCGCAGCGGGTGGCCGCCCGGAGGCGCGGGCACCCGGGACGATCCCTCGGAGCGCGCGGCAGTGGACATGCCCGCCACTTTATCTTTATCTGGCAGGCTGTGATGTTGTGCCAGATCCACACAGCGACGTCCAGCCCGAGAGCCCCCTCGAGAACCTCGCCCACCGGCCCGACCAGGGGGGCGCGCAGGACCCCGCGGTCGCCGCGCTCCGGCGTCGGGCAGCGACCGTCCTCACGCAGGTGGCGCCCGTCGCGACGGAGCTCGGAGCGCTGTTCCGTGACGCCGGCCACGAGCTCGCGCTCGTCGGCGGTCCCGTCCGCGACGCGTTCCTCGGCCGGGTGAGCGCGGACCTCGACTTCGCGACGTCGGCAGATCCCGACGCGACCCAGGCCCTGCTCGCCCGGTGGGGCGACGCGCACTGGGACATCGGCAAGGAGTTCGGCACCATCGGAGCCAAGCGGTCGGCACGCGACGGTGCGCCGGAGGTCGTCGTCGAGGTGACGACGTACCGCTCCGACGAGTACGACCCCGCGTCGCGCAAGCCGGTGGTGGCGTTCGGCGACACGCTCGCCGGTGACCTCTCCCGCCGCGACTTCACGGTCAACGCCATGGCCGTACGCCTTCCCGAGCTCGAGTTCGTCGACCCGCACGACGGGCTCGCGGACCTCGCGGCAGGCATCCTGCGGACACCGGTCGCCGCGACGCAGTCCTTCGACGACGACCCGCTACGGATGATGCGCGCCGCCCGGTTCGCCGCGCAGCTCGGCTTCACGGTGCACGACGAGGCGCGGGCGGCGATCGCGGACATGGCCCCGCGGATCGCCATCGTCTCGGCGGAGCGGGTGCGGGACGAGCTCAACAAGCTCCTCCTGGGCGCCCGGCCCCGGCTCGGTCTCGAGGTCCTCGTCGAGCTGGGCCTGGCGGACCACGTGCTGCCGGAGCTCCCGGGCATGAAGCTGGCCGTCGACGAGCACCACCGGCACAAGGACGTGTACCAGCACTCGCTCACGGTCCTCGAGCAGGCGATCGACCTGGAGACGGGGCCCGACGGGCCGGTGCCCGGCCCGGACCTCGTGCTGCGGCTCGCCGCGCTGCTCCACGACTGCGGCAAGCCCGCGACGCGCCGCTTCGAGCCCGGCGGCGCCGTGAGCTTCCACCACCACGAGGTGGTCGGAGCCAAGATGACGGCGAAGCGGCTGCGGGCGCTGCGTTACGACAAGGAGACGCTGCAGCAGGTGTCGCGGCTCGTGGAGCTGCACCTGCGGTTCCACGGCTATGGCGACGGAGCATGGACGGATTCCGCGGTGCGCCGCTACGTCACCGATGCCGGACCGTTGCTCGAGCGTCTGCACCGACTGACGCGCGCGGACTGCACCACCCGGAACAAGCGCAAGGCCCAGCGGTTGTCCTCCGCGTACGACGAGCTCGAGTCCCGCATCGCGCAGCTGCGCGAGCAGGAGGAGCTGGCATCCATCCGTCCCGGGCTCGACGGGGCGCAGATCATGGAGATCCTCGGTGTGTCGCCGGGGCCCGTGGTCGGCGAGGCGTACCGGTTCCTCCTCGAGCTCCGTCTCGACCGCGGGCCGCTCCCCGAGGACGAGGTCCGCCGGGTGCTCCTCGAGTGGTGGGCCGACCGGTCCGGCGCACCGGGGTCCGACGGTCCGTCCGCCTGAGCGCAGGAGTGCCGTGAGGATCTGGTCCGTGCACCCGCGGTACCTCGACCGTCAGGGGCTGATCGCGGCCTGGCGCGAGGCGCTGCTCGCCCAGAAGGTCATGGCTGGCGGGACTCGCGGGTACCGCCACCACCCTCAGCTCGTCCGGTTCGGGGAGCCCGCGCCGACGGTCGTCCCGGGTCCGGGCGGTGGGACGGGCCCGGTCGCGCCGGCGCTCGCCCATCCGGGCGCCCACGTCGTGGCATACCTCCACGGTCTCGCCGACGAGGCGACGGCGCGGGGTTACCGCTTCGACCGGACGAGGGTCATGGGTCCGGCGGTCGAGGTCGAGCAGCTCCCGGTCACCGAGGGTCAGCTCGAGTACGAGTGGGAGCACCTGCTGCGCAAGCTCGAGACCCGCAGCCCCGAGGTGTACGCGCGCTGGCACGACGTCGAGCAGCCGGATCCGCACCCGGTGTTCGTCGTCGTTCCGGGCCCCGTCGCTCCGTGGGAGATCGTGTAGCGCTGTTTCACGTGGAACACGCGCCGGTGCCTACCCCGGTGCGCGCGTCCGACACCAGGGTCTGGCGCCCGCCTAAACGTTTCATTCCCGAAGAAAGCCCTATCGCGGGCGCCTCGCGCGTGCGAATGTGAACGTGAACATCCGCGGAGTGCGCGGTGCAGCGCCGTGCCCGGGGCGGAGAACACCTGAGCGGTCGTCGACGAGGACGACCGCGGGGCTGACTCGAAGGAGAGCAACGTGAGACGAGCAGGTGAGCGCGGAGCGGTCCGCGCACAAGGGATCCGGCGGCGGTGGGCGGCAGCGGCCGTCGCCCTCGCGACCGCGGTGTCCGGAGGGATCGTCGCCGTCGCAGCAGCGCCGGCAGCCTCCGCCGCGACCGTCGACGTCAACGCGTCGTACATCCTCGTGAACAGGGGCAGCGGCAAGGCCCTCGACGTGTACAACCTCTCGACGTCCGACGGCGCCCGCATCACGCAGTGGTCCCGCAACGACGGCGCGCAGCAGCAGTGGCAGTTCGTCGACTCCGGGGACGGGTACTACCGCCTGAAGTCGAAGCTGTCCGGCAAGGTGCTCGACGTCTCCAACTTCTCGACCGCCGACGGCGGGAGCATCGTCCAGTACACCGACCGGAACCAGACGAACCAGCAGTTCCGCCTCCAGGACGTCGCCGGAGGCTACGTCACGCTCATCAACCGGAACTCGAACAAGGCCGTCGAGGTCCAGGGTGCCTCCACCGCGGACGGCGCGAACATCGTCCAGTACTCCAGCTGGGGCGGCGCCAACCAGCAGTGGCAGCTCGTCGCCGTCGGCGGCGGGACGACGCCACCGCCCACCACGCCACCGCCGACGGGCGGTGGCACCTGCGCCCTCCCGTCGACGTACCGCTGGACGTCGACAGGCTCGTTGGCGACCCCCCGGTCCGGATGGGCCTCGCTCAAGGACTTCACCGTCGCTCCGTACAACGGCAAGCAGCTCGTCTACGCCACGACCCACGACAACGGGTCGACGTGGGGGTCCATGAACTTCGGCCTCTTCACCAACTACTCGGAGATGGCCTCGGCGAGCCAGAACGCGATGACCCAGTTCACCGCCGTCGCCCCCTCCCTGTTCTACTTCGCGCCCAAGAACATCTGGGTGATGGCCTACCAGTGGGGCGGGCCGGCGTTCTCCTACCGGACCTCCTCCGACCCGACCAACCCGAACGGATGGGGCCCGGCCCAGACGCTGTTCAACGGCACCATCACCAACTCAGGGACCGGACCGATCGACCAGGCGCTCATCGGTGACGACCAGAACATGTACCTGTTCTTCGCCGGCGACAACGGCAACATCTACCGGGCGAGCATGCCCATCGGGAACTTCCCGGGGAACTTCGGGAACACCTCGACCGTCGTCATGAGCGACACGACGAACAACCTGTTCGAGGCCGTGCAGGTGTACAAGGTCCAGGGCCAGAACCAGTACCTCATGATCGTCGAGGCCATCGGCGCCCAGGGACGGTACTTCCGGTCCTTCACCGCCACGAGCCTCGGTGGTTCGTGGACCCCCCAGGCCGCCACCGAGTCCAACCCCTTCGCGGGGAAGGCCAACAGCGGTGCCACGTGGACCAACGACATCAGCCACGGAGAGCTGCTCCGCACGAACGCCGACCAGACGATGACGGTCGACCCGTGCAACCTCCAGCTGCTCTACCAGGGCCGGTCGCCGAGCTCCGGCGGTGACTACGGTCGCCTGCCGTACCGGCCCGGCCTGCTCACCCTGGTCCGCTGACCCGCTGACCCACAGCAGGCCATCGGCGCCGAACGTGCCCCTCGTCCCGCACCGGGACGGGGGGCACGTCCGTGCTCAGGCCGGGTGCGCGGGAGCGACAGGCCGCACGTCGACGCGCGTGAGCGTGCGGCGCCCGAGCGTCGCGACGAGGGCGAGACCCACGTAGGCCACGGCCAGGGCGCAGAACACGGCCGTCGAGGCCCCGGAGTCCGGCAGCACGAGGGCCGCGAGGCACGCTGCCCCGACGAACGCCGCGTTGTAGAGGACGTCGTAGAGCGCGAAGGCCCTGCCCCGGACCGCGTCGGGTGTGCTGCGCTGAACGATCGTGTCGACTGCGATCTTGGCGCCCTGCACCGCGAGACCGAGCGCGAGGGCGGCGCCCAGGACCGTCGTCCAGGACACGTGCACGGCCAGCACGAGCTGTGCCAGCGCCCCGAGGAGCAGGGTCGCGGTGATCCATCGAGCGGGACCGGTCCGGCGACCGACCGTCGACGTGAGGACGATGGCGAGGCCGAAACCCACACCCGAGGCACCGAGCACCCACGTGAACAGGGCGAGCCCGTCGTCGGCGCCGCTCCCTGCACCAGGCCCGGCCAACGTGTTCCGCGAGAGCAGGATGCTCGAGACGAACATCACGCCGTAGAGCAACCGGTGCAGCGCCATGAGCAGCAGCGCCAGCGCAGGGGCGCGGAGCGCGACGAGCCGGCGCACACCGTCGACGAGCTCCGACCCGAGCCCGGCGACAGCACGGCGCACGCCGGGACCGGCCGGTCGTCGGCTGGGACCCAGCTGGTCACGCCGGAGCGCGAAGGGGAGCGCAGCGGCGACGGCGAAGAGCACGGCCGCCCCGGCGAGGGACGCGGCGTCACGCCCAGCACCGGGCGGCAGGACGAGCGCGACCACGAGTCCGAGGGCGGCTCCGGCGCCCGCGGCGGCGGCCCCGAGCGTGGGGACGAGGGAGTTGGCCGTGAGGAGGAGCCGCTCGGGCACGACGTGCGGCAACGATGCCGACAGCGCCGCGAGGAGGAACCGGTTGACCGACAGGGCGACGAGAGCGAGGACGTACACCACCGGCGTGAGGCCACCGGTGAGGATGACGGCCGCGAGCACGAGCGTCACGACGAGGCGCACGAGATTCGCGGCGACGAGCACCTGGCGTCGTCGCCACCGGTCGAGCAGCACCCCTGCCCATGGACCGACGATCGTGAAGGGCGCGAGGAGGACGGCGAACGCCACCGCGATGCTCCCGGCGGTCCCCTGGCTCTCCGGGGAGAAGAAGAACAGCGCCGCGAGCCCCACCTGGAAGGCGCCGTCGCCGCACTGGCTGGCCAGGCGCACGGCGAACAGCCACCGGAAGTCGCGGGCGCGCGCGAGTGCCGCGAGATCTCGGAGGGTGTCCACGCCAGCAGGCTAGCCGGGCACACGAACCCCCGCGGACACCGAAGGACCCGGCGCGCGGGGCACCGGGTCCTTCGGTATGCGGTCGCTGGGCGACGCTGCGGTCTAGCGGGTGAGCGGTCTAGCGACTCAGCGCTCCGCCTCGCCACGGATGAAGGCCTCGAGCTGGGCGCGCCCAGCGGTGTCCTCCATCTGCACGGGCGGGGACTTCATGAAGTACGTCGAGGCGGAGAGGATCGGGCCACCGACACCCCGGTCGAGGGCGATCTTCGCGGCGCGGACGGCGTCGATGATGATGCCGGCCGAGTTGGGCGAGTCCCAGACCTCGAGCTTGTACTCGAGGTTGAGGGGAACCTCACCGAACGCGCGGCCCTCGAGGCGGACGTACGCCCACTTGCGGTCGTCGAGCCACGCGACGTAGTCCGACGGGCCGATGTGCACGTTGCGGTCGTCCTTCTTGCCGGCGAGGGTGCCGGTGAGGTTCGACGTGACGGCCTGCGTCTTCGAGACCTTCTTGGACTCCAGGCGCTCACGCTCGAGCATGTTCTTGAAGTCCATGTTGCCGCCGACGTTGAGCTGGTACGTGCGGTCCAGCGCGACGCCGCGGTCCTCGAAGAGCTTCGCGAGCACGCGGTGCGTGATGGTGGCACCGACCTGCGACTTGATGTCGTCGCCGACGATCGGGACGCCGGCAGCCTCGAACTTCGCGGCCCACTCGGGGTCGGACGCGATGAACACGGGGAGCGCGTTGACGAACGCGACGCCCGCGTCGATGGCAGCCTGCGCGTAGAACTTGGCAGCTGCCTCCGACCCGACGGGCAGGTAGCACACGAGCACGTCAGCCTTGACGTCCTTGAGGGTCTGCACGATGTTGACGGGCTCGGCGTCGGACTCTTCGATGGTCTCGCGGTAGTACTTGCCGAGGCCGTCGAGGGTGTGACCGCGCTGCACGAGGACACCGGTGGGCGGGACGTCCGCAATCTTGATCGTGTTGTTCTCGGACGCACCGATCGCCTCGGAGAGGTCGAAGCCGACCTTCTTCGCGTCGACGTCGAACGCCGCCACGAACTCGAGGTCGGAGATGTGGTAGTCACCGAACTGCACGTGCATGAGGCCCGGCACAGTGTCGTGAGCGTCGGCGTTCCGGTAGAACTCGACGCCCTGAATGAGGGACGTGGCGCAGTTTCCGACGCCAACGATGGCGACGCGGATGGCGGTCATCCTCGCTCCTTGCTGTGTGAGTCGAGGCGGTCATCGCCGTCGACGGGGTGTGTGGTGCTGGTTGCGGGTGGTGCTGGTTGTGCGTCCGCCGTCAGGCTGGCGCCCGGGGTGACCCCCGTGGTCCGGGCACGACGACGGTCGCGCTCGGTGTTGATGAGGCCGTCGAGCCATCGAACTTCACGTTCGACCTGCTCCAGGCCATGTCGTTGCAGCTCGAGGGTGTACTCGTCGAGCTTGTCGAGGGTCCGCGCGGAGGAGTCGCGCACGGCCTCGAGGCGTTCGTTGAGCCTGCTGCGGCGACCCTCCAGGATACGGATACGCGTCTCGGCGTCGGTCTGGCCGAAGAAGGCGAACCGGACGTCGAAGCTCTCGTCCTCCCACGCCGCGGGACCGGAGGACGCGAGCACGGACTGCAGGTGCTCCTTGCCGTCGGCCGTGAGCCGGTAGACGATCCGTGCGCGCTTGCCGGACAGGGCGTGCGGCGGGGCTTCGTCGGAAGCCGTCCCGACGATGAGGCCCCGCAGGGACATCGCCTTGAGGCACGGGTAGAGCGAGCCGTAGGAGAGCGCCCGGAAGGACCCGAGAACGAGGTTGAGGCGCTTGCGCAGCTCGTACCCGTGCAGCGGGGAGTCGTTGAGGAGACCGAGGACCGCCGTCTCGAGGACTGATGACTTCGACCGCATCTTCGGCACCCCCTCAGCCCTGATCAACAATTCGATGTATCGGATCGATACATCGGAAGAGTATGCCCATTGCGACGGGCGGTGCAAGGAGCGCCGGCGCGACCGTGTGTGAAGGGATCGCGGACAAGACGGTCAGGAGGGGGAAGGATCCGTGGATCTGGGCCGTTCCCCCTGCCGCATCAGGGCACGGACACCCTAGAGTGCACCCTGGGTACGTGAGTCTTCATCGACCGCCACCCGAGTCGCAGGACCGCCGCGAGGCGCCCGCCTGCGTGACCTGTCCCCGGTAGGAAGGCCCCTCGTGGCTAGCTCGACATCTCGATCGAAGCGTCCCGCGCGCACATCATCCGCCCGCACCCGCGGCGGAGCAGCCGCCACCAAGCGACGCTTCTTCGACTACCCGCGGACCGGCAAGGGCCCGGTGCGCCGCTGGATCCCGTCGTGGCGCGTCGTCGTCGGCACGATGCTCACCGGCATCGCGCTCGTGTGCGGCGTCGTCATCGCTGCGTACGTGAGCATGGACATTCCCGAGCCGGACGAGATCGCCCGGGCCCAGGCGAGCACCGTGTACTACTCGGACGGTGTCACGGAGATGGCGACCTTCGCGGTGGAGAACCGCGTGATCATCGACAAGAGCGCCATCCCCGAGCACGTCAGCGACGCGGTCGTGGCTGCCGAGGACCGGTCGTTCTACGACAACCCCGGGATCGACCTCAAGGCGATGGGACGCGCGTTCCTCGGCAACCTCCAGGGCGGCCGGACGACCGGCGGCTCGACGATCACCCAGCAGTACGCCGAGCGCTACTACACGGGGACCACCAAGGACTACGTCGGCAAGTTCAAGGAGGCGCTCCTCGCGATCAAGCTCGACCGGTCGCAGGACAAGCCCGAGATCCTCGCCAACTACATGAACACCATCTACTTCGGCCGGGGCGCGTTCGGCATCGAGACCGCTGCGCAGAAGTACTTCGGGGTCCCCGCCTCCGAGCTCACGGTGAGCCAGGGAGCGCTGCTCGCCGGCCTCATCCCCCAGCCCACGGGGTGGGACCCCCAGAACGATCGCGAGAAGTCGGAGGAGCGCTGGAACTACGTGCTCGACGGCATGGTGCTCACCGGCGCCATCACGGCGGAACAGCGCGCGGCAGAGGTGTACCCGGAGGCGCTGCCCTACGAGAACACCAACCGCCTCGCCGGCCCGCAGGGATATCTCCTCGACATGGTGCAGCGGGAGCTGGCCGCGGACGCCGCGATCGACGAGGACGACCTCAACACGGAGGGCTACACGATCGTCACGACGATCGACAAGGGCATGCAGGACATGGCCGTCGCGTCGGTCGCCGAGATGCCGACGGACTCCGCACCGAACCTTGAGAAGGCGGTCGTCACGATCGACCCCACCACCGGTGGTCTGCTCGCCGTGTACGGGGGACCAGACTTCACGGTCAAGCAGTACAACGCCGCGACGCAGGGCCAGGCCCAGGCGGGGTCGACGTTCAAGCCGTTCGCGCTTGCCGCGGCGATCGAGGCCGACGTGCGGCTCACCGACACCTTCGACGGCAACTCTCCGAAGAAGTTCGGCGACGTCGAGGTCGGCAACTTCGGTGGGCAGGACTTCGGGGAGGTCAACCTCGAGCGGGCGACCGCGAACTCCGTGAACACGGCGTTCGTCGAGCTCAACTCCGAGATCGGTCCGGCTGCGACCCGCGCAGCAGCGGAGAAGGCGGGCATCCCGCCCGACACGACGGGCCTCGACGACACCTTGACGAACGTCCTCGGCAGCGCGTCGGTGCACCCGATCGACATGGCGAGCGCGTACGCGACCTTCGCCGCACAGGGCGTCCGCTACGACCCGCACATCCTCGCGTCGGTGACCAAGCTCGACGGGGAGGTCGTGTACCAGCCGGCGAACAAGCCCGAGCAGAGCTTCGCCGCGGAGGACGTCGCGGAGGTGGTGTACGCGATGACCAAGGTCGTCGAGTACGGGTCCGGTGACAAGGCGGCCGACCTCGACGTCCCCATCGCCGGGAAGACGGGCACATCGTCGGACAACAGGTCGGCGTGGTTCGTCGGGTTCACCCCGCGGTACGCGACGGCCGTCGCGCTCTACCAGCCCGGCGCGGACGGCAGCGAGGAGCAGATCACTCCGTTCGGTGGGTACAAGGCCATCACCGGGAGCTCGGTCCCGCTCGACCTGTGGACGAGCTACATGGGCAAGGTGCTCGACGGCAAGGAGGTCGTCGACTTCCCCGAGCGGACGAAGAAGGCGCAGAAGCCCACGCCCACCCCGACGCCGACGCCGACCCCGACCGTCGAGCCGACGCCGGAGCCCACGGTCGAGCCGACCGTGGAGGAGGTGGCGGTGCCCGGTGGGCTGGCCGGTCGTTCAGAGGGCGAGGCTCGCTCCGCGCTCTCGGCCGCGGGCCTCAACGCGTCCGCGTCCCAGCAGTACAGCGCCACCGTGCCCGCGGGAGTCGTCATCAGCGCGAGCCCTGCCACGGGAGCCTCGGTCCCGGCCGGCTCGACGGTCGCGCTCGTCGTGTCCGCCGGACCCGACCCGGCGCTCGCGACGCCCACCCCGACCCCGACGCCCACCCCGACCCCGACGCAGCCGGCGCAGCCAGCGCCGACGCCGACCGCCCCGGCCGGCGGCCAGGGTGGGCAGGGCGGCCAGGGTGGCCAGTCGGGCGCAGGGGCGCAGCCGCCGAACCCGCGCCCCGGCGGCTGAGTCCAGCCCGTCCACGCCCCAGGGCGTGCAAGCCCCCCGGCCACGCCGTGGCCGGGGGGCTTGCGCACACCAGGTATCGTTGAGCCTTGCTGCGTGCCCTCACCCTGGTCGCCTATCGGCCCGGTCGGCGCGCAGCGCGTACGCACAACCCTCCTGTCACGGAAAGACCGTGACCGCTGAGTCCGTAGGAGGTGGGTTACACACATGCGTCAGTACGAATTGATGATCATCCTCGACCCCGAGATCGAGGAGCGCACCGTCGCCCCGTCGCTCGACAAGTACCTGTCGGTCGTCACGACCGAGGGCGGGTCCGTCGACAAGGTCGACATCTGGGGCCGGCGCCGCCTGGCTTTCGAGATCAACAAGAAGACCGAGGGCATCTACGCGGTGATCAACTACACCGCCACGCCTGCGACGTCCAAGGAGCTCGACCGTCAGCTCGGCCTCAACGAGGTCGTCCTGCGGACCAAGGTCCTGCGCGCAGACGTCTGAGCACCCGCTCTCGTCTGACCTCACTTTCACGAACCCGCACTCGCAAGGAGAGCTCACATGGCTGGTGACACCATCATCACGGTGGTCGGGAACCTCACGGGGGACCCCGAACTGCGCTTCACCCCCTCCGGGGCGGCTGTAGCCAACTTCACCATCGCCTCCACTCCCCGCACGTTCGACCGCCAGAGCAACGAGTGGAAGGACGGCGACACGCTGTTCATGCGCTGCTCGATCTGGCGCGAGGCGGCGGAGAACGTGGCCGAGTCCCTCACCAAGGGAACTCGCGTCATCGCCTCCGGGCGGCTTGTGCAGCGTTCGTACGAGACCCGTGAGGGCGAGAAGCGCACTGTCGTCGAGCTGCAGGTGGAGGAGATCGGTCCTTCCCTGAAGTACGCCTCGGCCAAGGTCACCCGCGCCCAGCGCTCGGGTGGCGGTGGCGGCGGAGGTGGCAACGGCTTCGGCGCAAGTTCGGGGGCACAGGCCGACGACCCGTGGGCGACCGCAGGTCCGGCGTCGTCCGGCGGGAGCTCGTTCGCGGACGAGCCTCCGTTCTGACCCCCACCACGTAGATATTCGCTTCCTGGTCCCCGTGACCTCCGGTCACGGCCGGGCCCGGAGAAGCACCCTGTGAAGGAGCAACGCAATGGCAAAGCCCGTTGTGCGCAAGCCCAAGAAGAAGTCCAACCCGCTGAAGTCGGCGAAGATCGAGACCGTCGACTACAAGGACACCGCCCTGCTGCGCAAGTTCATCTCGGACCGCGGGAAGATCCGCGCCCGCCGGGTGACTGGCGTCAACGTCCAGGAGCAGCGTCAGATCGCACGCGCCGTCAAGAACGCGCGTGAGATGGCCCTGCTTCCCTACTCGTCCTCCGCACGCTGAGAAAGGGGATCACTCATGGCGAAGCTCATTCTGACCCACGAGGTCACCGGTCTCGGTGAACCCGGGGACGTCGTCGAGGTGAAGGACGGGTACGCCCGGAACTACCTCGTCCCCCGCAGCCTGGCCACCCCGTGGTCCAAGGGCGCCGAGACGCAGGTCTCGGCGATCCGCAAGGCTCGCAAGGCCCGTGAGATCGCAACGCTCGACGAGGCCAAGGCCACGCGCGACGCGCTGCAGTCGAAGCCCGTCACCGTCCGTGCCACGGCCGGCCCGGGTGGACGTCTCTTCGGTGCCGTGACGACCGGGGAGATCGCTGCCGCGGTCGCCGAGGTCGGCAAGGTGTCGGTCGACAAGCGCAAGATCGAGATCGCTCAGCCGATCAAGGCGGTCGGTGAGTACTCGGTGTCCATCCGTCTGCACGCCGAGGTCTCGGCGAAGATCGCGGTGAACGTCGTCGCTGCCTGATCTCTGATCAGCTGTGACCACAGGCCCGGCGCCTCCCTCAGGGGAGGTGCCGGGCCTGTGTCGTCCCCGGACGGTCGTGTCCTACGCCAAGGACGGCATCAACGCCGGGGCGAGCGCCTTCCTGCGGCACTACCGCGCTCTCGAAGTGACGGTCGCTGTCGTCTCCAACGCGGAGGACGGCGTGTGGTCCCCGATGGAGGCGATCGACGCGGTCGTCATGTCGGTGACGACGGGCACGACGGCGACAGGCACGGCGGCGACAGGCACGGCGACGACCGGCACGACGGCGTAGCCGGGGGGCCGTGGTCAGGCGCCGGCGACCATCCACGCGGTGCCGCGCGCCCGCAGTCCGGTGGTCACGGCGCGGGCGAGCATGAAGGCGCCCGCGAAGGCGAGCCAGAGCCAGGCGAGCCCGGCCGCGCCGTCGGGGGCCCAGGCGCGCACGGCCAGCGCGACGGGCACGTAGACGACGAGCGTGACGAGTCCCACCCGGGCGAGATAGGGCCCGTCCCCGGCGCCGATGAGCACGCCGTCGAGGACGAACACGTACCCGGCGACCGGCATGAGGAGCCCTGCCACGGCCATCCCGAGGGTGATGGCGAGGCGGACCTCGTCGTCCTGGGTGAAGAGGGTCGCGAACCACCAGCCGCCGGCCGCGACGACGACGCCGAGCACGGTGCCGGCGAGGACTCCCCAGCGGAGCGTCCGGGCGAGGATGCGCCGCGTGGTCGCGGTGTCCGAGGCCCCGAGGCTGTGCCCGACGAGCGCCTGGGCGGCGATGGCGAGCGCGTCGAGGGCGAAGGCGGCGAGTCCCCACACGCTGTTGACGACCTGGTGGCCGGCGAGGGCGACGGCGCCCATCCCGGTCGCGACGAAGACGGTGACGAGGATCGCGATCCGCAGGGACACGGTCCGTACGAGGAGCGGGACGCCGGCCCGGGCGTTGCGGAGGATCCCTGTCCGGTGCGGTCGCACGGACGCACCGGCCCGGCGGGCACCACGCAGGACGACGGCGCCGAGCACCGCGCCCATCCCGAGCTGGGCGAGGCTCGTCCCGAGGCCGGAGCCCGCGACACCCATGCCCGCCCCGTGCACGAGGGCGACGCTGAGGACGGCGTTGGCCGCGGCGCCGGACGCGGCGACGACCATCGGGGTGCGGGTGTCCTGGAGCCCGCGCAGCACGCCGGTTGCGGCAAGCACGACGAGCATGCCGGGCAGTCCGGGCGCGGACCAGCGCAGGTAGGCGGTCGCATGGCGGGCGACCTCACCGTCCGCGCCGAGTGCGCCGACGGCCCACGGTGCGAGTGCGAGGAGCGCGACCGCGAGCACGACCCCGAGGCCGAGCGCCAGCCACATCCCGTCGATGCCTGCCTGCAGCGCCTCGCTCCTGCGCTGCGCGCCGAGCCGCCGAGCCACCGCTGCGGTGGTCGCGTAGGCAAGGAAGACGCACAGCCCGACGACGGTGACGAGAATCGTCGAGGCGACGGTGAGGCCGGCGAGCTCCGGGGTGCCGAGGCGCCCGACGACGATCGAGTCGACGAGGACGAAGAGCGGTTCGGCGACGAGCGCGCCGAGCGCGGGGAGGGCGAGGTGCAGGATCTTGCGGTCGAGGGCGCGGCTGGTCGCCGGGGTGTCCACAGAGTGGTCCTTCCGCTGGTCCAAGGCGTGGATGGTGAGCAAGAGCAATACTCTGTCCACAGGCTCAGCCGCGGAATCCTGCGGCCGCGGGGTGCATGTGGACTCTGGTGAACAGGTTATCCCCAGTTATCCACACCTCTTTCCACACTGTGGATGACGGCTGACCTGCCAGGCGCCCAGTTATCCCCAGAGGTGTGGAGAACCCTGTGGATAACGCGTTTGGTGGGGCCGTCACCCGGCGGTAGCGTGCCCGTGGGTCCAGATGTCGGTAGCACGGTGTACCACTGGGTCTTCACACATCTCGCGGGAATGGGACGGCATGTCGATCGACGAGCTCGAGTCGGGTTACAGCGGACAGAGCTCGGCGGCTCCGGGCTTCGACCGCACGCCTCCGCAGGACGTCGCTGCGGAGCAGAGCGTCCTCGGCGGCATGCTCATCTCGAAGGATGCCATCGCGGACGTCATCGAGCAGATCAAGGGCACCGACTTCTACCGCCCGGCGCACGAGGCCATCTACGACACGATCCTCGACCTCTACGGCCGCGGGGAGCCCGCGGACGCCATCACGGTCGTCGCGGAGCTCACCAAGCGCGGCGAGATGGGCCGCATCGGCGGGGCGCCGTACATCCACACCCTCATCTCCATGGTGCCGACGGCCGCCAACGCCGGGTACTACGCCCGCATCGTGCGGGAGCGCGCCGTGCTGCGCCGCCTCGTGCAGGCCGGGACGAGGATCGTCCAGCTCGGCTACGCGACGGACGGCGGCGACGTCGACGACATCGTCAACAACGCCCAGGCCGAGGTGTACGCCGTCACCGAGACCCGTACGAGCGAGGACTACGCCGTCCTCGGCGACGTCATCGGGGGTGCCGTCGACGAGATCGAGGCGGCCGGGCACCGCGGCGAAGGCATGGTCGGGGTGCCTACGGGATTCGCGGACCTCGACCGGCTGACAAATGGTTTGCACCCCGGTCAAATGATTGTTTTAGCTGCGCGTCCAGCAATTGGAAAATCGACGCTGGGAATCGATATAGCACGTTCTGCATCTATTAAACACGGTTTGACGTCGGTTGTCTTCTCCCTCGAGATGAGCCGCAACGAGATCACCATGCGTCTGCTCGCCGCCGAGGCCCGCATCCACCTGCAGAAGATGCGCAACGGCTCCATGGGTGAGGAGGACTGGCAGAAGCTCGCCGGGACGATGGGGCGCATCTCCGAGGCGCCGCTGTTCATCGACGACTCCCCGAACATGTCGCTCATGGAGATCCGCGCCAAGTGCCGGCGTCTCAAGCAGCGCCACGACCTCAAGCTCGTCGTCATCGACTACCTCCAGCTCATGACCTCGGGCAAGCGCGTCGAGTCCCGCCAGCAGGAGGTCTCGGAGTTCTCCCGTGCGCTCAAGCTCCTCGCCAAGGAGCTCGAGGTCCCGGTCATCGCGATCTCCCAGCTCAACCGTGGAGCTGAGCAGCGGCAGGACAAGCGGCCCGCGATGTCCGACCTCCGTGAGTCGGGCTCCATCGAGCAGGACGCCGACATCGTCATCCTCCTCCACCGCGAGGACGCCTACGAGAAGGAATCGCCGCGCGCCGGCGAGGCCGACCTCATCGTCGCCAAGCACCGTAACGGGCCGACGGACGTCCTGACGGTCGCGTTCCAGGGGCACTACTCGCGCTTCGTCGACATGCAGGCCTGAGCGAGCGGTCCGTGCAGGTCCTCGTCAGGTGAGCGCAACACCTGCCCCTCGGGTCCCTGCGACCGCTCTCGCGGTCCTCGCGATCGTCTGCGTGCAGTTCGGCAACGCGTTCGCAGGTTCCTTCTTCGAGCAGCTCGGGCCGATGGGAGCCGCAGCGCTGCGGCTCGCCTTCAGCGCCAGCCTCCTGGCCGTCGTCGTCCGTCCTCGGATGCGCGGTTGGGACACCCGCACATGGCGTGGAGTCGTGACGCTCGGTGTCGCTCTCGCCGGGATGAACAGCCTGATCTACCTCTCCATCGACGAGATCCCGATCGGTGTCGCGGTGACCGTGGAGCTGCTGGGGCCGCTGGCCGTCGCGGCTGCCGGGATCCGGCGCGCGGCGGACGTCCTGTGGGTCCTGCTCGCGATCGCAGGCGTCGCGCTGCTCGGCATGGAGGCCGGCGGCGACCTGTCCGTGGTGGGGCTGCTGCTCGCCGCAGGCGCCGCCGCCTTCTGGGCGCTCTACATCGTCGCGTCCGCCCGGCTCGGGCCCCGCGTGCGAGGCGTCGACGGTCTGTCCGCGGCGATGCTCGTCGCCGCGGTGATCGTCGTGCCGTTGGGTGCCGCACCCGCCGTGACCGCGACCGTCTCGGCCCCGTGGCTGCTCGCCGTCTTCGCGGGAGTGGCACTGCTGACGTCGGCGGTCCCCTACGCGCTCGAGTTCGTCGCGCTCAAGACGATGCCGTCGCGGGTGTTCGGAGTGCTGTCCAGCCTCAATCCGGCTGTCGCTGCCCTGGCGGGGCTGGTCGTGCTGCAGCAGATGCTGTCGCTCGCACAGCTGGCCGCCGTCGCACTCGTGACAGCAGCCAGCGTCGGGGTGGTCGCCACAGCCCGCAGAGGGACCCCCACCCCGCGCCGGGTCTCCGTGGAACCGTTCGGGTGACAGCCGTGTTGGCCGACCGGGTCGCACGTCGAGATGATGGTCGGATGACCGGCAGCAAGGACGCGACCACGGGTGACGAGCGCACCCACGACGACGGCGGCGCCGACGACGAGCGGGTCCGCCAGGAGGCGGCCCTCGACGCTCTTCACGCTGCCCTCGCACGGGCGATCGCGCGCCTCGAGGCGGCAGGGGCGAGGGACGAGGCGCTCGCAGAGCTCGTCGAGCCACGACGGGTCATGCTCGTGAGGCGTGACGCCGTCCTGCGCCCGGTGGGCCGGGCGTGGCGTCTCGGAGCGCTCATGCTCGGGCGCGACGGCACGCTGTACGCAACGGGCGCACTGGTCCGTGCGCGTGAACCAGGTGTGCGCAACCACCAGTCGCAGTCCGCCGAGGAGCGCCGTGACCTGCGCGCAGCGGCCCTGCGTGGGAAGTTCGCATCGGGCGAGACCGTCAACCACGGCTGGCGTGCGATCCCGCTCGACGTGGCCTCCGTCCGTTCCGATGACGGCCCGCTCCTGTTCGGCCCCGACGGGACGATCAGGGTGCGGTGGAACGCTGCTCTCGGGGACCATGCAGCCCGGGACGTCTTGGCGTACCTCGACGAGAGGGTCGCCCTTCTCGTCGACCCGCTCGACATCCCCTGATCGCGCAGTCGTCGGAACGCTCCTGCATCGGAAAGGGAGAGTCTGACAGCCTGTCGACCCCTTGCGAGACATAGTTGTGAGACACGCCGAGCCGCGAGTTTCCGTCATCGACTCCGGCGGCTGCGAGACGTCTTGCAACCCAGAGTTAAGAGACGGTGCTAGATGCGGTTTTGCCTAGATGGCTTAGCGGTACGTTGAGCCTGTTCGGCGTGTCAATGTTCGGCGGTGCGTAGGGGTAAAAGAGGCTGCTGTTCTTTGGAATCAGTTCCCAACCGGACCATTTGCCCCTCGACCGTGAACTGTCCGGTCGCCCGGAGAAGTTCTGACAGCTTTGCGTAGCCCCAGTTGCGGGAGTCAAAGTCCGATTGCCGCTTGCGCAGGAGCTGGCCCACGGAGGCGAGGTTCGCCCACCCGTCCTCTGAGGAGGCTGTGCTTACGCTGTGCCGGAGTCCTTTCATGAGACGCCTGTCGTCTTGTGGCGACGTTGTTACCGGTCGTTCCGGCGTCTGCGTTGCAATTGCCGTTGGAGTCTCGCCGTTGACGCTGCCGAGGACCTCGAGGTAGGTGAACTGGTCACAGGCGTTGCGGAAGGAGGCCGGCGTTTTGAGCTCTCCGAATCCGTAGACGGTGATGCCCTGCTCGCGGATGCGGGAGGCCAGCCGGGTGAAGTCACTGTCCGACGAGACGATGCAGAACCCCTGGAACCGGCCCGTGTAGAGCAGGTCCATCGCATCGATGATGAGTGCGCTGTCTGTCGAATTCTTGCCCTTAGTGTGCGCGAACTGCTGCATGGGTTGGATCGCGTGTTCGCTTGCCGCGGTCTTCCAACTGTTGAGCTGGGTTGTCGTCCAGTCGCCGTAGACCCGCTTCACTGACGCCGTGCCGAACTGGGCTACCTCCGCAAGGACGGCCCCGATCCGAGACGGAGGGACGTTGTCGGCATCGACAAGGACTGCGAGCAAGTCGCTGGTCGCGTTCATCCGCACAGTCTGGCAGCCTGCCGCTAAGTCCGACTGAACCCAAGGTGGGCAGGTGAAACGCTGACGCAACACCTGAGCAGTGCGGGCGAGTCGACTCCGAGCGGTTCCGCGTTCGAGCCGGTCAGCCGTAGAGCTGTGCGGGGTCTCCTGCCAAGGCCGATTTGACGAACCGGGCGGTGTCATCGACGAGGACCTCGATGGCGTTGCTCTCGATCCCGGCGAGGCTGGCGCGTGCCACCTCGGCGGGGTTGATCTTGGGCGCATCGCTGCCGGCCATCATGTCGGTGTCCGCGGCCCCCAGGTGGACGCCCTGGACGAGGATCCCCCGTCCAGCGAGTTCGACGCGCACACCGTTGGTCATGTTCCATTCCGCCGCCTTTGCTACCGAGTAGGACCCCGAGCCGGCAGCCGTCGCGACCCAGGACAGGACGGACAGGACGTTGACGATCGCGCCCGGGCTGTGGGCGACCAGGCTGGGGGCGAAGGCCCGGATGACGTTCAACGTGCCGAACAGGTGGGTCTCGAGGTCGGTCCGGATCTCCTCGACGGGCGAGGACAGCAGGGTGGCCCCGGTGGTGATCCCAGCGTTGTTGACCAGCAGGGTGACGTCGTCGGCAGCTGCTGCCGCCTGTGCGATGGACGCCGGATCGAGGATGTCCAGGCGAAGAGGTACCACCCGGGGGTCAGAGTTCTGGATGAGCTTGGGGCGTCGGGCTGCCGCGTAGACCTTGCGAGCACCGCCGGCCAGCAGGTGCTCGACGAAGTGGTGGCCGATGCCTCGGTTGGCACCGGTCACCAGCGCGACAGCTCCGTTGATCTCCATGGTTGTCCTCCTTCTCGGCAGCGAACGCGGATGTTCAGCGACCGTGCTGAGTACGCTAGGAGTTGACGTCGACGTGAAGGGCAAATCGCATGGGCGCCACCGTGAGCCGCGACGATCGAGCGGAGACGGCCTCCCTGCGCATCGGGCAGGTCGCTCGTCAGGCCGGGGTCAGTACCCGGGCGCTGCGCTACTACGAAGAACAACGTCTGCTGCAGCCTGAGCGCACTCCCAGCGGCCAGCGCATCTACCCGGCCTCGGCCGTAGCGAAGGTCCGGCTGATTCAGGAGCTCTTCACCGCCGGGCTCAGCAGCACGCTTCTGGTCACGCTGCTGCCAGCGATCGACGCGCGCCACATCACCCCCGACCTGTCCCGGCGCCTTCTCACGGAGAAGGCCCGGTTGACGTCCCAGATCACGCAGCTGCAAGCGGCGGAGCGACGTCTCGCGGCGCTCATCGGAGTGATCGAGCACCCGGACGACGCCACATGCCCTTCCACGCTCGACGACCCATCCGCAACAGGCGTCGATCGCTCCGAGGCCCCCACCCGCCACTGCACCGTGCCTCGCGCATCCACCTAGACCGCCTCGGACCCAGCGCCCGAGAACGGAGATCGAAGCCGACCTCGAGCTTCACAACGCCACGCAAGGAATCATCCATGAATGCACACTTTGACTTGGTCATTTTCGACTGTGACGGCGTTCTCGTTGACAGCGAGGTCCTCGCTGTCGAGGTCGACAGGCGCGTCCTTGCGGAATTCGGCTGGCACCTGTCGACCGAAGAGGTTGTCGAGAAATTCATGGGGAAGTCATCCGCGAGTTTCACGGCTCACCTGGAGGAGCACCTCGGCTATCGCTTACCCCCAGACTGGGACGCCAAATACACACACTGGTTCTCCGAAGCGTTCGAATCTCACCTCAAGCCGGTTGACGGTGTCGGAGACGCCCTCGATAACATTTCCGCACGGACATGCATCGCCTCGAGCGGTAGTCATCAGAAGCTCCGGAAGACGCTAGGTCTGACGCAGTTGTACCCGCGTTTCGAGGGACGGATATTCAGCGCCACCGAGGTTGCCCAGGGGAAGCCCGCGCCAGACCTCTTCCTGCACGCAGCCGCACAGATGGGCGTACCGCCGAGCCGATGCGTCGTCATCGAAGACAGCAAGTACGGCGTGCAAGCAGCGCACGCGGCCGGCATGCACGCGTTCGGCTACGCCGGCGGCCTCACTCCGCGCGAGTGGCTCGAGGACGAAGGGGCCACCGTGTTCACCTCGATGACAGACCTCCCACAGCTCCTGCAGTCTCATGCCCCCGCCACACATACGGGAACGGCGTCGAGCTAGAGGTATCCGTCAACGCCGGCCCGTCCACCGGCTGTGGGCCTGAATCAAGGAGAGCATCCGGTGCGGACGCGACCGCCGGTGCGCACGCGGACGACCTCGCATTCACTAGTCTCATCGGTGACCTCGTGGTCCCCCGCGATCGGCGGTCAGGACCTGCGCGGGACCCTGTGACCTAACCTGTCGGCCTCTGCGACCGCTGGCTCGCCGCCGTTGTGCGATGTCTTCGCGCGTAGGAGATTGTGACCGCGGCCAGGAGTGGCGCCCAGGCGACAAGGGGGAGATAGAGGAAGCCGACCACGTTTGCTCCCTCCGCCGTCATGTCCGGGTGTGGCAGGTTCCACCACAGGAGGAGCGGGGTCCACAGGAACGCGAGGATCAGTACGCCTGTCGATGCGGTCAAGACGACGGCTGTCGCGGGAATGCGGTAGCCGCCGACGTAAGGCACCCAACGGGGAAGGACGTCACCCCACGGCTGAACGAGGCCGAGAGTGAGCAGAGCTGCCAGCTCAGTCAGCACGCTGAGTGCAACGAGCCAAAGCCAGCCCCATCCAGCGAGGTCGAGGTCTCGCAACCCCTGCTCAGTGAAACCGCCGGAGAAGCCGAAGACCAGAGACAGCCGCCAGAGTGCGGAGGGCAGCGGTGTCATCGCGGCAGCATGCGCGGCAACACGCGCCCACAGGGGAGGTGCCGCCAGTGGTGCCCCGAAGCGCGAGACGCGGTCTTCTGTCATGGCTCAACCAAGCCAGACTCAGGCTCCACATGCATCCCCCTGAGGTACACGGAGTCGTCGCAGTTGGTGGAGAGGCGCATCGACACCCGGTGAGAGCTCGTCCAGGTGGCGACGCTGTTCGATCGCTTGTTCACGCGGAGGTGGGTTGCGCGGTCGCCCCGGCCGACCGGGGCAATGTGTTGAGTGCGGGGCCTCCACTCTGTCGCCGTCGCCGGGTCACTTTGCGGCGCGACGTCATGGGCCGTGGTGTGCGTGGTGCTCGCCGGTCTGCTTGTTAAATGACGTTGACCAGCCAAGGTACTGCTGGCGATGCTGTGGGCCGCCCAACCCGAGGAGTACGCCGTGACAGTCACATGGACCCACCTGACCGCAACCGACACGCCCGCCTGGGCCGAGCTGACCGAGGTGCTCGCGCGCCATGACGACACGGACGAGATCTACTCCGCCGAGGACCTCGCTGAGGAGCTGCAGGAGCACGGGTTCGACCCGGAGCGGGACTCGTGGGCCGTGTGGGACGGGGACACGCTCGTCGCCTACGGCCAGCTGCGGGTCAGCAGCGCTCTGACAGCCGAGGGCTGGGCGCGCGCGAACGTCGACGGAGGGGTGCACCCGGACTGGCGGGGCCGGGGCATCGGCACGGAGCTGCTCACCCGCATGGAGCCACGCGCCCGCGAGCTGGCGGCCGCGCGGCACCCCGGCGCACCCGTGCAGCTCCGTGCCGCCGGCGGCACGGAGGGCAGCGACGCCCGCGGCCTGCTCGAGGAGCACGGCTACCGCGCGGTGCGGTGGTTCACCGACATGCGGCGCGACCTCCCCGGAGCACCACTCGGCACGGTCGACTCCCGGGCCGAGGTCCTCACGCCCGAGCTGTCCGAGGCCGTGCGGCTGGCCCACAACGACGCCTTCGCCACCCACTGGGGATCCACGGCGCAGAGCCCACAGCAGTGGGCCGACTTCCTGGGCGCCCGATCGTTCCGCGCCGAGGACTCGCGCGTCGTCCGCGACGAGGACGGCACCGTGCTCGCGTACGCGCTCACCGGTCAGTGGGTGGACCGTGAGCTGTACGTCAGCCTCGTCGGAACGCGCCAGTCGGCGCATGGGCGCGGTCTCGCCCGCGCGGTGCTCGAGGCGGTCGTGGCGGCCGCGGCGGACTCCGGACGTTACGACAGCGTGGAGCTCACCGTCGACTCCGACCACCCCACCGGGGCGGGTCGCCTGTACGAGTCCGTCGGCTTCACCCCGATCCGCACGACGGCGGCCTACGCGAAGATCGAGGTCGACTGACACCGCGCCCGCACCACCGCGAGGGCTTCATCTCGGTCCACGGCAGGCCCGGCGAGGCCGGTGGGGAGTCCGAGGCGAGGGGTGCGGTCCGGCAGCCCACCGCCTGACCTGCCGCACGCGCACGTCGGCAGGTCAGGCGGTGGGCAGGGCCGACCAGATCTCGTTGGGGTTGTTGTTGCAGGTACCCCAGGTGAGCGTGGTCGTGCGGAAGTCCTCGATGCAACCGATGCCCCAGTCGAGCTGGTGGATGCGGCCGTCGCTGGTGAAGCCCCAGCGCAC
Source organism: Sanguibacter sp. Z6_81 (assembly GCF_057180625.1). Classification (NCBI taxonomy): domain Bacteria; kingdom Bacillati; phylum Actinomycetota; class Actinomycetes; order Micrococcales; family Sanguibacteraceae; genus Sanguibacter; species Sanguibacter sp. Z6_81. Next base: position 573,855 of record NZ_JBXUFV010000001.1, on the reverse strand, counting down.
CAGCAGGCCGCTGTCGCAGTCCGTGACGAAGATGCCGGAGGTGCTCCCTGTGGCCAGGCATCGGCCGTCCGGGGTGCGGATGGTGTCGTCGGCCGCCGAGTAGACCCAGCGCTGCGTGGCCGAGCCGTTGCACTTCGTGGTGAACGCCGCTACCGGCCGCTCGGGGTGCTCCCGGCGGTCGACGCACAGTCCGGTGGCCTCGTTGCGCAGCTCTGCGCCGGGCGTCGCGGCCTGCGCGGGCTGTGTCGCGCCGAACAGGCTCAGGGCCAGCAGGGCGGATGCCGCCAGGGTCGAGATCATCTTTCGCACCATCGTCGGGCTCCTTCTCACAGTGCTGAGTTGGGTCCGTCCCGCCGACGCCTCACGACGTCGGCGGTGACGTCGATTTGTGGAGATAGTGGAAATTTGCACTGTACATCGTCGTGCTCCCCGGAGCACCCCTCGGCACGGTCGATGCCCGGGTCGAGGTCCTCACCCCGGATCTGTCCGAGGCCGTGCGGCTCGCGCACAACGACGCCTTCGCCACCCACTGGGGGTCGACGGCGCAGAGCTCGCAGCAGTGGGCCGACCTCGTGGGCGCGCGGCCGTTCCGCGCGGCCGACTCCCGCGTCATGAGAGACGACGACGGCACCGTGCTCGCGTACGCGCTCACGAGCCAGTGGGTCGACCGTGAGATGTACGTCGGCCTGGTCGGAAAGCGCCAGTCGGCGCGCGGGCGCGGTCTCGCCCGCGCGGCGCTCGAGGCGGTCGTGGCCGCCGCGGCGGAATCCGGACGAGGCCGACTGACGCCGCGTCCCTACCGGATGTGGCTGATGCCGACCTTGAGGCGCTGCACCTGGTACCGCCACGGCGTGAGCCGCGGCGCCTCCAGCGTGAGGCCGGCGTCACGGGCGATCCACTCGACCACCTCGTCGGTCGTCCGCTCGTCGGTGTGCACGTGCGTGGCGTAGCGCCCTGGGCGAGGGCGGAGACGCATCGCGGGATCTGCTGCACGGCCCAGGTCTCGCGGCGCAGGCCGGAGCGCACCGCTGTGACACGGGTGCTCAGTCGCTTGAGCAGCGTCTCCGGGCTCGCGACGAGGGCGTAGTGGCGGACGTCCACCCGGCGGTCGACAAGCCCACCGATGATCTCGTCGAAGTAGTCGTCGCGCACGATCGTCATCGGCACGAGCACCGGGCCAGCGTGTGCGGTGACGGCCTACTCAAGGACGTCGACGACAGCGGAACGCCAGGGGGCGAGGTCCTGGAAGTCGTGGCGCGCTCCGGGCGGGAGCGTGCGGTGGAAGGCGAAGCCGAGGAGCTCGGGGTCGGCGACGTGCGCGTCGGTCAGGCGACGCCGAAGCTCGAACGCGGTCTGGGTCTTCCCCGCACCAAATGCGCCGTTGATCCAGATGAGCATGGCTCGAAGCCTAGAGGACCGCCGACGGCTTTCCGCCGATCTCCCTGCCGGGGACGGTCATTGACCGCCCTTACTTAAGCGGTTAATGTCGGAACCGTCCGCGTCGATGGTGACGTCGGCGGCGCAACGACGTCAGGAGCCACCCCGTGACGACCGCACCCACCTCCCCGGCCACCGCCCAGACGGCGCAGCTCCTGCCTGCCCACTGGATGCTGCGTGCCCTCGACGGGCCCGTACCGGCCCAGCTCGTCGGCGTGACTGTCGCCGCGACGGTGCCGGGGCTCGTGCACACCGACCTGCTGGCCGCCGGTCACATCCTCGACCCGTACCTCGACCGCAACGAGAACACGGTGACGTGGATCGGCGAGACGAACTGGGAGTATTCGACGACGTTCGACTGGGCGCCCGACGGGCACACGCGGCACGACCTCGTGTTCGACGGCCTGGACACGTTCGCGACGATCGTCCTCAACGGCGTCGCGGTCGCCACGACGCGCAACCAGCACCGCACGTACCGGTTCGACGTCGGAGCGTTCCTGCGTCCGGGCTCGAACGACCTCACCGTGACGTTCGCGTCCCCGGTGCGTGAGGCCGACCGCGCGAGCCTCGAGATCGGGTACCGCGCGCACACGTACTCGCACCCCTTCAACGCCGTCCGCAAGGCGGCCTGCAACTTCGGGTGGGACTGGGGACTCGAGGCCGCGTCGTCGGGCATCTGGAAGGCGTGCCGCCTCGAGGGCTGGACCGGCGCGCGTCTCGCGAGCGTCCGCCCGGTCACGGGCGTGGACGGCGAGCAGGGCACCGCGACGGTCCACGTCGAGCTCGAGCGCGACGGCTCCGAGGGGGACCTCACCGTCGTCGCCAGCGTGCCGGGCGCGGCGGAGGCGAGCGTCACCCTTCCGGGCGGCGAGACCACCGCGACCGTCGACCTCACCGTCGAGCAGGTGCAGCGCTGGTGGCCCCGTGGCTACGGCGAGCAGCCCCTCTACGACCTCCGGGTCGCTCTCCTGCGTGAGGACGCCCCGCTCGCCGACCGCGAGCTGCGGGTCGGGTTCCGGTCGATCGAGGTCCGGCTGGCCCCGGACGACGACGGCACGTCCTTCGAGTTCATCGTCAACGGGGAGAGCGTGTGGATCCGTGGCGCCAACTGGATCCCCGACGACGCGTTCGTCACGCGGGTCACCCGGGAGCGGCTCGCGGAACGGCTCGACCAGGCGGAGTTCGCCAACATGAACCTCCTGCGCATCTGGGGCGGCGGGTACTACGAGTCGGACGACTTCTACGAGCTGTGCGACGAGCGCGGCATCCTCGTGTGGCAGGACTTCCTGTTCGCCTGCGCCGCCTACGCGGAGGAGGAGCCCCTGTGGTCCGAGGTGGAGGCCGAGGCGCGCGACAACATCACGCGCCTCATGTCCCACCCCAGCCTGGCCCTGTGGAACGGGAACAACGAGAACATCTGGGGCTACGAGGAGTGGGGCTGGGCCAAGCGCCTGCGCGAGCGCACCTGGGGGCTGGGGTACTACCTCGACCTCCTGCCGCGGCTCGTCGCCGAGCTCGACCCGACGCGCTCCTACACGCCGGGCAGCCCCTGGTCCGGCGACCCGGAGAGGTTCGCCAACGACGTCGACCACGGGTCGGTCCACCTGTGGGAGCTGTGGAACCGGGTCGACTACCCCGCCTACCGTGACGTCCACCCCAGGTTCGTCGCCGAGTTCGGGTGGCAGGGACCTCCGACCTGGTCGACGATCACGCAGTCGATCTCCGACGACCCGCTCACCCCGGAGTCACCCGGGATGATCCACCACCAGAAGGCGGTGGACGGCAACGACAAGCTCACCGACGGCCTCGTGGCGCACCTGCCGCTCCCGGACGAGATGGAGGACTGGCACTGGGCGATGTCCGTGAACCAGGCGCTCGCCATGACGGTCGCGATCGAGCACATGCGGTCCGAGTCGCCGCGCTGCATGGGGGCCGTCGTCTGGCAGCTCAACGACTGCTGGCCCGTGGTCTCGTGGGCGGCCGTCGACGGTTACGGACGCCCCAAGCCGTTGCTCTACGCCCTCAAGCACGCGTACGAGGACAGGCTGCTCACGGTCCAGCCGCGCGACGGTGGCCTCGCCGCGATCGCCGTCAACGACTCGCCAGCTGGCTGGGACGAGCTCACCGTGGCCCGACGGGTGCGGTTCGACGGCACGGTGCTCGCCGAGCACAGCTGGCAGGACACCCTGGACAGCCGGTCGACGCACGCCACCGCGCTGCCGGGGTCGGTCGCGGTCGCGGAGAACGCGGGCGACGAGCTCGTCGTCGTGCAGTCGGGCGAGCAGCGTGCCTTCTGGTTCTTCGCGGAGCACCGGGACTCGGCGCTCCCCGCGGCCGACCTCACGGTCGTCGCGACGCGGTCGGCGACGGGATACGACGTCATGGTGCGCGCGGGTTCGCTCGTGCGCGAGCTCAGCCTGCTCGTCGACAAGATCGACCCCGCGGCGCTGGTCGACGACATGCTCGTCACCCTGCTGCCGGGCGAGGAGGTGACCTTCCGTGTGACGACGGACGTGACGGTCCCGCTCGACCGCTTCGAGCAGCCCGACGTCCTGCGGACCGCCAACCAGCTCGTGAGGGACTGGACCTAGGAGGCCGGGCAGGGGGGCACCGCGCGCCCCTGGCCGACACTCATCGAGACTCAGCGCCTGTTGAAGGAGACGCATGACCAGCACGCCCGACCTGCTCACCGATGACGACCGGCTCGCCCGCGAGCTGCTGCGGCTGCTCGAGTTCGGTCGTGAGCTGCCCGTCCCCGGAGGAGGTGCCGCGTGGCTCGATGACGACGGCCACCCGCGCACGTCCGAGCCCGTGCAGACGTGGATCACCGCGCGCACGACGCACGTCTACGCGCTGGCGACGATGCTCGGCGTGCCCGGCGCCCGGTCGACCGCCGTCGCGGCCCTCGCGGGACTCACCGGCCCCCTGCGGGACGACGAGCACGGCGGGTGGTTCGCCGACGCCGGGCCAGGGACGCTCGACGGCACGAAGAGCTGCTACGAGCACGCGTTCGTCGTGCTCGCCGCCTCGACGGCGACCCTCGCTGGTCTCCCCGGTGCGCGCGAGCTCCTCGACGACGCGCTCGGCGTGCTGCTCCACCGGTTCTGGGACGACGAGGCCGGGATGTGCGTCGACGCGTGGGACCGCGGCTTCACGAGCGTCGAGCCCTATCGCGGCGTGAACGGCAACATGCACGCCGTCGAGGCGATGCTCGCCGCCCACGACGTGACCGGCGACGACGCCTGGCTCGACCGTGTTGCACGCATCTCGGCGAACGTCGTCGGGCACGCCGGCTCCAACGGGTGGCGCATCCCGGAGCACTACGACGCGGCCTGGCGTCCTCAGCTGGAGTACAACGCCGACAAGCCGGGTGACAAGTTCAAGCCGTACGGCGCCACCATCGGGCACGGCCTGGAGTGGGCGCGCCTGCTCCTGCACGTCGAGGCCGCGGGAGCGGACGTGCCGGGCGGCGCCCTGCCTGCGGCGACGAGCCTCTACGACAGGGCGGTCGCGGACGGGTGGGCTGTCGACGGGGCGCCCGGCTTCGTCTACACGACCGACTGGTCCGGCGCACCCATCGTGCGTGACCGCATGCACTGGGTCGTCGCGGAGGCGACCGCGGCCGCGGCGGTCCTCCATCGACGCACCGACGAGGCGCGCTTCGCCGACGACTACGGCCGGTGGTGGGCCTACGCCGAGGAGCACGTCCTCGACCGCGAGCGGGGTTCGTGGCACCACCAGCTCGACCCGGCGAACCGGCCGACCGCGACCGTGTGGCCGGGCAAGGCGGACCTCTACCACGCCGTCCAGGCCGTGCTCGTGCCGCGGCTGCCGCTCGCTCCGGCCATCGGCCGCGCCGTCGCCGACGGGCTCCTCGCATGACCGTGTCCGACGATCGGCAGGCCGGTGCTGGGTCCGACGCTGCCACGGACGACTCCGTCCCGTCGGCCACCTCGGGGACCGGTACGACGGAGGTCGCCCGGGGCCGCAGGGCCCGGGTGACGATCGCGGACGTGGCTGCGCTCGCGGGCGTGTCCACCGGGGCGGTCTCGTACGCGCTCAACGGCCGGCCGGGTGTCTCGGCAGCCACGCGTGACCGTGTCCTGGAGGCTGCGCACACCCTCGGCTGGACGCCCAACGTCGCGGCGCGCCGCCTCGCGGGAGCGCGCAACGAGACGATCGGGCTCGTCCTCGTCGCGGAGACGGCACGGATGCTCGGGACCTCGTCCTACTTCATGGAGTTCATCGGCGGCATCGAGCGCACCCTGTTCGAGCACGGCTACGGGCTGCTGCTCCAGGTCGTGCCGGACGTCGAGGAGGAGCTCGCCGTGTACTCGCGGTGGGCGGGTGCCGGGCGGGTCGACGGCATCGTGCTCATGGACCTGCGGATGTCCGACCCGCGGGTCACGCTCGTCGAGTCCCTGGGGCTGCCGGCCATGGTTGCCGGGCCGCCCGAGGCGGCGGGTTCCCTCGGCTGCGTCTGGACCGACGACGGGCCGGCGATGGAGGAGGCGGTGGGGTACCTCGTCGGCCTCGGTCATCGCAGGATCGCCCGCATCGCCGGCACACCCGGGCTGTCCCACGTCGAGATCCGCAACGAGGCGTTCGCGCGGGCGACCGAGCGGGCCGGGATCACCGGGATCAGGCGCGACGCGAGCTTCGACCTCGAGGACGGCTCGCTGGCCACCCGGAGCGTGCTCAGCTCGGCCGACCGGCCCACCGCACTGCTCTACGACGACTCCTCCATCGCCATCGCGAGCCTGCCGATCGCGAGCGAGCTCGGGCTGCGCGTCCCCGAGGACGTGAGCATCCTCGCGTGGGACGACTCGGCGATGTGCAAGCTCGTGATGCCGGCGATGTCCGCCATGAGCCACGACGTCGGCTCCTACGGCGCGCACGTCGCGCGGCGGCTCTTCGACGTCATGGGCGGCGAGCAGCCCGTCGCGGCCCTCGAGGCCGTTCCGTCGCTGCAGGTCCGTGGCACGACGGGGGCCCCGGCCCACCCGGTGCAGGGTCGCTAACGGGTGCGCCTCGCCGACCGGGTGCCGCAGACGTAGGGTCGCCGTCATGAGACGTGCGGCGTTGCGCTCCAGGTGGGCGCGCTGGAAGGCGCAGGGCACCCTCGTCGACCATGCCGAGGCGCTCGCCGTCCGCCGTCCCGTGAAGCTCGGCCAGTACAACCTCGCCCATGTCGCCGCGCGCGGCTGGCGTCGCATGATCGACGTGCGCGTCACGGGCCTCGCCGCCGAGATGACCTATTACGCGATCATCTCGCTGCTGCCCCTTCTCACCGCTCTCGGCGCCACGCTCGGGTTCCTCGAGCGCGTCCTCGGCGCCGATCAGGTGACCCGGCTCGAGACGACCGTCGTCGACTCTCTCGCGGGAGTGTTCGAGAAGCAGGTGACGGACGAGGTCGTCAGGCCGCTCGTCGAGGGGCTCCTCCGGGAGGAGCGCTCCGGGATCGCTTTTGGCAGCCTCGCGGTGGCCCTGTGGCTCGCGAGCCGCATGTTCCGGGCGGCGATCCGGGCGCTCGACGACGCGTACCAGGTGCCGGAGCGGCGGGGTCTCGGTGCTCAGCTGGTCCTGGGCCTCGGTCTGTCCTTCGGTGCGGTCGTCACGCTCGCGGCGCTGCTGTCCATGGTCGTCGTCGGCCCGTTGCTGGGTGGCGGCCGGCAGATCGCCTCCTGGATCGGTCAGGGGGAGACCTTCGAGGTCGTGTGGACGCTGGCCCGGTGGCCCGTCATCGGCCTCGTGTGCGTCGGCTCCCTCGTGCTGCTCTACCGCCACGGACCCAACGTCGTCACCACGTGGCGGGCCGGCCTTCCCGGGGCGGTCCTCGGGACGGTCGGGCTCGTCGGTGTGGCGTTCGCGCTCCAGGCGTACCTCGGCCTCGCCGGGCCGGCGGTGCCCGAGCTCGGCCGTCCGGGAGAAGCGGTGACGGTGGCCGCCCAGACGCTCGGCGCGGCGCTCGCAGTCATCCTCTGGTTGTGGCTGAGCAGCATCGTCGTGCTCGCCGGTGGTGTCGTCAACGCCGAGCTCGCGCACGCCCGCGAGGGGTCCGAGGTCACCGAGGGTCCGGCGGACGCGGTCAGGTCGCGTCGTGCTCCGTCGCGACCCATGACTCGGACTGCGTGAGCCGGAACAGGTAGACCAGCGGCGGGACGACGATGATCCCGGCGAGCACGGCGACGAGGAGCAGCGCGCGGAGGGTGGCCGGTGCTCCGGCGGCGTCGTCGATCGTCATCTGGTCGACGAGCATCCACGGGTACTGGCCGGCGGCCCACCCGCCGATGACCGCGGCGACCGCGACGACGGCGGCGACCCGGGCCGCTGCCAGGCGTCGTCGGAGCAGCAGCACGAGGGCACCGAAGCCGCCGAGGAGCGCGAGGATGATGAGTGGGGCCGCTCGCCCGGTGAGCCCGTCTGCCAGTGTCGGCGCGTCCTGCGAGACCGGGTAGAGCGCGCCGACGACGAGCACGCCCGTGATGATCCCCACGACGACGGTGCGCCGCCGCAGCTGCTCGGTGAGCAGCGCCCACCCGGCACGCTCCGAGTCCGCGGTGAGGAACGTCCCCGCGAGGAACACGCTCGTGCTGACGGCGAGCACGCCGCAGATGAGCGGGGTGGGAGCCACCCAGGACGACACGAGGTCTCCCCGTCCCCCGGCCGGGACGCGCCCGGAGGCGATGGCGCCCGCGATGGTGCCGAGGAAGAACGGCGCGATGAGCGAGGAGGCCGCGAACACGGTGCCGAACAGGCGTGCCTGGGAGAGCGTGGCGGAGTACTTGCGGAACGCGAAGCTCGCGCCGCGCAGCACGATGCCGAGCAGGGCCAGCAGAAGGGGGAACGCCAGGGTCGTCATCACGGCGGTGAAGGCCCGCGGGAACGCTGTCCAGGACATGACGAGCACGTAGATGAGCCACACGTGGTTCGCCTCCCACACGGGCCCAATACTGTGGTCGACGAGGGTGCGCAGCCGTGCCCCGCGCCGGGGACCGCCGGCGGTGAGGTCGTAGAACCCTGCGCCGAAGTCCGCCCCGCCGAACAGGGCGTAGGCCATGATGCCGACGAGCAGGGCGCCGGCGACGATGTCCGCGACCGTCATCGTCCGTCCTCCTCCGCTGCGTCGACGGTCCTGTCCTGCGGTCCGTAGGGGCTGGGCAGGTCCTCCTCGCCGGCGCGCCAGCGGCGCGCCATCGATCTCAGCACGGCGACAGCACCGATCGTCAGGCCCGTGTACAGCACGATGCTGGCACCGAGCACGAACGGCACCCACGGGTTGTCCCCGGCGGCGTCGGCGGTCCGCAGCACGTCGTAGACGACCCACGGCTGGCGGCCCACCTCGGTCGCGACCCATCCCGCCTCGAGCGCGACGACGGCGAGCGGGCCGCAGACGGCGGCGACGCGCAGGAACCACCGACGGTCCGTGAGGTCCCGCCGACGCCGTCGTGCGATCCAGAACACGAGGACGAGCAGGAAGAACAAGGACCCGATCCCGATCATCGTCTGGAAGGACCAGTGGGTGATGTTCACGGGTGGGAGGTCGTCGGCGGGGAACGTGTCGAGCCCGCGCACCGGTTCGGTGAACGAGCTGTGGGCGATGATCGACCCGAGCACGGGGATGTCCACCGCGCCCCGCACCTGGCCGTCGACGAGCACGCCACCCAGCCGCAGGGGGGACGGGCTCTCGGTGGTGAGTGCGAGCTCGAACGCGGCGAGCTTCGCTGGTTGCCGGTCACCGAGGCTCATGCCCAGCACGTGCCCGACGAACGGTTGGACGAGGGCAGCGACGCTCGCGAACGCGAACGGGACGGTGAAGCCGAGGCGGTGCCTGTCGTCGCGCCGGCCCCGCAGCATGCCGACGGCGTAGACGCCGGAGACGGTGAACCCGACGACCATGAAGGCGGCCACCCACATGTGTCCGAACTGCAGGAAGGAGAGCGGGGTGAGCATCGCTTCCCACGGGTTGACGTCGGTCACCTCGCCGTCGACGAGGCGGAACCCGGCGGGCTCGTTCATCCAGGCGTTGACGGAGACGACGCAGTACGTGCCCACGACGCCGGCGATGGCGATGGGCACGAGCATCATCATGTGCAGGCGCGGAGGCATCCGCCCCCAGCCGTAGAGGTAGATGCCGAGGAAGATGGCTTCGGTGAAGAAGGACAGTCCTTCGAGGGCGAAGGGCAGGCCCAGCACGTCCCCGAAAGGTCCCATGAGTCCGGGCCACAGCAGACCCATCTCGAAGCTCAGGACGGTCCCGGACACGGCGCCGATGGCGAAGAGCACGGCCGCCACCTTGGCCCACCGGCGGGCCAACGCCAGCGCGGCCGCGTCGTCCCGGTAGATCCCACGCCGGTGCAGCACGAAGATCATCGCCGGGAAGGCGACCCCGAAGCACGCGAGGATGATGTGCCAGCCCAGGGACAGGGCCATCTGCTGACGCGCGGGCAGCAGACCCGCTGGTTCGGCAGCCGCCCCGAGGAGTGCGGTAATTGTCTCCATTGTCCGAAACTACGCTGTGCCCGAGAACGTGCCACCCGGGACGGTGGCCACCCAAACTCCATCCCCTCATCACCCGCTGAATCTCCCTACGTGCCCGCCTTTACCCGTAAAGTCAGCGCCATGGAGCGCACCCTGGACCCCGTAGCGCGACGACGCGCAGCCGAAGAGAACTTTCAGCTCGCCATCGAGGCCTTCACGACCGGAGACCACCAGCGGGCCGAGCGTGACTGGTTGCGCGCGCAGGAGGAGTTCAACGACGTCGGGCTTGAGGAGCGAGCGGTCGACTGCACCGTCAAGCTCGGGGTCGTCTACCGCGCCACCGGAAGGTACGACGAGGCGGAGGTCGCCTACGTCCAGGCCCGCGACTTCTACCGGTCGAAGGACATGGACCGGCTCGTCGCGAACTGCACGGCGAACCTCGGCAACGTGTACCAGGCGAGCGGTCGCCACGCCGAGGCCGAGCGGGCGTTCCGTGAGGCCCGTGACTACTTCCAGGGCAACGACCTCCACCACGAGGCCGCCACGTGCGCCGTGAACCTCGGGGACCTCTACTGGGAGGCGGACCGCGCGGGCGACGCCCAGCGCGCCTACACCTCAGCGCTCGAGTACTACGAGGCCCTCCAGCTGCACCGCCAGGTCGCCGACAGCCGGATGAACCTCGGGCTCGTCTACTGGGGGACCCAGCAGCTCGCCCAGGCGGAGTCTGCGTACGAGCAGGCCCGCGAGTACTACCAGGCGCACGGTCTGCAGCGTGAGGTCGCCAGCGCGACGGTGAGCCTCGCCGGCATCTATGCGAGCTCGCGTCGCTACGCGATCGCGGAAGAGGCGTACCTCGCGGCGCGCTCGTACTACGAGTCGCACGGACTGAGCCAGCGCGTCGCCGACTGCACCATCGGTCTCGGCCTGGTGTACCGGGAGCTCGAGCGGTACGACGAGGCCGAGGTGGCGTACGTCGACTCCCGGAACCTGTACTCGGGCCTCGGCCTCGACCGTCAGGTGGCCGACGCGTCGCTCGGTCTGGCCGGGACCTACCAGGACGCAGGACGCCCCGCCGAGGCCGAGCAGGCGTACAGCGCCGCGCTCGACGGCTACCGGGCGCTCGGCCTGCCGCGGCTGGCCGGTGACTGCCTCGTCGGGCTCGCAGACCTGTACCAGGCGACGGGGCGCACCGAGGAGGCCGACAACGCGTACGCCGGTGCCCGGGAGCAGTACGACTCCCAGGCCACGCCCACCGCGGTCTGACGTGCGGGTGCGACGCGCCCTGGCCGACGCCTTCTGGGCAGTGAGCCGGTGGCGGTACGTGAGCGAGCCCCTGCCCCCGGGCCGTGGCGGCATCCTCGTGGGGGCGCCCCACACGTCGAACTGGGACTTCGTCCTCATGCTCGCCATCTCGGCGCGAGCGGGCGTCTCGGCGCGCTACCTCGGGAAGCACACGCTCTTCAAGCGACCCTTCGGCGGTCTCATGCGGGCCCTCGGCGGGATCCCCGTGGACCGGCGCAACCCCACCGGCGTCGTCGACGAGCTCGTCGAGGCCGCACGGCGCGGTGAGGAGTTCTACCTCGTCGTCACCCCTGAGGGCACGCGCAGCGCGGGCACCCACTGGAAGTCGGGCTTCTACCGCATCGCCCTCGAGGCGGACCTGCCCATCACGCTCGGCTACGTCGACCGCACGACCATGACCGCCGGGCTCGGACTGACGTTCCACCCGACGGGCGACGTCCGGGCAGACATGGACGTCGTGCGCGCGTTCTACGCCGACAAGGCCGGGCACACCCCCGCACGCCGCACGGAGCCGCGCCTGCGCGAGGAAGATCAGAACCCGTAGGACGCACCCACGGACTCGAGAGTCCGGTACGGCTCGTCGTCGTACCGCAGGAACAGCTCGCCGTCGCGCTGGTAGATGGCCAGGACGCGAAGCTCCGGAGAGCACTGGAGAGTCATTCCTGAGCCGAGGACCACCGTCACGGAGGACGGGGCGGGTACGAAGAACAGCAGGCGCCGCAGGGCGCGGACGTGACGGAGCCCCACGATGTACTGCCCCTCGCGGCCGGGCGAGACGTACGGGCGACGCCCGGCGTCGAGCCGCACGTCCGCCCCGGTGCCGGAGCGACCGTCCGTGAGCTCCCACAGGACCCCCGTCCGGGCCAGCGGGACCCCCACGAGCACCTCGAGCGATCCGATGCCCGACTGGAGCCGGTCGAGGACGACCATCGGCGTGAGGGCATCGAGCCGGCGGGTGTCGCGGGCCAGGGGGATGCGGCGGATCGTGCGCTCGGGTTCCGGTCGCCGCAGCGAGAGGCTCGGGGTGGGCGAGGTGACCGCCGTGGCGGTGCGCCGCGGGGGCCGACGGCGCAGGTAGGGGACGGCGTCGCCCGCCATCAGAGCCGGAACCCGAAGTCCTCGGCGACGTCCGCGATGCCCCGGGCGTACCCCTGACCGATGGCGCGGAACTTCCACTCGTCGCGGCGGCGGTACAGCTCGCCGGCGAACAGCGCACTCGTCGAGCCGAGGTCCTTCGTGTCGATGGGATAGCGGATGACCTCGGTCCCGGCACGGTCGAGGACGCGCACGACACCGTCGCGCATGCTGTCGAACGTCCCGGGGTTGCGCAGGTCGGGATTGATGTAGAGCACGAAGGCGATCCGCGCGACGTTCGACGGCACGTCGGCGAGGTTCACCTCGATCTGCTCGGCGTCACCACCCGGCAGCGACCCGTCCGCGTCGTACTCGACGACGTCGTCCGGGCTGAGCATCTGGTTGAAGAACACGACGTGCTCGTCGGACAGCGCACGGCCGTCGGCCCCGCAGACGATGGCGCAGGGGACGATCTCGGTCGCGGGCCCGTTGCCCTGCACGACCGACCAGGAGAAGCCGACGGTGACGCTCAGTGCGACGGGCAGGGATCCGGAGACCGACGCGTTGGCGCCCTTGACGAGCACGGTGGGGGTCATAGCGGTGTCACTCACCCGAACTTCTCGCGGAGGAATCGCCCGTTGATCTCCAGCTGGGCGCTGTCGTGAGCGTAGACGGCCTCCATCATCGTGTGGACCCTGTCGTCGAGCAAGCTCAGCTGCTCGAGCAGGAGCGGGTCCTTGACGGCCGGGTCCGCGGGCGACGCGAGGTAGGCGTTGACCGTGGAGGGGATGTAGTCCTTGAGCATGAACTCGATGGCGAGCTGCTCGTCGATGTTCGGTGGCGCGACGAGGAGGTGCCGGGCGAGCGCGTCGAGGGTGTCGACCATCGAGAACAGCTGGATGGACGCCTGGATGGGCAGGGCGCGGCCGTAGAACCGGGTGGAACGCTCGATGCCCCGGACGAGCGGCACCATCGTCTCCGTGAAGGGCCCGGCCGGCGCGACGGGCTCGGGAGCAGTGGGCGCGACGGCGTCCTCCCGCCGGTCCCGCGACCGCCCGAACCACCGCGCCATGCCGGTGCGCCTCCTGCTGCTCGTCGCTCCGGGGTCAGCCGGTGATCTCGGTGCGCGACTGCGCGCGCTCGAGGTACGGCTTGGCGTGGGCGATCTGCCCCTCGAGGGCGGAGATCGTCACGGACATGTTCGACGCCGCCTCGGCGCGGAACGTGTCGATCGCGTCCATCGTGGCGAAGACGTCCTGGAACGCCTTCTCGAGCTTCTCGATCTCGATGGTCGACGACGCCGCCTGACGGTTGATCTCCGCCGACTGGGTCCGCAGCATCTCGGCGTTGGACGCGATGAGGTCGCTCGTCGTGCGGTTGAGAGCGGTGATCTGGTCGAGCACGAGGCGCTGGTTCGTCAGGGCCTGGGCGACGATGACGGCGGTGCGCAGCGCGGAGAGCGTCGTCGTGCGGGCACGGTCGACGCCCTTGATGAGCTCGACGTTGTTGGCGCGGACCATGTCCATCGCGAGGTACCCCTGTGCGGACACGGCGAGCTGCGTGAGGATGTCCTCCCGACGCTGGCGCACGGTGAAGAGCACGTCGGAGCGCATCGCGGACGCCTGGGCGGGGTTGGTGACGTCGAGCTCCGCGATCTTCGCCTCGACGGCGCGGTCGAGGCCGTCGAGCAGCACGGTGTACTCGGAGAGGTCGCCCATCGTCTTCCAGAGGTTGAGCTTCTCCTGCTCGATGCTCGCGTTGTCCTTGCGGAGCTCGTCCTGGCCTGCCTGCAGGGAGCGGGTGATGGCATCGAGCTGCGCCTGCGCGGACTGGTACTTGTCGAAGTACCGGGCGATCTTCTTCCCCCCGGGGATGAACCCGAGGATCTTGCGGGTCCCGGTGAGGTCCGCCCGGTTGGGCGTGAGGTCCTCGACCTGCCCGCGGAGGTCGGTGAGGGTCTTGGCGACGCGCGCCTGGGCGTCCCCGCCGCCAGAGCTGCCCTTCGCGGCGGCCAGGGCCGACGCGGGACGCTCGAGCATGCGGTTCGCGGAGCTCGCGGCGACCTGGATCTCGTCGCGTCCGAGGTTGGTGATCTCGGTGATCTTGGCCTGCATCTGCGGGCTGTTGGGCGTGAGGCCGGCGAGCTCCTGCGCGTAGGCCTCGGCGGTCGCGGCGAGCTCCTTCTTGCGCGTCTCGTCGACGGGGACCATGCCACCCGCCTGCTGTGGCTCGACGACCGCGACGGGCTGTGGCGGCTGGAGGACGAGAGACGCGCTCGGCGGGGTCAGGGGCTGGGCTTCACTCATCGGTCTCTCGATTCGTCGTCGTCCGGGGTGCTACGCCCGATGGTACCGGCCCACCCACCCGCCCGGGCGGGTGCGGCGCAGCGAGAACGCGGCCTCTCGCCGGGCGTCGCACGCTACAGCCCGGCGCTCTCGAGGAGCCGCAACCACACCTCGCTCACCGTGGGGTAGGCCGGCACGGCGTGCCACAGACGGTCGAGGGGGACCTCGCCGACGACGGCGATCGTCGCCGCGTGCAGCATCTCCGCCGCGTCCGGCCCGACGAACGTCGCACCGACGACCACGCCACGCTCGACGTCGACGACGAGCTGCGCGGTGCCCTCGTACCCGTCGGCGCTCACAGCCGCCCCGGCGACGGACCCGAGGTCGTACGTCACCGCGACGACGGGCCGGCCGGCGTCGCGCGCTGCCTGCTCGGTGAGGCCCACGCTCGCGACCTCGGGCCGGGTGAAGACGACCTGGGGGACGGCCCCGTGATCGGCGGTCGCCCGGAACCTCGACCAGTCAGCGGCCGCGTGCTCCTCGTCCCGGCTCGTGTCGTCGTCCCCGCCGAACCGGGCGGCGACGACGTCCCCGACGACTCGCGCCTCGTACTTGCCCTGGTGCGTCGTGGCCGCACGGCCCGTGACGTCACCCGCAGCGAACAGCCACCCGCCGTCCACACCCTGCACCTCGAGGGCGTCGTCGACCTCGAGCGGTCCCGCGAGCCCGAGCTCGTCCAGCCCGAGGCCGTCGGTGGCCGGGCGCCGACCCGTCGCGACGAGGGCCTCCTCGGCGACGACCTCCGCACCGTCCGACGTCGTGAGGTGGACCCCGTCGTCGTCCCTGCGAGCCGCGGTGACCTCCGTGCCGGGGCGCACGTCGACACCCAGGGTCTCGAGCGAGCGTCGGACCGCCTCGCCGGCGAACGGCTCGAAGCCGGACAGCACCCGTTCGCCGCGCACGAGCAGCGTGACCCGGGCGCCGAGGTCGGCGTAGGCCGTCGCCATCTCGACGCCGACGACCCCGCCGCCGAGGATCGCGAGTGACTCCGGGACGTGATGTGCGGACGTGGCGTCGCGGCTCGTCCACGGCTCGACGCCGGCGAGCCCGTCGATCGGGGGGACGACCGGCACCGACCCGGTCGCCACGACGACGGCGTGCCGCGCGACGACGGTCGTCACCCGCCCCCCGGTGTCGGTGACGGCCAGCGTGCGCGGCGCGGTGAACCGGGCGCGGCCGCGGACGAGATCGATGCCCGCGCCGTCGAGCCACTCGACCTGGCTCGCGTCGTCCCACCCGGACGCGAAGGTGTCACGGCGGGCGAGGACCGCGGCGCGGTCGAGCGGCCCGGTGACGGCTGACGCCGCTCCCGGCACGGCGCGGGCGGCGGCGAGCACCGCACCCGGGCGCAGGAGCGCCTTCGACGGCATGCACGCCCAGTACGAGCACTCCCCGCCGACGAGCTCCGGCTCGATGACGGCGACGCTCAGGCCACCCCGCCCGGCCCGGTCCGCCGCGTTCTCCCCCACGGCCCCGGCACCGACGACGACCACGTCGTAGGTGAGGCGCGGCGGCTCGGCGTGCGGGTCGCTCATGACGTTCTCCTAGGCGGGCTCGGCGTCGTCGTCGGCCGGTTCGGACGGTGGGACGGCCGGATGCGTGGACGTCGCGTTCCACTCCTTGATGGCCGTCCATGCGACGGCCGCGACGGGGACGGACAGCAGGGCGCCGACGATGCCCGCGAGGATCGTCCCGATGGTCAGGGCGAGGAGGATGACGAGCGGGTGCAGTGACAGGGCCCGGCCGATGACGACGGGGGCGAGCAGGTCTCCCTCGAGCTGGTTCACCACGATGACGACGACGAGCACGATGAGCGCCGTGACCGGCCCGTTCGTCACGAGGGCGACGAGGGAGGCGAGCACGCCCGCGACCGTGGCACCGACGAGCGGGACGAACGCGCCGAGGAAGACGATCGTCGCGAGCGGCAGGGCGAGCGGCACCCCGAGGATGAGGAGCGCCAGCCCGATGAGGATGGTGTCGACGAGCGCCACGAGCGCCGTCCCGCGGACGTAGCCACCGAGCACCCGGACGGACCGCACCCCGATGCGCTGCACACGGTGGCGGTTGTGGGCCTCGATGGGACGGATGAGGAACTCGAAGATCGACCGGCCGTCCTTGAGCAGGAAGAAGAGGATGACGACACCGAGGAGCACGCCCGCGACCGCCTCGAACGCGGCGGTGGCGCCCGTGATGGCACCGCTCTGGAACGCGTCGCTGCCCAGGAGGTCGACCGCGGACTCGCGCGCCGAGGTGATCTGCTCGTCGGTGATACCGAGGCGCCCCTCGGTGAGGAACGTCTGCAGC
This sequence comes from Sanguibacter sp. Z6_81, assembly GCF_057180625.1. Classification (NCBI taxonomy): domain Bacteria; kingdom Bacillati; phylum Actinomycetota; class Actinomycetes; order Micrococcales; family Sanguibacteraceae; genus Sanguibacter; species Sanguibacter sp. Z6_81. Next base: position 556,912 of record NZ_JBXUFV010000001.1, on the reverse strand, counting down.
TCGTCGAGCCCCTCGCTCGCGGAGGTGACGAGCTCGTCCCACTCGTTGCGGATCCCGCGACCGACGAGCCACAGGGTGACGCTCAGGGCGCCGATGCCCGTGAGCATCGCCGCCCATGTCGCGACGCCGCTCGGCAGCCCCTTGCGGCGCAGGAACGTCACGACGGGGCTGACGGCGGCGGCGATGACGGTCGCGATGAGCACGGGGATGACGACGAGCTTGAGCTGGACGAGGGCGATCATCGCGCAAGTGACGAGCGCGAGGAGGAGCAGCACCTGTGCGCTGCGGATCGAGGCGCGGCCGAGGGAGTCGGCCCACGGTGAGGCCTTCCGGGGGGCCCCGGGCGGCGGGGTGAGGTCGTGGGGCGCAGCAGCGAGGGATGCGTGTGCTGCGCGCTCGGACGCGCTGGGCGAGGCCTTCATCCCGGCAGGGTACGTGCGGATGCGACGTGCCGCCCGGCGACGTAGCGTCGCCTCACAGCGCTGCCCCGTGCCGGGCACGCCCAGACCCCGAGGAGCGCGCATGGCCGTCGACATGAACCTGCTGGGCGTGTACCTGAACGACCACATCACGGGCGCGACGGGCGGCGTGGGCCGCCTGCGCAACATGACCCACAACTACGAGGGGACGTCCCTCGCGGCGCCCATGGCCCGCCTGGCGCGGGAGATGGAGGACGAGCGGCAGTGGCTCCTCGCCCAGGCGGAGCGACTGGGCGTCGGGGTGCAGCGGTACAAGATCGCCGCGGCCGCCGTCGGGGAACGTCTCGCCAGGCTCAAGCCCAACGGGCGCGTCGCGAGCTCCTCGCCGCTGCGCGCCCTGCTCGAGCTCGAGCTGCTGCGGAGCGCCATCCGTGGCAAGGAGAGCGGCTGGCGGACCTTCAAGGTCTACGCCGCCGACGCAGGGTTCGACGAGGAGAAGCTCGACGCCTACATCGCCCAGGCGGAGGACCACTACGCGACGGTGGACGCGCTCCTCGGACAGGTGCGCGGGACCGCCCTCGAGGCGCAGGACGACCAGACCCCGAGCGCCTGACCCGGTCGCGCCGCTACGCGCGCGGTGGGTGGCCGGTGAGGTTCCCGGCTCCGGTCGGGTCCATCTGCGTGCGGATGACGCGGGCCGCCTCGCGCAGCTGGTGCGCCTGCTCGGTGGTGAGAGCGTCGAACAGGAGATGACGGACGTGGTCGACGTGCCCGGGGGCGCTCTGCTGGATCTTCTCGAGTCCGGCGTCGGTGAGGACGGCGTTGGTGAACCGACGGTCCTGGGTGCTCGCGTGCCGCTCGACGTACCCGGAGCGCTCGAGGCGCTTGACGACGTGCGAGAGCCGCGACAGCGACCCGCTGGTCAGGCGCGCGAGCTCACCCATGCCCAGGCTGCGCTCGGGCTGCTCGGAGAGCATGGCGAGGACCATGTACTCGTAGAAGCTGAGGTCGGCGTCGCGCTGCAGCTGCGAGTCGAGCGCGGAGGGCATCCGGATGAGGAGCTCGGAGAAGAGCAACCACGTCTCACGCTCGTCAGCGTCGAGCCAGCGGGGCTCCCCGGCGGCGGGCGTGGTGGCATAGGACATGGAGCCCACTTTACGCCTCGTCGATTGATGATTCACGTAACGCGGGTCAGCCCTCGACCGTCGGATGGAGCACCCGCGCCGGTGAGGTCCTCGGCCGTCCACCCGGGCTCGAGCTGTGTGGTCGTCGTCGAGACCTCTCCGACCAGGTCGAAGAACCCCTCGTGGGTGCCTGTGCTCGGGTCCTCCACCGTGTCCTGCCCGTAGAGGATGACGAAGTCGACGGGGCGCCCGTCGGCCTTCTTGCGGATGACGCGGCCCAGGCGCTGCACCATCTGGCGCCGGGAGCGGCTCGCCGTCATGACGACCCCGAGGTCGACGGTCGGCAGGTCGATGCCCTCGTCGAGGAGCTTCGGGGCCGCCACGGCCTGGAGGCGCCCGTCACGGAGCGCGTCGAGCGTGTCGAGACGCTCGGGGCGGTCCATGTCGCTGTGCAGGGCCGACGCCGGTACGCCCAGCCCGCGCAACCGGAGCGTGGCCTCCTCGGCCGTCGTCTTCGACTGCGTGAACAGGACCGCGCCCTGGCTCGCGCGGATGGCGTCGCCGAGCTGCTCGACGGCGTCGAGCTTGCCCGTGAGCTGCGCGAGCAGGGTGCGCCTGTCGCGCATGGCGGCCGTCGCGGTCCGGGCAGCGATCCCGATCCGTCCCGGGATCCCGGACAACCGCGCGAGCTCCTGCGACAGGCTGGCGCCGGCGCCACCGAGCGCCCCCGCGCCGCGGAGCGTCTTCAGCGAGCTCGAGATCGTGTGCCCGAGCTTCTCGTAGGCGGCACCCTCCTCGTCAGTGAGGGCGACAGGCGCCAGGACGAGCCGGAACGGCGCGACGACGCGCTCGCGGATCGCCCGGTCGAACCCCACGGTGAGGATGGTGCGACCGAAGTAGGGGCGGATCGCGCCGTCGACGCCGTCGTCGGACCGCTCGAGCGTCGCGGTGAGCCCGAGGCGGCGCCGGTACCCGGTGCGCAGTGCACGCTGGAACTCCGTCGCGCCGTAGCGGTGGACCTCGTCCGCGACGAGGAGCGAGTCGTCCGAGAGACCACCGAGATCGGTCCTGGCGGCCGAGTTGACGACGGCGATGGTCACGTCGGACCTCGCCGGGTCGCCGCCGCTCTTCCCGCCGATGCGGGCGACGCGCAGGCCGGGAAGGAACTGGCGGAACCGTTCCGCCCACTGGTCCTGGAGGTCGATGGAGGGTACGAGCACCGTGGAACGCTGGCCGTCCCGGGCCGCGTGCGCGACGGCCTCGAGGCCCACGTGGGTCTTCCCCGTCCCGGTGACGGCCTCGACGATGCCCTCGCACCCGTTCGCGTACCAGTCCGCGATCGCTTCGCGCTGCCACTCGAGGAGGGCGAGGGCCTCCGCGGGGGCCGGGCGCGCGGCGGCGCTGGGGCGCGGCGGTGGTGGCGGAGTGGTCGGCGCGGCGAGCGCGAGGTCGCGGTACGTGTCGTGCTCAGCGACGAGGCGCTCCGACCGCCGGGCAGCCACCGCGCCGTCGACGGTGGCGCTGTCGGTCCCTGCGAGGGACCACCGCGGGACGGACGAGTCGTCACGCTGGAACGTCGCCGTCTCGCGGTAGAGCAGCACGTTGACGGTCGACTTCGTGGCGTCCGGGTGCCCGTTGCGGCGCAGCCAGAGCGCGATCTCGCGAGCGTTGGACCCGGGCGCCTGGGTGAGGGCGAGGGCGACGGCCTCTGCCATGGTCGGCTCGCCGCCGCCCGCCGGAGTGTCGCCACTGGCCCCGACGCCACGCTCCGGGCGCGGTGGGCGTGCCGCAGCGGAGACCGGACCCCGAGCCACAGCGGGGGCAGGCGTCGTGCTCCCACGTCTGCTCGGGGGTTCGTCGACCTTCTCGGGCATGCTCGCCCCATCTTCTCTAGCTGTCACTCCTCCGACGTCGATGATTCTCCTCCACCGTCCGACCTCGTCACACGAGCGACCAGCGAGGCCGAGGGTGGAAGGGTCGCGATGGCGACATCGTGGGTCACCATGCCCGTGGTCTGGTGGTCCGCCGTGGGGCAGTGCCTCGTGACGGCGGCGTCCGCGAACCCGGCTGCAAGCGCGCCGAGCGCGTAGACGAGCAGGTCCGGGGCGTGGAACGTCGTCCCGAGCACCCAGCGCGCCGGGTCCCAGTGGTCCACGACCACCGACGCGAGTCCCACGAGCTGCGCGAGCTCGACGACCGTGCACATCCCCCAGGTGACCACGGCGACGGTGGCCGGTCGGGTCCGGGGCGCGACGAACGCCACGAGCAGGTAGACGAGGGCCGCGTACAGCGTGTCCCCGGCCACCGCGGACGCCAGGCCGTCGCCGACGGTGCGGACGACGAGCCCGAGCGCCGTCGTGACGGCCGCTGCGAGAGCGAGGGCGCGGCGTCGGGTCACCCTAGATCTTCCCACTCCGGCTCGACGGGGCCGAGCGGGAGCGCGAAGGGGTCAGCTACGGCTGGAGGGCGGTGTAGGTCCAGATCTGGGTTCCGTCGGGGTTGTAGTACGAGTAGGTGACCTTGAGGTCACCTGTGACACCAGCGGCTTCCATCGCGGGGAAGACGCCGGATTCGATCGCCGATTGCATCGTCGGGATGCCAGCCTCGAGCGCGGGCACCGCGGATGCGACGTCGACGGTCTCGGCGAAGACGTAGTCGAACGCGACCGTGTCCGGGTGGACCGCCGTGACCTCGGCGCTCGAGTACGTCCCCGCGTACGCCTCGAGGGCCGCAGGGAGGGCGGCGCGTTCGGCCTCGACATAGCTGTCGAGCGCCGCGTTCGCGTCCTCGTCCGCCGCGTCCTCGTCCGGCACGTCCTCGGTGCCGGGCTCCTCGGCCTCGGGCTCGGAGTCCTCCTCCGTCCCGGCCTCGTCCTCCGTCTCGGTGTCGGCGTCAGCCGTGCTGCTCGAGGTCGGCTCCGGAGCGTCGCTCGACTCCGTGCTGGTGGAGTCGCCGGAGCAACCGACGAGGGTGAGGGTGAGCAGGGTCGCAACGGCGACGCGGGGGATGCGCATGGCCCGCAGCGTAGCGGCCCCCGTCGGGGTCGTGTCCAGAGATCTTCCGCACGAACTTCTCCGGTGCTGGTCCGCTGGCGCTCGCGAGCAGCGTCGCGTCAGTAGACGAAGATCCCGAACAGCGACGGCACGTTGGCGTGGACGATCGCCATGAAGACGATCGCGTCGAAGAGCAGGTGGACGATGAGCACGAGGGTGAGCGACTTCGTGCGCGTGAAGATCAGGCCCTGGAGCAGGGCGAACGGGATGGTGAGCGCCGGGCCCCAGGACCGGTACCCGAGCTCCCAGAGGAACGACACGAAGATGACTGCCTGGAGCACGTTGGCCTGCCAGGCGGGGAAGTGCCGCAGCAGCAGCGTGAAGCAGATGCAGATGAAGAACAGCTCGTCCCACGTGCCGACGGCGTTGACGCCGACGAAGAACCGGGCGAGCTCGTCGGTCTCGGTGAGCGTCGGCCAGTTCTCGTACGCCCCGGACCGGATGAAGTAGAACGGCAGGATCGCCCAGCCGAGCAGCGGGACAGCGACGAGGTAGGCCTTCTCGATGCGCGGCCACTCCTTGCCGGTGCGCCACGGGAACCTGATGGCCTCGCGCCGGAACACGAACCGGTCGACGAGGAACGGCACGGCGACCGCGAGCGTCAGCGCGGTGCCGATCGCGATGAACCGCGGCCAGGAGACGTCCGCGGCCATCGACGTCGTGCTGACGATGCAGATGCCGAGACCGATGAGCGACAGGTCCTTGCCCAGGCCCCGCTCGACGAGGAACGCCACCACGAGGCTGAGGACGAGCACGACGTACCCGAGGGGGCGTAGGTGCACCCCGAACAGCAGGAACGCGGACAGGGAGACGCCTGCCGCCGGGAGGAGCTTCAGCGGTGCGCTGCGGACGACGTCGGCCGGGGGGTGGGTCGGTTGCACAGGACGAGGATCCCAGATGTCACCGGGATGTTGCTCCTGCGCTCAGGGCGAGGGGTTCCGGATGCGCGGGCGTGATGTCCGTTCCATACTGTCTGCACACCACGATCCCGGGCCGGTCCCATGGATCACGCAGGAAGGCCCCGCGCCGTCGAGGTACGGCCGGTCGAGGTCCCGCGAGAGCGGGCCACCCCGGGAGGGTGGGCAGCATGACGCTCGGTGGGGGCGAGATGCCGCCCGTCCGGCAGCACCTGGTCGACGGGGCGGGGCCTTTCCTGTGCCGTCGTCAGACGTGCGTGGCGCCGGCCGGTCAGGCGAGCGGATCCGGTCAGGCGATGGGGAACGCGATGTCCACGACCGCGTCGTCGGGACCCGCCGCGTCCCAGTCGCCGAAGTACACCTCGCGTGGCGGGCCGACCGGCGTGACGCCCTGGGTGTTCATCCATTGCTCGACGGCGGCGTACGCGTCGAGGATCTCGGGGAACGCGACCTGGCTCTTCGTGATCCTCGCGAAGGCCTCACGGTGCGCCGGTTCGTCGCGGGTCACCCACCCGGCGCCCACCGCGTCGGGGACCGGCGTGCACGCCTCGACGAGACCCGCCTGCTCAGCCGTGACCATTCCGTGGTAGACGACGAAGGGCGGCGCGTCGCTGCTGACGGCCTCTTCCACGACGGCTTCTTCGACGAGGGCCGCGTGCTGGCGGCCGAGCGTCTGGCCGATCCACAGTGGCAGGGCGTCGGCGAGCATCGTTCCCTGCTCGGTGAGCACGCGCTGGCCCGGCACGTCCCGGACGGTGATCTCGAACATCGCGGTTCCTCCTGGTCGTCCGCACCCCCCGGTCGTGGCCCGGCCGGGATCGCACCACGAGCGTCCTCCCCACCCCGGGGTGGACGTCAAGCCCCCGGGCCGGTGCCGCTATGCGGCGTCGAGGTACGCCTGCAGCCCCGCGACGGCGAGCCGGTGGTCGTCGACCTGGGGCAGGCCCGAGACGACGAGGACACCGACGGGTCCCTGGCCGCGCACGGCGAGCGGGAAACCGCCGCCGTGGGCGACGTGCAGCTCGGGGTCGAGGTCGGCATACCGCTCCTCGAACGTCGTCCCGGCGTCGCGGCACTCCTGGCCGACGTACAAGGTGCTGTGCCCGAGGAGGTCGACGACGCGGCCCTTGCGGTCGATCCACGAGTCGTGGTCCGTCGTGGCGCCCGGCATCGCTGCGTGGAAGAGCTGGTGGTCACCGCTGCGGATGTCGATGGTCACGGGGAGGTGCTGCTCGCGGGCGATCCGCACGAGCGCGCTGCCGAGCTCCCACGCGTCGTCGTGCGTGAACGCCGGCAGCTGGAGCTCGTGCTCCTGGCGGGCGATCTCCTCGAGCGGGATCCAGTCGTTCATGCGTGCTCCTCGGGTCAGACGTGCGGGCAGAACATGTCAGGTGAGGCCCGCGTCGTGCACGCAGATGGCCACCTGGACGCGGTTCTCGGCGCCGAGCTTGGCGAAGAGGCGTCCGACGTGGGACTTCACGGTGGCGACGGACATGAACAGCGACGTCGCGATCTCCGCGTTGGACAGCCCCTGGCCGATCGCGATCGCGACCTCCCGCTCCCGTTCGGTGAGCGTCGCGAGGCGTGCCTGGGCGTCCTGGCTGCGCCCGCCCGAGGGGTCGTGCGTGACGGACGCGATGAGCTGGGCGGTGACGCTCGGCGAGAGCATCGGCTGGCCGGCGGCGACCGTGCGGACCCCGGAGACGAGCTGCTCCGGAGGGGTGTCCTTGAGCAGGAACCCGGCGGCGCCGATGCGCAGCGCGGAGAGGACGAGGTCGTCGGCGTCGAACGTCGTGAGCACGATGACGCGGACGTCGGGGTGTGCGGCGAGGATGCGCTCCGTGGCGGCGAGGCCGTCGAGGCGCGGCATCCGGATGTCCATGAGCACGACGTCGGGGCGGTGCGTCGCGACGGCGGCGACACCCTGCAGCCCGTCCCCCGCCTCGGCGACGACGTCGATCCCGGAGTTCCCGCCGAGGATGAGACGCAGCCCGGCGCGGACGAGGGCGTCGTCGTCGACGAGGACGACGCGGATCGGCGAGGGCGGGGTGCCCGGCGCGTCCCGTGTGCTCGCCGCGCCCGGCGCGTGGGGTGCGGGGCGAACCTCGTCGCGGTCCGTCTGGCGGTCGGTGCGGGTGTCGGTGTTGTCGGTCATGTCGGCCACGGCACCCAGGCTCTCACGGTGAACTGCCCTCCGACGTCAAGGCCGTGCTCCAGCTCGCCCCCGGCGAGCTTGGCGCGCTCTGCCAGCCCCTCGAGCCCGAGGCCTGACGACGGCAGCACCAGCCCGGTCGCGTCGGGCTCGGGAACGGGGTTGCGGACGCTCAGCTCGAGGCGCCCGCCGGGCCGCCCACCGATGTCGATACGCACCGGCGCCCCGGCCGCGTGCTTGCGGACGTTCGTCAGCGCCTCCTGGAGGATGCGGAACGCGCTGCGGCTCACCGTGTCCGCCAGCCCGGACAGCGCCACCTCGATCCCGGGCGCGACGGCGCACAGCACCCGGTGACCCGCGGCGCGTGTCTCCTCGACGAGGTCGGGCAGGGCGGCGAGTGTCGGCTGCGGACGGTCCGCGATGCCCGGTGCGCCCGACGGGTCGCGCAGCACACCGAGCACCTCACGGAGCTCGGTGAGGGCCAGGTGCGCGTTGTCGCGGATGATCGTCGCGGCCTCGACGGTCTGCATCCGGTCGAGGTCGTCGCGGTAGACGAGCGCGCCCGAGTGGAGTGCGACGAGGGAGATCCGGTGCGCGAGGACGTCGTGCATCTCCCGGGCGATCCGGGACCGTTCCGCCGTCCGCGCCTGCTCGGAGCGGGCAGCCTGCTCGCGCTCCGCCGTCTCCGCCCGCACCCGGAGGCTCGCCAGGGCCTCGCGGCGCCCGCCGACGTAGAAGCCGATGACCAGGCAGAAGCTGAAGCCGAGCAGGACTCCGACGAGCGGCACCCACCCGAGCCTCGACCATGGGGTGCCGAGGACGAGCTCGTAGGCGTACGCGGAGACGAGCCATACTCCGCCGACGGGCAGGAGCTCGCTCCAGCGACGCCGCGTCGCGAGGGAGATCACGGCGACGATGAGCGCACCCCCGCTCGACCCCGACAGGGCGCACATCGCGGCGATGGTGAGTGCGGTCGCGAACGGGGCCTGGCGACGGCGGGTCATGAGGATGATCGCGACGATGCCGAGCACGGCGTCGACGGGCAGCACCCATCCGGGGGCCACCCGCGTCCCGATCGTGTCGGCGACCTCCTCGGCGACCGGCGCGGACACGGAGGAGAGCAGCCCGAAGAGCCCGGCGACGACCGCGAAGATGATCCGCCAGGTCGATCCCCACCCGGTGAGCGGGGGCGGGGTGTACGTCGGGAGGGGCTGGGCGAGGCGGATGAGGCCGTCACGCATCGCCGCACCGACCGTGCGCTGAGGTACTCCAGCGGCCAGGGCGCGCGCCCGGCGCGCACCGATGAGGACGCCGGTCCCGGCGAGGGCGGCGTACGTGGGCACGGCGACGACCACGAGCTCCCACCACGGGTTGCCCGTGTGCGGACCCGCGGTGTGCTCGTAGACATACCCGGCGCCGATCCACAGGACACCCACCGGGACGATCTCCGTCCAGCGGCGTCGCGTCGCGAGGGAGACGAAGGCGATGAACGTGGCGCCGCTGCTCAGCCCGGAGGCGTTCGACAGGAGTGCCAGGACGACGGCCACGGCGAGGGGCCACCTGCGCCGCTGCGTCATGAGGACGATGGCGACGATCCCCAGGGCCACATCCATCGGGAGCAGCCAGTCGGGCCGCGGGATCACCGCGCCCTGCGGATCGTAGTCGGCGACGTTCGCGGTGAAGTGCAGGCCGACGAGCCCGATGAGCAGGGCGACGAGGACGCGCCACGTCTCGCCCCAGAAGCCCGTGGGCGCTGGAGGAGCGGGAGGCGCAGGAGTCGGCACCCGCACAGCCTAGGTGCGTGGCAGCGGGCAGAGGAGGGCCGCAGGTCGCGGGAGGGCCGCCGCCTCCGCGACCAAAGTTGCAGGACACGCTACGTGAGCCGGATGTCGCAGCCCGTGTGCTGCTGCCAGGCTGGTCCCATGATCACAGTGGAACGACTCACCAAGAGGTATGGCGGCTTCACGGCCGTCGACGACGTGTCGTTCGAGGTGCAGCCCGGCCGAGTCACCGGGTTCCTCGGACCGAACGGGGCCGGCAAGTCCACGGCCCTGCGCATGGTCTGCGGGCTCACCCCGGCGACGTCGGGAAGCGCGCGGGTGTTCGGCAAACCCTTCGCCGCGCTCGCCAACCCCGGACGGCGGGTCGGTGTCCTCCTCGACGCCTCCGCGCAGCACGCGGGCCGCACCGGCCGCGAGGTGCTCGTCCTGAGCGCTCTCATGATGGGCGTCGAGCGGCGCCGCGTCGACGAGGTCCTCGAGATCGTCGGGCTCACCCCCAAGGAGGCGGGCCGGCGCGTGCGCAACTACTCCCTCGGCATGCGCCAGCGCCTGGGCATCGCCAACGCGCTGCTCGGTGACCCCCAGATGCTCGTCCTCGACGAGCCCGTCAACGGCCTCGACCCGGCGGGGATCCGCTGGATGCGCTCGTTGCTGCACGACTTCGCGGGAGCGGGCGGAACCGTCCTGCTCTCCTCGCACCTGCTGCTCGAGATGGAGGCCGTCGCCGACGACCTCATCGTCATCGGTCGCGGCACCATCGTCGCCCAGGGCAGCAAGACGGAGCTGCTGTCCGTCGCCGGGTCCGTCGTCTCGAGCACGGACGACGTCGCGCTCGCCGAGGCCCTGCGCCGCGCGGGCGTCGAGGTCTCCGCCCACCCGGGCGGCGGTCTGAGCACCTCCGCGACGCCCGAGGAGGTCGGGCGGGTGGCGCTCGACGCCCGCGTCGTCCTCACGAACCTCGGGGTGGCCAAGAGCAACGGCCTCGAACAGCTCTTCTTCGAGCTCACAGCCGAGCACGGCCGTGAGGGGGTGGCGGCATGACCACCACGACGGACCACACCCCCGGTGCGCCGAGCAAGGCCCTGCGCCCGCCCACTGCCCCCCTCGTCGGGATCCCGTTCCAGCGGCTCGTGCACGTCGAGCTGCGCAAGCAGGTCGACACCCGGGCCGGACGATGGTTGCTCGTCCTCATCGGCGCGATCACCGCGCTGGTCATGGTCGTCTTCGTCTTCAACGCGAACCCCGCGGAGATCACGTTCCAGAACCTCGCGCAGGCCGCCGCGATCCCCCAGATGCTCCTCCTGCCCGTCGTGGGGATCATGGCCACGACGAGCGAGTGGAGCCAGCGCACCGGCCTCGTGACGTTCACGCAGGAGCCGCGGCGCGGTCGTGTCGTGGCAGCGAAGATCCTCGGCGCGCTCCTCGTGGCGCTCGCGGCGGTCGCGGCGGCGCTCGTGCTCGCAGCGGTCGTCAACGTCGTCGGCTCCGTCGCACGCGACGGGAACGGCTCGTGGGCCGTCGACTGGGCGATGCTCGGCGGTTTCACGATGCTCGAGCTCCTCGTCGTCGCTCAGGGCGTCGCGTTCGGTCTCATCCTGCTCAACACACCGGCTGCGATCGTCACGTACTACGTCCTGCCGACGGCCTGGAGCATCGTCACCTCGTTGATCTCCTGGATGCGGCAGCCGGCGGAGTGGCTCAACCTCGACGGCGCCACCATGCCGTTGCTCAGCGGCTCGATGTCCGGGGAGGACTGGGCGAAGCTCGGTGTCGCGTCCGTCGTCTGGGTCCTGCTGCCCATCGCGATCGGCTGGTGGCGGGTGCACAGGGCCGAGATCAAGTAGCAGGGCCGCGATCACGTAGCCCGGTCGGGCGCGGGCGGAACGGGACGAGGTGGACATGAGGGGGCCGGGCGGCGTTCCATGTACCCCATGTCCCTCCGCACCGCGCCCGCCCGCGCGCGCACCGACGCTGCCCGCGGCGCCTCCCGCCCCCCTGCCCGGACCGTCGCGACGCTCGTCGTCCTCAGCCTGGCCGGGCTCGGCCTGACGGCCTGCGGCTCGGACACGCCGACGCCCGACGCCACGGTCGACGCCCTCGCCGCTGCCATGGCGGGCGGTGACTTCGCGGCGGTTCCCCTCGACGGCGTGTCGGGGGCGGACGCCACGGCGCACCGCGACGCCGTCGTCGAACCCCTGGACGCCACGAGCCACGAGGTGACGGCCGGCACGGTCGTCGTCGCCGAGGACGGCACGACGGCCACCGCCGACCTCGACCACGTGTGGGAGATCGGCGGGACCCCCTGGACGTACACGACGACGGCCGACCTCGCGCTCGACGAGGAGGCCGACGAGTGGCGGGTCGCCTGGGAGCCGGACATCCTCGTCCCCGGCCTCGCGCCCGGTGAGCGGCTGCAGACGTCGCGGACCGCGGCGGACCGGGGCGACGTGCTCGGCGCGGGCGACCAGCCGATCGTCACCGAGCGCCCGGTCAAACGCGTGGGCATCGACAAGACCCGGGCCGACGCCTCGACGTGGGACAGCTCCGCGCGCGCCCTCGCGGGCCTGCTGGAGATGGACCCCGAGGCGTACGCCGGGAAGGTCGCCGCCGCGGGCGACAAGGCGTTCGTCGAGGCCATCGTGCTGCGCGCGGAGACGGACGAGGACTGGACCGCGCTCGCGGCCGTTCCCGGCGTGCTGCTCGTCGACGACACGATCCCGCTCGCGCCGACGCGCGAGTTCGCGGCGCCGATCCTCGGCCGGGCCGGGGAGGCGACGGCAGAGATCGTCGAGGCGTCCGACGGCGCGGTCGTCGCCGGGGACGTCGTCGGGTTGTCGGGCCTGCAGCGCCAGTACGACGCCCAGCTGCGGGGGACCCCCGGCCGGGTCGTCGAGATCGTCGCGACGGACGGGAGCGTCCGGGACGCGCTGCGGCAGGAACCCGTCGCCGGTGAGCCCCTGCGCACGACGCTCGACCCCGCGATGCAGGTCACCGCGGAGACCGTGCTCGCGGCCACCACGGTGCCGAGCGCGATCGTCGCGATCCGTCCGTCGACCGGCGAGGTCCTCGCGGCTGCCAGCGGCCCCGCGGGAGGCGGGCTCTCCACGGCGACCGCAGGCATGTACGCGCCCGGCTCGACGTTCAAGGTCGTCACGGCGCTCGCCCTCATGCGCACCGGTGTCACACCGGAGTCACCGTTGAGCTGCACGCCCGAGGCCGTCGTCGACGGTCGGGCGTTCCGCAACTTCCCCGACTACCCGGCGTCCGCCCTGGGCGACGTGCCGCTGCGCACCGTCGTCGCGAACTCGTGCAACACCGCGCTCATCAACGCGAGCGGGCAGGTGACGCAGGACGCGCTGGCCGACGCCGCAGCCGCCCTGGGGCTGGGGCTCGCCCAGCAGCCCGGGCCGGAGGTGTTCACGGGCGCCGTCCCGCGGGACTCGGCAGGCACGGAGCACGCGGCCTCGATGATCGGGCAGGGCAAGGTGCAGGCGTCGCCGCTCGCGATGGCCGGGGTCGCGGCGTCGGTCGCTGCGGGGACGACGGTCCGCCCGACGTTCCTCGCGCAGGACGTCCCGGACCCGGCCGAGCCCTCCTCGTTGCCGACCGCCGCGCCCGCTCCGCTCACGGCCGACGAGGCCGCGCAGCTCCACGGGCTCATGCGCGCCGTGGTGACAGAGGGTGGCGGTGCATTCCTCGCGGACCTGCCCGGGGAGGTCGCCGCGAAGACCGGGACGGCCCAGTACGGCGACGGGACGACGAACCACGCATGGATGATCGCGACGAGGGGCGATCTTGCGGTCTCGGTGTTCGTGGAGACGGGTGAGTACGGCTCGACGACGGCCGGACCCCTTCTCGAATCGTTCTTTGTTGGCGTAGGGTAGCCCGTTTGGCCTCCTTGTCCCTCCGCCCTCTTGTGTGAACCTGTCCACAGGGTGATGCTGGTCGGATGACCGACTTCCCCGTGCTCAGGCTCGACCTGTGGCGCGCGGACGCGGTCGTCCTCCACTTCTGGCTGACCAACACCGAGCTCGACCTGCTGCCGTTCGAGCATCCCGCGCAGCGCCAGGCCCTGGTGGACCTCCTCACCGAGCTCGACCAGACCGACGCGGCCGAGGCGACGGACGCGGAGATCGTCCGTGCCCACGAGCTCGTCGACCGCTCGGCACCGCTGCCCTGACCCTCGCGGTGCTCATCGCTGTGCACCGCCGCGTGGTCGGGTGTGACCGGCGTGACGCGGCAGGACGCTCGTCCGGCGATCGTGTGTCGTCGGCCCGGGATACGGTCGAAGGATGAGTGCCGAACCGACGACCAGCGCTGCCCCGACCATCTTCGACACCCTCACCCTCGACGAGCTCCGCTCACGGACGAGCGAGAAGTGGCGGGCCTACCCGCCCGACGTGCTGCCGCTGTGGGTGGCGGAGATGGACGTCCCGCAGGCGGAGCCGGTCGTCGCGGCGGTGCACGATGCGATGCGGCGCGGGGACACCGGCTACCCGGGGAGCAACGCGTACGCCGAGGCGTTCGCGGGGTTCGCGGCCGACCGCTGGGACTGGTCCCTCGACCCGTCGCGGGTGCGGATGCTCACCGACGTGATGATCGGCATCACCGACGTGCTCAAGGTCGTCACCCAGCCGGGCGACGTCGTCGTCGTCAACACGCCCGTGTACGCGCCGTTCTACTCGTTCGTCGGCGGCATCGACCGCCGTGTCGCGACAGCGGCACTCACGCCGGAGGGGCGCATCGACCTCGACGCGCTCGAGGCGGCGTTCGCCGACGGGGCGAGCGCGTACCTCCTGTGCAACCCGCACAACCCGACCGGTGTCGCGCACACGGTGGACGAGCTCACGGCGGTCGCCGCGCTCGCCCGTCGGCACGGCGTGCGGATCGTCGCGGACGAGATCCACGCGCCGATCACGTCGCCCGCGGCGGAGCGTGAGCTCGGCCGGTCCGTGTTCACGCCGATCCTCACCGTCCCGGGCGCCGAGAACGCCATCAGCCTCGTCTCCGCCTCCAAGGCGTGGAACCTCGCCGGCCTCAAGGCCGCGCTCGCGATCGGGGGACCGCAGGCCACGCGCGACGTCCGGGACATCGCCGAGATCGCCGACCACGGTGCGAGCCACGTCGCGGCCATCGCCCACTCGGCAGCCCTCACCCATGCCCGGGGCTGGCTCGACGAGGTGACGACCGCCGTCGACACGAACCGGTCGCTGTTCACCGGCCTCCTCGCCGAGCACCTGCCCGACGCCGTCGTGCAGCCGGCCGACGCGACCTACCTCGCCTGGGTCGACCTCCGTGCCGTGCGGGACGCCGCAGGGCAGGGCCTGGGGGACGATCCGGCGCGGGAGCTGCTCAAGCGCGGGCGGGTCGCACTCACCTCCGGCCTGCCGTTCGGGGCCGGCGGCGAGGGGTTCGCGCGGGTCAATCTCGCCACGTCGCGGGCGATCCTCACCGAGGCCGTCGAGCGCATGGTGGCCGCGCTCGACACCCCCACGCCGCGTCGGCTCCGCAGGCGAAACGTTTAACACCAAACGGACTCATGGCATTCAAACGGACACCTGTGTGACGGTGTGGGCACCACCGCACACTCACACCGGGAGCAATCATGTCCGTCAGTGCCCGCGCGCGCAGAGTCGCCGTCGCCCTACCGTTCGCCCTCGTCGTCCCCCTGGGAGTCGCGACCCTCACGGCCGGACCCGCGGCCGCACACGGGTCGGTCACCGACCCGCCCACCCGGAACTACGGGTGTCTCGAGCGCTGGGGAGACAACCACCTCGACCCGAACATGGCGGACACGGACCCCATGTGCGCGGGTGCGTGGGAGGCCGACCCCAACGCCATGTGGAACTGGAACGGCCTCTACCGCGAGAACGTGGGCGGCAACCACGAGGCGGCGGTGCCGAACGGCCAGCTGTGCAGCGGCGGACGCACCGAGAACGGTCGGTACAACTACATGGACACCCCGGGCGAGTGGGTGATGACCGACGTCGAGCACGAATTCACGCTGACGCTCACCGACGGCGCGAACCACGGAGCCGACTACCTGCGGATCTACGTGTCCGAGGAAGGGTTCGACCCGACCACCGAGGCTCTCGGCTGGGACGACCTCGAGCTGCTCACCGAGACCGGGTCCTACCCGACGAGCTCCCCCTACCGCGCGGACGTCGAGATCCCCGCCGACCGCAGCGGCCGAGCCGTCCTGTTCACGGTCTGGCAGGCGAGCCACCTCGACCAGCCCTACTACCTGTGCAGCGACATCAACATCGGCGGCGACGGCTCGACGGACCCGACCGATCCCACGGACCCGACGGACCCGACCGACCCGACGGACCCGACGGACCCGACGGATCCCACGGACCCGACGGATCCCACGGACCCGACGGATCCCACGGACCCGACCGACCCGACGGATCCCACGGACCCGACCGACCCCGTGCCGGGAACTGACCAGTGCGTCGCCGTCGTCCGGATCACGAACACGTGGCCGGGTGGATACCAGGGTGAGGTACGGGTGACTGCCGGTGACGCAGCCATCAGCGGCTGGAGCGCGGCGCTCTCCGGAGTGACCCCGACACAGGCGTGGGGCGGGACGCTGACCGGCACCCGCATCACCAACGCCAGCTGGAACGGTTCGTTGGCTGCTGGCGAGACGGTCACCGCAGGGTTCATCGGCAGCGGAACCCCCGGCACACCGACGGTCACCTGCGCCACCACCTGACCCACGCCGCAGCGCCGCACGCATCACCGCACGTCGCCCCGGCCCGGACCGTCCACCGACGGTCCGGGCCGGGGCCGTGCGTGGTGTGGAATACCTGCGGGGCACGTCCGGTTGACGTACAGACCACGTGCGACAACGCACGCGCACAGAGCACAGGAGAACGCCGTGATCCAGGGGTGGACCGAGACCACGCACCACGACGACGCGCACGCGGTGCGTGCGCTGTCCGTGCCGGGCGCCGGGTGTACGCAGGGCTGTCGACCCGCCCGCTGACCCTGCTCGACCTCCTCGTCCCACCGTTCTCGAAAGGTGCACACCTGTGCCCACCACACCTTCCGCGCGTCCTTCGGACGCCAGGCCCGCAGCGTCGGGCAGCACCACCCGTCGGCGTCTGCGGATGCCCTCGTTCAGCGTCCAGATCCTCGCGTCGCTCGTCCTCGGCGTCCTGCTCGGGTGGGCCGCCCTGTCCATCGGGACCGTCGACGACGGAACGCCCGAGGGCGGCGCCAACTGGCTGACGACCACCCTCGACACCATCGGGTCGTCGTTCGTCCTGCTGCTCAAGACGATCGTCCCGCCGCTCGTGTTCACCGCGATCGTCGCGTCGATCGCCAACCTCAAGAACGTCGCCAACGGCGCGCGCCTCGCGTGGAAGACCCTCCTGTGGTTCGCCATCACGGCCCTCGTGTCCGTGTCCATCGGCATCGCGCTCGGGCTGATCTTCCGGCCGGGTGAGAACACGAGCCTCAGCGCGGCCGACGGTCAGGAGCCCGGCCGCACCGGCAGCTGGCTCGACTTCCTCGACAGCCTCCTGCCCGCGAACTTCCTCGGCCTCGGGGCGAGCACGTCCTCCGGCGACGACGGCAGCCTGAGCACCTCGGTGTCCTTCAACGTCCTGCAGATCGTCGTCATGGCGCTCGTCATCGGCATCGCCGCCCTCAAGGTCGGCAAGCAGGCCGAGCCGTTCCTCGCGTTCAACCGCTCGGCCCTGACGATCATCCAGAAGGTCCTGTGGTGGATCATCCGCCTCGCACCGCTCGGCACGCTCGGCCTCATCGGCCACGCGATCGCCGCGTACGGGTGGGACCTGCTCTCGCCGCTCGCGACGTTCGCCGTCGCCGTCTACGTCGGGCTCGCGCTCGTGCTCTTCGTCCTCTACCCCGTGCTCCTCAAGGCCAACGGGTTGAAGATCTCGAGCTACTTCCGCGGTGCGTGGCCCGCCATCCAGCTGGCATTCGTCTCCCGGTCCTCCATCGGGACGCTCCCCGTCACCCAGCGCGTGACGGAGCGGAACCTCGGGGTCCCGCGCGAGTACGCGTCGTTCGCGGTGCCGCTCGGTGCCACGACGAAGATGGACGGCTGCGCCTCGATCTACCCCGCAATCTCCGCGATCTTCATCGCGCAGATCTTCGGCATCGACCTGTCGATCACGGACTACCTGCTCATCGCGTTCGTGTCCGTGGTCGGGTCTGCCGCCACGGCAGGGCTCACCGGGGCGCTCGTCATGCTCACGCTGACGCTGTCGACCCTCGGGCTGCCGCTCGCCGGCGTGGGTCTGCTCCTCGCGATCGACCCGATCCTCGACATGGGCCGCACCGCGGTCAACGTCGCGGGCCAGGTGCTCGTGCCCACCATCGTCGCCAAGCGTGAGGGCATCCTCGACGAGGCCCAGTACCGGTCCGCGACGAGCGAGGACCTCTTCGCCGACGACGAGCCGGCCGAGGCCGTCGAGGCCGCTCCTGACGCCGGCACCCAGGACGAGAAGGACCTCGTCGTCGCCTGACGAGGTCCGATCGGCGGCACCGGGGTAGGGCTGGGTCTACCCGTCGACGGGGAGCGGAGAGCACCTCGAAGACGGGTGGCAGCCCCATCGAGCCCCGGGCCGCCGATTCCCTACGGTGGACGTATGACGACGAACCACGAGTCCCACCCGTCCACCGCCCGCTCCCGCCGCACCCTGTGGTGGACGATCGGCAGCGTCGTGGCCGCTGGCTCGCTCCTTTCGGCAGGGGTGCAGCTGGCGGTCGGAGCGAGCGCCGCCGACCGGCCCACGCTCCCCGCCGCCACGGCCGCGCCGGGTGACGACCCGATCCAGGGGCGCCTCGAGGCCCTCGTGGACACCGGCCTCTACCCGGCAGCTGCCGCCGCCGTCCGTGACGCCGACGGTGAGATCAGCGAGTACGCCGCGGGCGTGAGCGACCTCGAGACGGGGGACGCAGCACCGGCCGACGGGTACGTGCGGATCGGTTCCACGACGAAGACGTACACCGCGGTGGTCGTCCTGCAGCTCGTCGACGAAGGGCTCGTCGACCTCGACGCGTCGATCGAGACGTACCTGCCCGGGCTCGTGCGGGGCGAGGGCATCGACCCGAACGCCATCACCGTCCGGGACCTGCTCCAGCAGACGAGCGGGCTCGGTGAGTACCTCGTCCCCCACATGAGCGAGGACGCGGCCGACCACCTCGCGGTCCAGCACACGTACGTGTCGCCCCGCACGCTGCTCGACTACGGAATGTCGATGGGAGCGGAGTTCCCCGCCGGTGAGCAGTGGTCGTACAGCAACACCAACTACCTCGTCGCCGGGCTCATGGTGGAGAAGGTCACCGGCCGGCCGATCGCGGAGCAGATCGAGCAGCGCATCATCGAGCCGCTCGGGCTCACCGAGACCCACTTCCCCGGCGTCGGCGACCAGTCGATGCCCGACCCCCACTCCCAGGGCTACAACGCCGGCCCGGACGACCCCTTCGTCGACGTCACCGAGTGGGACCCGTCCATGGGGTGGGCCGCGGGGCAGATGATCGCCACCCCGAGCGACATCACCCGGTTCTTCGCGGCGCTGCTCGGAGGTGAGCTCCTGGAGCCCGCGACCCTCGACGAGATGCTCCAGACGGTCCCGGCGGACTACCTCGGCGAGGGCGTCGGGTACGGCATGGGGATCTACAGCACGCCGCTGAGCTGCGGCGGCGTCGCGTGGGGCCACGGAGGGGACATCCCCGGCTACCACACGGCCACCGGCATGACCGACGACGGACGAGGCGCCGTCGTGTCGACGACGATCATCCCCGAGGGCATGGACAAGATCCTCGAGGTCGGTGCGCTCATCGACGCCGAGCTCTGCGAGACTCCCGCCGACAGCTGAACCCCACGCGCCCCACCTCCCACGACCGCGTGGCGACCTCCGTCGCCACGCGGTCGTCGCGCGTCCGCCGTCGCGCGTCCGCCGTCGCGCGTCCGCCGTCGCGCGTCCGCCGGTGCGCGTCCGACGGCTCCGACCACCTGGACCCCATGCGGGGGGGAGGGGTAGGGCTGGGTCTACCCCTGAGGGGGAGCGAGGGACACCTCGAAGACGGGTGGCAGCGCCATCGAGCCGCGTGCTCGCCGTCCCTAGGTTGGAGGTATGACCACGAACCAGGAACGCACCCAGTCCCCCTTCCGCTCCCGCCGCACCCTGTGGCTGACGATCGGTGGCGTCGTGGCTGCCGGGAGCCTGCTCTCCGCAGGCATCGAGCTGGCCGTGAGCGACGACGACGACGCGGCAGCCGCCGACCAGAACACCTCCCACGTGACCGTCGGCGAGAACGACGCGGTCCAGACGTCCCTCACCGCGCTCATCGCCGACGGGAACTACCCCGCCCCCGGCGCCCTCGCGTCGGTCCGCGACGCGGACGGCACCATCCGCGACTACGTGGCCGGCGTCGGCGACCTCGAGGCCGGCACGCCGCCCCCGGTCGACGGGCACGTGCGGATCGGCTCGAACACCAAGAGCTACACCGCCGTCGTCATGATGCAGCTCGTCGAGGAGGGCCTCGTCGACCTCGACGCTCCCGTCGAGACGTACCTGCCGGGCCTCATCCACGGCGAGGGCATCGACGGCAACGCCATCACCGTCCGGAACCTCCTGCAGCACACGAGCGGTCTCGGCGAGTACGTCCTCGAGGTCATGGGCACGGACCCGGCCACCTACCTCAGCTGGCAGGACACGTACGTCGACCCCCGCACCCTCCTCGACAGCGCCCTCAAGGCACCTGTGGAGTTCGCGCCGGGCGAGGGCTGGTCGTACAGCAACAGCAACTACCTCATCGCGGGGCTCATCATCGAGGAGGTCACGGACCGCCCGGTGAACGAGGAGATCACGACGCGGATCATCGAGCCGCTCGGCCTCACCGAGACGTCGTTCCCCGGCGTCGGTGACCGGACGCTCCCGGAACCGTACGTCCACGGCTACTACGCGGACGCGGACGGCGAGCTCGTCGACGTCAGCGGCTGGGACCCGTCCATGGCGTGGGCAGCCGGCCAGATGATCTCGACGCCGAGCGACGTCAACCGCTTCTTCTCCGCGCTCGTCGGAGGCGAGCTCCTCGAGCCCGCGTCGCTCGAGGAGATGCAGACCACCGTCCCGGCGGAAGAGTTCGGTGAAGGGGTCGGGTACGGCCTCGGCCTGACGAGCACGCCGCTGAGCTGCGGCGGGGAGTACTGGGGGCACGGCGGTGACATCTTCGGGTACCACAGCGCCAACGGGGTCACCGAGGACGGTCGCGGTGCAGTCGTCGTCGCCACGCACCTGCCTGCGTCGATGGAGAACGTCGCGGCCGTCGAGGATGTCGTCGACGGGGCGATCTGCGGCGCGTCGCAGGACTGACCGGTGTCATGCGTCGAGGTGCCGGGGAGCGTCGAGCTCCTCGGCACCCGGCGTTCGGTCAGGGGCGACGCGACCGTCGACGGTGTACCGCTGACGAACGTCGGTCTCCTGCCCACCCCGGAGCGCCACCTGACGCCGGACGGTCGCTCGGCGAACGGAGCATCCCCGAGCCGCTCGGGTCAGGACGGCGCGAAGGCCGCAGCAAGGTGGCGATGGACGTCAGCCACCCCTGCGGCGTCGAGAGCTCCCGGCCGGAGGACATGACTACCCACCTTCTTCGGCCACAGCACGTGGATCCCGGAGACGACGAAGTCGCCGCCGAAGAGCGGCCAGTCGGCCTCGACGAAGCACAGCATCCCGGCGATGGGGATGTCCGTGATGCCAGCGCGCTCGAGCGCGGTCCGCACGTGGCCGATCTGCTTGTGCACGCCGTCGACCTGCTTGGTGCAGTCGCGTCGACCGACGATCAACGTCTCGGTGCGCGGACGCAGGATTCCACCCTCGACCCGGAGGCTCGGGCGGCCGGTGTACCGCTTGGCATCGATGACGAAGACACCGCCAGGTCCGACGACGATGTGGTCGATGTTGGCGCGACTCCTCGGGATCCGGCGGTCGTGCAGCACCCGGGCGCCCGAGGATGTGAGGCTGTCGAGGCGCCGACCCAGCACCTCCTCGCCCCTGGCGCCCGTCGCCCATGCCTTGGTGGTCTGCGGCTCGTCGGACAACGCGAGGATGAGGCCCCCGAGTCGCGGGTGGGCCTCGCGGATCCGCGTCTCCCTGGCGTCCTTGCGTCGGTGGTACTCGCGCAGAGCCGAGGCACCTGCCGCACCCGGGTCGATCTCGGGTTCGTCAGTCGCGGACATCTCGGTGTCCTGCTCGGGGCCGTCGAGGGGCACCGTCGCGACGGTTTCAGCGGCATCAGGCACCGGGGCGGCGTCGGGCGCTGCCGTCGGGACGAGTGGCGTCATCGAGTCGTGGGGCGCAGATGGGACCCCGGGTACGAGGGCGGCGTCGAAGCAGCTGATGCAGACGACCGTCTTGCTCGCGCGGTCGTAGACGGCTGTCGTTCCTGCACCGAGATCGGCCGAGCACTCCCGGCAGCTGCCTGCGTACCGCAGCCGCATCCGCTTCGTCGTGCCCGCCGTCTCGGTCTTGTTCGTCGTCATGAGAGGTGTGTCGGTCGAATCGCCTCGCCACTCAAGCGCTCCTCGCGACGATGTCGTGTCGCCCGGCGTCCTCAACCGAGGTGGACGACCTCCGACGTGCCACCGAACGACGACTTGTCGACCCGCACCATGAACCACGCGAGCGGCCCGGCGACGAGCAGCGCGAGGCCCGAGGCGAGGAACACGGTGGAGTAGCCGTCGACCGAGCCCTCGAGCAGGTTGCCGCTCGGGGAGGCGGCGGCGGCCGTCGTGTAGAGAGCCGTGAAGACGGCGATGCCGATGGATCCGCCGATCTGCTGCGTCGCGGTGAGCGCCGCGCCGGCGACACCCGCGTCGCGCGGCTCGATCCCGGAGAGGGCGACGTTCTGCATGGGGACGAACACGGTCGCGAGGCCGATGCCGAGGATGATCTGGCCGGGCAGCACGTGGACGACGTAGCTCGAGTCCACGGACACCTGGGTGAACCACAGCACCCCGACGGCCGCGAGGACCGGGCCGACGGTGAGCAGCACGCGCGGCCCCACGGCGGGCAGGAGCCGCGCGACGAAGGGCGCGGTCATCATGATCGCCGCCGTCATGGGCAGCGAGGCCAGCCCGGCGGTGAGCGGCTTCATCTCGAGGACGATCTGGAAGTACAGCGTGAGGTAGAGCAGCCCACCGAGGAGCGCGGCACCGATGACGACGGACACGATGAACGCGCCCCCGCGTGAGCGGTCGAGGATGACGCGCAGCGGCAGCAGCGGGTTGCTCGCGCGGCTCTCCCACCAGACGAACGCGGCGATCGCGAGGGCGCCGGCGACGAGGAAGCCGATGGTGTCGGCGCGGTCCCACCCGAGCTCTGCGCGCGAGAAGCCGTAGACGACCAACGCGAGGCCGGCGGTGATGAGGACCGCCCCGGGGATGTCGTACCGGGTGTCGCCGTCCGCGCGGCTCTCACGGACCAGCGGTATCGCGGCGCCGATCGCCAGCAGCGCGACGGGGACGTTGACGAGCAGGCACCAGTGCCAGCTCGTGTACTCGGTGAGCACCCCGCCGAGGACGAGACCGATGGCGGCGCCGGACCCGGCGACCGTGCCGTAGACCGCGAACGCCTTGACGCGGTCCTTGCCGGACGGGAACGTCACGGACAGGAGTGCGAGGGCCGCGGGAGCGAGGAGCGCGGCGAACATACCCTGGCCCGCGCGGGCAGCGAGGAGCATCTCCGTCGTCGTCGCGAAGCCACCGACGGCCGAGGCCGCGGCGAACCCGGCCATCCCGACGACGAAGGACCGCTTGCGGCCCCAGTAGTCGGCGATCCGTCCGCCGAGCAGCAGCAGCGAGCCGAACGCGAGCGCGTAGATCGTCACGACCCAGCTGCGGTCGCCGTCGCTCATGCCGAGGTCTGCCTGGGCCGCGGGGAGCGCGATGTTCACGATCGTGGAGTCGAGCACCACCATGAGCTGGGCGAGCGCGACCACGCCGAGCAGGATCCACCTGCGCCGCGGGTGGTCCGGGGCGATCGCTGGCCCGGAGCCGTCAGGTCCGGCGTCGCCGGGCCTGCTGTCCGCCTCGGGCACGAGGGGAGTGCCCTCGTCCGGGGATCCTGCACGGGTGTCGGTGGCGTGTGTGCCCGGGGGCGTGGACGAGACGATGATGATTCTCCAAGAAGGGTGCGGCGGTGAGGCGGGCGAGACAGCACCGGCTCGGCGGCCGACCCTACAGCGCCACTGTGACAGGCACGTTTCCGCTCGATCGAGCCGGACGGACGCGCGGTCACGGAACACGCGCTGCTGCGCGCTCCGACGCCAACGAGCGCGGCCGCCGGCATATTCCGCCCCCCGCTCACCCGCTGAAATCCCCGGGCACTCCTTACACCCGGCGTGCGCCTGACGATGGGACGTCGAGCAGGCTCCCGGGCCCTGCGTGAGTGGAGGCAGGACCGATGTCCATGACGGACGCACACCACCTCAGCCCCGCCATGCCGGGTGACGGCGTGCTGCTCGACGCCGCACCGGACTGGGACACCGTCGTCGACGAGCTCGAGACGCTCCAGGACACCGACCCCCGCGCGTGCGTCGAGCTCGCAGCAGCACAGCTCGACCTCGCCGTGCTCCTCGGCGACGAGCACGCCGAGATGCGGTTGTCCTGCTGTGCGGCGTTCGCGCACCACGTGCTCGCCGAGGACTCCGAGGCGCTCGAGGCGGCGGCTCGCGCCGAGCACCTCGCCCACGAGCTGGGTGATCTCGTGGGGGAGTCTCGCGCCCTCGTCTGCAAGGGCCTCGTCCACCACGAGATCGGGGACGTCGAGGGGGCGATCGACCTGCTCGAACGGGCCCTCGTGCTCCGCCGGGAGACCGACGACGACGCCGGGACCGCGTCCGTCCTCAACAGCCTCGGCACCGTGTACCTGGGTGTGCCGCACTTCGCACCGCAGGCCGCCCGCATGCTCGTCGAGGCGCGCCGGGTCTGGCTCGAGTCGGGGGACCCCGACCACGCGTCGGTGGCCCTGACGAACCTCGCCAAGGCGTATCTCGTCACGTGCACACGGCTCGCGGTGACGAATCCGCGCGGCGCGGTCGCGGCGGCCCGCCACGCACTGGCGACCGCACGGCAGTCCGTCGACGAGGCGGACGCCGCCGGGCTCTCACGCACGAGCATCGACGCGCGGCTCGCCGTCGTCGGCGCGCTCATGCAGACCGGTGACACCGCAGCTGCCGGGGAGGTGCTCGAGGCCGCGGGCGCGATGCTCCCGGCGTTCGCGGTGGCCCGGCAGCGGATCGCATACCACGCGCTGCGCGGCCGCTGGCTCGTCCAGGTGGGGCGGCTCGACGAGGCCGTCCTCACGATCGTCGAGGGGCTCGACCTGTGCGCGGACCTCGACCGGCCCGGAGAGCGCATCGACCTGCTCACCACGCTCGTCGACGCGCACGAGGGGCGTGGAGACCTGGCCTCGGCCCTGAGCACGATGCGGGAGGTCCACGAGCTCACCCTCCGGCAGGGAGACGCGACCGCGGACCGTCGCGCGCAGCTGCTCAGCGCACGGCTCGAGGCTGAGCAGGCCCAGCGTGTCGCGGACGCGGAGCGGGCACGCGTGCTCGCGCTGGAGCAGCACAACGCCCGCCTGGCCCACGATGCGCACCACGACCCGCTCACCGGGCTCCCGAACCGCCGAGCGCTCGACCAGGCACTCGGGACGTGGACGCAGGACCCCATGCACCAGTTCGCGTGCGCGGTGCTCGACATCGACCACTTCAAGCGCGTCAACGACGAGTGGTCCCACCTCGTCGGCGACCAGGTCCTCTCGAGGTTCGGCGAGCTGCTGCGGGACCTCCTGCGCGCGAGCGACGTCGTCGCGCGCTACGGCGGTGAGGAGTTCGCCATCCTCCTCGACGGCTTGACGGGTGTCTCTGCTGCGGATGCGTGCGAGCGCATCCGGCGGGCGATCGCCGCCCACCCGTGGCAGGACCTCGTGCCGGGTGCACGCATCACAGTGAGCATCGGCGTCGCGGTCCGTCGGCCCGCGGAGCCTGTGGAGGACATGATCGCGCGGGCCGACGCCGCTCTGTACAGCGTCAAGCGCAACGGGCGCGACGCCGTCCGCCTTTCCGACTGAGCACCACGCGCCGGGTCAGCGGCCCGGCGCACGCTCCGGGGGAGCCTCCTCGGTGGGCTGCGGCCGCACGGGGACGTCCTCGGGGGTGTCCGGCCGCACGGGGACGTCCTCGCGTCGGTTCGGCTCGTCGATGGGGATCGGCTCTCCGTCGAGGATCATCTGCCCGACCCGCGCCTTGGCCTCGAAGAAGTCGACGTTCCACAGCTCGGTGAGCTCCTCGACGTCGCCCGCGGTGTAGCCGGAGTCCCAGAACGCGTCGAGGGCATCCAGCTCGCGGTTCTCCGGGGTGTCCGGGCGCGGGGCGGGCTCGGGCATCTGCTGCCCGTCGAGGGCCATCTGGCCCAGCCGGGCCTTGGTCTCCGTCATGTCGACCTGCCACTCGTCGGCCAGTCGCAAGGCGTCGTCGTAGGGGTAGTCGGAGCTCCAGAACGCCTCGTACTGCTCGCGGCTGTAGTTGTCGGGCATCGCCGACCACTCGATGCCGACGCTCTGCACGACGTTCTCCACCACCCGGGCCACACCCGAGTAGGGGTTGGCGGCGGCGGCGGCACCTGCAGCGGTGACGACGAGCGCCGAGCCGACGGCTCCGGCGACGATCACGCGGCGCCCTCGCCGCACGGCGACGGTCGCCACGCCGTCTCCGACCACGCCGTCCGCGAGGCGCGCCTCGATGCGGGTGGCGACAGCCTCGGCGTCGGGCGCCGCCGTGGCGCGTGAGCGCAGCGCACGGGCGATCTGGTGCTCCAGGTCCTCGGGGTGCGGGCCGTCCCCTGGACGGGCGTGGTCGTTCATGCTGTCTCCGTCGAGGTGGTGGTCTGGCGTAGTGCGGCGAGAGCCCGGGAGGCGTGGCTGCGGACGGTCGCCCCCGAGGTCCCCATGACGGTGGCGATCTCCACGTCGTCGAGGCCCTCGTAGTAGCGCAGCACGAGCACGGTCCGTTGTCGCGGGGGGAGGGCAGCCAGCCGCTGCCACATGTCGTCGTCCTCGACGACGTGGTGGGCGTGGTCGCCCTGGGGTGCCGTGTTCGCCGCGAGGACGTCGTCCTCGACGGGTCGTATGGTGCGCTCGTGCCAGCGGCGGCGCCACGAGAGGTGCTCGTTCGTCACCATGCGCCGCAGGTAGAGGTCGGGGCGGTTCATCATGGAGATCCGCGTCCAGCGCACGTGCGCGCGCAGCAGCACCTCCTGGACGAGGTCGGCGGCCGTGTGGCCGTCGCCGGTGAGGACCGTCGCGTAGCGGAGCAGGCCGGGCAGGTGCGCGCGTACGACGTCGTCCAGAGGTGCGTTGTTCGTCGTCTCGCTGGCGGCAGCAGGGTGTGCGGCCGGACGGGACTGGCGGGCACGCCGTGCCCGGCCGAGGTCGGTGACGTGGTCCGTCGCGGGTCGGACCCGGGGGATCGCAGCACTGTCAGGGCTGAGGATGTCTGTCCACGTGCTCATCGGCGGACTCCCAGGAGGTCGTCGAGCGCGGCACGGGGGTCGTCGGCGGCGTCCACGGCCGGCGGCGGGACCGGGCGCGGGTCGAGGCAGCGGATGAGCAGGCGCTCGACGACGGCGGCCAGCGCCACGATCTCGTATCCGTCGCTGAGCCCGGGCAGGATGCGCACCTCGACGGTGTCCCGGAGGGGTCGCTTGCTGACGAGCTGCACGAGGTTGACGTCCGCGTACTTCGTCAGCCCGACCGCTCGCGCCGCCTCCTGCAGGCGCGCCCAGCCGGTCTGGTCGTCGGTGCTGCGCCACTCCTGCTCGACGAGCGCGACGAGCTCCGCGGGCAGCGGGGCCAGCCGGCGGCACGCGGGGTTGGTGCCGAGCGCCGCCCAGAGGACGTCCCGCCACGAGGTGAAGAGGCGGACGAGGTTCGCGAACGCCGCCGGGTTGCGGAACGGCGCGCCGTCGACGTGCAGGTGCACGGCTGCCTCGCGGGGGACGGTGAAGCCGAGCTCGCGGGCGGGAGCGAGCACGCGCTCGAGCGCCTGCGCGTGGTCGGACGTCAGGGGTGGCGTGACGATCTCGCACGGGCGCTCACGCCCTGCGGGCAGAGGCATCGCGACGGCGATGGTCGCGCCGCTCGGGTCGTTCACCCGCGCGGCGGTGGGGTAGACCTCCGGCGTGGCGCCGAACAGCGTGGCCACGGGGTCGAGCACGGTCGCGAGCGGTGCCGCGGGGTCGGCGTGTCGGCCGACGAGCCGGAGCAGCCGCGGCTCGTCGGACAGCAGCCGGTACCAGCCGCGGTGCCCGGCGCGGGAGGGAGCAGCCCTGCCCGCGCCGGGTGCCGTGACGAGGTCGGCCTGGATGGTGATGTCGTCGACGAGCGAGGCGACCTGCTCGCCACGCTCGTCGACGACGGCGAACGCCGGGGTGAGGTGGTGGAACACCCCCACGCCCGGCACCACCGACGGTTCGCTGTCGGCGTGGAAGGTGCGCTGCACGCCCCCCATGACGCGCGCTGCGAGCTCGTCGGCGAGCACCTGCCGGTCGGACCCGGGTGGTGCCAGCAGCTCGATCTCGAAGCCGGTGCGGAGCGACAGCTCGTCCACGTCGTTGCTCTCTCTCGCCAGGAAACGTCGGTCGGTGGTGCCGGGCGGCACGGTCAGGACTGGTCGGTGGTCACGGTCTGACCGGACGGCTTCACGGGGACGTCCTGGCCGTCGATGAGCAGCTGGCCGGCACGCGCCTTGACCTCCATGACGTCGCTCGTCTCCCAGATGGCCGCGAGGGCCTCGAGGTCGTCGACACTGTACCCAGCGGACCAGAAGGCGTCGATGGCCTCGGCGTCGAACGTCGGCGCCACGGGCGTCGAGCCGGGCGCGACCGGGAGCGTCTCGCCAGCGATGAGCGCGGCACCTGCGCGGACCTTGACCTCGCCCGTGTCGATGTCCCAGATGTCGCTGAGGGCGACGACGTCCTCGTAGGTGTACCCAGCGGCCCAGAGGGCGTCGTACTCCTTCTGGTGCTCGTTGACCCACGGCACGCGCTCGCCGTCCGCGGTGAGCAGCCCGGGCTCGGTGCCGAGATCCGTCGCGGCCTCGGCACCAGGCTCGACGGTCGCCTCGGCCGTCGGCTCGGCGGCTACCGTGACGGTCGGCTCCGCGGTCGGCTCCGTCTGGGACGCGCTGCTGCCGGAGCCGTCGGCGGCCATGGCTGCACCGGCCCCGGCGAGGGAGAGGCTGGCGGCGATGACGCCCGTGACCAGCCGGCGACGGGAGCGGACCGGGGTGGTGGTCGTGGGATTCATGGGTCCTCCTGAGGTGGTTCGGATGGGCTTGCCCACTTAGAACGCCGCTCGACGGTGATCTGTGGAGGCCGACAGGCCCGCACCAGGTGAAGGTTGTGTGTTGCTGTCAGCGGCGTCTCGACCTCAGAGGTGCGAGCATCGACGCATGCACGCACACGGGACACCCGCGGACGGGCACAGCCACGGCTGGGAGGCCCGCACGCGCGGCCAGCGCCGTCGCCTCGGGATCGCCTTCGCGATCACGGCGACGATCCTCGTCGCCGAGGTGGTCGGTGCCCTGTGGACCGGGAGCCTCGCGCTGCTCGTCGACGCCGCGCACATGCTCACGGACGCGGGCGGGCTCGCGATGGCACTCGTGGCGACGTCCCTCGCGCTGCGTCCGACGACGTCCGCGCGCACCTGGGGGTTCCGGCGGGCAGAGGTCCTGGCCGCAGCGGCGCAGGCGCTCGTGCTGCTGGGGGTCGGCGTCTATGTCGTCGTCGAGGCGGTCCGGCGGCTTGTCACCCCGCCCGAGCTGCCGTCCACGGAGCTGCTCGTGTTCGGGGTGCTCGGCCTCGTGGGCAACGTCGCGGCCATCGCCGTGCTGTCCTCGGCCCGCACGGAGAGCTTCGCGATGCGCGGGGCGTTCCTCGAGGTCCTCAACGATGCCCTGGGGTCGGTCGCGGTGATCGTCGCCGCCGTCGTCATCGCGACGACCGGGTGGTCGGGCGCGGACGCCGTCGCCGCCCTGCTCATCGGCGCTCTCATCGTGCCCCGCACCGTGCGGCTGCTCCGCCAGACCGTCGACGTCCTCCTCGAGTCCACGCCGCGGGGCCTCGACCTCGACGGCGTGCGCGAGCACATCCTCGCCCTCGAGCACGTGCTCTCCGTCCACGACCTGCACGCCACGCAGATCTCAGCAGACCTGCCGGTGCTCACCGCGCACGTCGTCGTCGACGACGCATGCTTCCGTGACGGTCACGTGCCACGGATCCTCGACGCGCTCCAGGAGTGCGTCGCCGAGCACTTCCCCGTGAACATCGAGCACTCGACGTTCCAGGTCGAGCCCCCGTCCCACGCGCACCACGAGCACGGGGCGCACCCCTGAGCCGTGGCGGTCGGCCCGGACCGCTCGGGCGGAACGTGCCGCTCAGAGCAGGGCCAGTCCCACGCCACCAGCGACAGCCGCGACCGTGAGCACCGCGGTCCCGGCGGCGTTGCCGAGCGCGCGCCGGACGTCGCCCGCCTGGACGAGCCGCACCGTCTCGACCATCGCCGTCGAGAAGGTCGTGCAGCCGCCGCAGAACGCGGCGACCCCCGCCACGACGCTGGCAGGCGTCGCGCCGGCGACACCAGCGCCGACGGCGAGTCCGAGGGCGAGCGAGCCGCCCACGTTGACGACGATCGTCGGGACGGGCCACGCGCTCGACCACCGCCTGCGGATCGCCCCGTCGACGACGAACCGTGTGGCGGCCCCGAGCCCACCGAGGACGGCGACGAGCCCGAGGGGGATCACGACGCGCCCGCGGTCGATCGGGCTCGGTGCACGCGCGCTGCGAGGACGACCCCCGCGAAGCACGCGACGACACCACCAGCGACCGACGCGCTGAGGTAGCCGAGCGCGGTGCCGACCGCCCCGTCGGCCAGGAGGCGCTCGGTCTCGAGAGCGAGGGCGGAGAAGGTCGTGAACCCTCCGAGCAGTCCTGTCCCCAGCCCGAGGCGGACGAGGCGACGCCGGGGGGTCTCGGGCCCGATCCGGACGAGGGCCTCGAGCAGGAGCCCGAGGAGGAACGCGCCGAGGAGGTTCTCCACGAGCGTCGCCACCGGCCACCCCTGCCAGGAGGGGACGTGGTCCGTGAGGACGTACCGGGCCGACGTCCCGGCAGCGCCGCCGACACCGACGAGCAGCACCAGCTGCGGGCGCAGGTGCAGGGGCCGGGTCACGACCACAGCATCCCACCCACGTGCGTGCTGCTCCGTCTCGTGTCTCGATCGCCGTGTGCCCGGTGGGACGCCTAGCGTGGGGGGATGCCCGTCACCGCGACACCACCCATCTCGCCCGGCTCGACCTCCCCAACGTCCGCCCTCGTGCTCGCGGGGGTCCTCGCTGCCGCCGGGGCGACGCACCTCGTCGCCCCCCGCGCCTACGAGGGCCTCATCCCGCACGCGCTCGGCCGACCGCGCGCCTGGGTGCTGGGCAGCGGCGTCGGTGAGCTGGCCTGCGCGGCGGCGATCGCGCACCCCGCGACCCGCAGGGCCGGGGCGCTCGCCGCCGCGGCGCTGTTCGTCGCCGTCTTCCCCGGGAACGTCACGATGGCGGTGCGCGCCACCGCTTCCCGCCGACGGCACGCGGGCTCAGCACGCGGGCGCGGGGCCGCGCGCGAACGGATCGCCTGGGCGCGGCTCCCGCTGCAGGCCCCGCTCGTCCTGTGGGCGCTCGCGGTCGCTCGTCGAGCCGGTCAGCGCGGGGACGTGCGATGAGGGACAGGAGATGACCCGCCCCGAGCGCCGTCGGCACCCGGTCCCGCGGTGGGTGCGGCGCAGCGCGATCGAGGTGGTGGGCTGGGTGCTCGTCACCGCAGGAGTGGCCGCGCTGGTCCTTCCCGGACCGGGACTCCTCTTCATGGCGGCGGGTCTCGCGGTCCTCGCGTTGCAGTACGCATGGGCGGAGCGCGTGCTCCGGCCCGTCATGGACCGGGCGCACGGCCTGGCGTGGGACGGCGTGCAGACGTGGCTCCGGATCCTCTCCAGCGTCTCGGGCGCGCTCGTGCTCGTCGGGCTGGGAGTCGTGTGGGGCAGAGGCCTCCCCGTGCCCGGATGGTGGCCGGTGGACGCACGCTGGTGGCTCCCGGGCGGGTGGGCGACGGGCGTCACCCTCATCGTCTCGGGGATCCTCGCCCTGGCCACGATCGTCTACAGCCTCCGCCGGTACCGTGGTCGGCCCCGGCCGGCCCCGCGTCCGACGCCGGACCCGCGTCCGACGGATGCCGCCGAGGAGGACGACCCACCCCCCACGTGAGGGGCACGTCCGACGCACGTCCTCCACCGTCTCCTCCTCGGGCGAGCGGGTCGTGCCTCGGCGGCTCGGCCTGCTGCTACGGCGCGCGAACCTCGAGGACGTCGTCGAGGCCCGTGAAGTCCCCGACGTTCGTCGTGACCAGGACGGCACCATGTGCGTGGGCGGTCGCTGCGATGAGCAGGTCGAACGCTCGGGCGCGCGGCTGCCGCCCGGCCGCGAGGGTCTTGGTCGCCAGGAGGGCGTACGACGACGCGACCGTGTCGTCGATCGGCAGGGCCGCCAGCGCGCTCTCGGCACTCGACAGAACTCGCATCCGGGCCGCCCTGCTCTCCGGTGTGCGAGCGATCAGGACGCCGAAGCGAAGTTCCGCCAGCGTCGCCATGCTGATCGCTGCCTCATCGCCCGTGCCGGTCGGTACCAGCCCGTCGATCAGGACGTTCGTGTCGAGGATCAGCCTCACGCGTGAGTGCCGCGCTCGAACGGATCGGTCGCGGCGCCGTCGACCAGCGCCATGTCCGTGTCCCAGTCGGGGTCGTCGACGCCGGGGAAGAGTGCCGCAAGGTCCGCGACCGGACGCCATGTCGGGCGGGTCTCGAAGTGCGGCACGAGGTCGGCGACCGGCCGGCCGTGAACCGTCACGACGACGCGTTCACCTTCTTCGACGCGGCGCAGCACGCCCGAGGCATCCTGCCTGAGCTCGCGCACCCCCACAGTCGTCATCGAACCACGGTAGCACCGTGTGCTACTCCGGCGTCGGTCCGGCTGGGTCCACGGTGGAGGACAGGCGTCCGAGGTCTCGAAGGCCCGGGAGGCCGGGGGTTCAGGGCTCGATCGAGTCGAGCTGCACGACGCCGTCGAACTCGGCGACGGGGCACTGCGCTGCGCGGTGGTACGGCATGGTCGCGTCGCCCGGCCCGCCGCCTCCGGCGATCATGTCCCCGACCGCGACGGTCCCGGCCCCGGGCACGTCGACCGCGTCGAGACGGCCCGGCGTGCGTGCCGACCCGTGCGGCCACACGACCAGGGCGCCGTTCTCCGTGGCCGCGTCTGTCGAGGCCGGCACGGCCCGGAGCACGAAGCATCCCTCGACGAGGTCGAGCTTCCCCTCGATCCTCGTGTCCATGACGGCCTGCGGAACCGCTGCGGGTGTGAAGACCGGTGGCGTGATCGCGATGGGTGGGGAGATGACGATGGGTGGGTCAGAGGACACAGGTGCGTCAGAGACCCCGGAGCTGCTCGGTCGGGTCGTCGTGCCCGGCCCGTCCGGGGTACCGCCGGAGGAGCACGCCGCCAGCGCGAGGCTGAGCATGACGAGCATGGCGCACCCGGCGGTGGTCGTCCGTGACGTCATGGCATCACCATCGGCAGAGGCTCGACGTCGGGTGCCGGGTCGGTCGCGAGGCGCGCGTGCGTCTCGACGTCGAACCGTTCGTCGCCGTACCGGAGCTTCGCTCGCTCGATCCCTTCTGCGATGAAGCCGGCCCGCGCCGCGACCCGGCACGACGCAGGATTGTTGACCCGGTGGCCCAGCTCCAGCCGGTGCAGCCCGGCGTCGAACGCCCAGTCCGCGGCGGTGCTCAGCGCGCGCGTCGCGAGGCCGAGTCCTCGGCCTGATGCGGCGAGCCAGTAGGACATCCACGCGCTGTCGTGCCGGCGCTCGATCGCCGTCGCCGCGACGTTCCCCACGGCCACTCCTCGGTGGACGATCGCCCAGCAACGTGACACCTCGCTCCCGGCGAGCGCGCGCTCGATGTAGTCACGAGCCGCGACCGCGGTCGACAGATCCGCACCGCCGAGCTGGACCCCGAGGTCGGACGAGGTGAGATAGGCGTCCCGGAGAGCCGGTGCGTCGGCAGCGCTCCAGGCCCGCAGGACACCCGTCACCGTGCGGGCTCCTCGGGCACGACGACGGGCGCCACCGGGGCAGGAGTCGGAGCGATCTGCGTCCCCGTGTCCGCGACAGCCGCGACGCTCCGGTCCTCCGCCGTCGGAGGGGCGGTCCGGCGTCGCGCCTCGATCTGCTGGCCCCAGAGGGTGCCCGCCAGGACGAGGAGGATCCCGACGACGCCCGGGGCGCCGAACGCGTCGCCGGCGAGCGTCACCCCGATGACTGCGGCCCACACCGGCTCCGTGCCGAGCAGCAGGCTCACACGCGTCGGGGACGTCTTTCGGACCGCCCACATCTGCACGAGGAACGGGAACACCGTGCAGGCCACGACGAGGTAGAGCAGCTGCGTCGTCGCGCCGCCGTCGAGGCTCTGCGCGTACTCCGGGACGGACGTGCCCCAGAGCGCCGACGCGACGAGGAACACGACCGCGCACGTCGACATCTGCACGAGTGTGAGGTGCATCGAGTCGTTCTGCGGCACCGACCGCCTGTGCATCGTCGTCACGTGCACCGCGCGCACGACGGCGGCGACGAGCACGAGCCCGTCGCCGAGCTGGAACGATCCGGCGATCCCGCCGGACAGCAGCAGCACGCCGACGACCGCGACGAGACCGGCCCCGTAGAACCACCGGCTCAGCGGGGCGCCGCCCAGCGCGGTCTCGAGGAGCGGCGTGAAGATGATCGTCAGGCTGATGATGAGTCCCGCGTTCGTGGCACTCGTACCGGCGATGCCGAACGTCTCGAAGAGGAACACCGCGGCAAGGATGAGCCCGAGGAACGTCCCGAGCCGCAGGTCCCGGGCGTGGATCCGTGCGCGGCGTGCAGCGGCGACGAGCCCGAGGAGCACGGCGGCGAGGACCATCCGGACGGCCAGCAGACTGAGCACCGTGTCGGCGGTGACGAGCTCCTTGCCGACCCAGTACGTCGACCCCCACGCTGCCGCGACGACGAGCAGCGTCCCGTCGACGACGAGTCGCTGCTCCGCGCCTGCCGCGACCGCCCGCCGCCGGCTGGTCACCGGCCCTCGGACTTCACGGACCTCGTCACGGTGAACTTCACGTTCTGGCCGATCATCGTCGTCGGCCCGACGGCGCGCGTCAGGTCCCGCTTGTACGTGAGGTGGGAGTTGTAGACCGTCCACATCTCGCCGCCCGGGCGCAGGACGCGACCCGCGCCGTCGAACATGCGTTGCGCGGACGCCGTGTGGACGGTGGTGCCGGTGTGGAACGGCGGGTTGCACACGACGAGGTCGGCGCTCGCGGTCGGCAGCGACGCGAGGGCGTCGTCGCGCACCGCGCGGACGCGGGCCTCGACGCCGTTGGCGCGCGCTGTCGCCGCGGCGGACGCCACCGCGGCTGCGGACGTGTCGCTCGCGACGACGTGAAGACCCTCGCGCGTGCGGGCGAGCATCGTCGCGAGGATCCCCGTCCCGCACCCGAGGTCGACGGCGTCGCGCGCATCCGGGTCCATGCGGGGCAGGAACTCGAGGAGGAACCGCGTCCCGAGGTCGAGACGGTTCCCGGCGAACACCCCGCCGTGTGCGACGACGGTGAGGTCGAGCTCGTCGAGCCGCTCCGACCGGGGGAACGCGGGTCGCTCCGGCACGGGCAGCGGCGAGCGGGCCGTGAGCACGCGCGACTTGTAGCGTCCGAGCCCGGCGCGGACGTCGCCGAAGGACGCGGCGAGCACGTCGTTCATGCCGCGGCTCATGTGCTTCACGCGGCCCCCGGCGTGGACGACCACTCCGGGGGAGGCGTGCCGGGCGATCGCGTCGGCCATCTCGGCGAGGGCGTCGTGGCTCTTCGGCAGGCGCAGGAGCACGACGTCGGCCCCGCCGAGGAGCTCGGCGCCGAGCAGCGCGTCGCCCGCCCCCCCGGCCGTGGCGGCCGGGGGGTCGACGCTCACGTACCCGGAGACGCCCGCACGCCGGGCGTTGTTGGCGAGGGCGCGCACGCCCGTGAGGGAGTCCTGGTGGACGCGCACGTCCCACGCGCCGAGAGTGAGCGCGCCGAGCGTGAGCGCCCCGTACTCGTCGTCGAGCACGACGACACGGCGGTCGCTCGTGCCCGGGGCCCCCACCTCATCAGGCGCGATGTCGCCCATCGCTTCCTCGAGCAGGAGCCGGTCGACGCCGTCGAAGCCGTGCAGGTCCCGCCCCTCGGCGTCCGGGAAGCGGCTGAGGTTGTCGAGGAGCGGCGCGATGGTGTCGGGCAAGGAGGGCATGCTCCAGTGTCCCTGATCCGAGCCACGCGACACGGGAATAGCGAAAAATCGCGGATGTGCCCGTAGATTCCCTAGTGTTGTCCACGAAGCCCGGCCGTACGGCCGGCACAGTACGTCTCCTCGCACCGGTTCCGACCGTGCGGGACGGGACCGAAGAAGGGATCCACATGTCGCTCAACCGCACTGACCTCGTCTCGGCTATCGCCGGCAAGTCCGGTCTCACCAAGACCGACGCTGACGCCGCGCTCTCCGCTCTCCAGGAGGTTCTCGTCGAGTCGCTCAGCAAGGGCGAGGCCGTCAAGGTCACGGGCCTGCTCTCCGTCGAGCGCGTCGAGCGTGCTGCGCGCACCGGCCGCAACCCCCGCACCGGCGAGGAGATCTCGATCCCCGCTGGCTTCGGTGTGAAGATCAGCGCCGGCAGCCTCCTCAAGAAGGCCGTCAGCACCAAGTGATCCATCCCTGACCGTGGCGCGAGCCCGGTCAGGCCACGAAGGGCCCGGCCCCGAGGACACGTCCTCGGGGCCGGGCCCTTCGTGTCCCGCCGCCGAGGTGGGACCCCGCTAGGCCCCGGGTTCTGGCAGGTCGGCGCTCCTCGCGAGCAGCCGCAGCGCCGCCACGTGCTGCGCGAACGCCGCCCGCCCTGCCTTCGTCAGGCTCACCCAGGTCCGTGTCCGGGTGTTGACGGTCCCCTTGCGCACAACGGCGTAGCCCGCCGTCTCGAGGACACGCAGGTGCTTGCTCAGGACGGAGTCGCTCACGGCGAGCGCGTCGCGCACCGTCCCGAACTCCGCCTCGGTCACCTCGGCGAGCAACGAGCAGATGCGCAGGCGGACCGGTGCGTGGATGAGCTCGTCGAACCCGTCGTCGGTCATCGTCCCGTCCGGACGTCGCGCTCGACCCGCCGGTCCAGGACCGGTCCGAGGGCCACGGTGAGCAGGAACCCTGCGCCCGCCGCGACGTAGACGCCCGCGTTGTCGGTGGTCATGAACGCGATGACCAGCAGGGCGACGAGTGCCACGGCGTAGGCGACCGCGGGCACGCGGCATGCGGGGTGGGTGTAGGCGTCGAGGACGATCCGTCCGGGCCGTTGCAGCAGCAGGGGGAGGACGATCGACGCGACGATGAGCCCGGAGCCCCGGGCCATGTCCGACGTGCTCAGGGGCAGGCCGAGGAGCAGGAGGGCGACGCACACGCCGTGCGCGGGGTAGAGCCACCAGGGCGAGCGCACGAACGGGGCGAGACTCGCGCGGCTGTCGTCGATGGCGTCCAGGGCCGCGCGGGCCTCAGCCGGGTTGGGGCGTCGCTTGCTGTTTTCCATATCGGAAACACTAGCCTTTCCATGATGGAAAGGCGATCGGTCGTGAGCGGCGACGTCGTTCCCGTCACACGCGTCAGAGGCGGCATCTGGCCGTTCGCAGTGCGAAGATGTTCGACGGCCCGTCGCTCGGGTCCGTAGCGAACCGTGCGTCGCTCGACGATCATCAGGACAGGCATCACACGTGACGCGCAGCACCACTCATGACCTCGGCGAGCCCGCGAGGACCACCCTCTGGACCCGGGACCTCGTCCTGGCGTGGGTCACGAACTTCGCCCTCGCCTTCGTCTTCTACCTCCTCATGACGACGATGGCGCTCTACGCCGTCGTGAGCTTCGGCGCCTCCGACACGGAGAGCGGGCTCGCAGCGAGCGTCTTCATCATCGGGGCGACCCTCGCTCGTCTCTTCGCCGGGAACCTCGCCGACCTCGTCGGGCGCCGCCGCGTCCTCCTCGTCGCGCTCGCACTCTTCCTCGTCGCCGCCGTCGGATACCTCCCGGCCGACTCGCTCGGTCTGCTCCTCGGCGTGCGGGCCGTCCACGGCATCGCCTTCGCGCTCGGCAGCACCGCGGCGATGGCCGTCGCCCAGGAGATCATCCCGCCCGCCCGTCGCGCGGAGGGCACCGGGTACTTCGCACTGAGCACGACGCTCGCCACCGCGATCGGGCCGTTCCTCGCCCTCCAGCTCGTCCGCGGCCCCGGCTACCCGGCGCTGTTCGTCGCGTCCATCGTCGCCTCCGTCCTCGCCATCGTCGCCGCGCTGTTCCTGCGGGCACCGGGCAAGCAGCTCGACCCCGAGGAGCGCGCGCGCCTGCGCCGGTTCCACCCGCGGGACATGCTGCACGCCGACGTCGTGCCCGTAGCCGCCTTCATGCTCGTCATGGGCCTCGCCTACTCCAGCGTGCTGACGTTCCTCAACGCGTTCTCCGAGGAGCGCGGGCTCGAGACGGGCGCGAGCGTGTTCTTCCTCGTCTACGCCGCCGTCCTGCTCGTCTCGCGCCTCGTCGCGGGCAAGGTGCAGGACCGCCACGGGGACAACGTCGTCGTCTACCCCGCGATCATCGCGTTCGCGGCGGGCCTCGGCGTGCTCTCCGCAGCCCGGTCCAGCCTCGTCCTCGTCCTCGCCGGAGCGCTCCTCGGACTCGGCTTCGGCACGCTCATGGCCGCCCTGCAGTCCGTCGCGGTCGGCCGCGTGCCGGTGCGGCGCATCGGCGTCGCCATCTCGACCCACTTCTTCATGATCGACGTCGGGTTCGGGCTCGGCCCCGTGGTCCTCGGGCTGCTGCTCAGCCAGGTGGGCTTCGGGACGATGTACCTCCTCCTCGCCGGGCTCGTCGGCATCGGTGCAGGGTTCTACCACCTCGTCCACGGACGGAGGGACACCGTTCGTCGCCGCGAGGCCGCGCTCGCGGCCACCGTGGCGGCTGGCGAGCCTGCCGCGCGGAGGTAGCCCCGGGGAGGCCCGCGCGGTCTGGGAGGATCGGGGCCGTGGCAGACGAGCAGATCGAGACCGCGCGCGACGAGACGGCGCCCGACGAGATTGCGCCCGACGAGACGGCGCCCGACGAGATTGCGCCCGACGAGACGGCGTCCGACGAGACGGCGTCCGGTACGCCGGCGCCCGGCGGGCGCACGCCCGACGTCGCGGTGCACGGGCATTCCCACGGGCCGGTGCCCCGGGCCTCGCGGCAGGTGCGGCTCATCCTTGCCGCGCTGCTCGTCCCGACGCTCCTGGCGACGCTCGTCGGGCTCGTCGCGCTCTGGCCCCACGACGCCCCCGGGCGGCCGATCGACCCCACCGCGAACACCGCCGGCATGGTGTTCGGCACGGTGACCGGGCCGGCGCAGGAGAACTTCCTCGTCCCCGTGACGCTCCAGGGCACCGACGAGGAGGTCCTCGTCCAGCTCCCGCCGGAGTTCGTGGAGGCCGGGGTCGAGGTCGGTGACGAGTACAAGATCCTCCACATCCCCGCCGCCGCGGCCGCCGGTAGCGCGTACCAGTTCATGGACTACAAGCGAGACGTCCCCATCGGGATGCTCGCGCTCGTCTACGCCGTCGTCGTGCTCGCCGTCGCCCGGTGGCGCGGGCTGGCCGCCATGGCGGGGCTCGGCATCGCGTTCGCCGTCATCGTCACGTTCACGCTCCCCGCCCTCCTCGTCGGGGAGTCTGCGGTCGGGGTCGCGCTCGTCACCTCCGCGTCCGTGATGTTCGTCGTGCTGTACCTCGCGCACGGCTTCAACGCACGGACGTCGACCGCGCTGCTCGGCACCTTCCTCGGGCTGGTCATCACCGCCGTGCTGGCCGGGTGGGCGGTCGATGCCGCGAAGGTCGCGGGCCTCGCGGACGAGAACCTGCGCCTCCTGCCTGTCTACGCGCCGACGATCGACCTCACCGGCATCGCCCTGTGCGGGATCGTCCTCGCCGGCCTCGGCGTGCTCAACGACGTCACCATCACGCAGGCGTCAGCGGTGTGGGAGCTGCGGACCGTCAGCCCGCACATGGGCCGCCTCGAGCTCTTCCGGCGCGGCATGCGCATCGGCCGCGACCACATCGCGTCCACCGTCTACACCGTGGCGTTCGCGTACCTCGGTGCCGCTCTGCCGATGCTGCTCGTCGTGAGCCTCGTCAACGTGAGCCTCGGCCAGACGCTCACGTCCGGGGAGATCGCCCAGGAGGTGGTGCGCACCCTCGTCGGGTCCATCGGCCTGGTCCTGGCGATCCCCATCACGACCGCGATTGCGGCGCTCGCGGTGGGTGGCGCCGGATCGTT
Organism: Sanguibacter sp. Z6_81; assembly: GCF_057180625.1. NCBI lineage: Bacteria > Bacillati > Actinomycetota > Actinomycetes > Micrococcales > Sanguibacteraceae > Sanguibacter > Sanguibacter sp. Z6_81. The sequence goes on along the minus strand of NZ_JBXUFV010000001.1, from coordinate 516,922 downwards.
GGGCGAGGTGCCGGTCAGCCCACGCCGGGGCCCGGCGCCGCGAACCGTCAGTGCGGTGCGGGCCCCGTCGTCCCGCGGACGACGAGGTGCGTCGGCAGGGTGAGGTGCACGGACTCGGGCTCGTCACCCGCGAGGATCTGGTGGACGAGCCGGCCGGCGGCGGACCCCTGCGCGGTCACGGGCTGGTGGACGGTCGTGAGGTCGAACATGTCCGCGAGCTCGTGGTCGTCGATGCCGACGAGCGACATCGAGTAGGGCACGGCGACGCCGGCCCGGCGCAGGGTGCGCAGGGCGCCGAACGCGACGTCGTCGGAGAATGCGACGACCGCGGTCGGCGGTTCGGGCAGGCTGAGCAGCCGGCTCATCCCCTCGGTGCCACCGGCGGACCCGAACGGCGTCCGCACGACGAGCTCGTCCCGGAGCGGGATGCCGGCGTCGTCGAGCGCCGCCCGGAACCCCTCGAAGCGTGCACCCGGGGCCGCGTACTCCAGCCGCCACGTACCGGTCGAGTTGATCATCGCGATCCGCTCGTGACCAGCGAGGACGAGGTGCGCGGTGGCCTGCCGGGCGATGAGGGCGTCGTCGACCCGGACGTGCGGGTGGTCTCCGAGGGTGCCGCCCGCCATGACGACGGTGACGTCCATCGACTCGAGCCGGTCGCGCTCGCGCGCGCTGATGGGCATGGCGATGAGGATGACCGCATCGACCTGGCGGCGCGCGGGGAGCTCCTCGAAGAACCGGCGGCGTTCGCGCTCGTGCTTGACCTCGTAGAGCAGCACGTCGACGTCGGAGCCGTGCAGGGCCGTGACGATGCCGTCGAGCATCGACGCGAAGAACCAGGACGCGACGTTGGGTGTCACGACGGCGACGCGGCCGCTCGAACCGCGGGCGAGGCGCGCCGCGTCGGGGGAGACGGTGTAGGACAGCTCGCGGGCGAGGTCACGGATGCGGTCCCGGGTCACGGCGGAGACGCCGGGCGCGCCGCTCAGGGCGCGGGAGACGGTCGCGATCGACACGCCGGCCCGTTCGGCGAGGTCAGCCATGTTGTACGTCGGGGTCTTCGACACGCCGCCACCCTACCGCTGCACGTAACCGTTTACGTGACGCTGCGGAATTGTGATCCCGCGGGCTTGACAATGACCGCAGACAGCGGCGAAGGTCCTACGTAACCGCTTACGTTTGGTACCGGACAGAGCTGTCCGGACGGCGGGGCTCGTCGGCAACGGACGCCGCGGGCTCAGCGGCGATCGGTCGGCGCCGCGCCGGCCGTCAGACCAGAGGAGTCCCGACGATGTCGACCCGACCACAGCCACGCCGGCTGTCCCGGATCCTGACCGCAGGGCTCGCCACCGGAGTGCTGGCCGTCACGGCCGCGTGCTCCAGCAGCGAGGCGCCCGCACCGACGCAGGATCCCAGCACCACAGGGAGCACCGAGGGCGAGGCGCCCGAGCGCGCCGACGCGGACCTCGTCATCTGGACGTCCGACGTCGCCGCCCGGGCCATCACCCCCATCGCCGAGCAGTTCGGCGAGGACAACGGCATCACCGTCGCCGTCCAGGTCATCGCCGCGGACCTCGCGGCCAACGCCATCACCGCCAACGCGGCAGGCAACGGCCCCGACATCCTCACCCTGCCCAACGACTTCCTCGGTGGCGCCCTGCAGAACGGCGCCATCACCCCGCTGTCCCTCACCCCGGACGAGCTCGCCGTCTACGACGAGGGCGCTGTCGCGTCGGTGACGCGCGACGGCCAGGTCTGGGCCCTGCCGTACGGCATGGAGAACCTCGTCCTCATCCGCAACACCCAGGCCGCTCCGGACGCCCCGGCCACCGTCGAGGACATGGTCGCCACCGGCCAGGCCGCGGTCGAGGCAGGCCTCGTCGAGCGCGCGCTGAGCCTGCCCGTCGGCCAGGAGGGCGACGCGTACCACATGCACGCCTTCTTCACCTCGGCCGGTGGCTCGTTGTTCGCCATCGACGAGGACGGTCAGTACGACCCCACGCAGGTGGGCATCGACGACGCCGGCTCCATCGCCGCCGCGGAGAAGATCGGTGCGCTCGGCGAGGCCGGCGTCCTGTCCCAGTCGATCGACGGCACCAACTCCATCGCCCAGTTCACCGAGGGCAACGCCGCGTTCCTCGTCACCGGGCCGTGGGCACTCGCCGACGTGCGCGCCTCCGGGGTCCCCTACGACATCAGCCCCATCCCGGCGTTCGAAGGTGGCAGCCCCGCCGCACCGTTCCTCGGTGCCCAGGCCTTCTGGCAGATGTCCAAGGCCAAGAACCCCACGTTCGCGCAGGAGTTCATCACGAACACCATGAACTCCGAAGAGGCCATGGCAGCCATGTACGCCGAGGACCCCCGCCCGCCCGTGCACGCGGACGTCCTCGCGACCGTCTCAGTCGAGGACCCGGACATGGGCAAGCTCGCCGGGGCCGGGCAGAACGCCACCCTGCTGCCCGACTTCGCGTTCATGGCCGGGATCTGGCCCCCGCTCGGCCAGGCCTACGCCGCGGTCGTCGGTGGCGCCGACCCCACCTCGACGATGCAGAGCACGGCCGAGACGATCCGCGCAGCGGTCGCCGGAGGCTGACCCCCCGTGGGGCCCGGTGAGCCGTCGCCGGGCCCCACATCCACCTCCCCGCCCGCACCTCCCCGCCCGCACAGCACCTCCCCGCCCGCACAGCGCCACCGGCGCGACGTGCTCCCGAGAGCCAGGACCGCCGTGACCCAGACCCTCACACCCACGCCCGGACGTACCCCGTCCGCGGAATCCCGGCGCGTCCGGCGCCCGCGCGGCACGACCGGGGCGCTGACCGTCATCATCAAGGTGGTCAGCCTCGGCACCATCCTCGGGACCGCGGTCGCACTCACCCCCGCGCTCGTCGCCGCCGAGCAGTACGGCATCCTCGTCGCCGTCTGGGCTCTCGCCGCCGTGCTCCTCGCCACCTACGCGGGGCGCCGGGCGATCCCCGCCAAGTACCTCGTGCCCGGGTCGATCTTCCTCGTCCTGTTCATCGTGCTGCCCGTGGCCTTCACGGTGCAGTCGTCCACCACGAACTACGGCGACGGCACACGCTCGACGAAGGAGGAGACCGTCAGCCGGATCATCGGCAACTCCATCGTCCAGGCGCCCGACGCCCGCACGTACGCACTGTCGATCGCCACCACCGGCGACCCGGCCTCCGGGCCCTACACGTTCTTCCTCGTCGACCCGGAGACCGGTCAGGTCTACTCCGGGACGGAGGAAGGTCTCGAGGAGCTCGGGGACGACGAGGTCACCGTCGAGGACGGCGCGGTCACTGCCGCCGACGGCTACACGTTCCTCACGCCCCAGCAGATCAACGCCGCGTCGTCAGCGCTCGCGGAGATGACCGTCCTCACCGAGAACGGTGCCATCCAGCAACGAGGTCTGCGGGAGGCGTACGAGGGCATCACCGTCCTGCAGTACGACGAGGCGCGCGACACGATCACGAACACCGACACCGGCGTCGAGTACACGGTGCAGGAGCAGGGCGACCGCGAGTACTTCGTCTCTGCGGACGGCACCCGGCTGTCGGACCAGTCGTGGAAGGCCGACGTCGGGCTCGCCAACTACGCCAAGGTGATCGACGACCCGCGGATCCTCAAGGACTTCCTGCGGATCTTCGCGTGGACCGTCGTCTTCGCGACCGGGTCCGTCGCCCTGTGCTTCGCGCTCGGTCTCGTGCTCGCCGTCATGCTCAACGACCGGCGCGTGCGCGGCCAGAAGGCCTACCGGTCCATCCTGCTGCTGCCGTACGCCATCCCGGGGTTCATCAGCATCCTCGTGTGGACAGGGTTCTACAACCAGGACTTCGGGCTCATCAACCAGCTCACCGGACTCGACATCAACTGGCTCGGCGACCCGTTCTGGGCCAAGATCGCCGTCCTCCTCACCAACCTGTGGCTCGGGTTCCCGTACATGTTCCTCGTGTGCACCGGTGCGCTGCAGTCGATCCCGGGAGAGCTCAAGGAGGCGGCGAGCATCGACGGCGCCAACGGGTGGACGGGGTTCCGCAAGATCACCCTCCCGTTGCTCCTCGTGAGCGTCGCACCCCTGCTCGTCTCGTCGTTCGCCTTCAACTTCAACAACTTCAACGTCATCGAGCTCCTCACCAAGGGCGGACCGTTCACGCCCGAGAACCCCACGGCCGGCGGGACGGACATCCTCATCAGCTACACCGTCCGGCTGGCGTTCGGCGGGGGCGGCGCGCAGTTCGGCTTCGCGTCGGCCATCGCGACGCTCCTGTTCATCCTCACCGGCGTCATCGCCGCCCTGCAGTTCCGCGCCACCCGCATGCTCGAAGAGGTGAACTGACATGGCCCAGACCCCACGCACCGCCGCGTCGACCAACGGGAGGACCACCACCTCGACGAGCGGCCGCCCTGCCGCCCGTCGGCGCCGCCGCGACGACACCCTCGTCCGCCCCACCGGACTGCGGTGGTGGCGGGAGGTCGGGTGGCGCCACGTCGGTGGCCTCGCCGCCGTCGCGTTCGCGATCATCCCGGTGCTCTACATCCTGTCCGCGTCGGTCAACCCCCTCGGCACCGTGGTGTCGACAGGGGTCATCCCGACGAGGTTCAGCCTCGTGAACTTCGAGGCCCTCTTCACGGACTCGTCGCGGCCGTTCCTCACGTGGATGCGCAACACCCTCGTGGTCTGCCTCGTCGTGACCGTCGGGCAGGTGCTGTGCAGCGCCCTGGCCGCCTACGCCTTCTCCCGGCACCGGTTCCGTGGTCGCCGGATGGGTCTGCTCACCCTCCTGCTCATCCAGATGTTCCCGCAGTTCCTCGCCGTGATCGCGCTGTTCACGATGTTCACCGCGATCGGCGAGGTCCTCCCGAGCCTGGGCATGAACACGATCCTCGGGTACTGCCTCGTGCTCATGGGTGGCGCCCTCGCCCACGTGTGGCTCATCAAGGGGTTCTTCGACACCGTCCCCAAGGAGCTCGACGAGGCCGCGATCATGGACGGCGCCGGTCACGCGACGGTGTTCTTCCGCATCATCCTGCCGCTCGTGCGGCCCATCCTCGCCGTGACCGCCCTCCTCGCGTTCGTCGGGGTGATCGGGGCGTTCCTCATGGCCTCGATCTTCCTCACCGACACCCAGGTCAAGACGCTCGCCGTGGGTCTGTACGGCATCATCGAATCAGACCGGTCGAACAACCTCGGTGTCTTCGCGGCCGGCGCGGTGCTCACTGCGCTGCCTGTGGTCCTGCTCTTCCAGTACCTGCAGCGGTTCATCGTCGGCGGGCTCACCACAGGTGCGGTGAAGGGGTAGCAGCCCCTCCCTGCAGACCGCCCCGCCCGTCCCGGCTCCCCGTCCCGCCCCGTCCCAGCTCCGGAGAACACATCCCCATGCCCAGCGCACGACGCCTGTCCACCGACCCGATCGCCCGTCCCGGGGCGGTGGTGGCAGGTGACCGCTACCGCATCACCGTCCTCACGGACGGTCTCGTCCGCCTCGAGTACTCGGACACCGGCCGCTTCGAGGACCGGGCATCGACGTTCGCGCTCAACCGTGCGCTCGACGTCCCGGACTTCACCGTCCACGACTCAGGCACGCACCTCGAGATCGTCACGTCCCGGATGCGGCTCACGTACGACAAGGGGCCGTTCACCACGAGCGGCCTGAGCGTCGCCGTCCAGGGCGGCATCAGCGCGTACCACTCGGTGTGGCGGTTCGGGCAGCCGGCCGACGACCTCGGCGGGACCGCCCGCACGCTCGACAAGGCGGACGGTGCGGTGCCGCTCGAGCCCGGGGTGGTCTCCCGCAACGGTTATGCCGTCATCGACGACTCGTCGTCGATGCTGTTCGACGACGAGGGCTGGGTCGCGCCGCGCCCCGCGGGCGGCCACGACCTCTACGTGTTCACGTACGGGCACGACTACACGGAGGCGCTCGCGGCCCTCTACGCGGTGTCGGGGCCCACGCCCGTGCTCCCGCGCTACGCGCTCGGCAACTGGTGGAGCAGGTACCACCGCTACACGGCGGACTCCTACGCGCAGCTCATCACGCGGTTCCAGGAGGAGGGCATCCCGTTCTCGGTGAGCGTCATCGACATGGACTGGCACGTCACCGACGTCCCGCGGGAGCTCGGCAGCGGGTGGACGGGCTACACGTGGAACCGCGACCTGTTCCCGGACCCGGCCGGGTTCCTCGCGTGGCTGCACGAGCGCGGTCTCCGGGTGACGCTCAACGTGCACCCCGCGGACGGCGTGCGCGCCCACGAGGACGCCTACGCGGCGATGGCACGGGCGCTCGGTCTCGACCCGGCGACGCGTGAGCCCATCTCGTTCGACGTCACGGACCGTGAGTTCCTCACGGCGTACTTCGACGTCCTGCACCGTGGTCTCGAGGCCGACGGGGTCGACTTCTGGTGGCTCGACTGGCAGTCCGGGCCCCACTCGCGGGTGGCCGGGATCGACCCGTTGTGGATGCTCAACCACTTCCACTTCCTCGACAATGCCCGCGAGGACCGCCGGGCGCTGACCTTCTCGCGCTACGCGGGACCGGGCAGCCACCGTTACCCCGTGGGGTTCTCCGGGGACACCGTGATCTCCTGGGCGAGCCTCGCGTTCCAGCCGCACTTCACCGCCACGGCGAGCAACATCGGCTACGGCTGGTGGAGCCACGACATCGGCGGGCACTTCCACGGCACCCGGGACGACGAGCTCTCGACGCGGTGGCTGCAGCTCGGTGTGTTCTCGCCGATCACGCGCCTGCACTCGGGGGCCAACCCGTTCATCACCAAGGAGCCGTGGACGTTCCCCACGGACACCCGGGAGGCGATGGTCGACATGCTGCGGCTGCGGCACCGGTTGGTGCCGTACCTGCACACCATGAACCACCGCGCAGCGGCGGGGACCCCGCTCGTGCTGCCGATGTACTACGCGGCGCCGGAGGCGCCCCAGGCGTACGAGGTCCCGAACCAGTACGCGTTCGGTTCCCAGCTGGTCGTGGCTGCGATCACCGAGCCGTGCGACCCGCGCACCCGGACCGCGCAGGTGCGGACCTGGTTGCCCGCCGGGGTGTGGGTGGACGTCCTGGCGGACCTCGTGTACGACGGCGACCGTGAGCTCACGATGCACCGTGACGTCACGGCGCTGCCGGTCCTCGCCCGGGCTGGTGCCATCGTCCCGCTCGACGGGAGCGCCGTGCCGGTGAACGACCCGGTCAGCCCCCGGCACCTCGAGGTGCTCGTCGTCGTCGGCGCGGACGGGACGTTCGAGCTCATCGAGGACGACGACACCCCCGGTGGTGACCTCGCGTGCACCACCCTGACGTACGAGCAGGCGTCGGGCCGTGTCGTGGTCCGGCCCGCGTCGGGGGCAGCGCACGTCGTGCCGGCGGTCCGCTCATGGACCCTGACCTTCCCTGCGCTGGCGCACGAGGGTGAGATTCCGGTGACCGTCGACGGTCGTCCGGTGACCGGGCACGTTGCTCGGACCGGGACCCGGGTCGCCGTCACCGTCACGGACGTGCCGCGCGACAGCGAGGTCGTCGTCGAGCTCGGTGCTGAGCCCGGGCTGCACGACAACCACGTCACCGAGCGGGTCTTCGCGCTCCTCGACCGGGCGCAGATCGAGTTCGACCTCAAGACCCGGATCCTCGGGCTCGCGACCGCACCGGGGCCCGTCGCGGGGCGGTTGTCCCAGCTCGTGGCGCTCGGTCTCGAGCCCGCCCTCCTCGCCGCACTGACCGAGCAGCTCGGCGCTGCCCTGAGCACCAGGCCGGCTCCCGTGCGCCCTCTCGCGGCTGACTGACGAGGACACCCCGGGGGGCATGACGCTTCCCCATCGCTGACCGGAGGTCAGTGATGTCAACGAAGGGAGCGCTCCCACAGCGGCCACGCGTGGGGCTAGTATTCGATCCGTCGGGGTGCAGACCTCGTCCGGGCCCCAGGGGGACCGCCGGTGCGATCCACTGGTGCCTGCGGCGGCCCGTGCAGTGCGGAGGCGTCTCACCTTGTGCGGGTGAGACGCCTCCGTATCTTCCGCCCCGAGGTCGCCGGGCCGGACAGCGACCCGCTAGAGGTCGCCCTTCTTCTGCAGGTAGCGCATCGCGACCCAGCCGAGCGGGATGCGCGCCCAGTAGGTGACCACCCGGAACAGCACGACGGCAGACGTCGCGATGGGTGCGGAGACGCTGGCCGTGGTCGTGAGCCCGGTGACGAGCGCGAGCTCGATCGCTCCCAGACCACCCGGGGTGGGGGCCAACGAACCCACCGTGTTGCCGATGAGGTACACGACAGCCACGTCGATGAGGTTGACCTCCCGGCCGAACGCAGCGAGCGCGGCGTCGAACGCGAAGACGTAACCGAGGGTCATGACGGCGTTGCCGACGAGCCCGAGCGCCATCCGCCCCGGGTTTCCGAGCATCTCGGACAACCTCGGCCACAGCTGCTGGACGATCGGCTCGATCTTCGTGTGCAGCCAGCGGCGGACGGCGGGCACGAGGAACGCGACGGCGGCGACGGCAGCGAGGATCGCCAGGGCCGAGAACACGGTGGCGGAGGGGAGGCTGCGCAGCGCCCCGCCGTTGTCGGTGACGACCGACAGCACCACGACGAGGATGATCGTCACGACGAGCTGGGACACCTGGACGAGCGCGACCGTCGCGACGGCGAGGGACGTGGACACGCCCCGTCGGGTGAGCATCCGCAGGTTGAGCGCCGCTGGACCGATCCCGGCGGGTGCGGCGAGGGCGACGAACGACGCGGCGGCCTGCACGAGAGTGACGCGGACGAGGGCCAGGCGCACGGGGGAGAACGCGACGAGCGTCACCGCGCCCCCCACCCACGTGAGGAGTCCGAGGGCGAACGCGACGAGGGCCCACCACGGCTGGGCCTCGGCGACCGCCCGGGCGATCTGGTCGAAGTTCACGGTGGTGACGACGACGACGACGGCGACGATCGTGATCGCGAGCGTGATGATCGTCCGGGCGCCGAAGCGCACGAGGTTGACGGGCTCGACGTCGGCCTGGGGCATCCGGGCGAGGAGAGCGGTGCGGAGCTCGGCGAACACCTCCTTGTGCCGGCCGACCTCCTCGCGGGTGCTGGCGGGCAGGGCGACGGTCTGCAGGAGCGGGCCGAGCGCCGCGATGTCCTCCTCGGGCAGGACGGCGGCGGCGGACGCGACGGCACGCTCGGCGCCGACCCGCAGGGCGAGCAGGGCGATGAGCTGTGACCGGTCGACGCGGCGGGCGAGGGTCGAGGACGCGACGTCGCCCGACTCCCAGCCGGTGAGCCACACCTGGGGCGCGCCGTCGGGCCCGGTCCCCACGAGGAGGACGTCCGCGGTCAGGGCGCGGTGCGCGAGGCCGGCGCCGTGGGCGAGCTCGAGCTGGCACCACGCGTCCCGCAGCACGGCGTCGGTGATCTGCTCGGTCGGCAGGTCCCGCAGGGGGACGGTGCCGACGGTGTGCTCCTGGATGAGGAGCATCGAGTCGCTGGCCTCCGCCATGCCGACGAGCTCCGGGGAGCGGACTCCGGCAGCGCGGGCCGCGTAGGCGAGAAGGGCGGCGCGCTCGGCGACGGCGCGCAGCGAGATGGCCGACCGCCCGTCGATCCCGCGCATCCGCAGGGACCGCCACAGGCGGGTGAGGAAACCGATGACCTGGCGGTCGCCGTCGAGGACGACGACGTCGAGGCGTGGGCCGTCCTCCTGCGTGAGGGCGTAGACGCGGTTGTCGGAGTAGCGGGTGATGGCGACGGCGGACGGGTCGGTGCCGAGGTCGCGGGAGGGGTCACCGGTGGGGTCGCCGGTGGGTCCCGGGGCGTCCCCGCTCAGAGGTGCGTCCGCGACGTCCCGCACGCGCACGAGCGCCGTGGGGTGGAACCCGGCGCGCCGGACGCCGGCGACGAGGTCGTCCCCGTAGGCGCGCTCGCTCGTGACTCCCGCCGCGTAGCGGACAGCGAGCCCGGCGAGCCGTCCGAGGAGGAGGGTGAGCAGCACCCCGGCCAGGGACACCTGACCGATGACGAGGACGATGCCGAGGGACACCCACAGGAGGTTCCAGGAGAACGCGACGGTCCGGCGGCGGGTGCGGGGGCCGGCGGCGGTGAGCAGTCCGGCGATCCCGGCGACGTACCCGGGGATCGTCAGCGTGTAGACGCCGCGCAGGGGTACGGACATGCCCTGGATGAGGTCGGGGGTCGCGAAGGTCAGCAGCGCCCACTCGGTGACGGCGGAGAGCGCGAGGCCGAGCATGAGGGCGGCGATGCACTCGACGACCTGGCGACCCATGCGTCGGATCGCGATCTCGGTGAGGACGGCGACCGGCACGACGAGCGTGACGAGACCCTCGAGGAGGGCGACGGGCAGGAACAGCACGCGGGCGAGGACGGACGAGAAGTTGCGGACGTCCGCCTGCACGCCCTCGGTGGTGCCGTGCGCGTAGACGGCGAGGACGAGCACCATCGCAGCGCCGACGGCGGTGAGCACGAGCGCGAGGAGGTCGCGCGGCTGGCGGACGTGGCTCATCGGGGTGTCGATGACGAGCACGGGCTGGTCCGTGTCGTCGTTCCGGGCCGCGGCGGCCGCGTCCCGGTGCTCGTCGACGGGGTGGAAGGAGCCGACGTCGTGCGCCACCGGGGGGCGGCGAGGTGAGGTCGGCATGCTCTGAAGTCTATTCCGGGAGGATGCGCCCGGGGGAGGTTATTCGTTGCGGCGCGGTCCGGGTCTCCCTCTCCTACGCGTGCTCGGCGTGCTCGGGATCGTTGTCGAGCGCGAGGGTGGGCAGCGAGGCCGTCATGAAGGAGCCGTCGGGCCGGCGGATCCCGTCCATCGCTCGCGCGCTGGGCGAGCCGAGCAGGTGGTGCCCCTGTCCGGCGAGCGGGACGGTCACCGGGGTCCCGGAGGTCACGGTCACCTCCTCGCCGCGCACGACGACGGTCGCGGTGTCCCCGACCTCGACGGTGAACACCATCTCGTGCTGGCGCAGGTCGACGCGCACCCGGGTGCGTCGCAGGGTGATGCGGAAGGTCAGCCCCGTCCAGGCGTCAGGCAGGCGTGGGTCGAACGAGAACACGCCGTTGTGGTCGCGCATGCCCCCGAAGCCCATGACGAGGGCGCTCCAGATGCCGCCCGCCGACGCCACGTGCACACCGTCGGGGGTGTTGTTGTGAAGGTTCGCGAGGTCGACGAACAGACCTTCCAGGAAGTACGGGATCGCGAGGTCCTGGTACCCGATCTCCGCGGCGATGATCGACTGCACGACGGCGGAGAGCGTCGAGTCCCCGGTCGTCAACGGGTCGTAGTAGTCGAAGTCGGCGCGCTTCTGCTCGGCCGTGAACTGGTCTCCCTGGAGCAGGAGCGCCAGCACGACGTCGGCCTGCTTGAGCACCTGGAACCGGTAGATCACCAGGGGGTGGAAGTGCAGCAGCAGCGGCTTGAGGCTGTCGGGTGTCTGCTCGAGGTCCCACCGTTCCTTCTCGAGGAACTGCGCGTCCTGGGGGTGGATGCCGAGGGTCTCGTCGTAGGGGATGTGCATGTTGTCGGCCGCGCGCGTCCACTCGAGGAGCTCGAGGTCGTCGAGGTTGAGCCGCGTGGTCATGCGTTCCCAGGCGGCGCGGTCCGTCCGCCACAGGTACTCGACGGACGCCGCCGCCGTGCGCAGGTTCGCGCGCGCCATGACGTTCGTGTAGAGGTTGTCGTTGACCACGGTGGTGTACTCGTCCGGACCGGTCACGCCGTGGATGTGGAACGTGGGATCGCCGTTGCCACGCCAGAAGCCGAGGTCGGCCCACATGCGGGCCGTCTCGACGAAGATGTCGATCGCGCCGCTGGCGAGGAACTCGACGTCGCCCGTGGCCCGCATGTACTGGGCGAGCGCGAAGGCGATGTCCGCGTCGATGTGGTACTGGGCGGTGCTGGCCGCGAAGTACGCGGACGACTCGAGACCGTTGATGGTGCGCCACGGGAACAGCGCGCCGAGCTGGTTGAGCTCCGTCGCCCGGTCCCGCGCAGCGCCGAGCATCTTCTGCCGAAAGCGCAGGGCGTTGCGGGCGACGAGGGGCGACGTGTACGTCAGCACGGGCAGGACGTAGATCTCCGTGTCCCAGAAGTAGTGTCCGCCGTACCCGCTCCCGGAGACACCCTTCGCGGCGATGCCGCTGCCGTCCGTGCGCGCCGTCGCTTGGGCGAGCTGGAAGAGGTTCCACCGGGTGGCCTGCTGGATCGCGGGGTGGGCGTGGACCTCGACGTCGGTGCGGGCCCAGTAGTCGGCCAGCCACGCGACCTGCGCGTCGAAGAGGTCCTCGACGTCGCCTGCACCCACCCGGTCGAGCGTCCGGTTGCACCGGTCGCTCAGCTCCCGCGCCGGGACACCGCGCGACGTGTGATAGCTCAGCGTCTTGACGAGCCGGATGGGCACGCCGGCGCGGCCCTGGATCGTGTAGACGTGCTTCGCGAGGTCGTTCTCGATGTGCGACGTCTCGAAGAAGCGGTTCTCCGTCTGCAGGGTGTGCTGGGCCCCCGCGATGATCGTCATCTTCGAGTTGGCGCACTGGTAGCCCAGGAGGTACCGGCCGTCCGCGGCGTGCTGGAAGCGGGGCAGGAGCACGCGGTCCGCGAGGCGTTCGGCCTTGCGGGGGTCCGCGGTGGTGACGCTCGCCGGCGCCCCCGAGGTGTACTCGTCCTGGCCGTCCTGCCGGTTGAGGATCTGGCTGGAGATGACGATCGACGCGTCCGAGTCGAGCGGGGTGACCTCGTAGTCGATGACGGCGACGTGCCGGTCGACGAACGAGACCATGCGCCGCGAGCGGATGAGGATGCGCTTGCCCGACGGCGTGCGCCACTCGACCCGGCGGGACAGGACCCCGGTGGTGAAGTCGAGCCGCCGCTCGTAGCTGATGATGTCCGCCTGGGTGAGGACGAGCGGCTCGTCGTCGACGTAGAGGCGGATGACCTTGGCGTCCGGCGCGTTGACGATGGTCTGTCCGACCTTCGCGAACCCGAAGGCCTCCTCGGCGTGACGGATCTTCCAGGTCTCGTGGAACCCGTTGACGAACGTGCCGTGGGTGTGTCCGCTGCGACCCTCCTCGACGTTGCCGCGCACCCCGAGGTAGCCGTTGGCCGTGGTGAACAGCGTCTCGGTGGTCCCGGCGTCGCTGGGGTCGATGATGGTCTCGACGAGCGCCCACTCGTCGATGGGGAAGCGGGTGCGGTCGAGGGGGTCGGACACGATCCTTCTCATGGGCTGTCCTCGGTGGTTCCTGCGGGTGTCGGGTCCTGCGCGGTGAGCGCGGGGACGAGCTCGGCGAGGTCCGTGACGACACCGTCCGCGCCGTCGTCGAGCAGCGCCTGGGCGCCCACGCCGCGGTCCACCCCGACGACGAGCCCGAAGTCGCCGGCCCGGCCGGCGCGGACACCGGACTGCGCGTCCTCGACGACGACGCACCGGTCGGGCGTGTGCCCGAGGAGGGCTCCGGCGTGCACGTACGTGTCGGGAGCCGGCTTCCCGGCGATCCCCTCGCGTGCGGCGAGGACCCCGTCGACGACGACGTCGAACCGGTCCCGCAGGCCCGCGGCCTCCAGCACCGGCACGGCGTTGCGGGAGCTCGAGACGACGGCGACAGCGAGGCCCAGGCGGGTCACGGCGTCGAGGAGGTCGACGGACCCGGGGTACGGGGTGACACCGTCCTCGGCGAGCACGGTGGTGAAGACGGCGTTCTTGCGGTTGCCCAGGCCGCAGACGGTGTCAGCCTCCGGCGGGTCCGTCGGCAGGCCCTCGGGCAGCTCGATCCCGCGGGACGTCAGGAGTGCCCGGACCCCCTCGTACCGGGGGCGCCCGTCGATGTAGGTGAAGTAGTCGGCATCCGTGTACCCGGCGGCCCCGTGCGACTCGAGGTACGGCGTGAACAGTCGCGACCAGGCGTGCATGTGGACGTCCGCGGTCGGGGTGAGCACGCCGTCGAGGTCGAAGAGGACCGCGCTCATGGTGCGCAGGCGCTCGCCGAGGGCGGTCGCGTCGAGGGCGGTGCGGTCATCAGGCACGGTCGATGTCCTCGGATTCTCCGGGCGGGCGGGCGTTCTGGCGGCGGGCACGAGCCTACGCCCGGTCCTACGATGGACGCTCGGGGAGATGCGCCCGCCCCGCACACTGAGCTTGTCCTCACGAGGTGGACCATGGCACGCAAGACCTCCGCATCCCGCACCGACCGACGGGACGCAGAACCGCCGACGAGCATCGCCCGGGCGGTGCGTCCCACGTGGTGGCTGCCGCTCCTGCGCGGGCTCGTCCTCATCGCGCTGGGTCTGCTCCTCATGATCGAGCCGCTGTCCGAGATGGGCAGGGTGCAGTACGTCTTCGCCGCCTTCCTGCTGGCCGACGGTCTCATCGGCGCGTTCCAGGGCCTGGCCAGCCGCCAGGAGACCGGGTGGCGCTGGTGGCTCGTCCAGGGCATCACCGACGTGGTGTTCGCGGTGCTCATCGTCCTGTGGCCGTCGCTCACCCCGACGACGCTGTTCTACCTGCTCGTCGTGTGGGCCCTCGTCCTCGGGGTCCAGTCCGTCATCGGGGCCGCGACGCTCGTCCGCAACCGGGACCTCGCGTGGCCGTGGCTGCTGACGTTCGGGCTCGTGTCGACGCTGTTCGGGTTCCTCCTCGTGACCCGGTCGGGGGACATCACCGGGATGCTCGAGGTGACGACCCTCGTGTTCGCGGTCTACGCCTTCGTCACGGGGTCCATCCACCTCGTCTCGGCGTTCTCGGTGCGGTCGGTCGCGCAGGACCTCGACCGCGCACTGGCCGGGCAGAGCCCGGTGCTCGACGCGATCGTCGCGCGGCGCGAGGACAGCCAGCGGATGTCGGCTGAGCGTGCCGCGGCGAAGACGGCCGCGCGCGAGGAGGCCAAACGTCGCAAGGGCGGCGTCATCCACATCGACGACGCGCCCGAGCGCCCCCGCCTGTCAGCCGATGCCGAGGGCGCGGAGCCAGGAGTCCGGGAGGAACTGGTACCCGACGAACGCGACGACGTCGAGCACCGTGTGCGCGATGACGAGCGGTAGCACGCGCCGCCTGCCCCACCGCGACTGGTAGAACCAGGCGAACAGCACGCCCATGGCGACGTTGCCGAAGAACGGCCCGATGCCCTGGTAGAGGTGGTACGAGCCGCGGATGAGGGCGCTCGTGACGATGATCTTCACCGGACCCCAGCGCAGGTCCTCGAGGCGTTCGGTGAGGTAGGCGACGACGATGATCTCCTCGACGAGCCCGTTCTCGAGTGCCGCGAGGACGAGGACGGGGACCGCCCACCAGTACGGGTCGAGGTTGGCGGGCTGGACGTCGACCGTGATGCCCATCGCCCGGCCGGCGACGTAGAACGCGAGACCCGGGATCCCGACGACGGCTGCGAGCCCGATGCCGACACCGGTGTCCCGGAGCGGGCTGCGGGCGTCGAGCCCGATCCGGCGCAGGACTCCGCCGCCCCGGGCGGAGAGCAGGTAGAGCGCGAGCGCGACGGGCACGAGGCCGAAGCCGATCGACAGCAGCTGGTACGTGAGGTCGAGGTAGGGGCGCGGGGACTGGGCGGTGTTGAGGGTCGCCGACTGGTCCCGCAGGGCGGTCTCGGCGGTGAGGCGGGCGATGATGTTGACGACGGCGTAGACGCCCGACGCGCCGAGGCTGAGGCCGAGGACGATCCAGATCTCGGCGCCGGTCCGCCAGCGCTCGCGGCGGGCGGCGGCCGCTGCCGAGAGCTCGGGACCGTCGCCGACGACGTCGCCCGTCATGCTCATTCCTTCGGTGCTCGCTTCTTCGCCCGCACGACGAGCACGGTGCCGGCGACGATGCCGAGGAGCGCGCCGACGAGGATGCCGGGCCAGGGGAGACCGGGCGAGTCGTCGTCGGTTTCGGCCTCGGCCGGGGCGCTCGAGTCGTCCTCGGTGGCGGCGTCCTCCTGCGTCGGGGCCTCCTGCGTCGTCATCTCCCCCGGCTCCTCGTCCGCTCCCTCGTCCGGCCCGAGGGACGGCTCCACGGGGCCGACCGGTGCAGCGACCGTGTAGGTGAACGTGCCTTCGATGGGGTGACCGTCCGAGGACACCGCGCGCCACGCCACGGTGTACGTGTCGTTCGGCAGGTCGGTGGGCAGGGGGAGCGACGAGGTCGTGCCGTCGACGGCGGGCTCCCCGGCGGCCACCTGGGTGCCGGCGCTGTCGGTGACGACGACGAGGCCGCCGAGCGCCTGGAGGTTCGCGCTGAAGGTGAGGGTCACGGCTGCCGGTGCCGCCGTGAGCTGCGCGCCGTCCGCGGGGTCGCTGCTCACGAGCGAGTCGTGGGCGCTGGCCGGGGTCGCGAGCAGGGCCGCGAGACCGGCGAGCAGCGCGATGACCGGCAGCATGAGGCGCTGGCGCGCGCGCGGGGTGGAGGTGGGGAGCGCGAGGGAGGTCGTCACGGGGACCACCCTAACGACGCCCCCTGAGAACCTCCCACCGGGCCCGCCGCCGGACGACCTGCCCGCCCTCGGAGCAGACACGTGCGCCCGGGGTTGTGGAGGTGGGAGGACCGTGGCATGCTCGCAGACTAGTTTGCAACGCAAAGCACTCTGACGAGGAGGCACGATGAACGACGCCGAGAAGGACCACCGGACAGCCCGGCCCGGGCACGAGGTGCTGCCGCCCGCGACCGCCGACGAGCGGCTCGACCCCGCCGAGAGCCTGCGCCTCATCGAGGCGCAGACGGCGAAGGTCCGCGCGACCGACCCTGACGGCCGCATCTTCTTCGCGATGTGGGGGTGCGCGTGGCTCGTCGGGTATCTCGCGCTGTACCTCACGGCCGAGGGGTCCCTGCCGGGAGGGCGGCCCATCGACGGTGGCGCCACGACCCCCGCCCCGTGGGCGTTCGCCGTGTTCGGCGGCGCCCTCACCGTCGCCGTCATCGCCACGATCGTCTACAGCATGCGGGCCACCGCGGGCATCCAGGGCGTCTCCGCCAGGCTCGGCGCGATGTACGGGTGGAGCTGGTTCATCGGCTTCCTGGGCGGTGGCCTCATCATCGGCGGGCTCGAGTCCGCCGGGGCGAGCGACGAGGTCGTCGCCCTCGCGTCCAACGCCGTCGCCTGCCTCATCGTCGGCATCCTCTACATGGCGGGCGGGACGTTCTGGCAGGAGCCGCGCCAGTACGCGCTCGGCATCTGGATCATCCTCGTCGCGGCCGTCTCGCTCTACGCGGGCCTGCCCTACACCTACCTCGTCATGGCGCTCCTGGGCGGCGGCGGGTTCCTCGTCGGTGCCGTCGTCGAGCACGTCCACGGCCGGCGTGCCGCGAGGCAGGCATGACGGAGACCGAGCTCGACCCCGTCATCCACGCCCAGGCGCGGTTGCGCGTCGTCGCGACCCTCGCGGCTCTGGCTCCCGGCGACCGCATCGCCTTCCCGCGCCTCCAGGAGCTCCTCGACATGACCGCGGGAAACTTCTCGACGCACCTGCGCAAGCTCGAGGACGCTGGGTACGTCGCCGTCACCAAGACGCACGAGGGCCGCAAGCCCGCGACGTACATCGAGCTCACGGCCCGTGGGCGGCGGGCGTTCGAGGACTACACCGAGTCGCTGAGAGAACTCCTCAAGGGGGCAGCAGGATGAGCATCGTGTCCGTGGCGGGCGTCACCCGCCGCTTCTCCGACGTCGTCGCGCTCGACGACGTCTCGCTCGAGGTGGGCGCGGGTGAGCTCGTCGGGCTCCTCGGACCCAACGGTGCCGGGAAGTCGACCCTCCTGTCCCTCGTGTGCGGGCAGCGCAAGCCCGACTCCGGGACGGTGCGCCTCGCAGGCAGGGACCCGCGCGACGCCGCGGCCAGGACCGTCCTCGGCCTCACGCCCCAGGAGACCGGCCTGCCCTCCACCCTCAAGGTGCGGGAGGTCGTCGACTTCATCGGCGGGCACTACCCCGACCCCGTCCCGACGGGCGAGCTCCTCGAGCAGTTCGGCCTCGGCGACCTCGCCGGCCGGCAGACCGGCGGGATGTCCGGCGGGCAGAAACGACGCCTCGCCGTCGCGCTCGCCCTCGTCGGCCGCCCCAGCGTCGTGCTCCTCGACGAGCCCACGACCGGCCTCGACGTCTCGGCGCGCCAGGCACTCTGGGACGCCATCCGCGAGTACCACGCGCAGGGCGGCACCGTGCTGCTCACGAGCCACTACCTCGAGGAGGTGCAGGCGCTCGCGCAGCGCGTCGTCGTCATCGACCGCGGGGTCGTCAAGGCCGACGACTCGATGGAGCACATCCTCGAGCAGGTCGCGCTGCGGCGCGTCGTCCTGCACACCAGCGCCGTGCTGGACGCCGGACCGCTCGCCGGGTCGGACGGGCCGACGACGCTGCCCGGCGTCGTGCAGACCACTCGCGAGGGCGACCGGTACGAGCTGCTCACCGCCGACGCGGACGGGCTCGTCCGGCAGCTCGTGCTGTCCGGGATCGACTTCCACGGCCTCGAGGTGCGCGGCGCCACCCTCGAGGAGGCGTTCGGCCAGATGGTCGACGCCGAGGCCACGGGCCCGGCCCCGCGGTTCGCGCCCAGGACCAGCACGGACGGAGCAGGACGATGACCACGACGTCACCCGGCGCGAGCGCCGGCACAGGACGCGCGACCCCGCGCGCGCAGTCCCTCACCCGGCTCACCTGGCTGCACCTGAAGTACCAGTTCCTCGAGACCGTCCGCGTCCCCATCGCCGTCATCGGCAACCTCGTGTTCCCGGCGCTCGCGATGTTCTTCTTCGTCGTCCCGCAGGAGGCCGTCGCGGGCGACCCGGTCATGGCGACCATGGCGGTGGCGTCCCTCGGGCTGTTCGCCGTGTGCTCCGCGAGCCTCTTCACGCACGGCGCCGGCATCTCCGAGGACCGGGCGCTGCCGTTCGACCCCTACGTGCGGACCCTGCCCGCCGGACCGGCACCGCGGATGGCCGCGCGCGTGCTCAACGGGGCGATCTTCTCCCTGCTGGCCCTCGTGCCGCTCGTCCTCATCGCGTGGCTGTTCACCGACGCCGCGGTCACCACCGGCCAGCTCCTCGGCGGTGCCGCCGTCATCCTCGCCGTGTCCGTGCCGTTCGTGCTCCTCGGCATCGGGATCGGCTACTCCCTCACGGCGAAGGCGGCGCTCGCGGTGGTGCAGGTCGTGCTCTTCCCCCTCGCGTTCGCGGGCGGGCTGTTCATGCCGCCGATGTTCTTCCCCGACTGGCTCGCGACGCTCTCCCAGGCCACCCCGACGCGCGCGGGCCGGGACATCCTCGTCGGCGTGCTCACGGGCGAGGAGATCTACCCGCTCGCGGTCCCGGTGCTGCTCGGCTGGACGGTGCTGTTCGCGGCGCTCACCGTCTGGGCGTACCGGCGCGACGAGGGACGCCGGTTCCGCTGACGCGCGCGAGGCCTCCTGCTACGCCTCGGCCAGCGCGCGGCCGATGCCCGCGAGGAGCGCGTCGACGCTCACCTCACGCTGCTCGGCGTCACTGTGCAGGACGATGCTCGCCGCGCGGAGGAAGTACGCGAGCGCGTCCAGGGACCGTGTCGCCTTCGTCGCGATCTGGTGGACGATGCCCAGGGGGATCGTGACGGCCGCGCTCGCGAGGGTCGCGTCGAGGTCGTGGGCGAGCGCGAGAGCGCCCGGCAGGAGCTGGAACTCGATGTCCGCCATGCGTGCGCTCGCGCGGATCGCGGCCTCGACGGACCCGTCGTAGGCGCCGTTGCGTGCCGCGTCGGCCGCGATGATGTGCCACAGGCGCCGGCCGGCGACAAGGGTGCTCACCCGGTCGGAGAGGCCGAGCTCGACGAACTCCTCCGAGAACTCGTGACTGGACTCGGGCAGCAGGACGTACGCGGTGAGCATGCCGAACGCCCGACGCATGTGGTCGGGTGTCACGGAGAGGTCGTGCGGGTCGTCCATGGGGGGAGTCTTTCAGACCGTTCGCGGCGCGTACATGATGGGTGCGACGCTGACGGGGCACACGAGCGCCTCGGCGACGTCCCGGTGGTCCGCACGGAACCCGTCGACCCCGGGCGACCACCCCGGCCCCCGTGCTCCTTGGGACGGGGTCGGAGATCCGTCGTGCGACTGAGGTGGATGGCACAGCGGGACCGGCGCGATGGGCCCGTGACCACCGCACCCGAGCCCACCTCCGTCCGCACCGTCCTGCGCCGGGTCGCCGCATGCTGGCGGCGGGGCGGCGTTGCTGCGGTTCTCGCGCTCTTCGTCGCGCAATACCTTAATCAGTCATCTCTAGTCGAGACACAGCAAACCTGGTAAGTTGCGGGTCATCGTCACGAATCTCCGCCGAGAAACAGGCACGAGAAACGTACCTCAGTGGCGCATGCGTTCAACTTTAGCCGTCACGTCCCAGCCAGGATGCAGGCAGCGTAATGCGAGTCGCAGCACGGATTTGCGCGCCTACCGCCCGCGTCGGATGTGAGATCTCTCGTCGCTTTGATTACCTCTGCTAGGCAGTTGCACTGATCATGAGAAATCGTAAAGCGCGCCCCCTGCTGCTAATTGCGGCCCTGCTCTCACTGGCGTGTACTGCCTGCGCCGAGGAGACGCCTTCGCCCTCTCCTCCTCTGATTGCCCAGGGAGACCCTGACAACCGGTGCGAGCCTGTGCGCGAGGTAACCGCAGAGGAGCTGGCCGAGATCACCGGCTGCAACTTCGAAGGTTCGATGGTCCGTGCCGGAAAGATCGGCGGCGCTGTCGTCCCTGCTCCCGGCGATTCGGTTTCTTCAGAGGCAATCACCGAGGGAGGCGAAGCTGTGCAGTTCAACCTTTTCAACTACGGGGAGCTGGGGGTCGCGCTTGAGATCTTGGACGAAGGCGGGAAGCGAACCCTATTCGGTTCGGTGCCGGCGATCGAGGCTTATCGCAGCACGTATGGCTAACCGATGGCGTGGCCGGAATCGAGTACGGCTCCGCGTTGAGTGCACAACTGTAGAACTTCCCTCGCACCCTCGGGCGCAGTGGCAGACGGCGGCTCGGAGGTGCTGCGCAAGCTCGGCGCTCGCGACCGCGTCAGAGCGCCGCCGCGGCCTGAGCCGCGACGACGCCCTGCCCTCCGACGCCCTGCGTTCCGCCGTCCTGCGTCAGCGCACCTGGACGCGGACCATGCTCCACGACGCCGGGGGCAGCTCCACCGAGAGGGTGCCGTCAGCGACCGCGGCCGACGGGTGAGCCTTCGGCACCACGCGGTCCGGGGCGTCCTGCGTGTTGGCGGCCATGAGGTCGTCGTCGGCGATGACGAGGGCCTCGGCGAGCTCGACGTCGCCGAACCCGGCGAGGCTCGCCGTGATGCTCACGGGCGACTCGTGGTCACGGTTGACGACGAAGAGGGAGATCTGCCCGGTCTCGGCGTCGTAGGTCGCGACGGAGTCGAGGGCGCTGACCTCGCCGTACGTCTTGGTGGTGATGGTCGGTGCCTGGAGGCGCAGGTCGAGGACCTCGCCCTTGGCGTGCTGGGACATGAGGGAGAACGGGTGGAAGATCGACTGGCGCCAGGCCGGGCCGTCCGGCTCGGTGCGGATCGAGGAGATCGTGTTGACGAGCTGGGCCTGGGACGCCGCGGTGACGCGGTCCGAGTGGCGCAGCAGCGTGATGAGCAGGGAGCCGACGACGACGGCGTCGAGCACGGTGTAGGCGTCCTCGCTCGTGCGGGGGAGCACCTGCCAGTCGCTCGGTGCGCTGTCGGTGGGCGCCTCGCCCATGTACCAGACGTTCCACTCGTCGAACGAGATGTTGATCTTCTTGTCCGACTTCAGGCGCGCCCCGACGTGGTCGGCGGTGACGGCGACCTGCTCGATGAAGCGGTCCATGTCGACGGCCGACGCGAGGAAGCTCGCGTGGTCCCCGTCGCGCAGCTGGTAGTAGGCGTGCGCGGAGATGTAGTCGACGAGCTCGTAGGTGTGCTCGAGGACGGTGGCCTCCCACTCGCCGAAGGTCGCCATGCCGCGACCGGAGCTGCCGCACGCGACGAGCTCGAGGGTGTTGTCGAACTGGCGCATCGCGCGGGCGGTCTCGGCGGCCAGGCGGCCGTACTCGTCGGCCGTCTTGTGGCCGAGCTGCCACGGGCCGTCCATCTCGTTGCCGAGGCACCACACGCGGATGTTGTGGGGCTCGACCGCGCCGTGGCTGATGCGGAGGTCGGAGAGGGCCGTGCCGCTCGGGTGGTTGGAGTACTCGAGGAGCTCGAGCGCCTCGGCGATGCCACGGGTGCCGAGGTTCATGGCCATCATCGGCTCGATGCCGGCCTTGGCGGTCCACCGCATGAACTCGTTGAGACCGAACGCGTTGGTCTCGATGGTCCGCCAGGCGTAGTCGAGGCGGGTGGGTCGCTCCGAGAACGGTCCGACGCCGTCCTCCCACTTGTACCCGGACACGAAGTTGCCGCCGGGGTAGCGCACCGTGGTCACACCGAGCTCGCGGACGAGGTCGAGGACGTCGCCGCGGAAGCCGTCCTCGTCGGCGGTCTCGTGGCCGGGCTCGTAGATGCCCGTGTAGACGCAGCGGCCCATGTGCTCGACGAACGACCCGAAGAGTCGGCGGTTGACGGGGGCGACGACGAAGTTCGGGTCGATCGATACGCGTGCGTTCTGCATGGTCATGTCTCCACGGGGGGTGAGGTGTGCGGGATTCAGGTCAGGTGAGGCGCGGTGTGTTCCGGGTCGAGCGCGAACCAGCGCACGCCGTGCGCGGGGACGTCGACGTCGAGGTGGCCGGATCCGTCGAGCGGATCGGCGGGCGTGCCCGGCTGCCACAGGTCCGTCGTGAGCCACGTGCCCGGCGCGGCGTCGTGCCCGACGACGGAGGTGAGCCGCACGCGGGTGGCTCGGGGCTCGTCGCCCGTCCAGAAGATCGCGACGTAGCGTCGCTGTCCGGACCTGGCCGTCCAGAAGATGAGCTCCCCGCCCTCGACCGGCTCACGGACGATCTCGCGGCCGTCGGTGCTCGTGTCGAGGACCTCCCGCAGGGCCGGGGTGGCCAGCAGCTGGAGGGTCTCCTCGCTGCTCGTGGGGAGGTCGCCGCCCATCATGAGCGGGGACCGCGCCATGCTCCACAGGGTGAGGAGCGTCTGCTGCTCGGCGTGGGTGAGCCGGCTCGCGCGCGGCTCGCCGCGCTCGGCCCGCAGGCCGATGCGGCCGAGCGGGAGCATGTCGGCGTCGGCCCAGCCCCCGCTGCGCTGGAAGGGCGCCCAGCGGGCGAGGCGGGCGAACTGCGCGTGCACGTCCTCCCACCGGTCCCACAGGTCGTCGGAGATGCGCCACATCTGGGCGTGCTCGCGCAGGTGCGGCTCGTGGTGGGTGGACAGGTGCGTGCCGGGGGACAGCGACAGGGTGATGTCGCGCCCGCTGCGGGCGATCGCGAGGGCGTACGCAGCGATGTCGCGGTCGTAGTAGGGCGCCTGCATGTCGTCGGCCTTGATGAAGTCGACGCCCCAGGCGGCGAGCTGCGCGACCTGGGAGTCGTAGTACGCCTGCGCGCCGGGGTGGTCGTGGTCGAGTCCGAGGTTGTCGGGGTTCCACGCACAGACGTGCTCGTGGTCGGCGACCTGGCTCGCGGTCCACTGCGTGCCGAGGATCGGCAGGTCCTGCTCGACGGCGATCCGTGGGATGCCACGCATGACGTGCACGCCGAACTTCAGGCCCATCGCGTGCACGGCCTCGGCGAGGGCGGTGAACCCGGTGCCGTCGGCGGACGAGGGGAAGCGGTTGGGCGCGGGGAGCTGGCGGCCGTATGCGTCGAGCACGAGGGGTGCACCGGTGTTGTACCCGTGGGAGCGCGCAGTGGGGTCGTACCAGGCGATGTCGACGACGACGGTGTCCCAGCCGTGCGCGAGGAGGCGGTCGCGCATGACCTCGGCGTTGGCGAGCACCTCCGCCTCGGTCACGGTGGTGCCGTAGCAGTCCCAGCTGTTCCAGCCCATCGGCGGGGTCTCGGCGCGGCTGGCAGGGAGAGCGGGTGCGAGGGACAGGGCCGGGGCTGCCGTGCTCGTCGACGTCGCGTGGCTGGCGTGCACGGCGGCTCCTCAGGTCTTCGTCGACACGGGGCGCGGCATCGTTGCCGCGGTAGTACATCGTCGTAGAACAACGATGTAGAAGAACATACAGTCGCACGGGGAGGTGGTCAACGACCACCCGCGGACTGGTCAGCGGTCGAGGATCACCCGTCGACCGGGGCGGACGACTCCCGGATGTGGAGCGTGTACGGCGCGACGACGAGCTGCGGCTCGGCGTCGCTCGCCCGCTGACCGTGCTCGACGAGCAGCCGGACCGCCGCGTCGGCGATCTCCTGCCGGCCCGGCGCCACGGACGTGAGGGTCGGGGTGGAGTACGCAGACTCCTCGACGTCGTCGAACCCGACGACCGCGACCTGCTCCGGCACCGAGATCCGCCGGGTGTGCAGGGCGTGGAGCGCGCCGTGGGCCAGCGCGTCGTTGAAGGTGAAGACCGCGTCGAACGTCGTCCCCGAGTCGAGCAGCCGGTGCAGACCCTGCTCGCCCGTCGACCGGTGCCACGGCGAGGCCGCGACGACGAGCTCGGGGTCGAACGCGACGCCCGCGGCGTCGAGCGCCTTCCGGTAGCCACGCAACCGGAGCGTCCCGGAGCCCATCTCCTCGCCCGGGCGCGCGCCGACGACGGCGATCCGCCGCCGACCCGTCTCGAGCAGGTGGGTCGTGGCCGCCGTCGCTCCGTCGACGTTGTCCATCGTCACGTGGTCGGCGCCCGTCCCGAACACGGACTCACCGAGCAGGACGAGCGGGAAGTCGACGTCGAACAGTGCACGGTCCTGCGCGCCGAGACCGAGCGGGGAGAGGATGACGCCGTCGACGACGTGGCGCAGGGCGCCCCGCAGGACCTCCACCTCACGCTCGCGCCGCGCGTTCGTCTGCTCCACGAGCACCCGCAGGCCGGAGCGCTCCGCCGCGACGATGACCGAGTCCGCGAGCTCCGCGAAGTACGGCAGGCGCAGCTCCGGCAGGACGAGGGCGATGAGCCCTGTGCGCCCCTGGCGCAGGTTCCGGGCCGCGACGTTCACCTGGTAGCCGAGCTCCGCGATGGCGGCCTCCACCCGGGCGCGCGTGTCGGGACGCAGGTACGCGTACCCGTTGAGGACGTTCGAGACCGTCTTGGTCGAGACCCCCGCGCGGAGGGCCACGTCGCGCATCGTCACGTTGCCGGGGCGCCGGGGGTCGGTCGGGGTCATCGGTGCAGCGTAGTCGCCGGGCGAGGACCGGTTCTGACGCTTAGCGTAGGAACGCTGGCATCCGGTCGGCGCCGGGGCGCGCCCCGGCATCCGCCGACGACGCAGGAGACGACGTGATCGAGTTCCGCGCTGCTGGGAAGACCTACCCCGACGGGACGGTGGCCGTCGCCGACTTCAGCTACCGGGTCCCCTCCCACCGGACGGTCGCGCTCGTCGGGTCCTCCGGCTCGGGCAAGACGACGCTGCTGCGGATGGTCAACCGCATGGTCGAGCCCACCTCCGGCGCCGTGCTCATCGACGACCGCGACGTGCGTGAGCTCGACAAGGTCGCCCTGCGCCGGTCCATCGGCTACGTGCTGCAGGCCGGCGGGCTCCTCCCGCACCGGACGGTCCTCGACAACGTCGCCACCGTGCCGGTGCTCTCGGGCACGCCCCGGCGGCGGGCACGGCTCGCGGCCGCCGAGCTCCTCGACCGGGTCGGTCTCGACCGTTCGCTCGGCGACCGCTACCCCGCGCAGCTCTCGGGCGGCCAGCAGCAGCGCGTCGGCGTCGCGCGTGCGTTGGCGACCAACCCGGACATCCTGCTCATGGACGAGCCGTTCGGCGCCGTGGACCCCATCGTGCGGCGCGAGCTGCAGGACGAGATGGCCCGCTTGCAGGCAGAGCTCGGCAAGACGATCGTGCTCGTCACCCACGACATCGAGGAGGCGTTCCGGCTCGGTGACGAGGTCGTCGTCCTGCGCACCGGCGGCGTCGTCGCGCAGGCGGGCACCCCGGCGGAGATCCTCGCGGACCCCGCGGACGACTTCGTCCGGGACTTCGTCGGCGCGGACCGCGCGGAACGCGAGCTGTCGACCACGCAGATCGACGGCCGCAGCGTCGTCGTCGACGCCACGGGCCGGCCGCTGGGGGTGCTGCGTCCATGACGTGGCTGTCCTACAGCTGGGGTCTCATCGCCGAGCTCACGTGGGCGCACCTCGTCCTCACCGTCCCCGCGATCGTCCTGAGCATCCTCGTCGCCGTGCCGATCGGCCGGTTGGCCTTCCTGCGGCCCCGGGCCGGCAGCGTCCTGCTCAGCGCCGCGAGCCTGCTCTACGCGGTCCCCGCACTGCCGCTGCTCATCATCGTCCCCGTGATCTTCGGGCTGCCGCTGCGCTCGGAGGAGACGATGATCGTCGCCCTGACCCTCTACGGCGTCGCGCTCCTCGTGCGGACCGCGGCGGACGCGTTCGGCGCCGTCGACCCGCAGGTGCGCCAGGCGGCCGTGGCGCTCGGTCACTCGCGCCGGGCGCTGTTCTGGCGCGTCGACCTGCCGCTCGCGACGCCGGTGCTGCTCTCCGGCGTGCGCGTCGTCACCGTGAGCACGGTCGCCCTCGCGACCATCGGCGCGCTCGTCGGGATCTCGAGCCTCGGCACGCTGTTCACCGACGGGTTCCAGCGCGGGATCGGCGCGGAGGTGACCACGGGGATCGTCGTGACCGTCGCGCTCGCGCTCGTCCTCGACGGCCTCTGCGTGCTCGCCGGCCGGGCGCTCACGCCGTGGACGCGCGCGACGAGCGGGCGCTCGTCGCGCCGGGCGCGGCGGAGCAGGGCGGCGGTCGCATGAGCCTGCTCGCCGAGGCCCTGGCCTGGCTCGCCGACCCCGCGCACCGCACAGGTCCGGGCGGCATCCTCACGCGGCTCGGGGAGCACCTGGCCATCACCGGCGCGGTGGTGCTCGTCGCGGCGGTCGTCGCGATCCCCGCCGGGGTGCTCGTCGGGCACACCGGGCGGGGGCGGGGGTTCGTCGTGGCGACCGCGGGTGCGGCGCGGGCCGTACCGACCCTCGGCCTGCTCACCCTCCTCGGGCTGAGCCTCGGCATCGGGCTGGAGGCGCCCCTCATCGCCCTCGTCGTCCTCGCCATCCCGTCGCTGCTCGCCGGGGCCTACGCCGGGATCGAGTCCGTCGACCCCGTGACCGTGGACTCCGCGCGGGCCGTGGGGATGAGCGAGATGCAGATCGTGCGACAGGTCGAGCTGCCGCTCGCGGCCCCCGTCGTCGTCGGTGGCATCCGCGCCGCGACGCTCCAGGTCGTGTCCACCGCGACCCTCGCCGCGTACGTCGCCGACGCCGGCCTCGGCCGGTACCTCTTCGCGGGCCTCAAGGCGCGCGACTACCCGCAGATGCTCGCCGGTGCGCTCCTCGTGGCAGCCCTCGCCCTGCTGCTCGACGTCGTCCTCGCGGCCCTGCAGCGGTGGGCCGCCCGGGCCGCCGCGCCCGTCGGGGCGGCGCGCCCCACCCCACCGGACCCCACCGCCCTCGCCACGACCATGACCGCATCCGCCACGACCGCACCCGACCCGAGCCGCGCCCCACAGGTGCCGCACCACCCCGAAGGACGGACCCCATGAAGCGTTCCCGCACCGCACTGACCGGCGTCACGCTCGCTGCCATGATCGCGCTCGCCGGCTGCTCGTCGAGCGACCCGCTCTCCGAGGAGAGCCCGGCCGCCGGGGCCTCCGACGGTGACTCGCCGATCGTCGTCGGCTCCCAGGACTACTACTCGAGCGAGATCATCGCCGAGATCTACGCCCAGGCCCTCGAGAACGGCGGGTACGAGGTCGAGCGGGACTTCCGCATCGGCCAGCGCGAGGCGTACCTGCCCGAGATCGAGTCGGGCGCCATCGACCTGTTCCCGGAGTACACCGGACCGCTGCTGCAGTACTGGGTCCCCGACACCGAGGCGCGCCTGCCCGACGAGGTGCTGCCCGCTCTCGAGGACGCCACGCCCGAGGGGCTGCGGGTGCTCGAGCCGTCGCCCGCGTCCGACCAGGACGCGTTCGTCGTCACGCAGGAGTTCGCCGACGAGTGGGACCTGGAGACGATCGCGGACCTCGCGAACGTCACGACGCCGCTGACGCTCGGTGCGAACTCCGAGGCCGAGACGCGGCCGAACGGGCCGAAGGGCCTCCAGGACGAGTACGGCATCGAGGTCGGGTTCTCCCCGATCGAGGACGGCGGTGGCCCGCTCACGGTCAAGGCGCTCGAGGACGGCGACATCCAGCTCGCGATCATCTACACCGCTGACCCGTCGCTGGCGCGCAGCGGGCTCGTCGCCCTCGAGGACACCGCCGGGCTGTTCCTCGCGTCGAACGTCGTCCCGGTGGCGAGCGACGACGTCGACGAGGAGGCCGCAGCGATCATCGACGAGGTGAGCGCCGCGATGACCCCCGAGGGGCTCGTGGAGCTCAACACCCGCAGCGTCGACGAGCAGCTGCCGGCGGCGACGATCGCGACCGACTGGCTCACCGAGAACGGCCTGGTCTAGTCCTCGTGCCGGGGCGGCGCCACGACGGCGTCGCCGCCGGCCGGGTCCGTCCGGGGGCGGTCGCGCAGCACGACGAGCCCGCGCACGGCGCCGTTCCATCCGGCGAGGACCGCCGTCGCGCCCGTGGCCCCGGCCGCCTCGAACGCCGCTGCCAGCCTGTCGTCGGGGAGGACGCCCTCCTGGGCGAACCAGCCCGGTGAGCCGACGAGCACGCGGGTTGCGAGAGCGAGGCCGGAGTGGGCGACCCGCACGACGCCGGACGCCCCGTCGGGTGTGCTCGTGACGCCGAGCACCTGGTCGGCGCCGATCGGGACGCCGTCAGCCCCCGTCTCGTGCCCGGACGCGGGGGAGCCAGCGGTCGCCGCGGCGGCGATCGCCCGGCCGGCCGGGTGCTCCCACAGGCGTGCGACCGCGCCCGCGAGCCGCAGGGTGTCCGGGTCCCCGTGGACCGAGTCGACGATCATCGCGCAGTCCGTCAGGACCGGACGAGCCGGCGGATCGCGTCCGTGGCTTCCTTGATCTTCGCGGCGGCGGCCTCGTCGTCACCCTGCCGGGCGGCGTCGAGCACGCAGTGCTTGAGGTGGTCGTCGAGCAGCCCGACGGCCACCACCTGCAGGGCGCTGGTGAGTGCGCTGATCTGCGTGAGGATGTCGATGCAGTACTGCTCCTCGTCGATCATCTTCGAGATCCCGCGCGCCTGACCCTCGATGCGGCGCATCCGCTTGAGGTACGCGTCCTTCTCGCTGATGTATCCGTGGTGGTGCGCGTCGCTGCTCGGGTGCGCCACGTCCGTGTGCTCGATGCCCGTGTGCTCGATCTCCGTGTGCTCCATGGCAGGTCCTCCGGTCATCGGTCCGTGGTGGTCTGGAAGGCGCGCAACCGCAGGCTGTTGCCGACGACGAAGACGCTGGAGAACGCCATCGCCGCACCGGCGAGCATGGGGTTGAGCATCCCGAGCGCGGCCACCGGGATGGCGGCGACGTTGTACGCGAAGGCCCAGAAGAGGTTGGCCTTGATGGTGCCGAGCGTCCTGCGGGACAGGCGGATCGCGTCGACCGCGGAGCGGAGGTCGCCCCGGACGAGGGTGATGTCGGACGCTTCGATCGCGACGTCGGTCCCGGTCCCCATGGCCAGCCCGAGGTCGGCCTGTGCGAGCGCCGGTGCGTCGTTCACGCCGTCGCCGACCATCGCGACGGTCCGCCCCTGCGCCTGGAGGCGCGTGACGACGTCGACCTTGTCCTGGGGCAGCACCTCGGCGACGACCTCGTCGATGCCGACCTCGGCGGCGATCTGCCGGGCGACCGCCTCGTTGTCGCCGGTGAGCAGGATCGGCGTGAGCCCGAGGGCCTTGAGCCCGGCCACGGCCTCGGCGCTCGTCGGCTTGACGGTGTCGGCGACGACGAGGATGCCGCGCGCCTGCCCGTCCCACGCGACGGCGACGACCGTCCTGCCCTCGCTCTCCGCGCGGGCCTTCGCCGACGCGACGGGCTCGCTGAGCGACAGGGACCACTCGGCGAGCAGGGCCTCGCGTCCGACGAGCACGGCGTGCCCGTCGACGACGCCCTGGACGCCCTTGCCCTCGATGTTCGTGAACCCCTCCGGGGCGAGGAGTGCGCCGGTCTCCCGGGTGGCGGCCGTGGCGATGGCCTGCGCGATGGGGTGCTCGGACGCGTCCTCGAGCGATCCGGCGAGGCGCAGCAGCTCGGTGCGGTCGACGCCGGGCTCGGTGACGACGTCGACGAGGGCCATCTTCCCGGTGGTCACCGTGCCGGTCTTGTCGAGGACGATCGTGTCGACGGTGCGCGTCGACTCGAGGACCTCGAGCCCCTTGATGAGGATGCCCATCTGGGCGCCCCGGCCGGTGCCGACGAGCAGGGCCGTCGGGGTGGCGAGGCCGAGCGCGCAGGGGCAGGCGATGACGAGGACCGCGACGGCCGCCGTGAACGCGGCGGTCACCGGGAAGCCGGCGCCCAGCCAGGCGCCGAGGGTGGCGACCGCGATCGCGATGACGACGGGGACGAACACGCCGGAGATGCGGTCCGCGAGCCGCTGCACCTCGGCCTTGCCGGTCTGTGCGTCCTCGACGAGCCGCGCCATCTGCGCGAGCTGCGTGTCGGAGCCGACCCGGGTGGCGCGCACGACGATCCGGCCGCCGACGTTGACGGTCGCGCCGGTGACGGCGTCGCCCTCGGACACGTCGACGGGGACCGACTCCCCGGTGAGCATCGAGGCGTCGACGGCCGACGAGCCGGAGACGACGACGCCGTCCGTGGCGATCTTCTCGCCCGGGCGCAGGACGAACTCGTCGCCCACCGCGAGGTCCTCGACGGGGATCTTCGTCTCGACGCCACCGCGCAGCACGGAGACGTCCTTGGCGCCCATCTCGAGGAGGGCGCGCAGGGCGGAGCCGGCCCGCCGCTTGGCCCGCTTCTCGAAGTAGCGTCCCGCGAGGATGAACATCGTCACCCCGGCGCCGACCTCGAGGTAGATGTTGGCCGCGCCGTCCGTCGGGGCGATGGTCAGCTCGAACGGGTGGGTCATGCCTGGGGTACCGGCGGTGCCGAAGAAGAGGGCATAGAGCGACCAGAGGAACGCCGCCGAGGTGCCGAGGGAGATGAGGGTGTCCATCGTGGCCGCGCCGTGCGTGAGGTTCGTCCACGCCGCCTTGTGGAAGGGCCAGGCCGCCCAGACGATGACGGGTGCGGCGAGCGCGAGGGACGCCCACTGCCAGTACGTGAACTGCAGCGCCGGGATCATCGACATGGCGATGACGGGGATCGAGAGCACGGTCGCACCGATGAGGCGCTGGCGCAGCGAGGTGAGCTCGGGGTCGGACGAGTCCTCGTCGGAGATGGCCTCCGCGGCGTCGCGGCGCACCTTCGGCGTGGGGAGCACGGCCGTGTACCCGGTCTTCTCGACCTCGGCGACGAGCAGTGCGGGGTCGTAGTCCTCCGGGACGGTGACGCGAGCCTTCTCCGTCGCGTAGTTCACCGTCGCGGTGACGCCGTCGAGCTTGTTGAGCTTCTTCTCGATCCGGTTGGCGCAGGAGGCGCAGGTCATCCCGCCGACCTCGAGCTCGATGCTCCTCAGGCCGGGCGGTGTGGCTGTGGTGCTCATTCGTCGCCCATCTCGTGCTCGGACGGCGTGTCGCTCTCGTGCATCCACTCCGTGACGACGCTGTCGGGGACGAGCGCGTCGGCGGCCCCGTAGGCGGCACCGAACGTCACGAGCAGGGCGGCGCCGTACGCCGCGAGTCGCGTGCCGGTCGTCATCACGGCTGGATCTCCGGGTTCATGGTGCTGTCTCCTCCTGCTCGGATACCCCCATGGGGTACTGCTGGATCTAACGCGGTGCCCCGTCGGAGTATTCCGCGAGGTCTGCGTCCGGGTCTGGGTCCCGGTCCGGGTCTGGTGCGACGGGCTGCCGGAGGATCGTCCTGAGCTTCTCCGGCGCGGTGCGGCGGGGGTCGTTGAGGTAGATCTCGTGATGCTTGCCGGTCATCCGCAGGGACCGGGCGGGGATGAACTCGGTGTGCATCGCGTCGAGCACCGGCCCCTCGTCGTCGTAGGGGCCGACGTGGAGCGTCTGGACGCTCAGTCCCTCGTCGAGCACGTCGAGGCGGGTGTCGATCGCGGGGGCGTCGCCCTTGCGGGCGACCACCTCGCGCGCAGCACCCAGGTGCTCCGGCGTGATCCAGTCCGGCACCGCCGTCATGACGGTCCAGTCCCAGCGGGCCTTGTCCCGCGTGCTGGTGAAGACGTCCATGTCCTGCGCCCACCACAGCGCCTCGAGCGGCATCACCGTGTAGTCGCGGCCGAGCTCGCGCTTGCTGAAGAACTTCAGCGTGTACGCCACCGGGTAGAGCGTCGCGAGCGCGTCCCGGTAGGCGTCGGACGTGTTCGGGTCGCCATGGCCGTCGACCATGAGGAGCTGCACGGGCGGCACGGTGACGACCTCGAAGCGACCCCGCGGCGCGCTGTAGGTCCCGATGAGCTTCTTGAGGTCGGTCGTCATGGCGCGTCGGCTCCTGTCGCTGCGGCTGGGTACGGTTGTCGATCCACCACGAGATCCGAGGAGCGCAGTGACCCCCGAGCTGTTCCGTCGACGAGCAGCATTGTTCGTCCTGTTCATCATCCCCGGCCTGGCGATCGCATCGTGGGTGACCCGCACGCCGGCGATCCGCGACCTGCTCGATGCCTCGACCGCGCAGATGGGCGTCGTGCTCTTCGGTCTCTCCGTCGGGTCGATGATCGGCATCCTGTCCTCAGGTGCTCTCGTCACTCGCGTCGGCACGAGGCCCGTGATCATCGCGGGGACCGTCTCGGTGATCCTCAGCATGCCCACCATCGGGTTCGGAGCCGCTGCCGGGCAGTCCCTCGTCACCACCCTCGGGCTGGCGCTGTTCGGCCTCGGGATGGGCGGCGCCGAGATCGCGCTCAACGTCGAGGGGGCAGAGATTGAGCGGCAGATCTCCCGGCCGGTCCTCCCCGCGCTGCACGGGTGCTTCAGCCTCGGGACCGTCGTCGGAGCCACGGCCGGGATCGTCTTCACGGCCACCGACTTCTCGGTCGTGTGGCACCTCGTCATCGTCGCCGTCCTCGCCGCGGTCGCCCTGCCCCTCGCGGTGCGGCACGTCCCGGCCGGGGTGGGCATCGCCCCGAAGGTCGCCCGGGATGCCGCGGCCGCGCCGCGGGCCGCGCTGTGGAAGGACTCGCGGCTGGCATGCATCGGCGTCGTCGTGCTCGCGATGGCGCTCGCGGAGGGCACCGCCAACGACTGGCTGCCGCTCGTCATGGTCGACGGGCACGGTTTCGACGAGGCGCTCGGCTCGGCGGTGTTCGCGGTGTTCGCCGCGGCGATGACGGTCGGCCGGTTCGCAGGCGGGTGGTTCATCGAGCGGTTCGGGCGGGCCGCCGTCGTGCGCGCCAGCGCGCTCTCCGCAGCCGTGGGCCTCGCGCTCGTCATCTTCGTCGACAACCAGGTCGTCGCGGGGGCCGCCGTCATCCTCTGGGGCCTGGGTGCCTCGTTGGGCTTCCCGGTCGCGCTCTCCGCCGCGGGCGACTCGGGCGAGAACCCCGCAGCGCGCGTGTCGCTCGTGGCGACCGTCGGCTACGTCGCGTTCCTCGTCGGGCCGCCGCTGCTCGGCTTCCTCGGGGAGGAGTTCTCCCTGCGCACCGCATTCCTCGCACCGCTCGCACTCGTGATCGTCGCGGCGTTCTTCGCGTCGTCCGTCGGGCCGCGGCGAGCTTCCGAGAAGGCGGCGCCCGCGCGCGTGCCTGCGTAGGCTGCTGCACCTGACGAAGGAGGCCCGCATGGCAGTGTTCCCGCCGACCGCGGCGCTCGTCCTGCTCCGTCACGGCGAGAGCACCGCCAACGCCGCCGGCCTGTTCACGGGCGTGCTCGACGTCCCGCTGTCCGACGAGGGCCGCCGCGAGGCGGGCGCCGCCGCCGCTCTGCTGCACGACGCCGGCCTCACTCCCGACGCCGTCGTCACGTCCGAGTTCCGCCGCGCCGTCGCGACCGCTGACCTCCTCGAGTCCGCCGGCGTCCTGCACGGTGCCCCGCGGCTGCGGGACTGGCGGCTCGACGAGCGCAGCTACGGCGCCCTCACCGGCCGCACCAAGGAGGACGTGCGCGCCGAGTTCGGCGAGGAGCAGTTCCGCACCTGGCGCCGTTCCGTCGACGTCGCGCCACCGCCGATGGACGACGCGCAGCACGCCGCGCTCGCCGCGACCGAGCTGTTCGCCTCGCTGCCCAGCGAGGCGTTGCCCCGCACCGAGTCCCTGCTCGACGTCGTCGCGCGCGTCCGCGCATTCCACGACGAGGTGGTCGTCCCGCGCCTCGCAGCGGGGGAGCGGGTGCTCGTCGTCGCGCACGGGAACTCGCTGCGCGCGTACTGCATGGTCCTCGACGAGCTGGACGACGACGAGGTCCGCCGTCTCAACATCCCTACCGCGCACCCGCTCGTCTACACGTTCGACGCCGACGGCCGCCCGTCCCCGCGCGGGGGCCGCTACCTCGACCCCGACGCCGCGCTCGAGGCCGCGGAGATCGTCGCGAGCCAGGGCGGGACGTAGCGAGTCAACACATGTTGACGCGATGCACCTCGTCAACATATGTTGACGACATGGTCGTGACAGCGCAGGACACCGCAGACGCCCCGGAACCCCAGACGGGTGCCGACGCCCTGCTCGCGCTGCGGCACCTCACGGACGAGCGGCGCACGCTCGAGGAGCGCGAGTACTACCTCGTCATGCAGGCCCGGACGTTCGGCGTGAGCTGGGAGGGCATCGCGGCCGCCCTCGGGGTCTCCCGCCAGGCTGTGCACCGCCGGTTCCGCGGTCGCGCGGCCGGCGATGGTGCGAGAACCCGCTGATGGACGCGCGGCGCAGCTGATCAGTCGCGTCTGATCGCCTCCGCCACGCGCCACCGGGTGTGATCCGGCCCTCGGTCCTACACTTCTCGGGACCTGAAAGGACCGTGATGTCGGAACCGACCACCTCCGCCCCGCCCACCGGACGAGGTGACACCGTCGTTCCCCGGCGGTCCTGGCTCGCGCTCGTCGTCCTGCTCATCGGCATGTTCATGGCGTTGCTCGACACGACGATCGTCAACGTCGCACTGCCCACCATCCGCACGAGCCTCGACGCGTCCGAGGCCACGCTGTCGTGGATCATCTCCGGCTACGCGCTCGCGTACGGGCTCACGCTCGTGCCCGCCGGGCGCATCGGCGACCGGGTGGGGCACAAGTGGGTCTTCTTCGCGGGACTCGCCCTCTTCACCGTCGCGAGCCTGTTCTGCGGGCTCGCGCAGGACGACGGCCAGCTCATCGTCGCGCGCGTCGTCCAGGGCCTCGCCGGGGGGATGTTCACGCCGGCGGTCACCGCGATGATCCAGCTCCTCTTCCCGCCCATGACCCGGGGCAAGGCGTTCGCGGTCATGGGATCCGTCATCGGTGTCTCCGCGGCACTCGGGCCCATCCTTGGTGGGCTCATCATCGAGGCGGCGGGTGATGAGAGCGGGTGGCGGCTCGTGTTCTGGGTCAACGTGCCCGTCGGCGTCCTCGCCCTCGTCGCTGCGGCGGTCATGCTGCCCGGCGGGGCGGAGCAGCCGGGGAAGGCGAAGAACGACTGGTTCGGTCTCCTCCTGCTGTCCGCCGGGCTCGTCGCGATCCTCGTCCCGCTCATCGAGGGCCAGGACCAGGGATGGCCGCTGTGGACGTATGCCTCCCTCGCCGCCGGCGCGCTGCTCATCGTCGTCTTCGCCCGCTGGGAGCTCGCCGTCGCGCGCCGCGGGCGGACCGCGATGGTCCCGCCGCGCCTGTTCACGCACCCCGCCTTCACCGGCGGCGTCATCCTCGCCCTCGTGTACTTCGCGGCGTTCACGAGCATCTTCTTCACCATCTCCATCCTCTGGCAGACGGGCCTCGGCCACGGACCCCTCGAGTCCGGTCTCGTCTCCACGCCGTTCGCGATCGGCAGCATCGTCGGGGCGTCCCAGAGCAACACCCTCGCCCGGCGCCTGGGCCGGACCGTGCTCGTCGTCGGCGCGAGCCTCGTGTCGGTCGGGCTCATCTGGGTGTGGCTCGTGCTCCTGCTCACCGACGCCAGTGCGCTCAACCACTGGCAGCTCCTCGCGCCGCTCCTCATCGCCGGCATCGGCAGTGGCCTGTTCATCGCACCCAACGCGCAGTTCATCGTCGCGACCGTCGAGCGCGAGGAAGCCGGAGCCGCGAGCGGTGTCATCGGCGTCATGCAGCGCATCGGCAGCGCCGTCGGGATCGCCGTCATCGGCAGCGTGCTGTTCGGCACCCTCCACCCCCGCGGCGGGACCCCGGAGGCGCTGGCCGACGCCTTCACGTCCAGCGCGGCATGGGCCATGGGCCTCAGCGCGGTGTTCAGCGTCATCGCCGTCGCGCTCGTGTTCGTGCTGCCCAAGAAGGTCGAGGGCGGTCCGCCGCGGCCCGTCGCGAACGCCAGCGCACCGGTCGACGAGCGGTAACGGGCAAAACGGACCTACCGTGGAGGAGGGCCGATCGACCGTACCGGCCCGGACCGAGGTGATCGTGTCATGCGAGCAACGTTCATGTACGGCGCCGGAGACGTCCGCGTCGAGACCGTGCCCGACCCCGTCCTGCGCCACCCGACCGACGCGATCGTCCGGACGCTCCTGACGTGCGTGTGCGGCTCCGACCTCCACCCCTACCGGTCGATGCCCGCGTCCGCGCAGGGCACCCCGATGGGTCACGAGCTCCTCGGTGTCGTCGAGGAGGTCGGTAGCGACGTCCTGACCGTCCGGCCCGGGGACGTCGTCGTCGCGCCGTTCGCGTACTCGGACAACACGTGCGTCTTCTGCCAGGAGGGGCTCCAGACGTCCTGTGTGAACGGGGGCTTCTACGGGTCCGTCGAGTCAGGGGGGCTGCAGGCCGAGTACTCACGGATCCCGCTCGCGGACGGGAGCCTTGTCTCCGTCCCCGACCTCGACCCGGTCGATGCCGACCGCGACCTGCTGCTGTCCCTGCTCACCCTCTCGGACGTCTACCTCACCGGCTACCACGCCGCCCGCATGGGGCAGGTGGGGCCGGCGCGGATCGTCACGGTGATCGGCGACGGCGCCGTCGGGCTCTCCGCCGTGCTCGCCGCCAGCCGCATGGGAGCCGAGCGGATCATCCTCATGGGCCGTCACCACGCCCGGACCGCCCTCGGGCGGGAGTTCGGTGCCAGTGCCGTCGTGCCCGAGCGAGGCGCCGAGGGTGTGGCCCGGGTGCTGGAGCTCACCGGAGGTCAGGGGCCGCACATCGTGCTCGAGGCGGTCGGCCTCAGGCCCGCGTACGAGCAGGCGTTCGGCATCGTGCGACCCGGCGGGATCATCTCCCGCGTCGGGGTGCCCCAGTACGAGGAGGCGCCGATCGGCTTCGGTTCGCTCTTCGGCAAGAACGCACGTCTGGCGGGCGGCCCCGCACCCGTGCGGGCGTACCAGAGGAAGGCGATCGGCGAGGTGCTCGACGGTCAGTTCAACCCCGGCCGCGTGTTCGACACCGAGTTCCCCCTCGACGAAGCCGCGGACGCCTACAGCCTCATGGCTTCACGTGAGGCGCTCAAGGTCGCGCTGCGGCCGTGACGCGCCGCGCATGCCCGGCGGCGCGGGACGGGTGAGCGGCGGACCGCTCACCCGTCCCGCGCGGGGGTAGTGCTGCTCAGGTGAGCGGGGTGCTGCCCTGCTCGCCGTGGGAGTAGAACTCCTCCTGCTGCTCGTGCTGCTCCTTGGCCTGTGCGGCGAGGCCGTTCGTCTGGACGTCGACGGACGTCGTCTCGTAGCCGGCCTCGGTGATCGCGGCGCGCAGGGCGGCCTCATCGAGGGGCTCGTGGGACAGGACCGTGACCTCGGAGGTCTCGTCCTTGCGCAGCTCGACGCTGACGCGCTCGACGCCGTCCACGGTCTCCAGCTCGTTGGTGACGGCGGCGACGCAGTGGCTGCAGGTCATCCCGCTGACCCCGAGGGTGGTGATGACAGGCATGGTGGGCTCCTCATGTGCTCTGGACGTCCGGTGGGACGTGCTGCTGCAGCAGCTGCTGCTCAGCAGGATCTAACTTCTCACACCACGCGCCCTCCCGTCGGCTGCCCCGGGGACCTGCCCGCTTGACGGGCGGAGCGCTGCGGGGCGAACCCGCGCGCGCCCTGTCCAGAGGTTGGCGAGAGGCGCTACCCTCAGCGGAGCGATACGTGGCCAAACCGGTACACATTGCATCCCGCGGGCCCTTCCCGGCCGCAGACGAAGGGCGTCCCCCGTGCGAGCACAACCGGTCCTCCTGTCCGTCGTCACGGCGACGCTCGTCGTCCTGACAGCCTGCTCGCCGTCCCCAGGGACATCGGAACCGGAAACGGTGCGGGCGGTCGATCCCGTGGAGTCCCCCGGACCCGACGAGGGAACGGACGCACCCACCGCAACCGAGGGAGTGCCCGACGGCGCCAGCGCCCCTGGGTGGGGACTCGAGGTGGGCGAGTGCCTGAACAACGACGACCTCCTCAACGACGTCATCCCCACCGTTCCCTGCTCCGGGCCGCACGACGAGGAGGTGTTCGCGCGAACCGTCGTCGCGGAGGACGCGTTCTCGGGCGAGGACGAGCAGTCAGTCGTGTCGCAGGCGTTCTGTGCGGGCGAGTTCCCC
Source organism: Sanguibacter sp. Z6_81 (assembly GCF_057180625.1). Taxonomy (NCBI): domain Bacteria; kingdom Bacillati; phylum Actinomycetota; class Actinomycetes; order Micrococcales; family Sanguibacteraceae; genus Sanguibacter; species Sanguibacter sp. Z6_81. The sequence continues at coordinate 478,256 of NZ_JBXUFV010000001.1, read as the reverse complement.
GGCTTCATCGGGATCCCGGCCGAGGAGTCGTCGCTGTTCTTCAACCCCATGTCGGCGCCGTACCCGCAGGCGGACGGGTCGGCAGGGTGGGAGATCATCTGCCTCGTCCGGTCCGGTAACGAGCAGGTCGTGGGGACGCTCGCAGGTTCGGCGCGCTGACCCGTTCTGCGACGGCATCGGTGGCCCGTCTGGCACGATGGCGCGATGCCATCGCCCGATGACCACGCGCGGCACGCCGCCTCCTTCGGTGCGGCAGCGGAGGAGTACGAGCGCAGCCGCCCGTCCTACCCCGACGCCGCGCTCGACTGGCTCCTGCCGGACGGCGCCACGACTGCACTGGACCTGGGCGCAGGCACCGGGAAGCTCACCCGACAGCTCGTGCGACGCGGCCTGTCGGTCGTCGCCGTCGAACCCTCTGCCGGGATGCGACGCGAGCTCGCACGCATGGTGCCCGACGCGCGAGCGCTCGAGGGGAGCGCGGAGCAGATCCCGCTGCCCGACGGGAGTGTGGACGTCGTCCTCGTCGCGCAGGCGTGGCACTGGTTCGACCCCGCCCGTGCTGTCCCTGAGGTCGCGCGGGTCCTTGCTCCGGGCGGGCGGCTCTGCCTGCTGTGGAACGTGCACGACGAGCGCGAGGACTGGGTGCGCCTGCTCGGCAGCCTCATGAGCCGCGGCGTCGGGCAGCCCCGGAACGTCGACGACCCGGGGGTGGGCTCCCCCTTCGGTCCCGGCGAGCAGCTGGAGGTGCCGTGGACGCACCGGCTCAGCAAGCCTGCGGTGCTCGACCTCGTGGCCTCCCGCAGCTATGTCATCACCCTGTCGCCGCAGGACCGCGCGGCCGTGCTGGCCGAGGTTCAAGAGCTCCTCGACACGCATCCCGCGTTGCGGGACTCTGAGCCGGTCGACGTCCCGTACGTGACGGCGTGCAGCCGCTTCGACCTGTAACTGCGCTCAGGAGGGCTTCCAGACGAGCCACTTCTCACGAATCTCCTCCACCAGATCGACATCGTGCCGGTTCGCGAGCAGCAGGACCTGCGCGAGCACGTCGGCCAGCTCTGCTCGAAAGTCGGCTGAGCGTTCATCGGCGGAGCGGCCCTTGTCACGACTCTGACCGGCCAGAGCGAGGTACGCCTGAGTCAGCTCGCCGACCTCCTCGTGGAGCTTGAGCATGAACCAGTCGTCGGTCCGGTCGATGGTGTGCCGCTCGGCGTAGTGCTGCGACACGGATTCGACGTCGTGCGTCAGGGATTCGATGTCCATGCGCAAAGTGTGGCCTGCGTCCCAGGCCGGCCTCCACGTCCTCGCCTCAGGTGCGACGCAGGCCGGGAAGCCGACAAGACCCAAACCAACCCCCTGGACATCAGACCGGCCGGCAGCGATTATCGGGGCATGACTGGGGAGATTGTGGCAGGGGGCGTAGCGGGCAAGGCGCTATCAGCGGCAGGAAAAGTGCTCCGTGTAGACGACTCCGATAAGAAGCAACTACAGGAGTTAGCCAAAGAGTCGCCAGCTATGCGGGCGGGTGCCGAGGCCTATGCGCGGCGTGTTGCACTAAAGCAAACCCTCCTGCTCCAACTTTTCAGGCCTCTGAAACGATGGGCCGGTCTCGCGGACGATTACTTCGAGAGCACATTTCCGAGCGAGATGGCTGCGAAACTTGCCGAAACACCCGATGAGAACCTAGTGACACCGCCGCCCTCCATCGCAGTGCCGGCGATGCAGGGCCTCGCGTACAGCGTGGAAGAGCCTGACTTGAAAGAGATGTACCTCAACCTGCTCGCGACGGCTACCGACAGCCGCAGGAACGCGGGAGCTCACCCGGCCTTCGCGGAGATTGTCAAACAGCTAGCCCCGCGAGAGGCTCTCCTCCTGGCACAAGTTCTGTCGAACTCATCGTCCAACTCGCCAATCGTGTGTGTGCGGCGAGAGTCCCCGGAGTATGGGTATGTGGATGTCGTCCGGCACCTGCTGCCGTGGCGCGACGACGCTGGCAACCCTGTAGAGGAGTGGATGGGGCCCGTCTACGTCGATAATTGGGTGCGGCTCGGCTTGTTTACCGTCTCGTACGACCTCAACCTGAAGGACGAGAGGGCCTATGTGTGGGCCGACACGCGGCCGGAGTACGCGCTCTATAGAGACGCTTTTGCGGGGGACGGTCTGTTCAGCGTGACGCTCCAGCGCGGCGCAATGGTTTTAACTGAGTTCGGCAAGCGCTTCTGCGCAGCGACGGCCCCTCCTCGGCGCTCGTATGCTCCTGCTCCAGTTGAAGAGCCGCCGGGCGGGGAGGGCGCGGCGTGAGCCGCGCACTTGACTTGATATAGCAACGCAACTCGGGGAGCCTCAGCCGCACAGACCGTGATGACCGTGCCGCCCTGTGGCAAGGAGACGCAGCACCCGCAAGCCGCCCAGTGGCCGAGGGCGAACGGTCCCGCGGCAGCCCGCCCGATTTGGCCACCGAGGGACTGACAGCGGTGTAGTTCTTGGGATATAAAACCGGTGTCGGCGCCCAAAGACTGAACCCCTGAAAGGCTCAGAGCATGGGCTGCGCCGCTGCCGCCGCCCGTGCCGCCCCGGGCAGCGCCGCGAGGATCCGGTCGACCGCGGCGTCGTCGTGCGCTGCGGAGACGAACCAGGCCTCGTAGACCGACGGCGGCAGGGAGATCCCGGCGTCGAGCATGGCGTGGAAGAACGGGGGGTAGCGGAAGGTGTCGGACGCCTGGACCTCGGCGTACGAGCGGGTTCCGGTTCCTGCGGCGGCCTCGCCGAACATGACGGAGAAGAGGTTGCCGGAGTACTGGACGCGGTGCGCGACGCCCTCTGCGTCGAGTGCCGCGGACGCTGCGGAGCCGACGATGCGCGAGACGTCGTTCACCCGTGAGTACACGGCGGCGTCTGCGGCGCGCAGGGTGGCGAGCCCGGCGGCGACGGCGACGGGGTTCCCGGACAGCGTCCCGGCCTGGTAGACGGGGCCGAGCGGTGCGAGCTGGTCCATGAGCGCCGCGGCCCCGGCCACTGCGGCGACGGGCATGCCGCCGCCGATGACCTTGCCGAACGTGAAGAGGTCGGGCGTGAACGACGCCCCGAGCACGGACGTCTCGTAGCCCCACCAGCCGCTCTCGCTGACCCGGAACCCGGTGAGCACCTCGTCGAGGATGAGCAGGGCACCGTGCTCGCTCGTGATGCGCCGCAGGCCCTCGTTGAAGCCGGGCATCGGCGGGACGACGCCCATGTTCGCGGGTGCGGCCTCGGTGATGACAGCGGCGATCTCCGGCCCGCGGGCCGCGAACGCGGTCTCCACGGCCTCGAGGTCGTTGTACGGCAGGACAAGGGTCTCGGCGGCGGTCGCCTCCGTGACACCGGCCGAGCCGGGGAGTGCCTGCGTCGCGACGCCGGACCCCGCCTCGGCCAGCAGCGAGTCGACGTGCCCGTGGTAGCAGCCGGCGAACTTGATGATGAGCGGGCGACCGGTGACGCCGCGCGCCAGGCGCACCGCGGTCATGGTCGCCTCGGTGCCCGTCGAGACGAGCCGCACGCGCTCCGCAGCGGGGATCCGGCGCCGGACCTCCTCCGCGAGCTCCACCTCACCGAGGGTCGGCGCACCGAACGACAGGCCACGTGCCGCGGCCTCCTGCACCGCGGCCACGACAGCCGGGTGAGCGTGCCCGAGCAGCGCCGGACCCCAGGAGCACACGAGGTCGACGTACTCGTTGCCCGCGACATCGGTGATGTACGGGCCGGACGCCGACGCGATGAAGCGCGGGTCGCCACCCACCGAGCGGTATGCGCGCACGGGAGAGTTCACGCCGCCGGGCAGGACCCCCTGGGCGCGCTCGAAGGCGGAGTGGTTCGCTGCGTCGTCGTGCATGGTGGTCCGTTCGTCGGTGCGGGAGGTGTGCGGTGTGGGGACGGGCGTCAGCGCTGCTCGCGGAGCCAGCCCGCGAGCTCGACGGCCCAGTACGTGAGGACGATGTCCGCGCCGGCGCGCTTGATGCCCAGCACGGACTCCTCGATGGCGCCGCGGCGGTTGATCCAGCCGTTGGCGGCCGCGGCCTCGATCATCGCGTACTCGCCGGACACCTGGTAGGCGGCGACGGGCACGTCGGAGCTGGCGGCGACGTCGGCGAGGACGTCGAGGTAGCTCATGGCGGGCTTGACCATGATGATGTCCGCGCCCTCGAGGAGGTCGATGTCCGCCTCGCGGTTGCCCTCGCGGCGGTTGGCCGGGTCGAGCTGGTACGTGCGTCGGTCGCCCTCGAGCGTCGACTCGACGGCCTCGCGGAACGGCCCGTAGAACGCGGACGCATACTTCGCGGAGTACGCGAGGATCGCGGTGTCCTGGAACCCCGCAGCGTCGAGCCCCTCGCGCACGGCGCGGACCTGGCCGTCCATCATCCCGGACAGGCCCAGCACCTCGGCGCCCGCCGCGGCCTGCGCGAGGCCCATGGCGACATAGCGGTCAAGGGTCGCGTCGTTGTCGACACCCCCGCGCGCGTCGAGGACGCCGCAGTGGCCGTGGTCGGTGAACTCGTCGAGGCAGAGGTCCGCCATGACGACGAGGCGCCCCGCGGCGGCCTCGACGGCGATGCGGATGCCGAGGTTGAGGATCCCGTCCGGGTCGTCCGCCCCGGAGCCCGTCGCGTCCCGGACCTCGGGGACACCGAAGAGCATGACGCCGCCGATCCCGGCCCGAGCCGCCTCGTCGACCGCCGCCGCGAGCGACTCCTCGGTGTGGTGCAGCACGCCCGGCATCGAGGAGATGGCGACGGGCTCGCTCGCGCCCTCCTTGATGAACAGCGGCAGCACGAGGTCGCGCGGGTGCACGTGGGTCTCGGAGACGAGGGCGCGCAGCGCGGGGGTGGTGCGCAGGCGGCGGGGACGGGTCACGGTTCCTCCAGGGTGCGGGGCGTGCTCACTGCCTCAATTATCGCGCTGAACAGCGCCTCGTCCGTCGCCGCGGCTGCGACAGTGCTCACACGCTGACCGGCCGCCTCGGCCGCGCGGCGGGTCGGTTCCCCGATGCTCACGGCCCGCACGTCGTCGCGCGGCCCGAGCTGCCGCGCGACTTCCCGGGCGACGCTCCCGGACGTGAGCACGACGACGTCGATGCGGCCCGCCGCCCAGTCCGTCACGACCTCCGGCGGTGCCGGGTGGGAGACGGTGCGGTAGGTCGTGATGCGCACGGGGTCGTAGCCGAGGGCGGCGAGCCCACGCTCGAGAGTGGGTTCGGCGAGGTCGCCGAGGGGGAGCAGGACCCGGGGTGCCGCGGTGCCCTCTCCAGCGCCCTGCTCCTCAGCGTCCTGCTCCTCAGTGCCGTGCTCTCCGGCGCCGGGCGCCGGGGCCTGCGCACCCGGCGCGACGTCGGGCCACTCCGCGAGGAGCCCGCGCGCGGAGTTCTCGGTCGCGACGAACGCTGGCTCGATCCCGACGTCGCGCAGGGCGCGCGCGGTCGCCGGCCCGACGGCGGCCCACCGGGCCGGGACGTCGGCGAGCCGGGAGCCGTCGCGGCTCGCGGCGGCGACGAGCTCGTCGATCGCGTTGACGCTCGTGACCACGACCCAGGAGAACGTCCCGGCCGCGAGCCCGGCGACGGCGTCGTGCACCTCGGCGCGCTGGGCGTCGTCGATCTCCGCGCGGGAGATCATCGGCGCGAGGAGCGCCCCGCCACCTGCTGACTCGACCTTCGCGGCGAGGCCGGCCCCGCGGCCCGGTGCGCGGGGGATGAGGACGCGGACGCCGTGCAGAGGGCCGGGCGCGGTCGTGTCGGGAGTGGTCACCCGTCCAGTCTCTCCCGCGCAGGCCCGCGCGGGAGACCTGCGGCGCGGCCTAGCGGCTGCTGCTCCCAGCGTCGGGCGTGCAGTGTGCGATCGGTGACCCGGCGGCGGCTCGGCAGGTGGAGGTGCTCTCGTACCCGAACATCCGGTCCGTCCGCACGGCCGTCGCGGTCCCGTCCGGCGAGCGAACGACCGTCACGTCGCTGTTGGCTATGGCCACGGCGCTGCTCCCGAGGAGTGTGGCACTCGTGACGACGAGTGCCACGACGCAGAGCACAGCGAGTCCCCGCAGGCGGTCGCGCCCGGAGCGTCGGGCGGCCTCCCGTACGGCGAGCACGACGACGGTGAGCAGCGCCGCGCCGAGGACAGCCTGCTCGTACAGCGGCACGGCAAAGATGAGGAGGATCCCGATACCTGAGGCGAGGGCACACGCGGCGAGGACGAACCAGGCGATGACGCCGGTGGTGATGCCGTCGGTCCAGACGCGGTCACCTGGCTGCTCGCGCAGGAGTGCCCACCCACGGAGCGCGAGAGCCACGCTCGCCACCGCCGTCAGGGGTGCGGTGAATGCCGGCTCGACGTACCGCTCGCCGACGACGAGGACGACGTCGTCCGCTGCCAGGTGGAGCGCCGTGCTGAGTGCGAGGCCGAGGGCGGCCAGGGCCAGGGCGCACACTCCGAGGACGGGGCGGGTGGCACGGACGTCGGACGTGGCCTGTGGCCCGTCGCTGTCGCCCGTGGGCTCGTCCGGCCCGCTCTGCCCGCTCGTCTCGATGCTGGTCTGCATGCGCTCAAGGTAGGGGCTCTGGCCCCCCGGGCGTGGTGGCTCCACCGAGCCCACACCGATCTCCCCGGTTCCTTCGCACGTGCACGCGTATGCGCGGCAGCGGCGCCGGGTCGACCGTGGTCAGACCCGCGTGAGGAAGAGGAGCACCCGCTCCAGGACGAGCGCGGCCGCATCGACGTCGTAGTCGGGCAGCGAGGAGTCGGTGAAGAGGTGCTTGTCGCCCGGGTAGAGGAACAGCTCGGCGTCGTCGGCCTCCTCCACCAACGCGCGCGCGGCGTCCAGGTCGCCCTCGTCGACGAAGTACGGGTCCGCGTCCATGCCGTGCACCTGGCCGGGCAGCCCGGCGGGCCACGTGCCGAGCTCTGAGGTGGGCACGCATCCGTGGAGCAGGATGGCGGCCCGGACTCCCGGGCGCGTCTGCGCGAGCGTCTGCGCGGGGATGACGCCCATGGACATGCCCATGGGGACGATCTCGGGCGGGAGCGCGTGTGCCTCACGCTCGCCGCGCGCGGAGACCTCGGCGAAGCCCGTGTGCCGAGCGAAGTCGAGGCCCTCGTCGATCGATCCGAAGGTGCGGCCCTCGAACATGTCCGGCGTGTGGACCGTGTGGCCCGCCGTGCGGAGCTCCTCGGCGAACGCGCGCACCCCGTCCGTCAGCCCGAGCACGTGGTGGAACAGGACGACCTCAGCCATGGCGACCTCCCGGGAAACGGAGCGTGCGTGTGGTCCCACAGTAGGAGCGGCGGCCGCTGCGTGCTCAGCAGGGCGTGCTCAGCAAGGTGTCGGGCTAGCCGACCGTGCCCAGCGCCCGGTAGTGCCGGTTGCGGACACCGAGAATGGTCGCGCCGAGGCTGGCGGCGAGGACGGACCCGGTGAGCACACCGACCTTGACGTGGTCGGCAGCCGCGCTGCCCTCGGGGTAGGAGAGGTCTCCCACGAGGAGCGACACCGTGAAGCCGATCCCGGCGACGAACGCCATCCCGATGACGTCGACCCAGCGGATCGACGGGTCGATCCGGATCCCCGGCAGCCGGGTGAGGAGGAACGTCGCGCCGGTGATGCCGACGACCTTCCCGACGACGAGGCCCACGATGATCCCCACCGCGATCGAGTCGGTGAGGGACTCGCGGAGCCCGGCGAGCCCGCCCACGGCGACACCTGCGGAGAAGAACGCGAACACAGGCACCGCGACGGCGGTGGACACCACGCTCCACCGGTCCGCGAAGTGCGCCGCGAGCCCCTCGTACATGGGCTGGCCGGTCTCGTCGGTGCCGGCGCTCACGCGCGCACGGCGCGTCGCGACGACGGGAACGACGAACCCGAGGAGGACGCCGGCGACCGTGGCGTGGACACCTGACGCGTGCATGAGCGTCCACATCACGACGGCGAGCGGGACGAGGATCCACCAGGCTCGGACACCGCGCTGGACGGCGACGGCGAACGCCGCGAGCGGGAGCAGCGACAGCGCGAGCATGCCGAGCTGGATGCCGTCGCTGTAGAAGACGGCGATGATCGTGATGGCGATGAGGTCGTCGACGACCGCGAGGGTGAGGAGGAAGGTCCGCAGGGCCGGGGGCAGGGCTCGTCCGAAGACGGCGATGACGGCGACCGCGAACGCGATGTCGGTGGCCGCCGGGATGGCCCACCCGTTCAAGGCCTCGCCGCCGCGGTGCTGGTTGATCGCGACGAACAGCAGCGCGGGGACGGCCACGCCGCCGACCGCTGCGACGATGGGGACCGCCGCGCTGCGCGGGTTGCGCAGCTTGCCGGCGACGAACTCCTCCTTGAGCTCGAGGCCGACGACGAAGAAGAAGATTGCGAGCAGCCCGTCTGCTGCCCACGCACCGACGCTGAGGTTGAGGTGCAGCTGTTCCGGCCCGAAGCGGACGTCCCGCACCGACATGTAGAGGTCGGCTGCTGGGCCGTTCGCCAGGACGAGCGCGAGCACGGTCGCTCCGAGGAGCAACGCGCCGCCCATCGTGTCCTTGGCGAGCGTCTGGTGGATGCCGCGCCAGATGGACGGTGGCCGCTGGTTGGTGGGCAGGGGCGCAGACGTGTTCTTCATGGGTGTTCTCTCTCGTCACAGGGTGCACGCGGACTGGCGTCCGCGGGTCTCGACGAGAGGGCGAACGCTGACCTAGGGGGATGGCGGCGGGCAGCCGGCGATCTCACCGTGTGCGTTGGTTCCCCAGGAGCTCGTCCACCCGTTCGTCCCGGAGTGACGGAGCGTGCGCAGCAGCCGCTTCGGGCACGCCTCGGCGGCGCGCACGCGCGCGCGCGACCGGGTCGGGACGAAGATGGGCATCCGGCGAGTCTACCGAGGTCGTCGGTGGCGTGCGGGCAGGTGGCGGCGTCTCGTCGGGCGTGCGACGCGCCGCGCTGTTTCACTGGAGCGATGAGCTGTCCCCTGCACGACTACGACCTCGAGGCCCTGCGTGCGGACCTCCTCTCCGCCACCGACGGAGAGGTCGACGACAGCATCCCCGAGCTCGCGTCCGCCGACCCCGACGTCTGCGGCATCGCCGTCGTCGATGCCGAGGGTTCGCTGCGCTCCACGGCCGATGCCGACCGGGAGTTCTCCGTGCAGTCCGTCGTCAAGCCGTTCGTCTACGCTCTGGCCCTCGCGGACCGCGGCGAGGAGATCCTTGACCGCGTCGGCACCGAGCCGACCGGCGAGCCGTTCGACGCCGTCATCCTCGAGAGCGACACGGGGCGCCCGCCGAACCCCATGGTCAACGCGGGTGCCCTGCTCACCGCGAACCTCGTGGACGGCTCGACGCCTGACGAGCGGGTGGAGCGCATCCTCGCAGGGCTCTCGGCGTTCGCTGGCCGCGAGCTCACGATCGACGAGGACGTGAGCCGGTCCGAGTACCTCCTCGGTGACCGCAACCGGGCGCTCGGCCACCTCATGCGGTCCGCCGGCACCCTCGACGTCTCGGTCGACGACGCGATCTCCGTCTACTCCCGCGCGTGCTCCGTGCTCGTCACCGCGGAGGCGCTCGCGTTCATGGGCGCGACGCTCGCCTTCGGTGGACGCAACCCGGTGACGGGGGAGCAGGTGGTCAGTGGCGCCGTGGTCACCACGGTCCTCAGCGTCATGGCGTCCTGCGGCATGTACGACGGGTCGGGCCAGTGGTTGCGTCGTGTGGGGTTGCCCGCGAAGTCGGGTGTCGCCGGCGGACTCGTTGCGGCCTCCCCGTGGACCGCGGGCATCGGCGTCTACAGCCCGCCGCTCGACGAGGTCGGCAACTCGGTCCGCGGCGTCCTGGCGTGCGAACGCTTCTCCGACGACGTCGGTCTGCACGTCTTCGGCGCTCGCGAGCGCTGACATGGCTGAGCGCGTGCGGGCGTTGCGGGAGGCTGCAGCGGCCGGTGCGGTGATGGTCGTCATCGTGAGCTGCGTGATGGTCGCCGGGCTGGCGGTCGTCGGGACGCTTGCGGCTGACCTGGGCGCGAACCGGGCGACGGTGTGCTTCGGCCGGGCTGCTCCGTCGGAGGTCCGTGAGGTCGGCGGGGAGGGACTGACCGGGACGGCGAGCGTCTCGATCGTTCCCCTGGGTGCCCGGTGCGAGTGGACGCTCCCTGACGGCCGCACCGTGTCCCAGGGGCCCTCGTGGGCGGTCACGCTCGTGGTGGCAGGGGCGGGCGCTGGTGCTGTGGTGGCGGTCTCCGTCCTGATGTGGAGCGCCCGCCGGGCTGCGGCGCGTGACGCGCGGCAGGGTCCGGAGGGCATGCCGGAACTCTGGACGCGTTCACCGCCCTCGCGCCGCTGACCCGTCGCGCGGACACCCGTCGCGCGCTGCACTGCACCACACGCACCACACCCTCGCTCGCAACCGAAAGGCTCCCTCATGGACCCCCTGTACACCGCTGACGCCCTCTCGACCGGTGCCGGCCGCAACGGTCATGTGCGCTCCTCCGACGGCCGGATCGACCTCGACCTCGCCATCCCCCAGGCGATGGGTGGCTCCGGCGACGGCTCCAACCCGGAGCAGCTCTTCGCCGCCGGATACGCGGCGTGCTTCCACTCCGCCGTCCAGATGATCGCCCGCACCCGCAAGGTCGACGTCGCCGACTCCTCCGTCGGTGGGCGCGTGCAGATCATGCCCAAGCCGGACGACCAGCCGGGGTTCCGCCTCGCGGTCCTCCTCGAGGTCGTCCTCCCCGGCGTCGAGCACGACGTCGCGCAGGAGATCGCCGACGCGGCGCACGAGGTGTGCCCGTACTCGGACGCGACCCGCGGCAACATCGACGTGACCATCACGGTCTCGGACGACTGACCGGTCCAGGGCGGCCGGGCGCGGGCGGAGGGTGGCAAGCCTTCCGCCCGCGTCCGGTGCGTCCTAGGGTGGTCAGGTGCGGCTCTTCGCAGCGATCACCCCACCGGACGAGGTGCTCGACCACCTCGAGAACGCGCTGGCCATGCTCGGCACCGTGCCGCCGCCTCCGGTGCACCCCCGCCGTGGTGCTGGAGGGCGCGCCCGGCGCGCGGCGCTCCGGTCGCCGTGGACGCCCCGCTCCTCGTGGCACGTCACGGTCGCCTTCTTCGGGGACGTGCCCGACGGCGTCGTGCCCGAGCTGGCGGACGGGGTGGCCGCCGCGGTCCGGGAGACCGGGCCGTTCGCCCTCGCCCTGGGTGGCGCGGGCGTCTTCCGCGGCACCGTCATGTGGGTGGGCGTGAGCGGGGAGACCGCGCCGCTCGTGCGCGCGATGCACGACCTCGCGGACGTCCGCGCGCGGCTCACCACGGCCCGCGACCCGCGGGAGCGCAACCGGGTCCACCTGACGATCTCCCGCGCCGGAGCGAGTGTCGACGCTGCCCACGTGACCCACGCCCTGTCCGTCTACCGCGGGCCGGAGTGGGTGGTCGACTCCCTCGATCTCGTCGAGTCGCGGCTCGGGCAGGGGCCGCAAGGGCGCCCACTCCATGCGGTCCTGGAGACCGTACCGCTGGGCGGTGCGCCGACCTGACGCCGCCCAGGCCTCGGATCACGGGTCCCGCTCGGACGTTATGACTCGCCCCACAGAGTTCCCGACGCGTTGTCGGTAAACCCTCTCCGCGCGTAATGTTGTCGACATGCCGTCGACAAGATTGGGTGCGTAGACATGTTTCTCGCGTTGCGTGAGCTGAAGTTCGCCCGAGGACGATTCCTCCTCATGGGCTCCGTGGTAGCGCTCATCAGCGTTCTCATGGTCCTGCTGTCCGGGCTCTCGTCCGGGCTCGTCAACGATGGCGTGTCCGGGCTGATGAAGTTGCCCGTCACGTCCTTCGCGTTCGAGAAGGACGTGGACAAGACCGCCGCGTTCTCCCGTTCCACGGTGGACGTCACCACCGCTGACACCGTGGCCGCCGTCGACGGTGTCCAGGACGCGGCGCCGTTCGGCAGCACGCTCGTGAACTCACGCACGAGCGAGGGCCTCGACGTCGACCTCTCGCTGTTCGGCGTGCAGCCTGACGCGTGGCTCAACCCCGACGTCACCTCCGGGAGCCAGATGGCCGGCCCCGGCGAGATCGTCCTCCCCGCGACCCTGCAGGACGAGGGCGTCTCGCTCGGAGACGTCGTCACCGTCGAGCAGGTGGACACCGAGCTCGAGGTCGTCGGATTCCTCGACGGGCAGCACACCTACGGGCACGTCGACGTCGGCTACGTCGACCTCACCACGTGGCAGGAGATCCGCTCCGGCGTGCGTGCCGGAGAGCCCGTCCCCGACCACGTCTACGACGACGTCACCGCGATCGCCGTCCGCAGCGCCGACGGCGCGACGCCCGACCTGGCCGCCCTCGACGCCGCTGCCGGGACCACCTCGATGACGCTCGAGCAGTCCTTCGGTGCGTCCCCGGGATACACGGCCGAGACGTCCACGCTCCAGCTCATCCAGGTGTTCCTCTACGCGATCTCCGCGCTCGTCGTCGGTGCGTTCTTCACCGTCGTGACGATCCAGCGCCGAACGGAGATCGCTGTGCTCCGCGCGCTCGGCGCGAGCAAGCGGTTCCTCCTCCGCGACAGCCTCACCCAGTCCGCGATCCTGCTGCTCGGTTCCACCGCCGTCGGCGTGAGCATCGGGCTCCTGCTCGGCGCGAGCGTCTCGGCGACCGCCATGCCGTTCGCCCTCGAGGCGGCGCCGATCGCCCTCGCCACCGTGCTGCTCATCGTGCTCGGCATGATCGGCGCCGGCGTCGCGGTCGTGCGCATCACCAAAGTCGACCCCCTGACCGCTCTTGGAGGAAACCGATGAGCAGCACCGTCACCACGGGCACCGGCCTGCACCTGGCCGACGTCACCCTCACGCACACCGACGGCGACGCGATCGTCACCGCCCTGGACGCCGTGTCGCTGGACGTCGAGCCCGGCGAGCTCGTCGCGGTCGTCGGCCCCTCGGGCTCCGGCAAGTCCAGCCTCCTCGCCGTCGCCGGTGGGCTCATCCGGCCCACGTCCGGGCAGGCACGCGTCGGCGACACCGACCTCGTCACCGCCTCACCGCGAGCCCTGGCCGAGGTGCGCCGCACCCAGATCGGGTTCGTCTTCCAGAGCGGCAACTTGCTCCCTTCCCTCACCGCCGCCGACCAGCTCCGTCTCCCGCTGCACCTCGGCCGCGTCGAGAACCCCCGGGACCCGCTCGAGCTGCTCGAGGAGGTCGGTATGTCCCACCGCGCCGATCGACGTCCCGACACGCTCTCCGGTGGCGAGCGCCAGCGCGTGGGGATCGCCCGCGCGCTCATGACCCGGCCCCGGCTGCTGCTCGTCGACGAGCCGACGGCCGCGCTGGACAGTGCGCGCAGCCAGGAGATCGTCGGGCTCCTCGCCCGCGAGGCGCACCGCCACGGTGTCGCGACGGTTATGGTGACCCACGACCACGACGTGCTGCACCACTGCGACCGCGTCCTGCACATGATGGACGGGCGCCTGAGCGCCGCCGCCTGACCGATCCGGGAGGTCTCCGTGCCGCGCATCAACGCCGCGACCGTCGCAGAGCACCGTGCTCAGCAGCTCCGAGCGGTGCTCGACGCGGCCCGCGACCTGCTCGCCGAGACCGGCCTCGCGCCCTCCCTCGCTGAGGTGGGGAAGCGGGCCGGTCTCGCCCGGTCGAGCGTCTACGAGTACGCCCGGTCCCGGGAAGACCTGCTGGCCGCCGTGGTCGCCGACGTCTTCCCGGGGTGGGCGGAGCACATCCGCGCGGCGATCAGCGCCGCGCCGACCGCGGGCGAGCGGGTGTGGGCGTACGTGGAGAGCAACGTCGCCTTCTTCGGCGGGTCGGAGCAGCGCGTCGCGCGTGCTCTCGGCTCGGTCGTGGATCCCGCGCTCCTGCACGGACCCATGCAGGAGTTCCACCGGGCACTCCAGGAGCCGTTGCGCGAGGCGCTGCGGGACCACGGCGAGGCAGCCCCCGACACGATGGCGGACATGATCGACGCCATGCTGCTCAGTGCCACCCAGCAGATCCGGGCGACGCAGCGCGTGAGCACCGCGGACGAGCGCGCCGCGGCCCTCGCCCCGCTCCGGCGGGTCCTCGGCCCGTACCTCGGGCTCGCCGACAGCTGAGCGGCCCGCAGGAGACCGGGGGTCGCAGCTCGGTGTGGCGTCCGAGGGCGTGACTCACGGAGGTCCGCCGAAGGTCAGCCTCCTCCTGGCGCGTCGGTGTCCTCGTCCGGCGCGGCATCGAGCTGCGCGGTCGTCACGGCGATGCGCGCGTGGAGGTCGGCGAGGTTCGCGGGGAAGGCGGTCCCGAGATCGACGCCGAGGCGGTCCGCGAGCACGAGCACGGACCACAGGCAGTCGACGAGCTCGTGCGCGACCTTCTCGTCCAGGTCCTCCACGTGGCGGACCCCGGCCTGCGCGACCACGAGGCGTGAGAGGTCGCCGACGTCGCCCGCGAAGCCGAGCATGAGCTCCTCGGTGGTCCACACCCGGCCGAAGCGCCGGAGGTTCACCTCGTCGTAGGCGTGCAGGAGCTCGAGCGCACTCTCGGTCATCGACCGCAGGGGAAGGTCAGTCACGACGTGAGCCTAGCGAGCGGGGGCCAACCGCCACAGGGACGTGATCTCGGCCGACCGTGCCGCGAAGAGCGGGTCCGTGCGGTCGGCGGCCTTGGGGTGCGTGGGAGTGGTGTCGAGCCGGTCCACGACGCGGAGCCCGGCGGCGTCGATCGCGGTAAGCAGGTCAGCCCGCGTGCGCAGCCCGAGGTGCTCCGCGAGGTCCGACAGCACGAGCCAGCCCTCTCCGCCCGGTTCGAGGTGGTCGGCGAGCTCGTCGAGGAAGCGCAGGAGCATCCGGCTGCCAGGGTCGTAGACGGCGCTGTCCAGCGACGAGTGCGGTGTGGCCGGGATCCACGGCGGGTTGCACACGACGAGGCCCGCCCGGCCGGACGGGAACATGTCGCCGAGAACCACCTCGACCTGGTCGTCGACGCCGAGGGCCCGGACGTTCGCCTGCGCGCAGGCGATGGCACGGGCCTGGTTGTCTGTCGCGACGACATGGCGGACTCCGCGCCGGGCGAGGACGGCGGCGAGCACCCCGGTCCCGGTCCCGACGTCGAACGCGACGTCCCCCGGCGGCAACGGTGCGCGTGCCACGAGGTCCACGTACTCGCTGCGGGTCGGGAAGAACGTGCCGTAGTGCGGGTGGATCCTGCCCTGCAGGGCCTCGACGTAGACGCCCTTGCGCCGCCACTCGTGGGCGCCCATGGCACCGACGAGCTCGTGCAGGGAGACCGCCGACGGCTCGTCCACCGGACCGTAGGCCGCCCTGGCCGCCTCGCGCACGTCCGGCGCGCGACGCAACGGCACCTCATGGCCCGGGTCGAGCTGGACGAGGAGGAGGCCGAGGACCCGGGCCCGGTGCGAGCGGCTCTGCCGGTGCCGGTAGAAGGCGTCCGCCAGGTCTCTCGCCGGCTTCTTCGTGCCGTCGCCCAACCGCCGGTCGAGAGCGGTGAGGATCTGCCGCGCGTTGTGGAAGTCGCCGGTCCACAGCATCGCGATGCCCTGCGACGCCTTCCGGTTGGCCTCGTCGGCGGTGAGGACGTCGTCGACCAGCTCGACGCGCTGGGGAGCAGGTCGGCCGTTGGCCGACCGCCACCGGAGCGTGCGGGTCTCGCCGTCGTCACCGGACCAGGTGACGAGCGCTGGCGGTCCCGCAGGCTCCACGGCCGCCGGGCTGTCCGGACCGGCCGCAGGGCTGTGGTGACCGCGCGCGAGCGGCGAGTGGGGAGCGATGACGGTTCCGTCCTGGTTCGAGCCGTGGCTGGCCGACGAGTGACCGGTGCCCGGGTGTGGGCTGACGCTCGCTACTTCTCGTCGCGGGGCTGCGGGACGGCCGCGAGAGCCGCGGCGATCACACCGTAGACGATCGCCGGGGCGGTGTGCGCCAACGACTTCCCGGCCGCTGCCCGTGCCTCGCCGTGGCGGTAGATCCACCGCTCCACGAAGACGAGCGGGACCATCGTGACGGCAAGCACGGCGGCGACCACTCCACCGACGGCGATCTTGCCGCGGGTCGAGAGCTCGACGTCCTCGTCCTCCCGGACGTCCGCAACGTCCTGGGCGGTCGGTGCCGTGCCGTCGGCGGCGTCCGCCCGGATCGCAGCGGCTTCCGTGTCTCCGGCCTTCTTCGCTGCCAGCTGCTCGCGCTGCCCGAGCAGGTCGGGGATCGACGCCGCGATGAGCGCGGCGCTGATGCCGGTCTTGGCCCACGTCCGTGCCCGCTTGGAGGAGATGAGGTCGGGGGTGGCGTAGTAGGCGGCGGTCGCGATACCGGAGAGCAGGGCGGTGGCGAGGCGCACGGGGCTGGGTGTCGTCGTCATGCACTCCATCTTCGCCGGAGCCCACCGGCTCGCGCTACGTCCTTTGGTCGCCTCCTGGCTCCGACCACGGTCGTCACCGACGACCACGCGGGTCGGTCACACGCGGTGACGTTGGAGTGCGGACGGTCGGGGAGGGGCGGTGCTGGACCGGACGACGAGCGACGTCGGGACGAGGGTGGTGCCGTCCGCGACCGTGGAGACCTGCCGGCGCGGACCGCCGCCGGTCGGCAGCTCCTGCGGTCCCTCGCGCACCGACCGCCGGAGCTGGCGCAGGACGCGGTGCACGCACTGGCGCCCCACCTCGGCGAAGTCCTGGTGCACCGTCGTCAGGGGTGGGGAGAACGAGGCCGCCTCGGGTATGTCGTCGAAGCCGATGACGCTCACGTCCTGGGGCACCCGCAGGTCCGACTCGTCGAACGCGCGGTAGAGGCCGAGCGCCATCTGGTCGTTGGCGGCGAACACCGCCGTGCACCCGGGGTCCTGGGCGAGCTCGAGCCCGGCGGCGTAACCCGACTCGGCCGTCCAGTCGCCGGAACGGACCTCGGGGACGCGGCGCCCGGCGTCGAGCAGCGTGGCGCGCCACGCCTGGGCGCGGCGCTGTGCAGCGTAGGAAACCTCGGGCCCCGCGAGGTGGTGGACCGTCTCGTGGCCGAGGTCGAGCAGGTGCGACACGGCCCGGGCGGTCCCGTCGGCCTGATCGGTGTCGACGGTCTGGTCGGTGTCCACGACGTGGTGGTGCGCACCCGCGTCGGAGCCGACGACGACCACCTGGACGCCGGGCGGCAGCGCGAGGCGCGCCGTGTCGAGGAGGTGCACCTCGAGGATGACGATCACCGCGTCCACCGCGAGCTCGCCCAGCCGTGTGAACGCCCGCCGGACGCCCTCCTGGGTGGGCGCGGCGACGGGGATGAGCGTGATCGCGTACCCGGCCTCTGCGGCCGACGTCGCGATCGCCTCGAGGGTGCGGATGTTGCCCGTCGTGGACAGCGTGAAGACGATGACGCCGATGGTGCGGAACTCGCCGCTCTTGAGTGCGCGGGCGGCGCTGTTGGGGCGGTAGCCGAGGGCCTCCATGGCGGCGAGCACCGCCCGGCGCGTGTCGGCGCCGACGCCGTCGGCACCGTTGGACACCCGGGAGACGGTCTGGGCGGAGACACCCGCCGCGCGTGCGACGTCCGCCATGGACGCGCGTCGGCCACGTCTGCCGGGTGCGTCGCCCGTGTGGTCCACGACATCGTCTCCCTGGTCGGCGCGGCGCCCTGCGCCCTGTCGGTGGGCGCGTCGGGCAGGTCTCGATCGAGATCGTACGCGAGATTGTTTGCGTAAACATCCAGGTGTGTGCTTCGATGTTTACGCAAACGTTCGATGCCGAACAGCCCCCGCGACGAGGGAACCGAGATGACGACGATGTCACAGCCGGTCGTAGCCCGACCCGACGTGCCCCTGCGCCCGGCCAAGCGTCGGTCCTGGGTCGGATGGGGGTTCGTCGGACCGTTCATGGCCGTGTTCACCCTCGTGTTCCTGGCCCCGATCGCGTACTCGATCTACCTCAGCCTCTTCCGCAACCAGCTCGTCGGCGGGAACTCGTTCGTCGGGCTCGACAACTACGCGCGGGCCCTCCAGGACGACCAGTTCTGGTCCGCGCTCGGCCGCGTCTCCGCGTTCCTCGCGGTGCAGGTGCCCGTGATGCTGTTCATCGCCCTGCTCGTCGCCCTCGCGCTCGACAGCGGGCGCCTGTTCGGCACGAGCTTCTTCCGCATCTCGATCTTCCTGCCCTACGCCGTCCCCGCCGTCGTCGCGACCCTCATGTGGGGCTTCATGTACGGCACCCGGTTCGGGCTCGTCGGCAGCATCAACGACGCCCTCGGGACGTCCATCCCCAACCCGTTGTCCCCGGACCTCGTCCTCGCGGCGATCGGCAACATCGTCACCTGGGAGTTCATCGGCTACAACATGCTCATCTTCTACTCCGCCCTGCGGGTCATCCCGACCTCCCTCTACGAGGCGGCGGAGATCGACGGCGCCGGGCAGCTGCGGGTCATCACCGCCATCAAGCTCCCGGCCATCCGCGGCGCGCTCGTCATCGCGACGATCTTCTCGATCATCGGCAGCTTCCAGCTGTTCAACGAGCCGAGCATCCTGCAGAGCCTCGCCCCCAACGCGATCACGACGTACTTCACGCCCAACCTCTACGCGTTCTCGCTGTCCTTCTCCGGCCAGCAGTACAACTACTCCGCGACCGTCGCGATCATCATGGGCCTGCTCACGATGCTCATCGCCTACGTCGTCCAGCTGCGCGGCATGCGGAAGGCGGACTGAGCATGACCACGACCACTCCCTCCCCGGCGCCCACGAGCCCCGGCGCCCGCACGAGCACGCGCCCGATGATGCGCACGGCCAAGCGGCCGACATCCCGGCGCAGCGCGGACAAGCCCCGCCGCAGCGTGCTGCTCACGGTGCTCACCGGCATCGTCCTGCTCTACAGCCTCGTGCCCCTCGCGTGGCTCGTCATCAACGCCACCAAGACGCAGAACAGCCTCTTCGACTCCTTCGGCCTGTGGTTCAGCGGCGACTTCGCCCTGTGGGACAACATCGTCACGACGCTCCAGTACGACGACGGGATCTTCGTCCGCTGGCTCGGCAACACCGTGCTCTACGTGGTGCTGGGCGCCGGCGGCGCCACCGCGCTCGCGGTCTTCGGCGGGTACGCCCTGGCGAAGTTCGACTTCCCGGGAAAGAAGGGCGTGTTCGCGACCGTCATCGGTGCCGTCGCCGTGCCGGGCACCGCGCTCGCGGTCCCCACCTTCCTCATGTTCAGCCAGATGGGCCTGACGAACACCCCGTGGGCCGTGATCATCCCGTCGCTCATCTCCCCGTTCGGGCTGTACCTCATGTGGACGTACGCCGCCGAGGCCATCCCCACCGAGCTGCTCGAGGCCGCGCGGATGGACGGCGCCAACGAGCTGCGGACGTTCCTCACGATCAGCCTGCCGCTCCTGGGCCCCGGCATCGTCACCGTCCTGCTGTTCACGATGGTCGCGACGTGGAACAACTACTTCCTGCCGCTCATCATGCTCAAGGACCCCGACTGGTACCCCCTGACGCTCGGCCTCAACGCCTGGAACGCCCAGGCCGCGACCGCCGGCGGCGAAGCCATCTTCCACCTCGTCATCACCGGCTCCCTCCTGACGATCCTCCCGCTCGTCGCAGCGTTCCTGCTGCTCCAGCGGTACTGGCAGTCCGGCCTCGCGGCCGGCAGCGTCAAGGAGTGAGGCGGCCCGCGCGTCCGTCCCCCAGCTCTCCATCCCGCCCCATCGCCGTCATCACCAGCGAATCTGACAATGAAGTGAGAGGAACACCATGAGGACCACCCGACGCTCCCGGTTCATCACCGGGACCGCGATCGCCGCGATGGCGCTGTCCCTGGCCGCCTGCGGCTCCGGCGACGACGACGCCCCTGAGGCGTCCCCCGAGGACGTGCAGTCGGCGCTCGAGGAGGGCGGCACGCTCACCGTGTGGGCCTGGGAGCCCACCCTCGACCAGGTCGTCGAGGACTTCGAGGCCGAGTACCCGAACGTCGACGTCGAGCTCGTCAACGCCGGCACCGGCAACGACCAGTACACCGCCCTGCAGAACGCGATCGCCGCCGGCTCCGGGGTGCCCGACGTCGCGCAGATCGAGTACTACGCGGTGCCGCAGTTCGCGCTCGCCGAGTCGATCCTCGACCTCGGCTCCATGGGCGCGGCCGACATGGCTGACACGTTCACCCCCGGACCCTGGGCCTCCGTCCAGGCGGGCGAGGGCATCTACGGTCTGCCGATGGACTCCGGACCGATGGCGATGTTCTACAACAAGGAGCTCTTCGACACCCACGGCATCGCGGTCCCCACCACGTGGGACGAGTTCGTCGAGGCGGGCCGGGCGTTCAAGGCCATCGACCCGAACATCTACATCGCCAACGACACCGGTGACGCCGGTCTCGCGACGAGCCTCATCTGGCAGGCCGGCGGCCAGCCGTACCAGGTCGACGGCACGAACGTCACCGTCGACCTCGCCGACGAGGGCGCGACGAAGTTCGCCGAGACGTGGCAGACGCTGCTCGACGAGGACCTCCTCGCGCCCATCAGCTCGTGGAGCGACGAGTGGTACCAGGGCCTCGGCAACGGATCCATCGCGACCCTCACCACCGGTGCGTGGATGCCCGCCAACTTCGAGTCCGGCGTCGAGGCCGGCGCGGGCAAGTGGGCGGTCGCACCGATCCCGCAGTGGGAGGCGGGCGCCGCGACGAGCGCCGAGAACGGCGGCAGCGCGCTGTCGATCCCGACGGACGGCGAGAACCCCGAGCTGGCCTGGGCGTTCCTCGAGTACGCGAACGCCGGTGACGGCGTGCAGACCCGCGTCGACGGCGGTGCGTTCCCCGCGACGGCCGAGCAGATCGGGTCCGAGGAGTTCCTCGGCGCCGAGTTCGAGTACTTCGGCGGGCAGAAGGCCAACGAGATCTTCGCGGAGTCCGCGGAGAACGTCGTCGAGGGCTGGAGCTACCTGCCCTTCCAGGTCTACGCGAACAGCATCTTCAACGACACCGTCGGTCAGGCGTACGTCTCCGACACCACGCTCGTCGACGGCCTGAGCGCGTGGCAGGACGCCACCGTGAAGTACGGGACGGAGCAGGGCTTCACCGTCAACGAGTGACCCTCCCCGAGCGACGTCCCGGACGCGCTCGGCGGCACCGAGATCCGCGACGGGGGTGGGATGCGCACAACGCCCACCCCCGTCGCCGCACCATCAGACGCCTCACCCACATCGTCCTGAGGAGGACACATGGCTTCCCCCCACGCCCACCGGTGGCTGCGCCGGCCGGCCGGTTCGACGGCTGCGATCGGCTTCGGTGCCGACTACAACCCGGACCAGTGGCCGCGGGAGGTGTGGGACGAGGACGTGCGGCTCATGCGCGAGGCCGGCGTCAACGTCGTGTCCCTCGCGATCTTCTCCTGGGCGAAGATCCAGCCGACGGCCGACACGTGGGACTTCGCGTGGCTCGACGACGTCATGGACCTGCTGCACCGCAACGGCATCGAGGTGGACCTCGCGACGGCGACCGCGTCCCCGCCGCCGTGGCTCACCACCGCGCACCCCGAGATCCTCCCGGTGACCGTCACCGGCACCACCGTGTCACCGGGTGCGCGCCAGCACTGGCGCCCGACGTCGCCCGTCTTCCGTGAGCACGCGCTGCGCCTCGTGCGCGCCATGGCCGAGCGGTACGCGGACCACCCGGCGCTCGTCGCCTGGCACGTGTCCAACGAGCTCGGCTGCCACAACATCTACGACTTCTCCGACGACGCCGCGGCGGCGTTCCGCGTGTGGCTCGAGGCCCGGTACGGCACGCTCGACGCGCTCAACCACGCATGGGGAACAGCGTTCTGGTCCCAGTGGTACAGCGACTGGGGGCAGATCCTCCCGCCGCGGTACGCGGGTGGTCACCCCAACCCCACGCAGCAGCTGGACTTCAAGCGCTTCTCCTCCGACGCGCTCAAGGACTACCTGCGCGCCGAGCGGGACCTGCTGCGCGGCATCACGCCCGAGGTCCCGATCACGACGAACTTCATGGTCATGGGTGAGTCCAAGGGCATGGACTACGCCGACTGGGCCGCCGAGGTCGACTTCGTGTCCAACGACCACTACGTCCTGCCCGGGCCACAGGCCTTCGACGACCTGTCGTTCTCCGCCAGCCTCACGGGGCAGCTCGCCGACCGCCGGCCGTGGTTCCTCATGGAGCACTCGACGAGCGCCGTGAACTGGCAGCCGGTGAACGTCGCGAAGAAGCCGGGGGAGATGCTGCGTGACTCGCTCACGCACGTCGCCCACGGGGCCGACGCCGTGTGCTTCTTCCAGTGGCGGCAGTCCGCTGCGGGCGCCGAGAAGTACCACTCCGCGATGGTGCCCAGCGCCGGTCCCGACTCCGAGGTGTTCCGGTCCGTCGTCGAGCTCGGCCGCACGCTCGAGGCTCTCGCTCCGATCGTGGGGTCGGACCAGAAGCCGGCCCGCGTCGGCATCCTCTTCGACTGGGACTCCTGGTGGACGAGCGAGCACGACTCGCACCCCACGTCCCGGCTGCGCTACAAGGCTGAGGCGCTCGACTGGTACACGGCGCTCCTCGCGGCCGGCGTCCGGGTGGACGTCGTGCCGGTGAACGGGCGGACCGAGGACTACGACGTGCTCGTCGCACCCGTGCTGCACGTCGTCCCTGCGGCGCTCGCAGCGAGGCTCGAGGCGTACGTCGCCAGGGGAGGGAACCTCATCACGACGTACTTCTCGGGGATCGTCGACGAGAACGACCACGTGTGGACGGGCGGCTACCCGGGGGCGCTGCGCGACCTGCTCGGCATCCGCATCGAGGAGTTCGCGCCGCTGCTCGACGACGAGTCGGTGACGCTGAGCAACGGCAGCGTGGGCACGATGTGGACGGACCGGATCGACGTCGTCGGCCCGGACGTCGAGGTCCTCGCGACGTACGAGGACGGCGAGATGGCAGGGCGGCCGGCGGTCACGCGGCGCCGGGTCGACGCCGGGACCGCGACCTACGTCTCGACGCGGCTCGGCGCCGCGGGGCTCGCCCCCGTGGTCGCCGAGGTGCTGGGCGGCGCCGGCGTGGTGAGCGAGCTCCCCGACGCGCTGCGTGGCCGTGTCGAGCTCGCGGTGCGCGAGTCGGGGACGGACGAGTTCTGGTTCCTCATCAACCGGACGGCCGAGGCGCTGGAGGTGCCGGGCATCGAGGGCGAGGTGCTCGTCGGGCCCGACGCGTCCGAGGGCCTGACCCTGCCCGGCCGCGCCGTGGCCGTCCTGCGGCGCCCGAAGGCCTGACGCACGGAGCCTGCGGCGACGTGACCGTCGTCGCAGGCTCGCCGGCGCGCGTCCCCGCCGCCGGCCTCTCCGCAGCTCGCAGGGCCGACGGGACCGGCGAGCGGGCGCTGAGGTTCGCGGTGCGGTCGCTCACGTGACGGAGGCCGGGGAGACCCTGTCGGCGAAGCGGGGACCGAGCACGCGCAGGAACGGTCCTCGCGGGACGAGATGTGCTGCGGCGGCAAGGACTTCGTTGGACCTGCCGTCGACGACGACGGGACGGTCGGCGTCGAGGGTGTCGAAGAAGGTGGCGACCACCTGCTCGACACTCCGCCGACGCATCCCTGCACCGGCGTTCTCCCCGGCGACGTCGAAGAAGCCGGTGTCGGTGACTGACGGGGACAGCGCCGCGACCCGGACTCCGGTGCCCCGGGTCTCGGCCCACAGTGCCTGCGTCAAGGACAGGACGAACGCCTTGGATGCGGCGTAGGCGGCGAAGCCGGGTGCGGGCATGTACGCGGCCATGCTGGCGATGTTGATCACGGCTCCGGAGCGCCGCTCGACCATGGCGGGCAGGAAGCGGGCGGTGAGGTCGGTCAGTGTGGTGCAGTTCAGCGTGATCATGGCGCTCAGTCGGGACGGGTCTTCGGTCTCGGCCAGTCGGCCGCTGAGCCCGAAACCGGCGTTGTTGACGAGGATGTCGACGTGGCGCCCCGCCAGTGCCGCCTGCACCCCGGCGCCGGCGTCGGCAGTGGAGAGGTCGACGGGGAGCACGAGCACGTCCCGGCCGTGCTGGCTGCGGATGTCGGCCGCCAGGGCTTCGAGCTTGTCCACGCTGCGTGCGGCGAGGACGACGTCGGCGCCGCGGGCGGCCAGCGCCCGGGCGATGCCAGCACCGATGCCGCCGGAGGCGCCGGTGATCAGTGCGGTGGAACCGGTGATGTCCATGAGTGCTCCTGTCGGTCGAGGCATCGTCTTGTCGTGCCTATTTGACACGGTGTGCCAGAGCGACAGTGTTTGTCAAGGGGTGATGTGCTGCAATGGGGTGGTGCAGCAGCTCACCCCTCGCGAACGGCGCCAGGCCGCCACTCGGCGTTCACTGGCCGAGCACGCCCTGCGGTTGTTCGTCGAGCGTGGGTATGAGGCGACGACGGTCGCCGACATCGCCGATGCCGCGGACATGTCCACGCGCACCTTCTTTCGCCACGTGCGCGACAAGGACGAGGCGATGTTCGCCGCCGACGAAGACGTGTTCGCCGAGGTCGTGGAGGCGGCTGCCGCCGCCGGCCCCGATGTCCCGCCCCTGGCCCGGCTCCTGCAGGGGGTGCGCGCCCTGGCTGGGTCGGCGGAGAAGGACCCCGAGGTCAAGTGCGCGCGAGAACGGATCCTCGACGACAACCCTGTGCTGCGGGCCCGTGACCTCGCTCAGCAGCTGCGCTGGCAGCAGCAGGTCCAACGGTTCCTGGAGGAGCAGGGCGTTGCTCCCGACGAGGCGAGCCTGGCCGCGGGGCTGGTGCTGACGATCTGGCGGGAGTCCTACCGGCGCTGGATCGCCGCCTCGGCCGAGCCCGGATCGTTGGGGACGTTCCTCGACGCCGTCGTCGCCGAGCTCCCTGACCACGTCCTGGCCGCGGCTGCTCCCGGCCGGTAGGTCATCGAGCTGCCTCCGGTCGATCGTTCCCGGGTGGGCAGCCCACACCCGGCCCGGGCGGGTCGGACGCGCCGGGTCAGCCTGTGACGTCGGCGCGGCGCTCCCGGAGCACCCCGGCGGCGAGGACGACGACGACACCGGCCAGCGGGACGACGACGAGGCCGGTCCGCAGGCTCGTCGCGTCGGCGATGCGCCCGACGAGCGGTGGGGCGAGCAGGAAGCCGAACCGCATCATCCAGCTGACGATCGTGATGCCGGTGCCCGGGGCGAGCCCAGGGAGGCGGTCGGCGGCACCCATGGCTGCGGGCACGAGCGTCGCGGACCCGAGGCCCGCGGCGGCGAACCCGAGGATCGTCCCCGGGACGGTCGGCAGGGCGAGCGCCGTCCCGAGCCCGACGGCGATGAGCAGCCCGCCCGCGCGCGCGACGGCGGCCTGCCCGAACCTGTCGACGAGCCGGTCGCCGTAGATCCGCCCGACGAACTGCGCGCCGACGAGCGCCACGAAGCCGAGGGCAGCGAGCGTCGCGCCGGTACCGAGGGACTCCGACAGGTAGATCGCGGCCCAGGAGTTCCCGGCGTCCTCGACGATCGCGCCCGCCGCCGCGATGGCGACGAGCGCGGCGAGGGCGCCGATCTGGACCGTGGTGCGTCCGGCGGAGCGCGTGGCGCCGTGAGCCTGCGAGGGCTCGACGGGCTCCGGCCCGGGGAGCATGAGGCGGTAGCCGTAGATGCTCACGACGCTGAAGATCGCGCCCGACACGGCGAGGTGCAGGCCGAGCGGCACGCCGAGCCCGGCCGCGATGCCGCCCATGAGCCCGCCGACGACACCGCCGATGCTCCAGATGGCGTGGAAGGCGTTGAGGATCGAGCGGCCGTAGAGCCGTTGTACGCGCAGCCCGTGGGAGTTCTGCGAGACGTCGACGATCGAGTCGAGGGCACCTGCGAGGAACAGGCCGACCGCGAACAGCACCAGGGTGGGCGCCACTCCGGCGAGGAGGACCCCGGCCGCCATGATGATGGTCCCCACCATCGCGACGCGCGAGGACCGGAACCGGCGGATGAGCGCCCCGGCCGCGAGACCCGAGATGAGTGCACCGAGGGGGAACGCGGCGACGGCGAGCCCGAGCTGCCCGTCCGACACCCCGAGGTGCTCCTTGACCTGGGGGTAGCGCGGGATGAGGTTGGCGACGATGGCGCCGTTGGTGAAGAAGACGAGCGCGACGGCGACGCGGGCACGCCGTGCTTCGGGCGCGACGACGTCAGGTGGGGTCGGGGCCACGGGAGCACCGTTCTGCGAGAGGGCTGATCGAATCGATCCGACCGGCCATCATAGCCGCGTGACCAGGACCGCGACGGGCGCGGTGGGGACCCGCGGGCCTAGCTCTCGCAGCCGACCCCGTCACCGTCGCCGTCGAGGTGCGTGCCGTACCCGGGGTCGCCCACGTGCACGGGTGCTGCTCCGGCATCCCGGGCCGCTGCGCAGCTCGGGTAGGGGAGGTCGGCAGGTGCCGGAACGGGTGCGGGCTCGGTGGCAGCGGGGGCCTGCGGCTCCGGCGCCGGAGCCTCGGGCGTCGCCGGCACGGCGGCCCCCTCGGGCAGTCCCTGCTCCGGGCACGCGGACAGCACGCTGAGCATCGCGCCCTGCTCCGCCTCGGTCACCCACAGCCCGTACGTGTACTTGACCCCGACCTGGCGTGCGACGTACTCGCAGCGGAACTTCTTGTTCGGCGGGAGCCACGTCGCGGTGTCCCCGTCGCCCTTCTGCGAGTTGAGCGGACCGGAGGACGCGAGAAGGTTGAGGGGGTCGTTCGCGAAGGCCTTGCGCGTCGCGTCGTCCCAGCCCTGGGCGCCCTTCTGCCAGGCGTCGGACAGGGCGACGACGTGGTCGATCTGCACGAGGGACGACGTCTCCTGGCCGCGCTGGAACTCGATGGTCGTCCCGCTGTACCTGTCGGCGAAGGTGCCGCTGAGCACGACGCAGTCGTTCGTCCCTGCCTTGTACGTCACGGCGGTGAGGTCACGGGCCAGGATGTCGTTGCGGGTGTCGCAGCCGTTGCGGTCCTCGTCGGACCAGGCCGGCCCGAACGCCTCCCGCGAGTAGCCGGTCTTCGGTGCTCGGCCCTTGACCTCGAGCAGCTTCGCCGTGCCCAGCGCGGACTGGGGGGCGGCCTCCGGCACGACGACGGCGTCGACGGGTGCCGCGAGCTCCGGTGCGGGCAGGTCCGCGGCGAGCTCGTCGAGCGACGGCGGCGTGGCCGTGGGCATCCCCGCGCACGCGCCACCGACGAGCACGACGACGAGCGAGCCGCCGACGAGTGCTCCGGCCCTGTGGCGAGCGGCCCGGCCGAGCCAGGACCGTCGGGACTGCGCTGCGTCGATCCCGGGAGAGGTGCTGGTGGTGGACCTGGACGAGCGCAGCGACAACATGCACCCAGTATCGGTGCCCAGCGGGGATGCCGGTCGCGGTACGACGTCGCCTCACCTCGTGCACTGTCGGCCGCCGGGCCCCGCCGGTACCCTGGACTCGCTCCTGCAGATGTCGTGGTCCCGACCGGGCCCGTCGACCCGCACCGGGAGCGCCAGGGGCAACGGGAGGCGCGGTGCCGCAGACCTCGCTGGACTCGCGCGCACGCGTGATCGCCGCCGTCGCCTGGCTCGGTGGTGTCGCGGGTCTGCGACTGCTGCTCGGACCCACGCCCACGGGCCTCGCGCTGGACGGTGCGCTCGCGCTCGCGGTCGTCGTCGCGACGCTCGTCGCCGCGACCCGCGCGCGACCGGGCCGCAGTCAGCTCGGGTGGCGGTGCCTCACGGCCGCGGCCCTGTGCTGGTCCCTCGCGCCCCTTGCCTGGCTCACCGGCCTCCCCGACGGCCTGGCGACTGCCGGGCGGGTCGGGTTCGTCGTCCTCGGCGGCGCGGTGTGGTGGCTGACGTCGCTCGGTGCCGACCCGTGGTCCCGGATCCGGCTCGTCACGGACGGAGGGCTCGCGGCCGCGTCTGCGTTCGTCGCCGCGTGGCCCCTCGTGCTCCATGCCGTCGCGGACGAGGAGCACGGAGGGGTCAGCCATGCGTTCTCCGTCGCGCTCCCGCTCGGCGCGGTCGCGGTCGCCGTCGTCGTGGCCGGCGTCGCCCTCACCGAGATGCACCCCTCGCGGCGCGCGATGCCCGCGCTGAGCTGCGCCGCCTTCCTCGTCGTCGCCGTGTCGGACGTCGCGTGGGGGATGGGGGGGACGCCCGCCTGGGCGGCAGGGATGGCCTGCTTCGTCCTCGGCGTCTGCGTGTACCAGGGCACGTCCGAGCGCCGCGAGGTGCTGAGCACCCACCACACGCTCGTCCACGCCCCGTACGTCCTCCTCCTGCCGGCGCTCGTCGCACTCGCGCTCCAGCACCTCGGCGACGGCATCCGCCCGGAGTCGGCCGCCGCCGCGTTCGTCATGGTCGTGCTCCTCGTCGTGCGCCAGCACGCGACCATCTCCGAGAACCGGGGCCTCGTCGGCCGTCTTGCAGCGACGGAGCGGCTCCTGCGGCACCAGGCGACCCACGACGCGCTCACCGGTCTCGCCGGCCGGGTGGTCCTGTCGGAGCGGATCGACGACGAGCTCGCGCGGCCCCGCGGGACGAGCCGTGGCCTCGCGGTCGTGTTCATCGACCTCGACGACTTCAAGGCGGTCAACGACACCCTGGGGCACGCGGCGGGTGACGACGTCCTCGTGCAGACCGCGCGGCGGCTCGTCGCGCTCCTGAGCCCCCTGGGGGACGAGGCCACCGCGATCCGGATGAGCGGTGACGAGTTCGCGGCCGTGCTCGTCGGTCACGCGGCCCGCTCCGCGCACGACGTCGCGAACCGGATCCTCGACGAGGTGCGCCGCCCCATGACCGTGAGCGGCCAGGAGGTGCGGATCAGCGCGAGCATCGGGGTCGCCGTCGCCGACCCCGCCATGACCGACCCCTCCGAGCTCCTGCGCGCCGCGGACCTCGCCATGTACCGCGTGAAGCACCAGGGCAAGTGCGCCGTCGAGGAGGCCGCCGTCGTCGGTGCCGCGGACGACGTGCAAGCGACGCCGAGCACCACCACCTGAGCCACCGGGCGCATCAGCCGCACCAGCTGCACCAGCCGGGCGCACCCGGCGCACGAGGTCGCGACGGACCACCGGCCCGGCGCGCACGCGTCACGCGCGCGGCCCCTCGTGGTTACACGACCGACACACGCCGGTGGTTGCCTGGTGAGGAGGACCGGGAGGCCGCATGGACCTGTTGATCGACACGGTGCGGGTGGCGCACGCCCGCGCCGACCTCGCGCTGCGCCCCGGCGAGGTGCTGCTCGGCGGAGGCACGTGGTTGTTCTCCGAGCCGCAGCACGGCCGCGGGACGACCGGACTCGTCGACCTCACCGCGCTCGGCTGGCCCGCGGTCACCCGGACGGCCCACGGCCTGAGCATCGCCGCGACGTGCACGGTCGCGGAGCTCGCCGCCCTCACCCCGGAGGTCGCTGGCACCGCCCACCCGCTGTTCCGCCAGTGCTGCGACGCGCTGCTCGCGTCGTGGAAGGTGTGGAACGCCGCGACCGTCGGCGGCAACATCTGCCTCGCCCTGCCGGCCGGCGCCATGATCTCCCTCGCCGTCACCCTCGACGCCACCGCCGTCGTGTGGCTCCCGGACGGCGGGGCGCGCACGCTGCCCGTCGCGGACCTCGTCACCGGCCCGTCCCGGACCGGGCTCGCACCCGGTGAGGTGCTCCGGTCCGTCGAGGTGCCCAGCGCCGCCCTCGCGGCACGGACCGCGTTCCGCCAGATCGCCCTGTCCCCGCTCGGCCGGTCCGGCGCCGTCGTCACGGGTCGGCGCGACGTCGACGGCGCGACGACGGTGACGATCACGGCGAGCACGCCGGCTCCCGTCGTCCTGCGGTTCCCCGGCCCGCCCGCCGAGCAGCAGCTCGAGGTGGCGCTCGCCGGCGTCGAGCACTGGTACGACGACGTGCACGGCGCCCCGGACTGGCGGCGCCACGTCACGACCGTCCTCGCCCACGAGGTCCGTCAGGAGCTGGCGGACGACGGCCCCCCGGCCCCCGGCGCGGGCGGCGCCCGGTGAAGCTCGAGGTCAACGGCGTCGTCCTGGACACCGACCCCGCGCCGGGGCAGTGCCTGCGGACCCTGCTGCGCGAGCACGACCACGTCGAGGTGAAGAAGGGCTGCGACGCGGGAGACTGCGGCGCGTGCACGGTGCTCGTCGACGGGCAGGCCGTGCACTCGTGCATCTACCCCGCCCACCGCGCGGAGGGCCGTTCCGTGACGACCGTCGCCGGGCTCGGGGACGTCGACCACCCGCACCCCGTCCAGCAGGCGTTCGCGGACGCGGGCGGCTTCCAGTGCGGTTTCTGCACCCCCGGGATGGTCGTCACCGCGTCTGTGCTCGACGACGCGCAGCGCGCGGACCTGCCGCACGCGCTCAAGGGCAACCTCTGCCGGTGCACCGGGTACCGGTCGATCGCGGATGCGATCGCGGGTGTGCGCAACGTCGGGTGCGCGGCGGGTGGCGTCGGGACGTCCGCGCCGCCGCCGGCCGCGATGCGCGTCGTCACCGGCCGCGAGCCGTACACGCTCGACCTGCCGACGCAGGGCGTGCTGCACCTCGCCGTGCTCGGCAGCCCGCACGCCCATGCCCGTGTCCTGGCCGTCGACACGAGCGCCGCCGAAGCGATGCCGGGCGTGCACGCGGTGCTCACCGCCGCGGACGCCCCCGACGTGCTGTTCTCCACGGGTCGGCACGAGAGCCGCTACGACGATCCCGACGACACCCGGGTCCTCGACACGGTCGTCCGGTTCCGCGGGCAGCGCGTCGCGGCCGTCGTCGCCGACTCGCTCGACGTCGCCCAGCGTGCGCGGGACCTCGTCCGGGTCGAGTACGAGGAGCTGCCTGCCGTCTTCGACCCCGAGCGGGCCCGCAGCCCCGGCGCGCCCCTCGTCCACCCTGACCGCACCCACGCGGACCGGGTGGACGAGGCGCACCGCAACGTCGTCGCGACCCTCCACGAGGAGATGGGCGACACCGCCGCCGCACTCGCGGCCGCGCACACCACCGTCGGTGGCACGTTCACGTCCCACCGCGTCTCCCACGCGGCCCTCGAGACGCACGCCGCCCGGGGCTGGCTCGACGCGACCGGGCGCCTGGTCATCAGGTCGAGCACCCAGGTGCCGTTCCTCGTGCGCGACGAGCTGTGCCACGTGTTCGGGCTCGAGCGGGAACGGGTCCGGGTGTTCACGGCCCGGGTGGGTGGGGGCTTCGGCGGCAAGCAGGAGATCCTCACCGAGGACCTCGTCGCGCTCGCCGTGCTGCGCACGGGGCGGGCCGTCCAGTACGAGCTCACCCGCGAGGACGTGTTCACCGTCGCGACCGTCCGGCACCCCATGACCGTCGACGTCCGGCTCGGCGCCGACGAGGACGGCCGCCTCACCGCGATGACCGTCGACCTCCTCAGCGACACCGGGGCCTACGGCAACCACAGCCGGGGCGTGATGTTCCACGGGCTGAGCGAGTCGCTCGCCGTCTACCGCTGCCCCGCCACGAGGGTCGACGCCGAGGTCGTCTACACGAACAACCCGCCGTCCGGTGCGTTCCGCGGGTACGGGCTCGGGCAGGTGGTGTTCGCGGTGGAGTCCGCGATGGACGACCTCGCTCGGGAGCTCGGCCTGAGCCCGGGCGAGCTCCGTCGCCGCAACGTCGTGCTGCCCGGTGAGCCGATGATCGTCACGGACCCCGACGAGGTGAGCGACCTGCGGCACGGCAGCTACGGGCTCGACCAGTGCCTCGACCTCACCGAGGCCGCACTCGCCCGCGGCAACGGGGCGGCGGTGCCGCGGGGCCGCCAGTGGTCGGTGGGTACCGGGCTCGCGCTCGCGATGATCGCGACGATCCCGCCCCGCGGGCACTTCTCGGACACGTCGGTCGCGCGGCTCGAGGACGGGACGTTCGAGGTGTGCGTCGGCACGGCGGAGTTCGGCAACGGCACGACGACGGTCCACCGGCAGCTCGCCGCGACGATCCTCGGCGTGCCCGGGGACCGGGTGCGCGTGCGACAGTCCGACACGGATGTCGTCGACCATGACACGGGTGCGTTCGGGTCGACGGGGTCCGTCGTCGCCGGCAAGGCCGTCGTGGCTGCCGCCCTGCAGCTGCGGACGATGATGCGGGACGTCGACTCGGAGCACGTGCCGCTCGTCGCCCGCGGGCACCACGACGGGACCCCGCGCTCGGTGGCGTACAACGTGCACGGGTTCCGGGTCGCGGTGAACCGGGAGACCGGGGAGGTCCGGGTCCTGCAGAGCGTCCAGTCCGCCGACGCCGGTGTGGTGCTCAACCCCGAGCAGCTGCGCGGGCAGATCGAGGGCGGGGTGGCACAGGCGATCGGTGCGGCCCTCTACGAGGAGGTGCGGCTGGACGGAGCGGGGCGCGTCACCACGCGGACGTTCCGGGAGTACCACGTGCCGCAGTACGCGGACGTGCCGCGCACCGAGGTGCTGCTCGCGGACACGTACGACGAGATCGGTCCGCTGGGCGCCAAGTCGATGAGCGAGGCGCCGTTCAACCCCGTGGCGGCAGCCCTGGCCAACGCGATGCGCGACGCCACGGGTGTCCGGGTGCGGAACCTGCCGTTGTCCCGGGAGCGGGTGTGGCGCGAGCTCGCGGCGGGCGGTCCCGCACCCGGCCTCGCGCCCTGAGGCGTCAGGCGCCGAGCCCCGCGCGGTCGACCTTGCGGTGGAACCGCATCCCGGCGAGCCCGCCGAGCAGTGCGCCGAGAAGGCTCGTGATCGCGACACCGACGGCGACGATGATGCCGCCGGTCGTGAGGTCCCCCTCGTCGACGGGGATCCGCGGGAAGGCGTTGACCTCCGCGAGGATGTTGTACTCGTTGCCGGCGAGCGCCCCGAGGGCGGCGACGAGGATCGCGATGACCACTGCCCAGAGCCAGACGGCGATGCCCTGCTTGAGGCCGTTGAACCGCGCCATGCGACCGGCGACGTACCCGCCGCAGTAGTAGGCGAGGAACAGCACGACGAGCAGGATGGCCCCGCCGACGATCCCGACGGTCGCGACGTCGTCGCTCGACTGGGCGACGTCGACGAAGTCCGTGTCCGTGGCCAGGCCGAGCGCCGCCCCACCGGCGGCGACGAGCGCGACGAGCAGCACCGCGGTGCCGGTCGCGGTGAGCCACCCGAAGAAGGCGGAGCCGATCTTCACGCCCCCGTACTCGTCCTTCTCGCGCTGCACGACCGCCTGGCGGTCCCGGGCGAGCGTCGCGTCGTCGGCGTGCCGGGGGTCCCGGTAGGGCTCGCCGTCGGAGTGGGCGGGGTGCGAGCTGGTCATGGCGGGGTCTCCTCGTGTCGGCGGACGGCGCCCCCTGGCGCGCGCGGCCCATGGCCGTCGATGAGCACGAACCTACGCCTGGGAGCCTGTTCCCGCCCCCGGTGGGCGGGGGCCACGAGGTCCCCGGGGAGGGAACCCGCTGGCGCCGCGGTCAGACGATCGGCACGTCGACGGTGAGCAGCGCCTCCGCGTCGATCCCGTAGGGCCCCTGCGCGAGGATCTCCCCGGTGGCACCGACGGCGAGCGACGCCCCGATGCAGCGCCACCCGTCCCAGTCGCCGCTGATGACGGGCCCCACGTTGCTCACGCCCACCACGGGCATCCGGTGCGCTGTGGCGAGCTCCCGGTACGGCTCCACCCACTCGGATCCGTAGGGGGTCGCCACGTTGTCGTGCTGCGGCGGCACGGCCCAGGCGGACGGCGACAGGAGGATCTGCGCCCCCATCCGGCCGAGGGCGTGACCGAGCGCGACGGAGGACAGCGAGTTGTCCGCGCAGATGTCCAGGCCGATGCGACCGAGGTCGGTGTCGGCCACCGCGAGGGACGCACCCGCCGTGTAGACACCGAGGCCGACGTCGAGCTCGTTGATCTTGCGGTGCTTGCGCAGGATCTCTCCCGTGGCGTCGACGAGCACCGCGGCGTTGTAGACCCGCACGCCGTCGCGCTCGGTGATGCCCGCTGCGACGACGATGCCGCGCTCGCGGGCGGCGTCGCACAGCACCTGCGTCGTGGGGCCCGGGATCGGCGCGGCGAGGTCGCGGGCACTCTCGTGGGTCCAGCCGAGGTCGAGGCACTCGGGCAGGACGACGACGTCGCACCCGGCGGCCGCGGCGCCGTCGATCATCGTCACGGCGCGGGCGAGGTTCGCGTCGCGCTCGCCGGGCTCGACGAGCATCTGTCCCATGCCGATGCGCAGCGTGCGTGTCATGCGAGGTCCTCCCGGGGGTGCGTGCCGTGTGCGGGCTGGCGCGGTGCACCGGGCGGCGCGGTCGACTCCCGCCACACGATGCGGGTGAGCGGGTTCGAGGTGGGCGGCGGGTCGTCGCCGCGGAGGGCGGCGACGAGGTGCTGCATCGCGCGCCGGCCGGCCTCGGCGCGGTCGCCGTCGACGGTGGTGAGGGACGGCGTGAGGTACTGGCCGACGTCGTAGTTGTCCCAGCCGGTGATGCTCACGTCCCCCGGGACGGACCAGCCGCGCTCGGTCGCGGCGCGCAGGACGGCGACGGCGAGGAGGTCGTTGGCGGCGATCACGGCGAGCGGCGGGGCGTCGTCGGGCAGCGCGCGGACGGCGGCGACGGCGTCGTCGCCGGACCAGCTGTTGCTGACGACGCCGAGGGACTCGACGCCCAGCCGGGCGACGGTCTCCCGGTAGGCGTCCGCGCGGCGCGCGGCGGACGTGAAGTGCGGCGGCCCGGCGACGTGGAGGAAGCGGGTGTGGCCGAGTGCGACGAGGTGCTCGACGAAGGTCTGGACCGGCGAGGGGTCGGCGAGCGCGCCGACGTTGCGCATCTCGTCGTCGAAGTCGTCGGTCGTGACGACGGGGACGTCGTCGGGCAGGTCCGCGGCGCTCGTGGCGAGGACGGGGCCGAGCGCGAGGATGCCCTCGTACTGGCCGGACCGCGCGAGGTCGAGCATCCGGTCGGTGCGCACCCGGGCGGTGCCGTCGACGCTGTGCACCTCCATGGCGTACCCCGCGGCCTCCGCGACGGCGCCCGCGCCGGCGAGCAGCGGGACGGGGTCGACCAGCCGCATGCCCATGACGACGGCGAGCCGACCGGTTCGGCGGGTGCGCATCGAGCGCGCCGCGAGGTTGGGGCGGTAGCCGAGCTCGTCGACGGCGCGGAGCACGCGCTCGCGGGTCTCCGCGGAGATGGAGCCCTTGCCGGAGAGCACGTACGAGACGGTGGACTGCGCCACGCCCGCGTGGCGTGCTACGTCCCGGCTCGTGGCGTTCTGCGACATGTCTCCACCCTAGCGATTGACATCCGGGGACCCTGCTGACCATCCTAGTGATACGTATCACTGACGATGCCCGCACCTCCGGTCGTCGTCGCCCACGGAGGAGAGAAGCTCGATGATCAACGTCGCCATCGTCGGAACCGGGAGCATCGCCGGAGCGCACGTGCGTGCGTACGCAGCGTTCCCTGACCGCTGCCGCATCGTCGCGCTCAGCGACACCGCCCCCGGCAAGGCCGAGGCGTTCCGGCAGACGCACGGCCTCGACGCCGCGACCGTGCACACCTCCCACACCGAGCTGCTCTCCCGGGGCGACATCGACCTCGTGAGCGTCTGCACCCCGCCGTCGACGCACGGCCCGGTGAGCGTCGACCTCCTGCGGGCAGGGATCAACGTGCTGTGCGAGAAGCCGATGGCCCCGTCGCTGGCCGCCTGCGACGCGATCCTCGCTGCCGAGGAGGAGGGCGGTGCCGTGTTCTCCTCCGTCGCGCAGAACCGGTTCCGGGACGACGTCGTGCAGCTGCGGTCCGTGGTGGAGTCGGGGCTCGTCGGGCCGGTCTCGCACGTCGCCGTCGACTCCGCGTGGTGGCGCGGGCTCGGCTACTACGACCTGTGGTGGCGCGGAACCTGGGAGCAGGAGGGCGGCGGATGCACGCTCAACCACGCCGTGCACCACGTCGACATGCTCCTGTGGCTCCTCGGGGCGCCGGAGTCCGTGACGGCCGTGCTGACGAACGCTGCGCACGAGAACGCGGAGGTCGAGGACCTCTCCGTCGCCGTCCTCGGGTACGACCGTGCCCTCGCGACGCTCACGAGCTCCGTGGTGCACCACGGAGAGCGCCAGCAGATCGTCGTCCAGGGACGCGACGCGAGCATCAGCCTCACGGGCGACGTCGTCGCCGAGACCGCGCAACCCAACGGCTTCCCCGTCCCGGGCGGGAACGCCGAGCTCGTGCGCAAGATCGACGAGGTGATGGCCGCGCAGGAACCCCTCACGCACACGGGCCACGAGGGACAGGTCGACGACGTCCTCACCGCGATCGAGACCGGGCGGCGGCCCAGCGTCGACGGGCATGACGGACGGCGGACGATCGAGCTCATCACGGCGATCTACCAGGCGGGCATCGAGCGCCGCACGGTCGACCTGCCGCTGTCCGTCGACGACCCGTACTACCACCCGGGCACGCTCCCGGAGCGCGCTCCGCGCTTCTACGCGAAGACCGGGCAGGTGAGCGACCAGGACGGGCCGATCACCATCCCCGGGACCGACGCCCCGACGCGCCCGTCCAGCACCACCGACACCGAGGAGAACCGATGACCGCGTCCGACGGCGGCACCTACGCCCCCGCGCCCCTGCCCGCCCCCGTCGTGGAGCCCGGCGAGTTCGTCATCGCCGCCATCGGCCTCGACCACGGCCACATCTACGGCCAGTGCGAAGGGCTCATCGGGGCGGGTGCGACGCTCAAGTGGGTGTACGACCCCGACCCCGCGAAGGTGGAGCAGTTCCGCGAGCGGTTCCCGGACGTGCGGGTGGCACGGTCCGAGGACGAGGTGCTCGACGACCCCGAGGTCCGGCTCGTCGCCGGCGCCGCCGTGACGAGCGAACGGTGCGCGCAGGGCATCCGCGTGATGGAGGCCGGCAAGGACTACTTCGTCGACAAGGCGCCGCTGACGACGCTCGAGCAGCTCGCCGCCGCCCGCGAGGCGGTGCAGCGCACCGGCAAGAAGTACGGCGTGTACTACTCCGAGCGCATCCACGTGGAGACGGCCGTGTTCGCCGGGCAGCTCATCGAGCAGGGGGCCATCGGCAAGGTCGTCCAGGTCATCGGGCTCGGCCCGCACCGGCTGCGGGCCGGGAGCCGCCCCGACTGGTTCTTCGAGAAGGACAAGTACGGCGGCATCCTCACGGACATCGGCAGCCACAACATCGACCAGATCCTCCACTACACCGGCGCGACGGACGCCGA
Organism: Sanguibacter sp. Z6_81; assembly: GCF_057180625.1. Taxonomy (NCBI): domain Bacteria; kingdom Bacillati; phylum Actinomycetota; class Actinomycetes; order Micrococcales; family Sanguibacteraceae; genus Sanguibacter; species Sanguibacter sp. Z6_81. Next base: position 441,128 of record NZ_JBXUFV010000001.1, on the reverse strand, counting down.
GGTGGTCAACAGCCAGATCGCCAACTACGCCAACCCCGACCACCCGGAGCTCGACGACTTCGGGGACGCCAACCTCGTGACGAACACGGGCGCGACCGGGTACCTGCGGTGCGACTGGTTCACCCCGGACGGGCTGCAGACGTGGGGCGACGGACGGACCTTCATCCTCGGGACCGAGGGGTTCATCGAGCAGCGCAAGTACATGAACCTCGGCACCCAGGACGGCCCCGCGCACCTGTTCCTCGCCAACGGCCAGGAGGAGAAGCACTACAACGTGTACGGGAAGGTCGGGTACCCGTTCTTCGGGCAGCTCGTCCTCGACTGCCTCGAGCGGACCGAGAACGCCATGACGCAGGACCACGCGTTCAAGGCCATCGAGCTCGCCATCACGGCGCAGATGGGGGCGCGGGACCTGTCCTCGTTCCCGCGCTGAGGTTCCCGGAGACCTCGCCTCGGTGTGGGCGGGGTCTCCGCCCGTATCGATGCACTCGGTGCATCGATGCATGTAGTGTAAGAACGTGCTCTCCGCTGACCGTCCCGTCGATCGACGGGGTGCCCTCAAGGCCCGCCACCGCCGGGCGATCCTCGACGCCGCCGCGCCCCTCATGGACGAGCGCGGCATCGGGGGCTTCAGCGTCGATGAGCTCGCCGAGCGCGCAGACGTGTCACGGCGCACGATCTTCAACCACTTCTCCTCGTTGAACGACGTGGCCATCACCGTGTGCTCGGAGCGGTTCGACGAAGCCATGGCAGCGCTCGCAGCCAGCTCGGTGGACAGCGCCGACCGGCCAGCCGGCTCGGTCTTCGAGGACGTGGCGCAGACCTTGAGGTCCATGGACCTCACCGCACCGGTGGGCTACCTGGTCCGGGTGCTCACGCCCGACTCGAGCGTGCGGGGGCAGATCTCCGGGCTGTTCAACAGTGCGATGGCGTCGATGAGCAAACGCCTGGCTGCGGATCTTAAGGACCGCCATCCCGAGGCCGACGACCTCGCCGTCGACCTCCTCGTCGCCTCGCTCGTCGCGGGGCTTCCCGTGGTGGCGGCGCGGTGGGCCGAGACCACGGCCGGCGTCGACGACGCCGAGTCGCGGCGGGTCTTCGCCGCGCTGCTGGAACGCTTCCTCGCGGCCATCGGCGACGGATTCTCGTCCGGCGCGGGCTTCGAGCGCACCGCGTGACCGCGTCACCCTCTTCTTGCCCACGACCGACCGCCCTCCCACGACTCACCTCGAAGGACTCTCATGGCTGAACTCCTCTATCGTCTGGGTCGCGCAGCGTCCAGGCACGCCCGACTGGTGATCACCGTGTGGATCGCGATCCTCGTCGCTGCAGGCGCCGCGTTCGCCGTCGCCGGGGGCACCCTGTCCACGGCCATGTCGATCCCCGGCACCCCGACCGAGAAGGTCACCGAGAAGCTGCAGAGCAAGTTCCCCGAAGCCTCGGGCGGCACGGGCACGGTCGTCCTGCAGACCGAGGACGGGTCAGCCTTCACGCAGGAGCAGATCGACGAGATCTCCGCGAGGGTTGCCGAGGGCACGGAGCTCGAGGGCGTGACCGCGCTGGTCGACCCCTTCGCGACGGAGGCGCAGCGCGCCGACCAGGCCGCGCAGATCACGGCCGGTCGTCAGGAGCTCGACACCGCCCGCACCCAGCTCGACACCGGCGCAGCCGAGCTCGTCACCGCCCAGGAGCAGCTCGACGCCGCTCGGGCGGCGGCCGAGTCCTCCGGCACCGCAGACCAGGCCGCGGCTGAGCTCGACGCCCAGCAGGCGACCCTCGACCAGAGCGTCGCCACGCTCGAGGGCCAGCGCGCCGCGCTGGAGGAGCAGAGCACGACGCTCGAGCAGGGAGCGTCCCTGCTCGAGATGGCTGCAGAGATCCGGACCGTCTCGACGGACGGATCGGCCGCGGTCATCACCGTCGCCTTCACGGAACCCCAGCTGGACATCCCCGCCGCCGTCCTCGACTCCGTCATCACGCTCTTCGACGAGCCGATCCCGGGTGTCGAGGCCAACTTCTCCTCCGAGCTCGCCGGTGGGGTCCCGAGTCTGCTCGGCCCCGGAGAGATCATCGGGCTCGTCGTGGCGGCCATCGTCCTCATCGTCATGCTCGGCACCCTCGTCGGTGCCGGCCTGCCGATCCTCACGGCCCTCGTGGGCGTGGGCATCGGCGCGCTCGGTGCGATGTCCCTGTCGGGCGTCGTCGAGATGACCTCCGTGACACCCATCCTCGGTGTGATGCTCGGGCTCGCGGTGGGCATCGACTACTCGTTGTTCATCGTCAACCGGCACCGCCAGCAGCTCAAGCAGGGCTACAGCGTCCCCGAGTCCATCGCGCTGGCGAACGGCACGTCAGGCAACGCCGTCACCTTCGCCGGGCTCACCGTCATCATCGCCCTCGTCGCGCTCAACGTCTCCGGGATCCCCTTCCTGGGCCTCATGGGCACCGTGGGCGCCCTGTGCGTCGCGATCGCCGTGCTCGTCGCCGTCACGTTCATCCCCGCGCTCCTCGGACTCGTCGGGGAGCGGATCCTCAGCCGCCGCGAGCGCGCTGCGCTCAGCGCAACGGCCGGGACGCCCACGACGGAGACGAACACCGCCGCCGCAGCCAAGGTCATGTCGACCCCCGGGGCGGTCGCGCGCGTGCTCATCGGCATCGCCGCGCTGCTCCTCATCGCGCTCCCCGCCCTCGACCTCCGGCTCAACCTGCCCGACGGCTCGACCGAGGCGCACGACTCGACGCAGTACCAGGCGTACGAGACCGTCGCGGAGAAGTTCGGCGAGGGCCAGAACGGCACGCTCCTCGTCGTGGCGGACCTGCCCGCGGGTGGCACGGAGGCCGACGCGCTCGCCGCCCAGGTGCAGATCGCCGACACTCTCTTCACCCAGGACGACGTCGTGGCCGTCGCGCCGATCGGCATCTCGGAGGACGGCACGCTCGTGGCGTTCCAGGTCGTGCCCGAGGAGGGCCCCACGACGGAGTCCACCGAGGTGCTCGTCAACACGCTGCGCGACCTCTCACCGCTTGACGGCACCTACGACATCGGGGTGGCGGGGACCGCCAGCGGCAACATCGACATCTCCGACAAGCTCGCGGACGCTCTGCCGATCTACCTGCTGGTCGTCGTCGGGCTCTCCTTCATCATCCTCGTGCTCGTCTTCCGGTCCGTGTTCGTCCCCATCGTCGCCACGGGGGGATTCATCCTGTCCTACTTCGCGGCCCTCGGTGGCGTCGTCGCGATCTACCAGTGGGGCTGGCTGAGCGCCGTCTTCGGGGTCGACACCCCGGGGCCCGTCCTCAACTTCCTGCCGACGATCCTCGTGGGGATCCTCTTCGGGCTCGCCATGGACTACATGCTGTTCCTCGGGACCGGCATGCGTGAGGCCTACGTCCACGGCGCCCCGGCCCGGGTCGCGATCGCTCAGGGCGTGCGGGCAGGACGTTCGGTGGTCACCGCGGCGGCGATCATCATGGTCTCCGTCTTCGGTGGGTTCGTCTTCTCGCACAGCGCGATGATCCGGCCGATCGGCTTCGCGCTCGCCTTCGGGGTGCTCCTCGACGCGTTCCTCGTGCGCATGCTCATCATCCCCGCGCTCATGCACCTCGTAGGCGACAAGGCGTGGTGGCTGCCGCGCTGGCTCGACCGGATCCTGCCGAACATCGACGTGGAGGGTTCCGCGCTCACCCGTCAGCACCCGCACGTCGCGGCAGGGGAGACGGTCGACGACGTCACGCCAGAGGCGTCCCGGGCGTAAGCCGGTACATCGCGTCGGTGTCGCCGTCGACGAGGCGCCAGCAGAAGGCGTTCATCTCGGCGGCGGCGCCGGCGTGCCAGGCGAGGATCCCGGCGACGACCGGCGGCACGTCCTCCGGGATGGAGCCGCCGGCGCACCGACGCACGTACGCGTTGCGCTCGGCGGGTCCACCGCTGGTCGGCATCGGCACCCCGCACACCGTGGTGACCAGCCAGTTGACCAGTCGCATCGCTGCGTAGTCCGTGTCGTGGTCGGCGTGGGACGCGACGAAGTCGCGCTCGACGTCGGACAGCTCGAACCGTGGCGATGTCGCGAGCCCGAGGTCGACGAGGTAGATCTGATCGTCGTCGGCCCGCATGTTGCCGAAGTGCCCGTCCATGTGCAGGAGCTCGCGGCTCCGGAGGAACGCGACGGCGTCGAAGAGCTGCCGCTCGAACGTCTCGGCGCGGGCCACCGGGTCGTTCAACCAGGTGCCCAGCCGATCAGGAAGGTGCTCGAGGAACAGCACGAGGCTCGAGCCCGCCCGGGCGAGCTCCTCGAGGCGGGTCCGCACCGCCGGGTCGCCGCCGAACTGCGCGACCACCGCCTCGATGTCCTGCTGCTCCGGCGCGACGGGTGGGCGGCCGGGGAGCACCCGCCAGTGGTGCAGGAGGGCGAAGGAGTCGCAGTCCCCGTCGAGGACCCCCTCGGTGACGGTGATGTTGGCGGCCAGCTCACGCCAGGCGCCGAAGCCCGGGCCCGCCAGGGGATGCATGCCGTACTGGCAGGCGAGCGGGAGGTCGTAGAGGTTCGCGGTGCTTTTCGGGTGCGCGAGCTCTCGCTCCGTGATCGGGATCCGCTTGGCGAACACGGGGACGCCATCGACATCGAGCACCGAGGCACCGCCGCCCACACCTACCGTGCTGGCTGGTGCGGCATCGAGGAGCGCCATGAGTGCGTCGTCGTCGCGCGCTGCGAGCGAAGCCGACACGAGGTCATGACGGGCGCGTCGGTCGCTGAGCATCACGACAGTCTGCCTGGCGGGCGAGGTATTCCCTTTCGGTTCGCGACGACGCACTGCACCATGGGTGTTCGCCGACGACGAGAGGTCCCCGCATGTTCACCGGAATGAGCGCATTCCCCCTGACGCCCATGCGCGACGAGCGGGTTGACGAAGACGCCTTCGTCGGGCTCGTCCGCCGCCTCGTTGCTGCGGATGTCGACTCGATCACGGTTCTGGGGTCGACGGGCGCGTATGCGTACCTGTCGCTCGACGAGCGCCGCCGGGTCGCGCGCCTCGCCCTCGAGCACTCCGCGGGGGTGCCCGTCATCGTCGGCGTGGGGGCGCTGCGCACCCGTGACGTCGTGGCGCTGGCCGCGGACGCTCAAGGGATCGGAGCGGCGGGCGTGCTGGTTGCTCCGGTGTCGTACCAGACCCTGACCCGCGACGACGTCTACCGGCTCTTCCAGGACGTCACCGCTGCCACGTCGCTGCCTGTCGTCGCGTACGACAACCCGCGCACGACGCACTTCACCTTCGACGACGACCTCTACCGCTCCGTCGCTGAGCTTCCAGGGATCCGCTCGATCAAGATCCCCGGCGTGCCGAGCGACCCTCGGGACGCCGTGGAGCGGATCAGCACTCTCCGTGAGCTTCTCCCAGAGGACGTGACGATCGGGATCTCCGGTGACCCCTTCGCGGCCACGGCACTCAACGCGGGATGCGACGTCTGGTACTCCGTCATCGGCGGCACCCTCCCGGCGCCGGCCCTCGCGATCGCCCGCGCGGCGCTCTCCGGCGACGCGGCGCGAGCAGCGGGACTGTCTGACGAGCTGGCGACAGTCTGGGCGATGTTCGCGCAGCACGGCAGCCTCCGCGTCGTCGCGGCGATCGCCGAGCACCTCGGTCTTGCCCAGAGCGGAAGTCTGCCGCTGCCACTGCTCGGCCTGGACGGCGCACAGCGGAGAGAGCTCGCGGACGTCCTCGGATCGATCGCGTGACGTGGCCCCGCGCGACCCAGCTCCGCACTGCGCGCCTCGTCCTGGAGCCGTTGGGTCCCGAGCACGTCACAGAGATGGTCGCGGCACTTGCGGCGCCCGAGCTCTACGCCTTCATCGGCGGCGAACCCCCGACGGAGGACGTCCTGCGTCCCCGCTACGAGATGCAGGCCGCCGGGCAGTCACCGACTGGTGATGCCGGTTGGTTGAACTGGATCATCCGCTCGGAGGCGGCGCGTGAAGCCGTCGGATACGTGCAGGCGACGCTCACCAAGGACGACGACGCGCTCGCCGCAGACATCGCGTGGCTCGTCGCGCCTTCCGCGCAGCGCCAAGGCCTTGCGACGGAAGCGGCCACAGCCATGCTCGACTGGCTCCTGGAGCAGCAGGTCGTCGTCGTGCAAGCCTTCATCTTTCCCGACCACGACGCTTCTGCGGGCGTCGCGCGGCGGCTCGGGCTCGTGCCCACCCCGAAGCTGGTCGACGGTGAGACGCTCTGGGAGCTCAATCTGCGACCAGTGAGCGCCTCAGCAGAGCCGCGATGAACCGCGGCCTGTCGTCGTCCGCGTCGATACCGCTAGGTTGACGCGATGGGACTGGCCGAGGTGGACCGCAGCCGCACCCAGCCACGTGCGCTCTGGTGCACGATGCTGCTCGGAGTCGGGCTGGTCGTCTCCGGATGCTCGGCAGGTGCCGGGGGCTCGGACGGGACGCTCGCCAAGGTCGACGGGTGGCGCGACGAGCTCGGAGACTCTTCTCCGTTTCTCATCCTCGAGGTCGCCTACGACGGCGAGACGGCCCGGACGCTGTGGGAGGAGAACGTCAGCGACGACCTCCCTGCGCAGGAGGGCGAGCCGCACGCGCCGGGCGTCTACGGCGACCTGGCGGACGTCGACTTCGAGGAGCAGGTGGTGGCCCTGTTCTCCTCCGGCGAGTCGAGCAGCTGCCCGGCGTGGGTCGACAAGGTCACGACTCAGGACGACGGCGACGTCGACATCACCCCCGTCGAGGACACGCAGGGCGGTGACGGGTGCCTGGCGGACTTCAACCCGTACCGGGTCGTCGTCGTGGTCGACCGGGACGACGTCCCCGACGCTGATGCGTTGAGCACCGCCCGCGTTCTCGTCGACGGGCGCGAGGCGCCCAACGCTGTCATGAGGGAGTACCCGACGACACCGTGACGAGGTCCCTGCTGAGTCTCGCCAGGGAGATCCGACAAGGGGTCAGCCCGCTGCCGCGGGTCTAGATCGCGTGCGCCCGCCGCCAGAGTTCTTCCGGCGTGCTCCCGGGTCGAAAGCCGAAGTGCTCGAGCATCGCGGTGGCTTCGGGGAAGTGTGCGGCGACGGCGTCCGGTGTGTGGGCGTCGCTGCCGAAGCTCACAGCCGCACCGCCCTCGTCGGCCCACCACTCCGGGACCCACGGCCAGAGCCGCCGGGTGTTCATCTCGAGGGCCCGGCCGGCCTGGGCGATCGACCGGAGCGCCGCCCGGAAGCCGTCCTCGAACAGGCGGGGGTCGAACGGCCCTGCCGTGCTCGCGGGCCATGTCCGGACCGCGTAGTCGATGTGCGTGACGACCTCGAACACGTCGGAGCTGGCGACCATGACCGGGATCTGCGCGAGGTAAGCGTCCATGACGTCGGCAGGGGCGTGCTCGCGGTACAGGGTGTGGGGCTCGGCCGGTCCGTCGCCGAGGTCGAGCGTGTGCAAGGAGCCGAGCACCCTGTCGATGAGATCGAGGTCCAAGAGCTCCGCTGCCTGGCGGCCGACGAGGTGCGGTTGCCCGAGCTCGAGCCCGGTGTGGACCCGAAGGCCCGGGAACTCGTGGCGCATGCGGTCGACGGCGTCGAGGTACCCAGCGGCATCGAACGGCACGAAGTCGACGGTGCCCGCACTCGTGAGGAGGTCCTGCTGGTGCGGCATGAGGTCTTGCGGCTCCGCGCGCCACGTCCCGGGAATGTCGAGGTGCTCCGTGAAGTAGATCGCCTCGAGCCCGATCCGCACCGCCTGCGCGCACGTGGCGCGCATGCGCCCGACCGCGGGGGAGGAGGGGCCGCCCGTGTCCCAGGACCACTCGCTGTGCACGTGGCTGTCGGCTGGCAACGTCATCGCACCATGATGCTCGATCCTGTGGGCAGGCCCGATTCACCGTGCTCCTCGCCGGGCAGCGTGAGCGCAGCCAGGAGGGAGCAGGCCACGAACACCGCGGCACCGACAGCCACGGGCAGGATCAGGTCGACTGCGCCGAGGATCCCGCCCAGCGCTGAGCCCGCAGCAAGGCCCAGGAGCCCGAGCACGCGGCCAGCACCTCCGACGCGTCCCAGCAGGTCGTCCGGGACGAGCCGCTGGCGCAGCGAGACAGCGCAGATGCCCCAGACGACCGCGTGCAGGATGTACACCGCGAGGAGCAGGCCGGCGACGACCGGATGCGTCGTGACCGCGAGCCCGCCGAGACTCGCCGCCCCGAGGGCCAGACTGCCCACGATCGTCCACCGGTACCCGAGGCGTTGCCGGAGCCGTGGCGCGAGGAACGAGCCCAGCAGCCCACCGAGCGCGGAGAACGCGAGGAGCAGTCCGTAGCCGGTGCCGTCGAGCCCGAGACGCTCGTGTGCGAACAGGACGAGGATCGAGAAGGCCAGCATGTAGCCGACGCTCGCGAGCGCCCCGATGAGCGCCAGTGCGCCGACGACCCGGTGCCGCGCCAGCCAGGCGATCCCGTCGCATGCCTCGGTGGAGATCGAGGGGCGACGCCCGGTCGTGACGGGTGGTCGCGACGAGCCCCGGATCGGCAGGGCGAGGGCGACAAGACCCGCGACGGCCCACAGCCCACCCATCGCGAACACGGGCGCTGCCGCCGCGAGAGCGAACAAGAGGCCGCCGAGCGGCGGGCCGGCGAACTCGTCGGCGATGAGCCGGGTCGCCGCGATCCTCCCGTTGGCGGTGTCGAGCCGTTCGCGATCGACGAGGGACGGCACGATGGCGACCGCGGCGTCGTCGGCCATGCTCTCGAACGTCCCGACCACGGCCATGGCCGCGTACAGGACGACCAGCGAGGAGACGCCGACGTGGATGGTCAGCGCCAGACCCAGCAGGGCGCCACCGCGCAGGAGGTTGGCTGTGACGAGGAGGGTGCGCCGGTCGACCCGGTCGACCCAGACGCCGATCGGCAGGGCGACCAGGAGGCGGACGACGGCGTAGAGCGTGGCGAGCCCCGCGACGAGGCGCGGGTCGTCCGTCATGGAGGCCGCGAGGAGCGGCATCGACACGAAGGCGATGCCGTCGGCGACGTTGGACAGAGCGTTCGCGCTCACGAGCACGCCAAGACCGCGACCGGGGAGCACCCGCCCACTCTAGAGGCGGCCGAACTGAGCACTGCGCGGCGGGTCGTCATGTCGGAGGCGTACCGATCGGGCACGATCGGCCGGATGCAGACACCGACGATCACCGGCCACGCCGGGACGGCTACGTCCGACGTGCGGCTGCGGGTCGAGCTTCCAGCGTCCTCGAACGAGGCGTGGGACGCACTGACCTCGAGTCCGCGGACGAGCCAGTGGCTCGGCCGCCTGAGCGTCGACTCCCTCACCGGGGGCGCCCGGTTCGCCTTGTGGCACGACGACGAGGTCCGCTCCGAGCACGTGGTGGAGCAGTGGAGCCCCGGACAGCTGTTGACCTTGACGTGGGACTTCCCGGAGGAGCGCCCCAGCCGGGTGACCTTCGCCCTCAGCGACGCGACGGCCGCCACCTCGACGTTGACACTGCACCACGAGGAGCTGGAGGACCCGGTGTCCTATGCCGCTGGGTGGCACCGCCACCTCGAGTACCTCCACGCACACCTGAGCGGCCGCGGCCTGCTGATCGAGGACTTCTGGGACGGGTACGACGACCTGGTCGACCTGTACACCTCAAAGACCTCTCAGGCCCTGGGTGACGACACGGACTGAGGTGCCCTCTGCCGCGACCAGTGCCGCGTCAGCTTGAGGGCGCCGAAGCCCAGGGCGGTGACGAGCACCCCGAAGAGGACCGCACCGACGCCCGCAGCCGTCCGGACCGTGTCGGACATGCCGTCGTCCTCGGCGACGGCGAACGACTGGACACCTTCCCCGGTGCAGGTGAGGTACTCGGGCTCCATCCACCCTGAGCCGCGCGCCGTCGTCATCACCGGCCGGTACTCCAGGCCGTCGCCCGCATCGACGACCACGGACGCCGTACCTTCCACCGCAACGGGCTCGAGACTGCCGGACCGCTGCTCGCCCGTGGTGTAGACGCGGGACTTCCACGTGCACTCGACCGTGGGCGGTTCGACGCTCGACGGGTGGGCCAGGACCATGAAGTCTCCCGGGCGAAGCCCGGCCCCATCCTTACCGCTGACCTTGAGCTCCTGCCCCGGCGCGAAGTGCGCGGCAGCGCTGACGGTCGTGCGCTCCTGGAACGGCCCGACCCCGCTGAACGCGGCGACGCCCATGAGGATCATGAACGGGCCACCGATCAGCCCGACGAAGATCCACATCGCGACGACCGTACGGAAGCGTTCTTGCCATCTCACGGGTGATCCCCTCGCGGAGTAGTGCTCCAGTCCGGGTGAAGGAGCTCGAACCGTTCGTAGTGGGAGTCCTGGCCGAGGAAGGTCGCAGCCTCGCCACGGCCGATGGGGTGAAGGCCGGTCTTCTCCAGGACCCGGATCGATGCGAGGTTCGCCGCGACGGCCTCGGCCCAGATGCGACGTAGGCCGAGCTGCTGGAACCCGTAGGCGACGCCTGCTCTCGCCGCGGCGGTCGCCAACCCGCGGCCCCACCGGGAGGACGGGCCGATGACGTACCCCAGCTCCCGCTCGTCTGCGCCGCTGCCGTGCAGGTCGACGAAGCCGACGAGTACTCCCGCTTCGACCACTCCGAGGCGCCGAAGCAGCGCGTCCGGGTCGGCGATGCTGGTGCTCCACCACTCCTGGGCAGCGCTCTCAGAGCTCGCGCGCCACTCGGCGTGGGCGGCGAACGTCGGGTCGGTCTGCCACCGGCCGAGCGTTCGAGCATCGCACGGGACGAGTTCACGCAGGGTGAGACGACTACTCATCCAGCCACGATCGCAGACGTCCAGCGTCGATCGCTCCTCCGCACACCGCTCGAGAAGGCGAGATGGGCGAATTGCTACTCTCGACGCCGTGATGTCTGTCGGCGTATGGCTCGTCATTGATTCGGTCCTGGATAACGCGATCTCCAACGAGATCCACTCAGGCATGGCTGATGACGATGTCGTCGGCCGCGCCAGGTCGCTGCGCGAACGTGGGTGGGCGCTGAGTGCCGCGCACCCGCTCCGTGGCCAGGGTCTCGTCGGCTGGCCTCCCAGGGAAGCCGAGCTCGACATCGAGCTGGACGATGCGGATGTCACGTTCGTCCTGACCCAGCTGCAGGGTGCTATCGATGTGACCCGGCAGATCATGGCATCGGATCGGATTCATCCGCAGGTGCGTGCCGAGCAGGAGGGCGGTCTCGTGGGGCTTGTCGAGGTGCGCGACGCCCTTCTCCGAGCTACGCGTTCATAGCGCGTCTCCCGTGCGGCTGAGGGGCTGGTTGCTCATGATGCCTCCGCCTACGCGAACTCTGGCCGGGTGACCATGGGTGACCGCAGGTGCAGCTCCAGGCGCGGGGTCGTCAGGGGCACGGTGCTCCACGTCGCGAGGGCGGAGCCGGTCGCGGCGTCGACCGTCAGCCGGACGCGGTGCGGGGTGGTGACGATGCGCAGGTCGGCGACGAAGATGTCGCCCTGCCAACCGCCGGACGCCATGACAGGGCGTCCCAGCGGTGAGCTCTCCCGCCATTCGCAGTGGCCCACGTCGATGCGCATCGTCCCGAGGTCCACCACCCACCCGCGGTCGGCAGGGCCGATCACCACCGCGGTCCCGTGAGGCAGCGGTGAGCTCTCGGCTGTGCCGTCGAGCCGTGCCCGGACGGAGCGCCCGTCGTCGGACGAGCCGGAGACCGGGGCGAGCGACAGTCGGCGCAGGCGCCCGGCGAGGGCCTCGTCGTCCTCGGCGCTGCTCGTGTCGTCGAGCCCGGGGAGCAGGCACTCCCAGAGGGCGTCGAGGACGACCTGCGCGTCCCCCTCCGCGGTCACGGCGACGACGAGGTCGTGCGCCGGGACCACCACGCACTGCTGACCGAACGCACCATGCCCGTGGTACCCGTGCCGCGACATCCAGAACTGGTACCCGTAGCCGCAGAGGAAGTCCGTGGAGTCCGACCCGTCGTCCTTCGACCACAAGCTGTCGGCGTGCCGACGTGTCGCGAGCTCCACCCACTCGCGGGGCACGAGCTGACGGTGGCCCCAGCGGCCAGCACGCAGCATCAGCTCCCCGAAGGCGATGACCGCCTCGGTCGTCAGGTGCAGTCCGTGGAACCCGTAGACAGCGCCGCTCCCCACCCGGTCCCACTCGGCGTGCTCGATGCCCATGGGTGCGAAGAGTCGCTCGTCGAGCAACTCCGGGAGGCTGCGGCCCGTGACGCGCTCCACCATGCGCGCCAGGACGAAGGTCGTCGAGTTGTCGTAGCTGTGCCCTTCTCCCTCGGGTGCCAGGGCCGGGACGCGGAGGAAGCCTGCGACGAGGTCGCGCGGCTCCAGTCGCCACGCTTCCTCGAGGCTGTCCGCGACATGGCCGGTCGTCATGGACAGCAGGTGGTGGACCGTGAGGCGCCGGCCCTGCTCCGAGATGTCGTCCGGCACGTGGTCGGGCAGGACGTCGACCACCCGGTCATCGAGCGCGAGTAACCCGTCGTTCACGGCGAAGCCCACGGCGACCGAGGTGAACGACTTCGTCAGGGAGTACAGGAGGTGCGGGCGCTCGGCCGAGTACGGGGCCCACCAACCCTCGGCGACGACGGTGCCGTGCCGGGCGATCATGAGGGAGTGGCACTCCACGTCGTGAGCCTGGAGCCGGTCCAGCACGGCGGAGACTGCGCGCGACGAGACTCCGGCGGCGGCCGGCGTCGATCGAGGGAGGAGCTCGCTCAGGACTGGCATCCGGGCAGCCTAGCGAGGTGGGCGCTCACTCGCGCTGAAGCTCGTCCAGCCGCGCGACGTCCACGTCGACACGCCCGTCGACCCCGTCGACAGTGCCCCACCAGGACAGCTGCCACACCGTCCAGGTGGAGTCCGGCCGGCCGACGAAGCTCACGAGCCACGACGGGCGGTCGGAGCGCTCGAGCACCGGGTACTCGCCCTCCCAGTCCGCACCCACATAGAGCAGCGTGTCCGTGCCCCAGGCCTCCTCGACGACGGCGAGGAACGCGTCGAGCTCGGCGTTCACCTCGTCCGCGGGCGGTCGGGCGCTGCAGTTCCCGGCGAGCTCGAGGTCCACCGCGGGCGGCAGCGCACCCGGTTCTGGGGGAGCGGTCCGCAGGAAGTGCTCGGCCTGCTCGGCGCCCGGGTCGCACAGCGTGAAGAAGTGGTAGGCGCCGCGAGCGATGCCGGCGTCGTCCGCTCCGGACCAGTTCTCGACGAACCGGCGGTCGAGGAACGTCGTGCCCTCGCTCGCCTTGAGGTAGGCGAAGGTGATGTCGTCCCCGGCGACCGCGTCCCAGTCGATCGTGCCCTGGTGGTGGCTCACGTCGACGCCGAACACCTCGCCGTCGCGCAGCGCCGGGCGGTGGTGGGGCGCCCACAGGTAGACCCCGCCCGCGAGCAGGGCCGCGACGAGCAGCAGCGCGGCGCCGCCGATCAGCCAGCGGTGCCGAGAGCGCCGTGGGGTGGGCGGGGGGACGGGCCGGTCAGCGGGGGAGGAGTCGGTCACAGCGGACATCGTCGCGCAGGTCTGCGATCCCTGGGCATCAGTCTCATCGTCGGGCGGCGCGCGCTCGCGCCACCCGATCCGCAGCGGCAGCTCGCCACGTACCATCCTGGTCTGTGACCGAAAACCACCAGAATGCCCACACCCCGCTCGACGACGTGTCGTGGCCGCTCCGCACCGAACGTCTCACGCTCCGCCGGGTGACCATGGCCGACGAGGACGCCATGTGGGCCTACCGCCAGCGGGAGGACGTCGGCCGGTGGGGAGCCTGGCACCCCGCGGACCAGGCCGACTGGCGTGACCTTCTCGGCAGCCGCCTGAGTGATCTCCTCGTCATCGAGCTCGACGGGCACATCATCGGGGACCTCATGGTCCGGGTGGTGGACGCCTGGGCCCAGCGCGAGGTGGCGGACCAGGCCAGAGGGCAGCAGGCCGTGATCGGGTGGGCCCTGCACCCGGACCTCGGGGGGCAGGGGTATGCGACGGAGGCGGTGCGGGAGCTCCTCCGGCTCTGCTTCGACGACCTGCGTGTCCACCGGGTGGTCGCCGACGTGTTCGCCGCGAACGAGCTCTCCTGCCGACTTGCCGAGCGGGTGGGGATGCGCCGGGAGATCTACGCCGTGCGTGACTCCTTCCACCGTGACCTGGGGTGGATCGATGCCATCGGGTACGCGCTCCTCGCCGACGAGTGGGGAGCCCAGCTCTGATCACAGTCGCCCGACGGCGTCACCGGCCCCGCAGGGTCACCGGGTCGGGGTGGCCCCGCGGTGGACCGGCCCGCCGACGTCGCGCAGCGAGAGCCCTGTCCCGCCCGTCCGGGCGAGCAGGACCTCGGCGAGGATCGCCACCGCCGTCTCCTGCGGGGTGCTCCCCCCGAGGTCGAGCCCGATCGGTGAGTGCAGCCGTGCGAGCTCGTCCTGCGTGAGGCCCGCCTCCCGCAGCGCCGTCTCACGGGTCTCGTGCGTCCGCCGCGAGCCCATCGCGCCCACGTAGGCGAGCGGCATCCGCAGGGCCGCGACGAGCAAGGGGACCTCGAACTTGGGGTCGTGCGCGAGGACGCACACGACGCTGCGCTCGTCGAGCCGCCCGGCGGCGAGCTCGCCCTGGAGGTACCGGTGCGGCCAGGCCACGACGACCTCGTCCGCGCCGGGGAAGCGCTCGGGCCGCGCGAAGACGGGACGGGCGTCGCACACCGTGACCGTGTACCCGACGAGCGCCCCGGCCGCCGTGAGCGCGACGGCGAAGTCGTTGGCCCCGCACACCACCATCCGCGCCGGTGGCCGGAGCACCTCGTGGAACACCTCGACCGTCCCCGGCCCCGTCCCGACGAGCACGAGCCCGGTCACGCAGGGCCGGTCGGCGCCCATCGCGCCGGCAGGGATCGCCCGCCCCACGCGGTCAGCGTCGTCCCCCGGCCCACCCGCGACGACGGCGACCCGCGCCCCCCGCCCCCGCGCGGCCGAGCGCAGCTGCCCGAGGGTCGCGTCGTCGTCGGGCAGCAGGGCGACGAGGACGTCGATCGAGCCGCCGCACGTGAGGCCCACCGCGATCGCGGCCTCGTCGCTGATGCCGAAGCGTTGCCGCACCGCCCGCCCGGTCGCGAGGACGTCGAGCGCGAGGTCGTACACCGCGCCCTCCACGCACCCGCCGGACACGCTGCCCACCACCGCGCCGTCGTCGGAGACCGCCATCGAGGCCCCCGCGGGCCGCGGCGCGCTGCCGTGCACGGCGACGACCGTGGCCACCGCGACGCGGCGGCCGTCGGCGACGAGTCCCAGGAGCGCAGCAGCGATGTCGAGCACGATTCCCCCTGTCGTCCGCCGTTCACAGGGGCGTTACACGCACCTGAGACCGTGGCATCCCGGCCGACCGACCGGGTGCGGTCCCACGTTAGGACGCCCGTGTATCCCCCACGTTTCGACCTCGTCATCCGCAGCACCGCCGTGCACACTCCCGCAGGTCCGCGCCCGGCGGCGGTCGCGGTGCGCGCTGGCGTCGTCGCGCTCGTCACCGACCGCGGTGCCGTCCTCGACGCCGTGCAGGACGTCACGCTCCCGGACGACCAGGTGCTGCTGCCCGGCGTCGTCGACACCCACGTCCACGTCAACGAGCCCGGCCGCACCGAGTGGGAGGGGTTCGTGTCCGCGACCCGCGCCGCGGCCGCCGGGGGAGTGACGACGTTCGTCGACATGCCGCTCAACTCCGTCCCCGCGACGACCGACCCGGCTGCACTCGCGGTGAAGCGCGCCGCGGCGGACGGCCGCGTAGCCGTCGACGTCGCGTTCTGGGGCGGGGCCGTCCCGCAGAACCTCGGCTCCCTCGCCGCCCTGCACGACGCCGGGGTGCTCGGCTTCAAGTGCTTCCTCGCGCCCTCGGGCGTCGACGAGTTCGAGCACCTCGACCGTGACCAGCTGTGGGCCGCGCAGGCCGAGCTCGCCGGGCTGGGGCCGGACGGCGCCCTGCTCATCGTGCACGCCGAAGACCCCGGCGTGCTCGACGCCCACGAGGCCGCTCCGGACGTCGACGGGCGCGTCTACGCGCACTTCGTCGCCTCCCGGCCCCCGGCGGCGGAGACCGCCGCCATCGGCGACGTCATCGAGGGCCTGCGCCGCTACGGCGGCCGGGCGCACATCCTTCACCTGTCCGCCGCCGACGCGCTCCCGCAGATCCGCGCAGCGAAGGGAGAGGGCCTGCACCTCACGGTGGAGACCTGCCCGCACTACCTCACGCTCGCCGCCGCGGACGTGCCCGACGGCGGCACCCAGTTCAAGTGCTGCCCACCCATCCGCGACGACGCGAACCGGGACCTGCTGTGGGCCGGCCTCGTCGACGGGACCATCGACTGCATCGTCAGCGACCACTCCCCGAGCACGGTCGACCTCAAGTACGGCGGCGCCGAGCCCGGGCACGGGGACTTCGGGGTCGCCTGGGGCGGGATCGCCGGGCTGCAGCTCGGCCTGCCGGCCGTGTGGACCGAGGCCCGACGCCGCGGGCTCGCGCTCGACGACGTCGTGCGGTGGATGTCGTCGGCCACGGCGGACCTCGTCGGGCTGGGCAGCGGTGCGGCGACCGCGCCGACGACCCCCGGCCGCAAGGGACGTATCGCCGTCGGAGCGGACGCCGACCTCGTCGCGTTCGCCCCCGACGCGTCGTTCCGCGTCGACGCGACCCGGCTCGAGCACCGCAACCCGGTGACGGCCTACGACGCGCGGGACCTGCACGGCGTCGTGCACGGGACGTGGCTGCGGGGCCAGCAGGTGTTCGCCGCGGACGGGGCTGGCGCGGACGGGGCTGGCGCGGACGGGGCTGGCGCGGACGGGGCTGGCGCGGACGGGGCGCGGCTGCCGACCGGACGTCTGCTCGACCGCCCAGCCGTCGAGCTCGCGCAGCCCTGAAACACAGGGGTCACACCCTCCTGACACCCCGGTCACACCGGCCTGTCAGCCTCGGCGCATGACGATCGTCCTCGGAGACACCCAGTACGGCAAGGCGGAGAGCCGCGTCGTGCGGCTCACCCGCGACACCCCCCGACACGAGATCACGGACCTGTCCGTGACGACCGCCCTGCGGGGAGACTTCTCGGCGGCCTACCTCGTGGGCGACCAGAAGGACGTCCTCCCGACGGACTCGCAGAAGAACACGGCGTTCGCCTACGCCAAGAGCGTCGGCATCGCGTCGATCGAGACGTACGGGCTCGCGCTCGCCCGGCACTTCGTCGACGACGTCGCACCCGTCGTGGGCGCCCGCATCGAGATCGAGCAGCACCTGTGGGACCGCGTCGTCATCGACGGCACGGAGCACGACCACACGTGGGTGCGCTCCGGCACCGAGGTCCGCACCGCGGCCGTCACGGTCGAGACACTGCCCGACGGCGCGCAGCGCGCCCACGTCATCGGGGGCCTCAAGGACCTCGTCGTCCTCAAGTCCACGGGCTCGGAGTTCCACGGCTTCCTCACCGACGAGTACACGACGCTCCCCGAGGTGACCGACCGTGTCATGGCGACGTCGCTCGTCGCCCGCTGGCGGTTCGCGAGCGACGCCGTCGAGCGGGACGACTGGAACCACGTGTACGCCGCGGTCCGCGCGATCCTCGTGCGGAAGTTCGCGACCGTGCACTCCCTCGCCCTCCAGCAGACGCTGTGGCACATGGGTCGGGCTGTCCTCGAGGCGTACCCCGAGATCGCGGAGATCCGGCTCGCCGCCCCGAACAAGCACCACTTCCTCAGCGACCTCACGCCCTTCGGCGTCGAGAACCACGGTGAGGTGTTCTATGCGGCGGACCGGCCGTACGGTCTCATCCAAGCGACGGTCACGCGCGACGACGCACCCGACGCGGGCACCGCGTGGGACGCCTCGGCGGGGCTCGCATGAGCGCCGAGGAGCTGGCGCCGATCACCGACGAGCTGGCGCCGATCACCGACGAGCAGTGGCTCGCCCACACGCTCTCGCTCGCGGTGAGCAACGTCAAGGAGGGCGGCGGGCCGTTCGGCGCCGTGATCGTCCGCGACGGTCAGCTCGTCGCCTTCGGACAGAACCACGTCACGCGGGACAACGACCCGACCGCGCACGCCGAGGTCACGGCCATCCGCTCCGCGTGCACGGCCGAGGGGACGTTCTCCCTCGCGGGCGCGACCCTCTACACGTCCTGCGAGCCGTGCCCCATGTGCCTCGCGGCGGCGTTGTGGGCCCGCCTCGACCGCGTCGTCTTCGCCGCGGACCGGCACGACGCGGCCCGCGGCGGGTTCGACGACCTCGAGTTCTACGAGCTGTTCGCGAGGGACCGCTCTACGTGGCCTGCCCCCGTCGAGGGCATGGTCCTCCCGCGGGCCGCGGCCCCCTTCGACGCCTGGCTGGCCTCGGCGACACGCACCGACTACTGAGCGCCTGCGCGGACCACGCTCTGCAGGTCAGGCGATCGAGATCACGAGCTTTCCGTGCACGCCTCCCGACTCGAGCCGCCGGTGCGCTGCGCCGATGGAGTCCAGGGGGTACACGGTGTCGAGGACGGGACGGATGGCCCCCCGGTCGGCGAGCGACGCCACCTCGGCCAGGATCTCCGTCCGCGGTGCTCCTCGGAAGAACCGCACGCGCTGAGCGCCGTGCACGGTGGACCACGCCATGGAGCCCAGGTCCCGGAGGATGTGGTCGAGGTCGAGCGAGAGGGCGACGAACCGCCCACCCTGGGAGAGCCTCTTCCGGTACGCGAGGTGCCTGCCCGCGGTGGACGCGTCGATGATGACGTCGAAACGCGGGAGCCGCGAGGGCGGGGTCGCATAGTCGAGAACGTCGTCGGCGCCGAGCCCTCGCACGAAGTCGGCACTCGAGGGCCTGGCGAGTCCTGTCACGTGCGCCCCCAGCGCTCGGCCGAGCTGCACGACGACGCTGCCCACGCCACCCGCGGCCCCACGGACGAGGAGCCGCTCACCCGGCTTGATGCGGGCTTCGTCACGCAGCGCCCGCAGGCCTGTCGTCCCCCCGGCCAGCAGCGTGACGGCCTCGTGGTCGTCGAGCTTCTCCGGGACGCCGGACAGGTGGTCCTCGGGGACGACGACGAACTCGGCGGCGCTGGACAACCCTGCCTTCTCGCGCACGGTGCCCCACACCCGCTGTCCTGCTGTGTGGGTCGATGCCCCACGGCCGTGCCCGACGACGGTCCCGACGAGGTCGAGCCCGGTCTGCCGGGGCAGTGTCCGGCCGAGGAGCAGCGTGGCCCGACCAGCACGGTCGAGCAGCTCGCCACCGTTGACCGAGACGGCCGCCACCCGCACGAGCACCTCCCCGGCTGCGGGCTCGGGGACAGGGATGCGGTCGATCTGCAACACCTCTGGGGTGCCGAACTGGTGGAACCGTGCAGCGCGCATGTCGTTCATGGGGACGTCTCCTCGTCGTGGGGGCATCATGACCGTAGGAGTTGAGACGTTCGAGGTCGTCCGTCTTGATGGAAGTGAGACCGATCAGCGCGGGGATCTCTCGGAACGGCGGGCACGTGAGCGGATCGGCGAGACGCGACGCGCGCCGCAACCATGACCGGCTCGTGACCGTCGCCCGACAGGTGTTCGCAGAACGGGGCCTCGACACGCCGTTGACCACCGTCGCGCGCGCAGCAGGGCTGGCCCCGGCGACCCTGTACCGGCACTTCCCGACGCGCGCCGCGCTGACCGCGGCGGTCTTCACCGGCGACCTCGAGGGGTGCACGACGCTCCTCGAGGACGCGCTGACCGACCCCGACCCTCGCCGCGGCCTGGTGCGGGTGCTCGACGAGGTGGCGACGCAGCAGATCCGGAACCCTGCGTTCGCGGACGCCTTCCTCGGAAACGCGCCCGCGTTGCCGGCGTTCGAGGCGCTGCGCAGGCAGACGCTCGACCTGCTCGGTGATCTCGTCCGTCGGGCCAAGGCGGACGGCGGCCTCCGTGCGGACTTCACGCCCGGCGACGTCTTCATCCTGCTCCACGCCAACCGTGGCCTCGCGGCGATGTCGCCCGAGGCGGCGGTGCGCGCGTCGATGAGGCTGACGTCGCTGTTCACCGATGCGGCGTTCGTCGGCCTCTCCCACCACGGGGAGACTGATCACGACCCCACGGGGACCTCGGCGTCGAGAGGCGGCGACTCGAGTGCGAGCTCTCCCACCCGTGGCGCAGTGAGGGCATGAGGACACCTGCCTCTCCGACGCCGACGTGGCCGTCGCGGAGGCCGACCGCCTGCGGGCCGGGTGCGGCGTGACGAGCCCCGGTCAGCACGGCTGACCGGGGCTCCGTCACGGCGGCCCACACGGCCGCCGGGTCTCAGACCTCGAGCTTGAGGGCCTGGCGCCACTTGAGCGCCGTCCCTCCCTGCATGACGGCCCGCTGGTAGACGCGCTCACCGAGACGCAGCAGCAGGTACGCGGCGATCGCCGTGATGACGAGCGAGACGAGCGGCTCCCACAGCGGGACGTTGCCGTCGAGGAGCCTGATCGGCATCGCGACGGAGGACACGACCGGCACGTAGGACGCGACCGCGAGCCAGAAGCCGTCGGCGATGAAGCCGATGAGCAGCACACCGACGAGCACACCCGTGATGGGTCCCGTGTTCGACTGCAGGTCCTCGCTGCGGCTCGCGAGGGACCCGAGCACCGCCCAGATGGACGCGAGGGCCGCGAACCCGGCGACGAAGAACGCGACGAACCAGCCGGAGGCCGACGCGATCCACCCGAGGTCGTCCGCCGACCCGGTGACGTTCATGGCGATGAGGGCGACGATCGCGTAGATCGCGATCTGACCGAACGCGAGCAGGGAGTTGCCGAGGACCTTGCCGTAGAGCAGCTGGCGGATGGGGATCGCGGTCGCGAGGATCTCCACGACGCGGTTCTGCTTCTCCTCGAGCACCGAGTTGGCGATCGCCATGCCGAAGACGATGGCCGAGAAGTAGAAGAGGAACGCGAACACCGCGCCGACGAGGTACTTCACGCCGGCCATGTCGTCGTCGCCCTCGAGGAACTCGGTCGTGACGGTGGTCCCGGCCGTGAGCTCCTCGACGCTCGTGCCTGCCGCGGCCGCGTTCGTCTCGAGCGCTACGGCGCCGGTCGCGTCGGTGATCGCCCCCCGCAGTGTCGAGCTCACCTCGTCCTTGCCGAGCAGGATCCACCCGTCGTCCGCGGGCAGGAGGGCGGCGTCGACGTCGCCGTCCTCGACCGCTGCGCGTGCTGCGGCCTCGTCGGGCAGCTCCTCCGCCGTGAGGGTGTCGCCCGAGTCGTCGGCGCCGATGACGTCGGCGCTCGCGGCGACGATCGCCTGGCTCTCCGCGGACGTCGTCGCGACCGTGTAGTCGGTCGTCCGGCCGCTGAAGAAGGCGCTGACGGCGAACGACGCGACGATCATCGCGAGGGTGAGGAGGGTGGAGAGCACGAAGTTGCGGTCGGTGAGCTTGACCGTGATCTCGCGCAGCGTGACGACGAGCCAGGGGTTCTTCACGGGGCCGGTCGTGCTGGTGCCGGATCCGCCGGAGGTGCCCGGAGCGCCGGGCGCGGTGGACAGCGTGCTGGTCGTCGGGGCGCTCATCGGGTGACCTCCCGGTAGATGTCGGACAGGGTGGGGACGAGGGGCGTGAACTCGCTCAGCCCGCGCTCGACCGCGGTGGCGAGGATCCGGTCGCGGGTGGCGTCGCCGTCGAGCTCGAGGACCGCTCGGGCACCGTCGACGTCGACCACGCGGACGCCGGGCTCCTCACGCAGCCACCCGGCGTCGGGGGCCGTGGTGATGCGGAAGCGGCGGGGTCCGCGCGAGCGCAGCTCGTCGCTGCTGCCGGCCGCCATGATCTTCCCGTCGGACAGCACGACGAGCGAGTCGCACAGCCGGTCGACGAGGTCGAGCTGGTGGCTGGAGAACAGGACGGGGACGCCCTCGCGCAGGCGGTCGCGCAGGAGGTCGACCATGGAGTCGACAGCCACCGGGTCGAGACCCGAGAACGGCTCGTCGAGGATGAGCGCCGTGGGGCCGTGCAGCAGCGACGCGGTGATCTGCACGCGCTGCTGGTTGCCCAGGGACAGGGACTCGAGCTTGTCCTTGAGGCGACCGCCCAGCCCGAACCGCTCGAGCATGCGCGTGGCCTCGGACGCCGCGTCCTTGCGCGTCATGCCACGCAGCTGACCGAGGTAGGTGAGCTGGTCGAGGATGCCCTGCTTGGGGTAGAGGCCGCGCTCCTCGGGCATGTATCCGAAGCCCGTGCGGTCGGCCGCGGTGAGCGGGCGCCCGCCCCAGAGGACCTCGCCGCCGTGCAGCGTGAGGACGCCCATGATCATCCGCATGGTCGTCGTCTTGCCGGCACCGTTGGCACCGACGAACCCGGTCATGCGGCCCGGCTCGACGACGAACGAGACGTCGTCGACGGCTGTCTTGCCGCCGAACCTGCGGGTGAGGTTCCGCACCTCGAGTGCGGGTGGGTGGCTGGTCATGGGGATCCTTCCCTGGGCGGACGGCTGAATACCTCAACCCTAGGAACTCGCGACGGCCGGCGGTTCCACCGCGCGACGGAGATCTCGACGCCCGTCGACGCGGTCCCCGACGCCCACCTCCTCCGAACGGAGGAGGTGAGGTCAGGACGCCGGGGGAGCGGCCAGGCCCGCGCGATGGGCGAGGACGACCGCCTGGACGCGGTCGCGGGAGCCCGTCTTGGCCAGGACGTGCGACACGTACGTCTTGACGGTCGACTCCCCGAGCCACAGCCGGGTCGCGATCTCCGCGTTCGACAGCCCTTCCGCGAGGAGCCCCAGGACCTCACGCTCGCGTGGCGTGAGGGACTCGATCGCTGCGCGCACCGCCGGTGCGATCTGCACGTCGGGCACGGGCACGTGGCCTGCCCCCTGACCGCCCACCTGCACCTCCACCGCCGGGACGACCATGGGTGGGCCTTCGGGGACGGCGCCCGGCTCCCCGTCGACGAGCCGCGCGATGACCTTGAGGGTGACCTCCGGGGACAGCAGCGCGTTGCCGTCCGCGACGGCCCGCACCGCGTCGATGAGGTCGTCCGGGTCGGCGTTCTTCAGCAGGAACCCGCTGGCGCCAGCCCTGAGCGCGTCGAAGAGGTAGTCGTCCCGGTCGAACGTCGTGAGGACGACGACCTTCGCCAGACCCCGGGCGACGACCTCCTGGGTCGCGGCGATCCCGTCCATGACGGGCATCTGGACGTCCATGAGCACGACGTCGGCCGGGTGCTCGGCGAGCACGTCGAGGGCCTCGCGCCCGTTGGCCGCCTGGCCCACGACGACGATGTCCTCCTCCACGGAGAGCACCATCGCGAACCCGGACCGCACGAGGGCGTGGTCGTCGACGAGCAGCACCCGGATGGGCCCGCCGGTGGTCGGGGCGCTCATGCGGCGACCTCCGTCCGCACCGGCACCCGCACCCGGACGCGCCACCCGGGTGTCGCGCCCTCCCGCGGGCCGATCTCCACCTCACCGTGGTGCAGCTGGGCTCGCTCGCGGATGCCACGCAGCCCGTACCCCGACCCCGACGTCCCCTGGCGTGCCTGGCCGTCGTCGATGATCTCCGCCTCCACCCACCCCGCGCCGTCCTCGGACGTGCGGACCCGCAGCGTCACTCGAGCGCTCGATGCGGTCGAGTGCCGGGCGACGTTCGAGACGGACTCCTGGACGATCCGGTACAGCGACAGCGCGACGGGGGCGGGCACGTCGTCGAGGTCACCGGGGGCCTCCTCGACGATCGTGAGCTCCACCGCCAGACCGGCGGTGCGGTGCGCGGCCACGAGGTCGTCGAGGTTGCGCAGGCCCGGCTCGGGAGAGCGGCTCCCCGAGGCGTCCTGGCCCGCGTCGTCGGCGCGCATCGTGTCCGTCTCGCTGCGCAGCACCCCGAGCAGGGACCGCATGTCGCCCACTGCGCTGCGGCTCGACCCCTCGATGCTGCGCAACGCGTCGGACGCCGCCTCGGGGTTCCGCGTGAGGACCTTGCGGGCTGCGCCCGCCTGCACGCCGATGACGGACACGTGGTGCGCGACGACGTCGTGCAGCTCGCGGGCGATCCGCAGCCGCTCGTCGACGACCGCGCGGCGCGCGAGCTCGCCGGCCTGCTCGCGGATGCGCACGGCCTGCCCCGCGAGGCGCTCGCGCTGCAGCGCGGACCGCCACGACGAGCGGCCCATCGCGATCGCACCGCCGAAGTACACGAGGTTGAGGATCGAGGTGTAGAGCACGGCTGCGGTGACCGGCGCGATGGGGCCGTCAGGCGTGTCGTCCCCGGGGAACAGCTGGTCGTAGGCCGTGGCGGTGGTGAGCGTGGCGACGAGCCACAACGTCATGGTGAGCAGCACCATGCCCATCGCGATCCACAGCATCCGCCGGTCCCGCGACCACGCCACGGCGGCGTAGAGCGCCGCGAAGTACGCGGTCTGGAACGCGAGGCTGATGGAGCTGGCCGGGCTGAAGTATGCGAGGCCGACGAACAGTGCGCTCGAGACGAGGAGCGCGGTGAGCGGGTACGCGCGGCGCACCGCGAGCGGAGCGATCATGAGCGTGAGAGCGACGTACGGGCGCCACCACGCCTCCGCGTCCTCGGGCGCGGAGATGCTCGAGGTGAGCACGGCCATGAAGAGCGCGACGGCGAGGAACAGCGCGGTCCCGACGATGTCCGCGCGCCTCTGCTGTGCAGTCGGGGCGGGTCGTTCCCAGAGCGGCTCGACCGGGTCGTTGAGCCAGGCGTTGACGCGCTCGGGCAGGCGCGGGCGGGCGGGGTCGGGCGTGGCCATGCCTGGCACGGTACCTCGCGCGCAGCGCCGGTGGATCCACCGCAAGGGGGTGTTCCGGGACGAGCCGACGACGGAGGTCAGACGGCGACGCAGGTCGGACGGCGACGCAGGTCAGACGACGACGCAGGTCAGGTGGTGACGTCGAACCAGACCGTCTTGCCGCCCTCGTCGTGCAGCTCCACGCCCCAGGCGCTGGAGAGGCGGTCGATGAGCATGACGCCGCGTCCACCGAGCGCGGTGGCGGGGACCGACTTGAGGATCGGCACCTCGTCGCTCTCGTCGCGCGTGCTGATGCGGACCCCGGAACTCAGGCGGGTGACGCTCAGGACGATCTCGCCGCCTGGCACGGCGTGCAGGATGGCGTTGGTGATGGCTTCGGTGACGAGGAGGGCGAGGGTCGTCATGGTGCTCGCGTCTGCCCCGGCGTGCTCCGCGGCCTCGGTCGCCCAGTGGCGGGCCGGGCGGACGGAGTCGGTCGTCGCGGTGAAGGTCATGGTGCGGGTGGCGCCGGCGGTGTCCGTATCACGGTAGAGCGGCGGAATCTCGGTCACCTCCGGGGCGGCCGCGACGCCGGTGATCGCGGTGAGGGCGGCTACGACGACGGTCGGTGCGATTGTTGCTGCGATGTCGGCCGTGGCCGTGGCCGTCGCCGGGTTCGCAGAGGCGCTCATGGGCTCGTCCGCAGCGACTCCCTGCTGCGGCATCGGCCTCATCCTGCCTCCTCGTCGGTGCATGGGGACGGCACGTCCACCCTGCCAATCGGCAGCATACCTGCGGTATTTCAAGTTTTGAGCACCGGAGGTCCCTGGCTTCCGCAGGGCGGACGGTCAGCTCCCCCGGTACGTCGAGAAGGCGTAGGGGCTGAGCAGCAGAGGGACGTGGTGGTGCGCACCGGGGTCACGGAGGAAGAAGCTCACGCTCACCTCGGGGTAGAACCCCTCCTGGGAGGTGTCCGCGAAGTACCGGCCGGTGTCGAACACCACGCGGTAGGTCCCCGCTCCGAGCTCCGCCGGACCGAGGGCCCCGACCCTCCCGTCGACGTCCGTGACGCCGTCCGCGACGAGGTCCCACAGTCCCTCGGGCGTGGACCGCTCGAGCCGGACGCGCACCCCCCGAGCGGGGTGCCCGAGCGCGGCGTCGAGCACGTGCGTGGTGACGAGGCTGGGGGCCGGTGCTCCGGCGGGCGTGCCGCTCACGGTGCCTCCTGCCACAGCTGGCCGATCCGCAGCAGTGCGATCTCGCGCAGCTGCTCCGCGACCTCGCGGAGCTCCGCGGCGTCGTCGAGCTGCAGGCGGCGGTGGAGCTCACCGAGGATCTCGGCGCGGCTGCGCCCGGCCGCCCGGACGAGGAACACCCGTCCGAACCGCTGCTCGTAGGCCGCGTTGCCCGCCGTGAGGCTCGCTGCCTCCTCGTCCGCCGACCGGTCGGCGTCCTGCCCTGCTGCGGCCTCGCTCGGTACCGCTGGGCCCGCAGCGGACTGCTCGGCCCGGGAGAAGTGTGCGGCTGCACCGGACCCGGCGTGCGCCTCCCCGATGCGGGGGTGGTCGGCGAGGGCCTCGTCGATCTCCGCCTCGCTCAGCGGGTCGGCGGCTGCGACGGCCGCGTCGAGCAGGTGCACGGACGACGGGAAGGGCGCCTGCGCGCAGACGTCGTCGAGCCACCGCTGCACGTGCAGCGCGGGCGCCAGCGCGGCCCGGACCTCGGCCGGACCGCTGCGCGGCGTGACGACGGCGGGGGCGGTGCGGGGGTCGGGGGTCATCGGACCATCCTTGCGGTAGAACGGTGATCATGACGGGCGAGGCGGTGACCGGGCGGACGAGCGGCACGCTCGCGGGCCTCGTCCTGGCTGCGGGTCGCGGCGCGCGGATCGGTGGCCCCAAGGCGCTCCTGCGTGACCACGACGGCACCCCGTGGCTGACCCGTGCCGTCGGGGTGCTCACGTCGGCGGGCTGCGGCCCGGTCGTCGTCGTGCTCGGCGCCGATGCCCCGAGGGCCGCGGCGTTGCTGCCCGCGGGCTGCGTGCCCGTCGTGGCGGAACGGTGGGCCGACGGGATCGGGGAGTCGCTGCGGGCGGGTCTCGACGCCCTGGCGCAGGTGGCGCCGGACGCGGCCGCGGTGGTCGTCACGCTCGTCGACCTGCCTGACCTCGCGCCCGCCGCCGTGGTGCGGGTCGCCGCCGGGGCCGGGCCGGGCTCGCTCGTGCGCGCGGGGTACGGCGGTGCGCCGGGGCATCCCGTCGCCATCGGCCGGGACCACTGGGCCGTGCTCTCGGAGCACCTGCGCGGCGACGTCGGGGCGCGCGACTACCTGCGTCACCGGGCCGTCGTCGTGGACTGCACGGACCTGGGTGGCGGGGAGGACGTCGACACAGCGGCGGCGTGGTCCGCCCGGGGCGGGACAGGGGCGGACGGGTAGGACGCGGCGTGGGCGAGGACGGTCGCCTCGAGCGCGTCGAGAGCGAGGGCCACGTCAGGCGCGGTGACGGACTCCTCGGGGTGGTGGCTGACGCCCCCGGCGCACCGCAGGAAGAGCATCGCCATGGGGGTGATCGCGTGCATCGCCATGGCATCGTGCCCGGCGCGGCTGAACAGGGCGAACGGGTCGGGGTCACCGGCCGCACGGACCCCCGCCGCGACCGCTCGCTGCAGGGCCGGGTCGCACGGGGCGGCGTCGGCCCGGTAGATCTCCGTCGCCTCGATGTACAGGCCGCGGCGCACCTCGATCTCGCGCCCGGTCGCGACGATCTCGTCCCAGGCGGCGTCGCGGTCCTCGTCGCGCTCGGCGCGCAGGTCGACGCTCATCTCGACACTGCCGGGGATGACGTTGACGCCCCCCGGGAACGCCTGCAGGCGCCCGACGGTCGCGATGGTGCCTGTCGCGTGGCCGATCCGCTCGATGGCCACGACGAGCTCGGACGCCCCGACGAGCGCGTCGCGTCGACGGTCGTAGGGCGTCCCGCCGGCGTGCCCCGCGTGGCCGGTGACGACGAGCGAGAAGCGGCGTGCACCCGCGATGGCGGTGACGACGCCGAGCGCCCGGCCCGCGTCCTCGAGGTGCGGGCCCTGCTCGATGTGCGCCTCGACGTACCCGACGATCCCGGCGGGGTCGCGTGCGGCCTCGCCGACCCGGGTGGGGTCGAGACCGAACCCCTCGAAGGCATCGGTGAGCGTCACCCCGTCACGGTCCGCGAGCGACCACCACGACGGGTCCCACGTGCCTGCGACGGCGCGCGACCCGGACAGGGCATTGCCGAACCGGGTGCCCTCCTCGTCGCTGAACGCGACGACCTCGAGCGCGAACGGCAGGTCCCGCCGCGTCGCGGCCGTCCGGGCGGCGACCTCGATGGCGAGCAGGACGCCGAGCATCCCGTCGTACCGGCCGGCGTCGGGCACCGTGTCGATGTGGGAGCCCAGGACGAGGGCCGGCAAGCCTGGGACGCGGCCTTCGAGGCGGCCCCAGCGGTTCCCGGCCGGGTCCTGCCACGTGGCCATGCCGGCGTCGTGCATCCACTGCGCGACGAGGGCGCTCGCGGCGGTGTGCTCCGGGCTGAGGTGCACGCGTTCGAGGCGGTCGGCGTCCGCGGAGATCGCGGCGAGGGCGTCGCAGCGGGCGAGGATCGCCTCGGCGTCGTGCAGGCTCGGGGGGGTGGCGCCGACGGCGGCGGTCATGACGGCGCCCCGAGGGGCGCGAGCGGGGCCGCAGGCATGGTCGCGTCCTCGTACTGCTCGAGCGCCGCGCCGACCCCACCGCCGGCGGTGAGCCGGTGCCCGGCGCGGCGGAGCACCTGCTCGAGCGCGGCGAGCGTCGTGAGGACCGCGTCGCGCCGGGCGTTGTAGCCCATGGTGCCCACCCGCCACACGCGACCGTGCAGGGGGCCGAAAGAGGTGCCGATCTCGATGCCGTAGTCCTGCAGCAGCTCCCCGCGCACGGCGTCACCGTCGACGCCGTCGGGGATCTCGACCGCGACGACGTTGTGCATGCGGAACCGCTGGTCGCCGAAGAGCTCGAGGCCCAGTCCCTGCAGCCCGGCGGCCATCGCACCGCCGTGCAGCCGGTGGCGCTCGACGGCGGCGTCGAGGCCCTCGTCGACGAGCAGGCGGGCGCACTCCCGGGCGCCGTAGAGCATGGTCGTGGCCTCGGTGTGGTGGTTGAGGCGCCGTGGCCCCCAGTAGTCGAGGATCATCGCGAGGTCGAGGTAGTTCGAGCGGATGCGGTGGGCGCCCGTGGTCTCGCCCGCCTCCCGGATGCCGGCCTCGATGCTGCGGCGGCCGTCGACGACCGCGACGGCTCTGGGCGAGAGGGTCAGGGGTGCGCTGCCCGACGGCCCGCCGAGGCACTTCTGCAGCCCCGCCGTGACGGCGTCGAGCCCCCACGCGTCGGTGCGGAACGGGTTGCCGCCGAGGCTCGCGGTCGCGTCGGTGTAGAGCAGCACGTCGTGGCGCCGGCAGATCTCCCCGAGGTCTTCGAGCGGCTGGGCGAGGGTGGTGGAGGTGTCCCCGTGCACGACGGCGAGGAGGGTCGGGCGGGTCGCGACGATCGCGGCCTCGATCTGCTCCGGGGTGAAGACGGCGCCCCATGGTGCCTCGATGGTGTGCACCTCGGCGCCGGCGCGTTCCGCGATCTCGACGAGGAGGTGCCCGAACCGCCCGAACACCGGCACGAGCACGCGCTCGCCCGGCTCGACGAGCGACACGATCGCCGCCTCGATGCCTGCCCGGGACGTGCCGTCGACGAGGAGCGTCGCGTCGTTGCTCGTGGCGAAGACCGTGCGGTAGAGATCCTGCGTCTCGGTCATGGTCGCCGTCATCGCCGGGTCGTACTGGCCGACGAGCTGCGCGGACATCGCGCGCAGGACGCGCGGGTCGGCGTTGATCGGCCCTGGGCCCATGAGCAGGCGCGGCGGCGGGTTGATCTGGTCGGGCACGAGGCACCTCGGTGATCGGTCGGGGTCATGCGCTGTCGGGCAAGCGTGCGGTCGGGCTGGCCATCGTCGCAAGGGCGTGTTTCTCCCCGGTTACGCGGGAGCGGGACCTTGTGCCCGGATGAGGCGCGGCGCGTTTCGGGATACTGATCTCGTAACTAGCCGATCGACAAGTTCATAGGAGAACGCCATGATCGCCCACCCCCGTCTGTCGGAACCCGCCCAGTGGGGCTCCCTCACGCTGCCGAACCGCATGTTCATGCCCCCGATGGGCACCCACACGGCGCACAAGGACGGGACGATCTCCGAGGCCGGCCTCGACTACCTCGTCGCCCGCGCGCGCGGCGGGGCCGGACTCCTCATCACCGAGTCGATGCCCGTCCAGTCGACGTACGACATCGACACCGGGTCGGTCATCAGCCTCTCCGACGAGCGCCACGTCGAGCCGCTCGCCGCAGCCGTGGCGGCCGTGCACCGCGAGGGCGCTCTCATCGCGGCCAACCTCACGCCGGGATTCGGTCGCGTCATCCCCGTCGCGCCCGACGGCGGGCCGTCGTGGTCCGCGTCGGACAACACCACCCTCGCCGATCCCAGCGTGCGGTGCCGGGAGCTGTCCACCGGCCAGGTCGAGGACATCCTCGAGCACTTCCGCGTCGCCGTGCGTCGTGCGGTCGACATCGGGTTCGACGCCATCGACATCCACGGCCACACCGGGTACCTCACCGACCAGTTCCTCTCCGCGGTGTGGAACCGGCGTACCGACCGCTTCGGCGGCGACGTCGCCGGCCGCGCGACCTTCGCGACCGACATGATCCGCATCGTCCGTGAAGAAGCAGGCGCGACCTTCCCGCTCTCGATGCGCATCACCGTGCGCCACCAGTTCCCCGGGGGCCGCGAGCCCGACGAGGCGCGCGAGCTCGCCGTCCTGCTGCAGGACGCCGGGCTCGACGTCCTCATGGTCGACGCCGGCTCCTACGAGGCCATCGACTGGTCCTTCCCGCCCTACTACCTCGGCGATGGCGTCTACCTGCCCGACGCCGCAGCCGTGAAGCCCGTCCTGCGCATCCCCGTCGCCGTCTCCGGCAGCCTCACGGCCGACCTCGGCGAGCAGGCGGTCCGGGACGGCGTCGCGGACTTCATCGGGTTCGGACGCATGATCATCGCAGACCCGGACCTCCCCGCGAAGGTGCTCGCCGGGGCGGCAGACACCATCCGCCCCTGCGTCCGCTGCAACCAGCTCTGCATCGGCAACGTCGTCATCGGCAAAGGCGTCGAGTGTGCCGTCAACCCGGAGGCCGGGCACGAGGGAACACGCTCGATCACGCCCGCGGCGAGCACCCGCCGGGTCACCGTCGTGGGCGGCGGACCGGGCGGGATGGAGGCCGCGCGCGTGGCAGCCCTGCGCGGCCACGACGTGCACCTCTACGAGAGCTCCGACAGCCTCGGTGGGGTGCTCGCCCCGGCCGCGACACCCGACTTCAAGCGCGAGCTGCACCGCATGATCACGTGGTGGGAGGGCGAGCTCCAGCGCGCCGGCGTATCCCTGCACCTGTCGCACACGATCACGCCCGACGACCCGGCCCTCACGCAGGCCGACGCCGTCGTCGTCGCCACCGGCTCCACCGCGCTCACCCCGCCGATCGCCGGGATCGACACCTCCGGGGCCGTGCACGTGCTCGACGCGCACCTCGGAGCACCCGTCGGCCACCGCGTCGTCGTGTGCGGCGGCGGGCTCTCCGGCGCCGACTACGCCCTCGAGCTGGCCCTCGAGGGACACGACGTCACGGTCGTCGAGATGGCCCCGGCGATCGCCGTCGACATGGTCGTCCACAACCGGGTGGCGCTCCTGCGCCAGCTCGCGGAGAACAACGTCCGGGTGCTCACCAGCCACACCGTCGTCGAGCTGCGGCCCGATGCCGTCGTCGTCGACGGACCCGACGGCACGACGACCCTGCCCGCCGACACCGCCGTCCTCGCCTTCGGCGTGCGGCCGAACCGCAGCCTCCCCGAAGCGCTCGCCGGCACGGGTGTCGAGGTCCACGAGATCGGGGACTGCGTGAAGCCCGCCAAGGTCGCCGAGGCCATCCACGCCGGATACCTCGCGGGAGCCGCGATCTGATGACGCGCCCCGTCACCGCGGGGTGTGGGCCCTCACGTAGTCTCGGCACCGACCGAGCCACCAGGAGGACCGATGCCCCGCGGTGATGCGCGCCCGGACCTCGTCCGTGACGCGGCCCTCGACCTTTTCGCGGTCCACGGGATCTCCGGCACGTCGCTGCAGATGATCGCGGACGCCCTCGGCGTGACCAAGGCCGCCGTCTACCACCACTACAAGTCGAAGGCGATGATCACCCGCGCGGTCCTCGCCCCAGCGGTCGACGCCGTCGCGGAGCTCGTCGAGACGGCGTCGACGCTTCCCGACGCCGTGCAGGCCCGACGCTTCGCCGTCGAGCAGCTCGCCGACCACGCGGTGCACAACCGCCGGCTCTACGCCGTCATGCTCCGCGAGGTGCCGATGGGTGCGCTGTCCGTGTCCGACCCGGACTGGGCGCGGGTCTTCGGGCGCCTCAACGGGCTCCTCGCGGCCGGTGACCAGGACGCAGAGACGCTCACGGCGGTCGGGTTCTTCCTCAGCGGGATCGTCGCGCCAGCCACGAACCCGGCGCTCGCGGGACTGAGCGACGAGGACCTGCGGGCCGCCATCCTCGAGGTGGGCCGCCGGCTGCTGCCGTGACCGGCGTCCGTCGGACCGTGGTCATTCCGCGTCCCGCGACGGTGCGTCCGCAGACTGCGCGACGATCGCCCGCAGTGCCGCCACGTGCCCCCGGTAGGCCGCGCTGCCGGCCTTCGTCAGCGAGAGCCACACTCGGCGGGAGTCCGCGCCGGACCGGTCCTGGCGGACGTACCCGGCGTCGATGAGCGCGGCGACCTGCTTGCTCAGTGCGGAGGCGCTGAGGCCGAGCTGGTCCTTGACCACCGACGTCTCGAGGGTCGTGGCGGCGTCGAGCATCGCGCAGATCTGCAGGCGGTGCATGGGGTGGATGACCGGGTCGAGGGCTGCGGTCATCGCTGGGTGCTCCGGTGGTGGACGACGGATCCGACCGCGTAGCTCGCCGTCGCTGCGACCGCGAGGGCGATGACCGGGAGTGCGTTGTCGGTGAAGCTCTCGGTGATGATCGCGAGCGCGAGGAACAGCGCTGACAGGGCGACCGCTGCGAGGAAGCCGCGGCTCGTGGGGAGCGCGAAGGGCGCCCCGTTGCTCCGTCCGGCCGCGAGGTTCGCGACGACGACGGCGATCACGACAGCGACCATGACGGACGGCCCCGAGGTGTCCACGAGGGGTGCCAGCGCCGCCGCGCCGAGCAGCAGGGCGTTGACGGGGTAGATCCACACGGGCCAGGGCGTGTCCCGGACGGCTTTCTGGGAGGTGGTGATCGCTGCGAGCGCGGCGGCCGCCTCGGCGCGGTCGGGTGAGGGCTGGTTCGTTTCCATGCTGGAAACGATAGAGGATCGTTTCCAGAGCGGCAACTACTGTGGAGGCTCAGTCCGTGCGCTCCCGACCCCCTGGGGCGCGACGAGGTGCGAGGAGCACGGTCACCAGCATCGCCCCACAGATCGCAGCGCCCCACCGGACCGCCAGCGGCAGGTCGGTCGTGACGTCGAGCACGAGGTTGAGGAGGAACGCGGTCAGCGCGCTGGCCGTGATGACGAATACGGTGCGTCGTCGGCTCATGGATCCACCCTGCCAGAGCCCGCCCGGAGATGCGACGATCAGCCCAGCACACGAGGCTGGAGCAGTCCCGCACCCCCGAGCACGAGGAGCATCATGACGGTCGAGCAGGTCACGGACCCCATCGCGTACCACGGTGAGGGGCCCGTGTGGTCGCCCACGTGGGGCGGCATGCGTTGGGTGGACATGCTCGCCGGCGACCTCCTCACGCTGCGCGACGACGGCCGGGTCGACCGCCTGCACGTCGGCAAGGTCGCGGCCTTCCACCGTCCCCGCACGGGTGGTGGCTACGTCGTCGCCACCGAGCGTGGCCTCGCGCTGTCCGCGACACCGCACGACGCCCCGACCCCGTGGGCGGAGCTGTGGTCCGACGAGGGTGTCCGCATGAACGACGGCGGCTGCGACCCGTGGGGCAACCTCTACGCCGGCTCCATGGCGTACGACGCGGCGCCCGGCGCCGCGTCCTTCTACCGCGTCACCCCGGACGGCCAGGTCCGCGTCGTCCTCGACGACGCGACGATCTCCAACGGCTTCGAGTTCAGCCCGGACGAGACGCTCGCCTACTACAACGACACCCCCACGAACCGCACCGACGTGTTCGACGTCGTCGACCAGCAGCTGACCAACCGCCGTACCTTCCGCGACTGGGGCGACCAGCACCCCGACGGCCTCACGGTCGACTCCGCGGGCAACGTGTGGGTCGCGGTGCACGGCGCCGGGCGCGTCGTGTGCGTCGCGCCCGACGGCTCCGTCCTCACCGAGATCGAGGTCCCGGCGGCCCAGACGACGGCGTGCGCCCTCGGCGGGGAGGACCTGCGAGACCTCTACATCACGACATCCCGCGAGAACCTCGACGACCCCGAGCCCGGCGCCGGGGCCCTGTTCCGGGTGCGGGTGGACGTCCCCGGCCTGCCGGTGCGCCCCTTCGCGGGCTGACCCGCCTGCCGGCGAGCAGGGGTCGCGCGCCGTCGTGGGGCGGGGCAGTGTGGGGCAGATGAGCGTTTCACCAGATCTTGGGCACTCCGCCCGGTCGACCGTGCTGTCGACGCCGCGGCTGACCGTGACCACCTGGCTGCCGGGCGACGCCGTCGACCTGCACACGGTGCACGCCGATGCCCTGACGATGCGGTTCGTGCGCAACGGACGCCCGGAGTCGCTCGAGGAGACGACCGCGCTCGTCGGGACGTACATCGGTGAGCAGCAGACGCGGGGGTGGACCAAGTGGCGGCTGGCCGACCACGCCGGACGACTCGTCGGCCGCGCCGGGTTCGGCGAGCTGTCCGGCCTTGCTCACGAGCCGGGGCACCGTGAGCTCGCTTACACGCTCAGCAGGGACGTGTGGGGCCAGGGCATGGCGACCGAGGTCGCAGGTGCCCTCGTCGAGTGGCACCGCACGCACCCCGACCCCCGTCTCGACGCGGCCCTCCACAGCCACGTGGCCGTGGAGAACCCCGCGAGCGCCCGCGTCCTGGAGAAGGTCGGGTTCCGACCGCAGCACGTCGTCGTGCACGAAGGCATGCCGTGCACGCTCTACACCTGGACCGACGTCCCGTGACCTTTCCGGCGTTCCGGGCTATGGTCCAGAGCATGAGGATCGAGCAGGTGACCCCGCCAGGCCAGCGCACCGCGGAGGTGGCGTCCGTCTGTTCGCTGCGCCCGCCGCCCTAGGGCGGCACGACCACCCCGCATCTGTTCCTCTCCCCGAAGTGCGCTGCAGCGAGCGGCGCACTTCTTGTCGTTTTACAGGAGTGCATGTGACCACCACCCACCACGCGGAGCGGATGCTCGAGGATCTCCGCGGGGACATCGACCAGTACGGCTGGGCGCTGCAGTACGTCGAGGATGACAACTCGGCCTGCTGCTACGCCTACACCGCCGGCCTCGCGCTGCGCGGCCTCCCTGAGTTCTTCGTCACCGGTCTGCCGCCCCAGGAGTCGTGGGACGTGCTCAACGAAGTCGCCGGCCGGGCGACCGCCGGCCACCCCCCGGCGCTCGGCGGCGTCCTCGTCAACGTCGTCCCCGGCATCAGCGTCCGCGTCGAGGCCCTGCCGGACCCGCGGTACCTCGCGCGGGCGTGCGACGTCATGGGCACGGTGGTGCGAGCCCACCGCCTGCGCGTCGTGACGAACGATGCCGGCGCGGTGCGCCCGCCGCAGGCGCCAGCCTGACGCGGACAGCCAGCCCGGCGCAGGCGATGACGGCGAGCCCGCCGAGCGCCGTCGTCCACGTGAGGGGCTCGTGCAGCAGGAGAGCGGCCCAGCAGAGGGTCATCACGGGCTGGACGAGCTGGACCTGGCTCACCTGCGCCATGGGGCCCATCGCCAGGCCGCGGTACCAGGGGAAGAACCCGAGGAACATGCTCACTGCTGCGAGGTAGGCGAAGGCCGTCCACTGCGCGCCGGTCGCGGTCGGCGTCTGCGTGACGACGGCGACCGTCGTGAGCAGGATCATGAGCGGCGCTGCGACGACGAGCGCCCACGAGACCGTCTGCCAGGGGCCCAGCTCGCGGGCGAGCAGGCCGCCCTCCGCGTAGCCGACGGCCCCGAGGAGGACGGCGCCGAGCAGGAGCGCGTCGGGCCAGCCGAGCCGTCCGAGTCCGCCGGACTGCGCGGACGCGAAGCCCATCGCGGCGATCGCACCGACGGCGGTGAGGGCCCAGAACACCCGCCGGGGGCGCTCGTGCGTGCGCAGCACGACGGCCGTCGCGGTCGCGGCGGGCAGGATCGCGACGACGACGGCTCCGTGGCTCGCGGGGACCGACGTCAGCGCGAACGAGGTGAGCAGCGGGAACCCCGCGACGACCCCGCCGGCGACGAGCGCGAGCCGACGCCACTGCGTCCCGCTGGGGAGCGGTTGCCGGGTGAGGGTGAGCGCGAGGGTGGCGAGCGACGCGGCGACGACCGCGCGACCGGCGCCGACGAACAGCGGGGACATGCCACCGACCGCGACGCGGGTGAACGGGACGGTGAAGGAGAAGGCCGCGACCCCGAGCATCGCCCACCGCAGGCCCGAGGGTGCTGCGGGGGATATCGGTAGGGGCGAAATGGGAGTAGCGCTACTCTTGTCCGTCATGAACCACGATAGCAGTTCCCGGTTGGTCGAGATGCTCCGCTGCGTCATCGACGGGGCGGCACCCGGCACCCGGCTGCCGTCGACCCGGGCCCTCGTCGCCGAGCACCGCGTGAGCCCCGTGACCGTGCAGAAGGCGCTCGCCGCCCTGGCCGCACAGGGACTCGTCGAGCGCCGACCGGGCTCCGGCACCTTCGTCCGGGGTGAGCGGACGGCGAAGCCGTCGGACTACGGCTGGCAGTCGGCGGCCCTGCGGCCACCCCACACCCCGCCCCGCCGACCGTCACCCACCCTGCGCAGTGCCACCAACGACGTCGTCGCCTTCCACTCCGGCTACCCGGACCGCGAGCTGCTGCCGGAGCGCCTCGTCCGCTCCGCCCTGACGCGGGCGGCGCGCAGCGAGACAGCGCTGTCCCGTCCGCCCGCGCAGGGCCTTCCCGATCTCCAGTCGTGGTTCGCGGACGAGCTGCGCACGGCGACGCCCGCGGGAGTCACCCCGCCGACGGCGAGCGACATCGTCGTCCAGCCCGGGAGCCAGAGCGGGCTGAGCTCGATCTTCCGGGCCCTCGTCGGCAGCGGCCGCCCCCTGCTCATGGAGTCGCCGACCTACTGGGGGGCGATCCTCGCCGCCGCGCAGGCCGGGGTCGTCGTCGTGCCCGTGCCGTGCGGCGTCGACGGGCCGGACCCGGACGGGCTGGCGCGGGCGTTCGAGGAGACCGGGGCCCGCCTGTTCTACGCCCAGCCGAGCTATGCCAACCCCAGCGGGGCGCAGTGGAGCCCGCAGCTCGCGGAGCAGGTCCTCGACATCGTCCGTGCGTACGGCGCGTTCCTCGTCGAGGACGACTGGGCGCACGACTTCGGCATCACCACCACGCCCGTCCCCGTCGCCACCCGTGACGACTCCGGTCACGTCGTCTACCTGCGGTCCCTGACCAAGAGCGTCTCCCCGGCCGTCCGCGTCGCCGCGGTGGTCGCCCGCGGGCCCGCGCGCGAGCGCATCCTCGCCGACCACGGGTCCGAGTCGATGTACGTGAGCGGTCTGCTGCAGGCGGCGGCCCTCGACGTCGTCACCCAGCCCGCGTGGCAGACGCACCTGCGGGGACTGCGTCACCAGCTGCGCGCTCGTCGCGACCTGCTCGTCGCGAGCCTCCAGGAGCACGTCCCCGAGGCCCACCTCGCCCGGGTGCCCCCGGGCGGCCTCAACCTCTGGGCGCGCCTGCCCGACGGCACCGACGTCGACCGGCTCACCCGGGACTGCGAGGACGACGGCGTCCTCCTCGCGACCGGCACCGGGTGGTTCCCGGCCGAGCCCACGGGGCCGTTCGTCCGGCTCAACTACGCCGGACCGAATCCGGCCGCGTTCCCGGACGGCGCCCGCATCCTCGGCCGTGCGCTCGCCCAGCAGACGAGCACCTGACTCGGCGGCTCAGCCGTCGGCGCCGAGCTTCCCGCTGAGCCGCTCGTGGCGACCGGCGCTCACCGGGTCGAGCCCGACGATCGTCGCCGTCTTGCCCTTGGAGGCGTACTTCGTCGTGATGGCGTCGAGCGCCGCGACGGTCGACGCGTCCCACACCTGCGCGCCCGAGAGGTCGATGACCACCTCGTCCGGGTCGCCCGCGTAGTCGAACCGGAAGACGAGGTCGTTCGACGACGCGAAGAACAGGGCGCCCGTCACGGCGTACGTGCGCACCCCGTCCGAGGTGTCGAGGCACGTCACCTCGGTGAGGTGCGCGACGCGGCGGGCGAAGAGCACGGTCGCGAGCAGCACCCCGGCGATGACGCCGATCGCGAGGTTGTGGGTGGCGACGACCACGACGACCGTCGTCACCATCACCGCTGTCTCCGACCGGGGCATCCGCCGCAGGGTCGAGGGGCGGACCGAGTGCCAGTCGAACGTCGCGACGGACACCATGATCATCACCGCGACGAGCGCCGCCATGGGGATGATCCCGACGAGGTCGCCGAGGACCATGACGAGCACGAGGAGGAACGCACCGGCGAGGAACGTCGAGATCCGGGTGCGCGCCCCGGACACCTTGACGTTGACCATCGTCTGGCCGATCATCGCGCAGCCACCCATGCCGCCGAAGAGCCCGGTGATGATGTTCGCGCCACCCTGGCCCCACGCCTCGCGCGTCTTGTTCGAGTGCGTGTCCGTGACGTCGTCGACGAGCTTGGCGGTCATGAGCGACTCGAGCAGCCCGACGAGCGCCATCGCGACCGCGTACGGAGCGATGGCCTGCAGGGTCTCGAGCGTGAACGGGACGTCGGGCAGCATGAGCGTGGGCAGCGAGGACGGCAGCTCGCCCTCGTCACCGACCGTCGGCACGTTGAGGTGCGCGAGCGCGGTCACGGCGGTGAGGAGCACGATGACGACGAGCGGCGCGGGCACCGTCGTCGTCAGCCGCGGCAGCCACGCGAGCAGCACGATCGCGACGACCACGAGCGGGTAGACGAGCCACGGCACATCGACGAGGTGGGGCACCTGCGCGACGACGACGAGGATCGCCAGGGCGTTGACGAACCCGACCATGACCGACCGCGGGATGAAGCGCATGAGCCGGGCGACGCCGGTGACCGCGAGCGCCACCTGGATGAGCCCACCGAGGATCACGGTCGCGATGAGGTAGTCGAGTCCCTTGTCGCCGTGCTGGGCGACGACGGGCGCGACCACGAGCGCGACCGCTCCCGTCGCGGCCGAGATCATCGCGGGCCGCCCACCGAGGAACGCGATGGAGATGGCCATCGTCACTGACGCGAAGAGGCCCACCCGCGGGTCGACGCCCGCGATGATCGAGAACGAGATGGCCTCGGGGATGAGGGCGAGGGCTACGACGAGCCCGCCGAGCACCTCCGTACGCAGCCGGCGCGGGGAGCGCAGGGCACGCAGGACGGAATCTGCCTCGTCGGCCTCGGGCGGTGCGACGTGCGTGGGCATGGGTGTTCCTTCGGAAGGGCGAGGGGATGCGGGGGTCCGCGCTCAGACGAAGTCTGCGGCCCCGAGCGCGAGGAAGTGGTCGGCGACGTCGACCCCGAGCTGCCGGGCGAGGTCGAGGGACGTGTCCGTCACCTCGATGGCAGCCGCGTGCCGCAGCTGCTCGCTGCCGTCCGGGCGGGCGACGACCGCGCGGAGGGTGAGCATGCCGTCGGACACTGTCGCGTACGTGCCCACCGGGGCCGCGCACCCGGCCTCGAGGCGCGCCAGGAGGGCCCGCTCGGCGGTGACGGCGAGGTGCGTGGCGCTGTCGTCGAGCGCCTCGAACGCCTCCCGCAGGCCCTCGTCGGTGTCGAGGTCACCCGTGCGGCACTCGACGGCGAGCGAGCCCTGCCCGGGTGCGGGGGCCATGACGG
This sequence comes from Sanguibacter sp. Z6_81, assembly GCF_057180625.1. Classification (NCBI taxonomy): domain Bacteria; kingdom Bacillati; phylum Actinomycetota; class Actinomycetes; order Micrococcales; family Sanguibacteraceae; genus Sanguibacter; species Sanguibacter sp. Z6_81. Next base: position 401,316 of record NZ_JBXUFV010000001.1, on the reverse strand, counting down.
AGACGTCGATGAGCTCGGTGATCGCGGAGCTGCGGCCGAGGCGGTTGAGGCCAGCGGCCGCGAGGACCACGGCGTCGAGGTCGCCGGTGCGCGTGGGGTCGCTGTGGTCGTTGTCGTTCCCGGCCCCGATCCGGGCGAGACGGGTGTCGACGTTGCCGCGGATGTCGAGGATCTCGAGGTCGGGCCGGGCGAGGCGCAGCTGGGCTGCCCGTCGCGGCGACCCGGTACCCACACGAGCCCCGTGCGGGAGGTGGGCGAGGAGCGAACCGTCGCGCGAGCACAGGGCGTCGCGGGGGTCCTCGCGCGTCGGGGTGACGTAGGTGAGGCCCTCGAACGGGGCCGTCGGGAGGTCCTTGAGGGAGTGCACGGCGACGTCGCACCGGCCGTCGAGCAGCGCGTCGCGCAGCGCGGTGACGAACACGCCCGTGCCGCCCATCTGGGAGAGCGAGCCGGTGAGGACGTCACCGTCGGTGCGCACACGCACGATCTCGATCTCACGCCCGGTGAGAGTGGCGAGCTGGTCGGCGACCATGCCGGTCTGCGTGAGGGCGAGCGCGCTGCCGCGCGTGCCGATGCGGAGCGGTGCGGAGGAGGAGGTGGCGGTCACCGTCCCAGTGTCTCCCGCCGGCCCGCGGTCAGTCGACCGTGCGGCCGTGCCCCGTGGGTTCCGCGACGGTGCGTGCCACCCGTCGTGCGTCGCGCCGGTACATCGCGGCGTGCTCGGCGAGGTCAGCCCGTCCGCTGAGGGCTGCGCGCTGGTCGCTGTACCGGGCGAGGTCCTCGAGGCGCTCGACCATCGTCGCGAGCACCTCGGTGGGCGTCGGCGCGTCGGGCAGGCCGGTGCCGTACGCGCTCACCAGCGCCGCGAGCCGCGCCGCGCGGGCGGCCGGGCCCGGGGCGTCGTCTCCGGTGTCCTCGCCGTACGGCACGAGCCGGTAGGCGAGGTACGCGAGGTCCCACACCCGTGGCCCGGGGGAGGCGGTGTCGAGGTCGATGACACCCACGAGCCGGCCGTCGTCGAACACGAGGTTGTAGGGAGCGAAGTCGTTGTGGCACACGACCTCGGCGGGCTCGTGGGCGGGCACCTGCCAGACGGCGCCCGCCAGGTCGAGGCCGACGCTCGCGTCGTGGATGCGGCGCAGGAGCGCGGCGGCGTCGTGCAGGACGGTGTCCGTCCACAGCCACGCGGGCAACGGGTAGTTCGCGACGTCCCCCGGGACGAACGACAGGACCTCCCGACCGGCGTCGTCGAGCCCGTGCGGCTCGGGCACCTCGCGGACGCCGCGCTCCCGCAGGGCGCGGAGCAGCGCGTGGATGGTCGGGGTCCACGGACCGGCGGTGCGGCGGACGGTCTCACCGACGCGGACGACGTCGGTGCTGTTGCCGCCGGTCAGCTGCTCCTCGTCGAGCGGGCCCGTCAGGGGTGGGGCTGATGCGTGTGACGGGTCGGTGCGACTGTCGGCGCTCACGTGGTCTCCCTGGTCCTCGCCGTCGGTCGACGGGCCTCCATCCTCGCCCACCGGCACGATGACGTGGGCGGTCGTGACAGATGAAACGCGCGCTCTCAGTGGATCAAGAGGACCACGCTCGAACTCTGCTGATTCACTGACAGCATGCGACGTGTCTTGGTGCTGGGTGGGACAGGATGGCTGGGACGAGAGATCGTGCGACGAGTGGTCGCGGAAGGCGCAGAGGTCGTGTGCTTGGCGCGGGGAGAATCGGGACAGGTTCCCGACGGTGCTCGTCTTGTGCCGGCTGACCGTCGGTCCCCGACCGCCTACGACGACGTGCTGAGCGACTGGGACGAGGTGATCGAGCTCGCCTACGAACCTGATCTCGTAGGACCGGCGCTCGATGCACTCGCCGAGAGAGCCGAGCACTGGACTCTCATCTCCAGCGTCTCTGTCTATAGCCACAATGACGAACCAGGTGCCGATGAAACAGCGGCCCTGCTGGAACCGACAGACCTGACCGAGTATCCCGACGCGAAGGTCGCGGCGGAGCGCACCACATCGGCCCGACTCGGGCAGCGTCTCCTGACGACGCGCCCCGGCCTCATCGTCGGCCCTGGAGACCCGAGCGACCGATTCGGTTACTGGCCGGCGCGACTGGACCGAGGCGGCCCGGCACTGGCTCCCACGCCGACCGGACGCTTCGTCCAGGTCATCGACGTCGCTGACCTGGCCACGTGGGTCGAAGCGGCTGGCCGCGCAGGAGTGACGGGTGCGGTCAACGCGGTAGGGGACGTTCACACGATGGAGGACTTCTTCCGAGTCGTTGCTGCGGCGACGGGGTACGACGGGAAGCTCGTCGCTGCGGACGACGAGCTTCTCCGCGCTCACGATGTTCGGTACTGGGCCGGACCGAGGTCGCTCCCGCTCTGGCTACCCATGCAGGATGTCGCGTTCGCACAGCGGTCCGGGGCCGCTTTCCTTGCGTCAGGCGGAACCTGCGCCCGCTCCACGAGACCGTGACCAGGATGCTCGACGACGAACGGAACCGGGGCATCGATCGCCAGCGGCGCTCCGGCCTCACGGCGGTCGAAGAAGCCCTCGTCCTGAAGGCGCTGTCGTCGTGCTGAGGCTATCGCGGTGTGGGACCTGCGAGACCACCGCGCTCCTGTGCCGCAACCCCACCGCCTAGGTGATTCACGAGGCTGGCGAGCCGGCCAGGGGCTTCGAGGTGTGCCAGGTGCGCCTGCCCGGCCAGCTCGTGCACGACGCCGCGCGGGGTGCGGCGAGCCACGTCGTCGAAGGTGGTGCCGTACGGAGCTTGATGGCGATGCCGTTCACCCACGATGAGGTCGATCCGTGCGGCTGCTCGTGCGAGCTCCTCGAGATCGGGTGCTGCGTTGATCGCGCGCGTCTCGTCGTAGAGGGGGGAGGCGACCTCTCGTAGTCCGGCCCAGACCTCGCTGTGAGATCGCAGCGACGCGATGGCCTCGTCGGGCATGCGGGCCACGCGCCCGAGCGCGACCGCGACGCTCCGGTCGAGGTCACCGGCGTCCTGAGCGGCCTTGAGTGCGGGCAGCGCCGTTGCCCCGAAAGGAGCCATGACGGGTTCGTAGGCGATGAGGTGCGGAACGGTGATCTGGTCGGCGAGGTGCATGGAGATCAGTCCGCCATAGCTCCAACCGAGCAGGGTGCGCACATCGGAGAACTGACTCACGACCGCTTCAGCGTCACGCACCTCGGTCTGAAGGTCGTACGTGCTCGTCAACGGGCCGGAGGGCTCCCGTCCGCGCCGGTTGACGACGGCGACGGTCTCCCAGCCTTCCAGGCGCTGTGCCACCCCGGACCAGTCCGCAGCATTCGCCATAGCTCCCGGGATGATCACGATCGCCGGTCCGTCGGCCTCCCCCCACACATCCACGGTGATCCAGCTGCCGTCGACCTCGACTCGTTTCTGCATCATCTGCTCCACAATTGAATACTGGAGCGGGCGCTCTAGAATTGTCAACATGGCACCCAGACCCGTCGGCCGCCCACGCACGTTCGACCGCGACACCGCTGTCCGGCAGGCGGCTCACTTGTTCTGGAGACACGGCTTCTCGGGGACCTCGACCCGCATGCTCACTGCCGCGCTCGGGGTCTCGAGCTCGAGCCTCTACGCCGCGTTCGGCACGAAGGCGGGGCTCTTCGACGAGGCGGTCCGGACCTACGCGCTGCGCTACAGCGCGATCTACGACCGGGCGCTGCGGGAGCCGACGGTGTGCGGCGTGATCGAGCGGCTGCTGCATGACTCAGTGGCGGAGTTCACGCGCACCGACGAGGGACAGCCGGGCTGCCTGACGAGCAGCGCAGTCATGGCCGATACCTCTTCCACCCTCGACGTCCGGACGTTTGTCGCCGAGCTCCAGAGATCAGACGAGGCTCGCCTACGCGGTCGCCTCGAACAGGCCGCGCGCGATGGCACTCTCCCGGGGGAGGCCCCACCCTCGCAGGTGGCCGAGCTCGTGCAGACACTCTGGCAGGGCCTGTCCACCCGGGCCGATCTGGGCGCTTCCAGGGAGCAGCTCACCCGTGCCGCCGACCTCGCCGTCGCGCTCATCACGGGCCTCATGCAGAAGACGGCGCCCGCTGCGCCTCCACCGATGAGCGAAGAGGGTCCGGAGGGGACCCGTGTCAGCGCGCGGTGAGGAATCCGCGTAGCGCGGCGGACCACTGCTCGAACGCGTCCAGGTGTGCGTCGTGCGATGCGTCCGTGAGGTCGACCCGGGTGGCGTTCTTGCCGCGACCGACGAACTCGGCCTTCTGTTCGTCGGTGAACATGCCGCCGTCGGCGTAGACCACCAGCGTCGGCGCGGTGATGCTCTCCCACTCGCCCCAGCGCGGCACCGCCACCTCGGAGATGGCGCGCACCATCACGTCGGCGTCGAATCGCGGGTACAGCCCGTCCTCGCGCTCCTCCAGGTCGGCCACCCACGCCTGCGCCAACGGGCCGTCGCCCAGCGACTCACGTGCCTCTCTCCGGCTGGCGAACGGGACCGCCCAGGACCGGAAGAAGTCACCGAGAGCGGCGTGGTCTTCCGCCGACCCGCTGCCTTCGTTGCCCTCGAGGAGCACGAGGCGGCGCACGAGATCCGGACGCGCGGCCGCGACGAGCATCGCGGTGTGGGCGCCCATCGACTGGCCGACGAGGTCCACCGGCTGCGCTTCTTCCGCTTCGATGACCCGGGCCACGTCGTTCACGAACGCCGCGCGCGACGTGTCCGCCGGCACCCGCGTACTGGACCCGTGGCCGCGCTGATCGATGAGGATCACCCTCCGTGGAGCCAGCGCACGGGCGCACGGGACGAGCTCGCGGCCGCTGCCGGCCAAGCCATGCAGGATGACGACCGCCGGGCCTACCCCGTCAACGACCACGTACGCAATCGTCGTGCCGTCCTCGACCGTCACCGCGCGCCGCGTCTCACTCACCTGGGGGACTGTACAGCGGCAGAAGTGAGCGCCCGACAGACGATCATCTGCGGACCACGGCCGATGTCAGTCGTCGATCAGCGCCCACGTCCGGCCCGGCCCACGGCCGTCAGCCGACGACGCGCTCCCGGTCGTCGGAGGGCACCATCGTGAGCCGGTTCCGCCGCGGGACGTGCACGTTCACGTCGTCCTCCGCCTGCTCGCGCAGCCCCCGCGACCGCTTCATCTTGTAGAGGTCTTCGTCGGCCTCGACGAGAGCCGCGGCGCCGTCCGATCCCGCGGGCAGGGCAGCGACGCCGTACGACACCGAGCACACGCCCGACACCCCCTCCACGAGCCGGGCCGCGACCTTGCGGGCCGCTGTCGGGTCGGTCGCGGGGAGCACCACGGCGAACTCGTCGCCGCCGATCCGGGCGAGCACGTCCTCGAGGCGCAGCTCCGCGCGCCACCGTCGAGCGCACCGCACGAGCGCGGCGTCGCCGGCACTGTGGCCGAGGGTGTCGTTGAGGACCTTGAAGTCGTCGAGGTCGAGCACGATGATCGAGCCGCCGACCTTGGTCCGGGCGGTCGTCCGACCGAGCGTCGCGAGGTCGCTCTCCAGCGCCCGCCGGTTGGCGCACCCCGTGAGCGGGTCGCTCACGGCGATCTGGTCCACGGACTCGAGGAGGTTGCGGACCACGCCGGCCACGACGAGGCACGTCACCATCGTGGACGCCCAGCCGATGAGGAGGGCCCCGTCCTGGTGCGGGAGCACGGCGGCGAGGTAGCAGAGGAACACGAAGGCCATGTGGGCGTTCCGGGACCAGCGCGCCATGTACGCCGCAGCGAGCACCACGGGCCAGATGTACGTGGTGCCGGCCGTCGCGAAGAAGTGCTCGCCGTCGACGGACACGAGGCCCGCAGTGATCGAGAGCGTCCCCGAGGCGAGCAGCACGTGCGCGGCGCGGGCGCTGATCTCGGGGGTGAGGCGCCAGAGCGTGACCCCGACGAAGAGGCCGGAGATGGCTCCGGGGAGGATCGCGACCGACCCGTAGGCACCGGATCCCGGGGTGGCGAACAGCAGGACGGACACGCACGAGATGCCGAGGAACATGAGGACGAGAGCGCCCAGCAGGCCGGGGCGGCGTGCACTGAGGCCCGCTCGCGTCTCCGTGCTGCCGATTCGGTTGCCGGCCCGGTCATGTCCCATGGCTGTTCATCGGCGCAGGCGCGCCGCCCATGACGGCGACGGCGGGTGAATCTGGGTGCGACCGGGCGTTCCGCCCACCTCGACCAGCCGGTGCAGCCTGGTCAGCCGGCCGGTCGGGCCAGCGCGTCGGCGGCGTCGCGCGCGTGCGGCACGACGGCGGCCAGCCCCGTCCCGGCGACCCACGCACCGGTGAGCGCGATCCCGGGCAGGGTCCGGACCTCGTCCTGCAGTCGCCGGACGCGCTCGCGGTGCGCGGGCGTCGGGGGCGGGAGGGCGTCGTCCCACCGGGTGACGAGCGACGCGCGGAGCTGTGCGCGGGACAGCGGCTGGCCGTAGAGGACCGCGGAGTCGGCTACGGCCTGAGCGACGAGGGCGCCGTCGTCCAGCCGGTCCGTGCGGCCGGCATCGTCAGTGGTCGTGCGGCCGTAGCTCAGCCGCACCACGTGGTGGCCGGCGCCGAACGTCACCCGGACGGCCTCGCTCAGCCACGGCCACTTCGCGGTGGCGTGCGTCGTCGCCTTGGCGGCGACTCCCGCACCGGGCGCCGCGAGCACCCCGGTGCCCCGGGGGGCGCCGTCGAGTGCTGGGGCGTCGAGCAGGAGCGTGACGAGGGCGATGTCGGCTCCGCGCGGCGGGGCGGCTCCCGTGACGTCGACGACGCCGTCGAGCAGACGTGCGGCGGCAGCACCCGACGTCGCGACGACGACGCGGGGGGTGCGGATCTCCTCGCCGTCGCTCGTGCGCAGGAGCCAGTCGGTGCCACGCTCGAGGGCGACGACGGCCGAACCGGTGCGGACCTCGCCCGCTGCGGCGACCTCGGCCACGAGTGCCTCGACGAGCCGGTGCATGCCACCGGAGATCCCGGCGACCGCGGAGCCGGGCGGGGCCTGGGCGCGCAGGGCACGCACGGCCGCGGTGAGAGACCCGGTGCGGTCGTAGGCCGCGAGCAACCCGGGGGCGACGGAGTCGACGGCGAGCAGGGCGGGATCCGTGGAGTGCACCCCGCCAGCGACGGGGGACACGAGGCGGTCGAGCACCCGCCGACCGAGCCGGGACCGCACGAGGGCGGCGAGGTTCGAGCGGTCCACGCGGGAGGCGGGCAGGACGCCGTCGAGCGCGGCCCGTGCAGCCCCGCCGATCCCGAGGGCTCGCCGTGCGTCACGCGCCCACGGGTGCCCCGGGATGCCCAGGACGCCCGCCCGGGGCAACGGGTACGAGCGGCTCGCAGCGTGCCCCCACGCGCTCAGCCCGCTGGGTGGGACGACGTCGAGGCCCAGCTCCTCGGCGAGGGCCGCGACCGTCCCGCCGCGGACGGCGAACGACTCGGCACCGACATCGACCGTGACGGACCGGGCCGAGGTGCGCCCGCTGGCGTTAGTGCCGACTGCCGGGGCGTCGGACAGGGCGCCGCCCGCGAGGTACCCGCCGCACCGCTCGCCGGCCTCGAGGACGAGCGGGCGCAGGCCGCGCGCGAGGAGGGCGTGTGCGGCGACGAGCCCCGCGACACCCCCACCGACGACGACGGCGTCCGGGCCGGTGGACGAGTCAGCGGGGGGCGGCGTGGTCACGGAGCGGAGCGATCTACAGCGAGTGGACGAGCTCGACGACGCGGGTGAGCACCGTCGGGTCCGTCTCGGGCGGGACCCCGTGCCCGAGGTTGACGACGTGCGCCGGGGCGGCGCGTCCGCGCTCGACGACGTCGCGCACGTGCGCCTCGAGCACCGGCCACGGGGCACCGAGCAGCGCGGGGTCGATGTTGCCCTGCAGGGGAGTGGTGCCGCCGAGGAGGGTGTTCGCCTCGTCGAGCGGGGTCCGGTAGTCGATGCCCATGACGTCCGCGCCGACGTCGCGCATCGCGGGCAGCAGGTGCCCGGTGCCGGTGCCGAAGTGCACGACGGACACGGGCAGGTCCGCGACGTGCGTGAGCGCCCGGGCCGACGACGGTGCGACGTGCGTCTCGTAGTCGGCGAGGCTGAGGCTGCCCGCCCAGGAGTCGAACAGCTGGGCGGCGCTCGTGCCCGCGAGGACCTGCGTGCGCAGGAACTGCCCGGTGATGTCCGCGGCCCACGTCGTCAGACGCGCCCAGGACTCCGGGTCGGCGTGCATCATCGTGCGAGCAGCCAGGTGGTCGCGTGAGGGACGACCCTCGACCATGTACGCGGCGAGGGTGAACGGCGCCCCGGCGAACCCGATGAGGGGCGTCGACCCCAGCTGGGCGACGGTGAGCGCGACGGCCTCGCGGATCGGCGCGAGAGCCTCCTCGGTGAGGGACTTCTCGACGAGGCGGTCCACCTGCTCGGGGGTGCGCACCGCCTCCCCGAGGACGGGGCCGACGCCGGCGACGATGTCGACGTCCACGTCGGCGAGGCGCAGCGGGATGACGATGTCGGAGAAGAAGATCCCCGCGTCGACCCCGTGGCGGCGCACCGGCTGCAGTGTGATCTCGCTCGCAAGGGCGGGCTCCAGGCAGGACTCGAGCATGCCCGTCCCCTGCCGGATCTCGCGGTACTCGGGCAGGGACCGACCGGCCTGCCGCATGAACCAGACCGGCGTGATCTCGGGCCTCTCACCCCGGTACGCGCGCACGAGCGGGGCGTCGGTGGTGCGGCCGTCGACGAGGGGGTGGGAGGAGGGAAGGTTCACTCTCCTGATTCTGCCTTTGCCTGGCGCGAATGATTAAATCGAAGAGCTGTGGTTCTCATGTCGATGACCGCCAGCCACCATGAGCTTGACCTCGAGGCGCTCGAGCAGCTGTCATCCGGCGCGCACTCGATGGGTAAGTCAGCCGTGCAGGCTTGCGAGATGATCACCGGTGCCGTCGTGCTCGCGACGTGCAACCGGTTCGAGGTGTACCTCGACGTCGCCGAGCGACCCTCCCAGCCGGTCTCCGAGCGTGACCTCCAGCACGCCGCGAGCGAGATCGCCGGCCTCATCGCCGAGCAGTCCGGGGTGAGCAAGGAGGCAGCGTCCTCCGCGTTCACGGTCCGCAGCGGCAACGACGTCGCCGCCCACCTCTTCTCCGTCGCGTCCGGGCTCGACTCGATGGTCGTCGGGGAACGCGAGATCGCCGGTCAGGTGCGCCGCGCCCTCGACGCCGCGCACGACGAGCGCATCACCAGCCCCCGGCTCGAGCGGCTCTTCCAGCGCGCGTCCCGCACCTCCAAGCGTGTCGGGCACGAGACGCACCTCGGTGCCGACGGACGTTCTGTGGTGTCGGTGGGCCTCGACCTCGCCGAGCCGAGCCTGCCCGCCTGGCGCCAGGCGAGCGTCGTCGTCGTCGGCACCGGCGCCTACGCGGGTGCGAGCGTCGCTGCGCTGCGCGCCCGGGGGTGCACCGAGATCTCGGTCTACTCGGGGTCCGGGCGGGCGCAGCAGTTCGCCGCGGACCGCGGCATCGACGCGGTGACGGACCTCGTCGAGGCGCTGGGCGCTGCGGACCTCGTCGTCTCCTGCAGCGGTGCCGGGAGGCGCGGTCGCGCTCCAGGCGACGCGCCCGTCGCCGAAAGCCCCGAGGCCGGCATCCTGCCGGGCGACACGTCCGCGCTCGAGTTCATCCTGCACACCGCCGCCATCGTCACCGCCCGTGAGCGCGCCGCGCAGCGCATGGGCGACGACATCGTCGAGCGTCCCCTCGTCATCCTCGACCTCGCGCTGCACCGCGACGTCGACCCGAGGGTCGGGGACATCGACAACGTCCTGCTCATGGACCTCGGGACGATCCGGGCGCACGCCCCCTCGACGAGCTCGCAGCCCGTCCGGGTGGCGCGGTCGATCGTCGCCGAGGCCGTCGCGGACTTCGCCGACCGCGAGGCCATGCGGTCCGCGGACCGGGTCATCGTCGCCCTGCGCGAACGCATCGAGTCGGAGCTCGCCACCGAGATCGCCCGCTCGGCCCACATGTTCTCCACGGCTGCCGACGCCGCCGCGCACGAGAAGTCGCTGCGCCGCCTCGCCGGAGCGCTGCTGCACCGCGGCATCGTGCGGGTCCGCGACGCGGCCCGCAGCGGGGAGTCCCTCGACGCCGTCGCGTTCGAGGCCGCCCAGATCGTGTCGCTGCGCTCGGCTCGCGAGGGGCGCACGGACGCTGCGTCCTAGTCCTTCCGGGTCGGTGGCGCCGTGGGCGCCGTCCTGCGTCGCTCCCGCCGCGCGTTAGGGTGCGGTCGTGCGTCTAGGAGTCATCGACATCGGGTCCAACACCATCCATCTCGCGGTCGTGGATGCGGTGCGTGGTGCCCGCCCCGTGCCCGCTGCCTCGCAGCGCACGGTCGTGCGCCTCATGCGCTACCTCGACGACGACGGCGCGATCAGCCCCGAAGGTGTCACGGCACTGGCTGACGCCGTCACAAGAGCGGTCGAGGGGGCCAGGACCCACGCGGTCGATGAGGTGATCGCGATCGCGACCTCGGCCGTGCGTGACGCGACGAACGGGGACGAGGTGCTCGTCCTCCTCGAGCAGATCATCGGAGCGCCCCTGCAGGTCCTCCCCGGGGAGTCCGAGGCCCAGCTGACGTTCCTCGCGGTACGTCGCTGGTACGGGTGGGGCGCGGGCCGGCTGCTCGTCCTCGACATCGGGGGAGGGTCGCTCGAGGTCGCCGCCGGGACGGACGAGGTACCCGAGGTGGCGCTGTCCCTCCCGCTCGGCGCGGGCCGTCTCACCCACGCCCACCTGCGGCACGACCCGCCGGGGCCGCAGGAGCTGACCGAGCTCCGTGAGGTGGTGAAGCGCGAGCTCGAGGCCGTGCGGAAGGCGTTCGCCGACCAGCCGGCGCCCGACCACGTGGTGGTGACCTCGAAGACGTTCCGTTCCCTCGCGCGCCTCGCGGGCGGGGAGGTCGACACCATCGGGCCCGCAGACGCGTGGCGCATGCGGCGCTCGGACCTCAAGGGATGGGTCGGACGCCTGGCGGCGATCCCCGCCGGGCAGCGCGAGTCCCTGCCCGGCATCACCGCCGAGCGCACGCACCAGATCGTGGCCGGCGCCGTCGTCGCGCACCAGACGATGAAGGCCCTCGGCGTCGACGAGGTCGAGGTGTGCCCGTGGGCGTTGCGCGAGGGCGTGCTCCTGCGGCGGCTCGACCAGCTGTGACGCCCTGCTTCTCGTGGGGCGGGCGGGGTCCGGGGGTCAGCGGACCCGGGGTTCCCGGGTGTCGACGATCTGACCGTTGCGTGGCAGTCCGCCTCGGAAGGTGACCGGCACGGCGCGGGCCCGCCGGATCTCGCTGGTCCCTCTGACGTCGCGCTCGTCGATCGCCTGGACGTGGACGTGCGGTTCTGTGCTGTTGCCGGAGTTCCCGCACCGCCCCATCGGGTCTCCGATGCGGACGACGTGGCCGGGCCGGACCCCGACGCTGCCCTGCTGCAGATGGCACACGGCGACGACGATGCCATCGGTCTCGATCATCACGTGATTGCCGGCGAGGCTCAGCCACCCCGAGGCGGCACGGCGCCCCTGGGTGAGCGCGTAGCCGATCGACGGCAGCCCGCGGTAGCACGGGTGGTCCGGCTCGTGGTCGTGCGCGGCCAGGACGGTGCCGTTCACGGGCGCCACGACGGGGCGCCCGAAGCCCGGGAACCGGCCGGGCGGCTCGCGGCGCACCAGGGTCGCGAGGGAGATCGGCGCCGTGCGGCCGGCGTCGTCCACGGGGACGAAGTCGATCGCGTACGACGTCCCGAACAGCGTGGTGCCGTGGCTGGGCACGCGGTCGGCCGGGCTGTTCCGGGTCAGCCACCGGCCGCGGAAGGGGTACTCCAGGTCGACTGCCCGGGCCATGAGGGCTCCTTCGTGAGGTCTTTCGCGTACCAGCGGTCGGAGTACTGCTCGTCGTTAAACGCGGGGACCGGAAGAAACCCGAGGCGCTCGTACAGCGCACAGGCTTCGACGAGGTCCGCACGGGTGTCCAGTCGGACGGTGCCGAGCCCGCGGGCACGGGCGATCTCCTCGAGTCTGAAGATCACTGCGGTTCCCACGCCGCGCCCTCGCCAGGCGGGCAGCGTGAAGACCTTCGTCAGCTCGGCTGCGCCGCTGACGAAGCGGGCGCCGGCGCACGCCACCGGTTCACCGTCGTCGAGGGCGACGAGGAAGACGCCGGTCGCGCCCGACAGGTCGTCGTACGGCTCGTCGCGGAGCGCCTGATCGACCTCCCCCTCCGAGGCTGGGCGGCCGTAGTAGCGCGAGGCCACGTCACCCATGTAGGCCCGGACGATCTCGTCAGCAGCCGGCGTCCCCGGGAGGGCGATCGTCATGTGTGGCATAGGGCACCCACTCTATGGTCGGCACGCGCGACGCTGGATCGACACCCCTCGTCGTCCGCGCGGTGAAGCGGTACCCTCCTCGGATGACTGCCACGCGTGCTGCTTCGATGATGCGCCTCCACCAGGGGGATTGATCCGCGCGCACTCGTGACGCTCAGGCCCTCGCTCTGCGGGGGCCTTCTTCTGTTTCTGGACCTCCGCCAGCACCCGCGGTGCCCCTGTGGCACCACATCCGACGGAGGACACCTCATGAACGACCTGTACATCACCACCTCGATCCCCTACGTGAACGGCAGCCCCCACCTGGGCCACGCCCTCGAGCTCGTCCACGTCGACGTCCTGGCCCGACACCGGCGGCGCCGAGGCGGCGCCGTCCGCGTGCAGTCCGGGACCGACGACCACGCCCTCAAGAACGTCAGCGCCGCAGCCCGCGCGGGCGTCCCCGTGGCTGATCTGGTCGGGGCGAACGGCGACCGGTTCGTCGAGCTCGCGGCGGCGCTCGGAGTGGAGACGGACGAGTTCCTGCGGACCAGCAGCGACCCCCGGCACGCGCCCGGAGTCACGGCTCTGTGGAACGCCTGCCAGGCCGCCGGCGACCTCTACCAGCGGGACTACGTCGGGCTGTACTGTCCGGGCTGCGAGCAGTTCTACGCCCCGGACGAGCTCACCCACGGGCTGTGTGCGGAGCACCGGGCCCCGGTCCACGAGGTCACCGAGACCAACTGGTTCTTCCGGCTGTCCCGCTACCGCGAGAGGATCGTCGAGCTCATCACGAGCGGGGCGCTCGTGGTCGAGCCGAGACAGCGTCGCAACGAGGTCCTCGGCTTCCTTGCCGGCGAGGTGCGTGACCTCTCCGTCTCCCGTCCCGCAGCGCGCGCGGACGGCTGGGGCATCCCCGTCCCCGGCGACCCGGACCAGGTCGTCTACGTCTGGTTCGACGCCCTCACCAACTACCTCACCGGCCTCGGGTACGGCAGCGTCGACGCCGACTATCAGCGGTGGTGGGCGGCCGACGTCGAGAAGACTCACGTCGTCGGCAAGGGCATCGCCCGGTTCCACGCCGTCTACTGGATCGCCTTCCTGCTCTCGGCCAGCCTCCCCCTGCCGACCCGGGTCCTCGTGCACGACTACCTCACCGTGGACGGGGCGAAGATCGCGAAGAGCGGGACACAGGCCGCGGACCCCGCCGCGGTCGTGGACACCTACGGGGCGGACGCCCTGCGCTGGTGGTTGCTGCGCGAGCCAGCCCCCGTCGGGACGACGGACTACACCGACGAGCGCCTCGTCGCGTGCTACAACCGCGACCTGGCGCACACCCTGGGCAACCTCGCCTCACGCACCCTCGCCCTCTCGCGCCGGGACCGCAGCTGGCACTGCGCACCGGTTCCCGACGTCGGGACGAATCTCCGTGCAGCAGCGGGCGCGCTGCCCGCCACCGTCGACGACGCCCTCGCGCGCTACGACATCAGGGCCGCGTGCGAGGCTGTCGCGGGCCTCGGCGAAGCCGGCAACAGGTTCATCGAGGACGAGGCGCCGTGGCGCTCGGCCAAGGCCGCAGACTCGGGAGACGTCGAGGCGGCCGCCAGGTTCGAGGCCGTCATCAACACGCTCCTGCACATCTGCCGCATCGCCGCGGACGAGCTCGAGCCGTTCGTCCCCGCTGGCTCGGCCCGCCTCGTCCACGCGTTGACGGCACCGGAAGGCGCCCCGGGTCCGGTGTTCCCGCGCATCGTCCCGCCGACAGGTCGCCCCTCCGGTCCCGGGCGGGAAGGATGTGGCCCGGACCACTGTTGAGCATCACGGGCAGGCGTCGCTCTGCCCCCCGCAACCATCGATCGGAGCCGACACATGGCCGCACCGCACCGTCCCGTCCGCATCGGCGTGCAGATCGCACCCCAGCACGCGCCCTACGAGAAGATCCGCGACGTCGCGGGCGAGCTCGAGGACCTCGGCGTCGACATCCTCTTCAACTGGGACCACTTCTTCCCGCTCAGCGGCGAGCCGGACGGCCTGCACTTCGAGTCCTGGACGATGCTCGCCGCGCTCGCGGAGCAGACGAGCCGGGTCGAGCTCGGCGCGCTGGTGAACTGCAACAGCTACCGCAACGCGAACCTGCAGGCCGACATGGCCCGGACGATCGACCACATCAGCGCCAAGGGCGGCACCGGCCGGTTCATCTTCGGCACCGGGTCCGGCTGGTTCGAGCGTGACTACGACGAGTACGGCTATGAGTTCGGCACCGCCGGGGCCCGCCTCAATGCCCTCGCTGCGGCCATGCCCGTCATCGAGGACCGCTGGTCGAAGCTCAACCCGGCGCCCACCCGGAAGATCCCCGTCCTCATCGGCGGTGGCGGCGAGAAGAAGACGCTCCGGATCGTCGCGCAGCACGCCGACATCTGGCACAGCTTCAGCGACGCCGCGACCCTCGAGCGCAAGCTCGGCATCCTCGCCGAGCACGGCCGCGCCGTCGGCCGCGACGTCACTGAGATCGAGATCTCCACGGAGATCGGGCACAAGGACGTCGCAGAGATCGAGGAGCACCACGCACTCGGTGCGACGCTCTTCACCATCGGCATCTCCGGGCCCGATTACGACCTCTCGCGGATCCCGGAGTGGCTCGTCTGGCGCGACGAGAAGAACGCGGCCGCGGCGGCGTAGCGGGTGCCGACAACGGCGCCGGTGCGGTCGGTACCGCGGGCGGGATGATGTCCACGACCTGGAGCGGTGGTGCGGCGACTGCGTACGACGTGAGCTTCGCGAAACTGTGCGCTGGGGTCACGCCCCACGTCCTGGACCCGCTCCGAGACGAGCCGGGCGTGCGGTTGATCGACGTCGGGGCGGGTACCGGTCGACTCAGCGCGGCGGCTGCTGCCGCGGGGTTCAGCGTCACGGCCGTGGACCCGGACGACGCGATGCTCGAGGTCGCTCGCTCGCGCGCTGCGGATTCGCACGTGGACTGGGTGGAGGGCGGGGCTCCGGTCCTGCCATTTCCCGACTCGACCTACGACCACGCCGTCGCTGCATTCGTCCTCAACCACGTCCCCTCACCGCGCGCCACCTTCCGAGACATCGCGCGCGTCGTGGCGCCCGGAGGCACGGTCACGGCGACCGTCTGGGGCGCGGACCCGGGTGAGATCGCCCTGCTGTGGGCGGCGGCGATGGCCGCGGAGGGCGTTGAGCCCGTGCCGCCGGAGCGGCTCCCGCCGCAGGAGGACTTCGCCAGGACACCCGCTGGACTCGCTGCGCTGGCGCGGGAGTGCGGTCTCGACGTCGAGGTCGCCACGCAGGTGAGCTGGACGTTCGTCATCGAGCCGGTGGACCTCTGGCAGGGTCCGTCCCACGGGCTCGCGGGGATCGGTCGCGCCATCTTCGCGCAGAGGCCCGAGACCCGGGAGCGCATGGCCACCAGGTTCTTCGAGGCAGCGGGAGCCGTCGCACGGGAAGGTCGGCTGCACCTGCGGTCCGAGGCTGTCCTCGTCGTCTGCCGACGCAGCCTTGCGCCAGCTGCTAGCCGCCGACGTACGCCGCGAGGTGCTGGCCGGTGAGCGTGGAGCGGTCGGCCACGAGATCGGCCGGCGTCCCCTCGAAGACGACCCTCCCGCCGTCCTGCCCGGCACCGGGACCGAGGTCGATGATCCAGTCCGCGTGGGCCATGACCGCTTGGTGGTGCTCGACGACGATCACGGACGTCCCGCCGTCGACGAGCCGGTCGAGCAGACCGAGCAGGTGCTCGACGTCGGCGAGGTGCAGGCCGGTGGTCGGCTCGTCGAGGACGTAGATCCCGCCCTTCTCGGCCATGCGCGTCGCGAGCTTGAGGCGCTGGCGCTCGCCGCCCGAGAGCGTCGTGAGCGGCTGACCGAGACTGAGGTAGCCGAGCCCGACGTCGTCGAGGCGGCGCAGGATGGTGTGCGCGGCGGGGGTGCGGGCCTCGCCCTCGCGGAAGAACTCCTCGGCCTCCGTCACGGACATGGCGAGGACCTCGCTGATGTCCCGGCCACCGAACCGGTACTCGAGGACGGACGCCTGGAACCGCTTGCCCTCGCACTCCTCGCACGTCGTCGCGACGCTCGCCATCATGCCGAGGTCCGTGAAGACGACACCCGCGCCGTTGCACGTCGGGCACGCGCCTTCGGAGTTGGCGCTGAACAGCGCCGGCTTCACGCCGTTGGCCTTGGCGAAGGCCTTGCGGATCGGCTCGAGCAGCCCCGTGTAGGTGGCGGGGTTGCTGCGGCGCGAGCCGCGGATCGCGCCCTGGTCGACGGTGACGACGCCGCTCCCGGGCGGGATGGAGCCGTGGATGAGGGAGCTCTTGCCGGACCCGGCGACGCCGGTGACGACGACGAGCACGCCGAGCGGGATGTCGACGTCGACGTCCTGGAGGTTGTGGGTGCTCGCGCTGCGGATCTCGAGTGCGCCGGTCGGTGTCCGCACGGACGGCTTGAGGGTGGCGCGGTCGTCGAGGTGCCTCCCGGTGAGGGTGCCGCTGGCCCGCAGGCCCTCGACGGTCCCCTCGAAGCACACGGTGCCCCCACCTGTCCCGGCCCCCGGACCGAGGTCGACGACGTGGTCGGCGATCGCGATCGCCTCCGGCTTGTGCTCGACGACGAGGACGGTGTTGCCCTTGTCCCGCAGGCGCAGCAGCAGGCTGTTCATCCGCTGGATGTCGTGCGGGTGCAGGCCGACCGTCGGTTCGTCGAAGACGTACGTGACGTCGGTGAGCGACGAGCCGAGCTGGCGGATCATCTTGACGCGCTGCGCCTCGCCGCCGGACAGGGTGCCCGAGGGGCGCTCGAGCGAGAGGTACCCGAGCCCGATCTCGACGAACGAGTCGAGGGTCGCGCGCAGCGACTCGAGGAGCGGCGCGACGGACGGCTCGTCGAGCCCCGCGACCCAGGTCGCCAGGTCGGTGATCTGCATCGAGCTGGCGTCGGCGATGTTCACGCCCCCGATGAGCGACGACCGGGCGAGCGCGCTCAGGCGCGTCCCGTCGCACTCCGGGCAGGTCGCGAACGCGACGGCCCGCTCGACGAACGCACGGATGTGCGGCTGCATGGCGTCGACGTCCTTGGACAGGAACGACTTGCGGATCTTCGGTATCAACCCCTCGTACGTGACGTTGATGCCGTCGACCTTGATCTTCGTCGGCTCCTTGTGGAGCAGGGCGTCGAGCTCCTTCTTGGTGAACTTCTCGATCGGCTTGTCGGCGTCGAAGAACCCGCAGCCCGTGAAGATGCGCCCGTACCAGCCGTCCATCGTGTACCCCGGGATCGTCAGGGCACCCTCGGTGAGGGACTTCGAGGCGTCGTACAGGGCCGTGAGGTCGATGTCGGACACCGTGCCGCGGCCCTCGCAGCGTGGGCACATGCCACCGGTGACGCTGAAGCTGCGTCGCTCCTTGACGGTCTCCCCGCCCCGCTCGATCGTCACGGCACCCGCACCGCTGATGGACGCGACGTTGAAGGAGAACGCCTGCGGTGACCCGATGCTGGGCTGCCCGAGGCGGCTGAAGAGGATCCGGAGCATCGCGCCCGTGTCCGTGGCGGTGCCGACCGTCGAGCGCGGGTCCGAGCCCATGCGCTGCTGGTCGACGATGATGGCCGTCGTCAGACCCTCGAGGACGTCGACGTCGGGCCGTGCGAGGGTCGGCATGAATCCCTGCACGAACGCGCTGTACGTCTCGTTGATCATCCGCTGCGACTCGGCCGCGATGGTGTCGAACACGAGCGAGCTCTTGCCCGATCCTGACACCCCTGTGAACACCGTCAGCCGGCGCTTCGGGATCTCGATGCTCACGTCCTTGAGGTTGTTCTCCCGCGCCCCGTGCACGCGGATGAGGTCGTGTGCGTCGCCCGCATGCACTGCGGCCTGCTGGTCCGTGCTCGTGGCCATGGTTGCTTCCCGCCGATCCGTGAGGGGGTCGTCCTCGCTGCCCGGCCCAGCATCCTGCACCCGGCTCCTACCCGTCCAGGGGGAGCGACTGTAGGTTCCCTCCATGGCACTCGAGGTCTGCACCGACGTCTCGCCCGCATCGTGGCTCGTCGACGCGCAGGTCCCGTGGGACCGGCTGGTCGCTCTCGGCCCGGACGGGTTCGAGGCGTACGCGCGCCTCCGGTACATCCCTGATCCTGCGTATCCCGGCCAGTCCGAGAACTCCGTGACGGTGCCGGAGGACCATCCGACCGATCTCTCCCGGGCGGGGCTCGCGCTGCACCTGCTCGCGTCGTTCACCACGACACCGGGCGAGGGGTACTTCTGCCGGTGGGACGGGTACGGGGACCTCGACGTCCCGCCCGACTGCCCGCTCGTCACCCTCCCGCACCGCAGCTACGGCCTGTTCCGCGGCGAGGTCGCGGACATCGATGCCTGGCCGACGGTCGAGACGGCAGGCGACTGGCCGCCCGCCTTCACGTGGCCCGCGGACCGTGCCTGGTGCTTCACGAGCGACGTGGACCCGACCTGGGCGGGGATCGCCGGCACCCAGGCCGCCATCGACGCGCTCCTCGATGCACCAGGGCTCGACGTCGTCCAGGTCCGGCCGACCGACGTCATGCCGACGTACCACTAGGCGCCCGGTCGGACGCAGCAGCGGGCGTGCGTCCGCCGTGCGCTCCGCGGCCGGCCCCGGGAGTCTCGGAGCTACTCGTCGAGCGGGCCACCGACGCGGTACTGGCCCTCGTCGTTGAGCACCTCGACCGGGACGGAGAGGTCCTCGCCCCCCGAGCTGAACGAGCACTCGAACTGAGCGCCCGTGACCGCCTCGATGCCGTCCGGGCAGGACACGTCGTCGACGCCGGAGAGGTCGAAGTCCTCGCTGAGGACGCCAGCGACGCCGTCCTCGACGGCCTCACGCTCGAGCTGGGCAGGCCCGGTGAGGGCACCCGACGCGAGGAGCGTCACCGTCACCGACACCGCGGCCGTGACGAGGGCGGTGACGACGATCGTCGTCGCCCTGCCCGCACCCGACCGCCGTCGAGTGCTGGACGGCCCGGAACCTCCCGGCCCCCCGTACCCGCCGGCGGCCCCGAACCCGCTGTGCTGGCCGGGCTGCGCCTGGTGAGCCTGTTGGCCCGGCTGCGCCTGGCCGGACGGATAGCCGCCTGCGTACCCCTGCTGGTGACCTGCGGGCGGTGTCCCGTGCTGCGGGCCGGACTGCGCACCCTGCGGCCCCGGTCCGCCCGGGTGCGTGGGGGGCTGAGGAACGTGTCCGGTCTGGCCGTACCCCTGCTGGCCGTAGGGCGGCGGTGTGCTCATAGCAGTTGTCCTAGCTGGTCGTAGAAGGTGTCCTCGTCCGCCTCGGGGATCGTCGTGACGTCAGCGGCCGGCGGGGGCGCGGGGAAGTCGGCCGTGCTGGCCTTCCCGGTGATCTCGAACCCGACCTGCACGACGAAGTCGTCGACGCCGTCCGTCCCGGGGACGGTGCCGTTCATCTCCATCTTCACGAGGTTGCCGCCGTCGTCCTGCCACAGGCTCACGGGGATGAAGGAGTCGAGCATCTCCTCGGTGAACTGGGAGGTCATGTCCTCGGGCATGTCGAGCAGCCCCGAGACCTCGACGACGGACCGCAGCGTCACCTCCGTCTCGGAGAACACCGAGCCGTCGTCGTCCACCTCCACCGAGCGGCGCATCTCGTCGGCCAGCTCGGACTGCATCGTCAGGCGGACGACCTCGTGGATCTCGCACACCTTCTGGAACCCGTCGATGAAGCACATGGTCCGCAGCTCGGCGGCGAGCGGGTTCTCGCCCGGCTCGCCGTAGACGGTCGGGACGGCGACCCACGGCGTGGGGGAGAGCGAGGAGAAGGCCTCCCCGAGGAGCAGGTAGTCGATCGCCTCGCCGCCCACGTGCAGGGTGTCGATGGTGTAGCCCTCGTCGGCGTCGGTCTGCTGGATGAAGATCGACGCCGGGTTGCCGGTGACGGCGACGACAGACTGCGACGCGGTGTCACGGTCGCCGAACGTGGCGTGGGTGTAGGAGACGCCTGTCGCGTCCGTCGAGGAGTCCGTGCGGAAGGGGCTGGACGCCTCGATGGAGCTCGCGAGCAACGCCATCTGCCGGTCGAACGCCTCGATGCTGCGGTCGTCGACGTACTGCCAGTCCGGGTACGCCTCGCCCGGGACGGCCTCGCCCGCGCAGGCCGTCGTGAGCGCCGCCACCGCGAGGAGCACCGTCGCGGTACGCGCGGTCCGGTTGCGCATCACAGGCCTCCTGCCTCGGTGAAGACCTGCAGGGCCCGTTCGCCCAGAGGCATCGCCCCGATCATGTAGTCGCCCCGGAACGACGTCGTCGCCACGACGTAGCCAGCGCCGCTCGTGGGGTCGTAGTTGGTGAGCCATCCGCCGCCCGACGCACCCTGCGTCATGTCGCAGGCGATGCCGTAGGAGCCGCGGACCGAGGAGTACCAGTCGTCACTCGTGCAGTACCGCTGGGAGAGGCCGTCGAAAGGGTCGGCGGAGGGGTAGCCGATGACGACGAGCTCCTCCGCGGGGACGCCGAACGCGATGCCCTGACCGCCCGTGACGTCCTGGATCTCCCGGCCCTGGTCGTCGGGCGCCATGGACAGGAACGCGAAGTCGTAGGACCAGCCGTCACCGGAGATCCGGCCGGAGTCGTCGACCGTCGCGCCGTCGGCGAACTCCTGCGGGCCGTGGGCGGACTCCGCGGCCCAGATCCCGTACGGTGCGACGGCGCCGTTGTCCGCGTCGTTCGGGACGAACATGACCTTGGTGCCCCACCCGGTGCCGCCGCTGAAGTCCCACAGGCAGTGCGCCGCGGTGGCCACGACGCTCCGGGAGACCGAGTTGACGACCGTCGCCGAGCACACGTAGTCCCCGTCGGCGAACTGGATGTAGAGCCGTCCCTGGGTCGAGGTCGCCAGGCCGGTCGCCGCGAACGGGTCGCCCAGGTCCGACTCGGGCAGCTGCGGGCCGTCCGGGTTGACGGGCCCGCTCGTCGGGTCCACGACGACGCCTGTCGCGGCGTCGGGGGAGCCGTCGACGGTACCGCCGTCGCCCGGGGTGGTGTTCTTGGGCGTCGCTTTGTCCTTGCGGTCGTCCGTCCAGTAGTCGTTGACCTCCTGCGGGGAGTCCTCGTAGTCGTGCCGCAGGGACACGGTGTCGGAGTCGATCGCGGGGGCGAGCTTCGAGGACGGCGCACCGGCGACGGGGGAGCCCTCGACGGGCGCCGCGCAGGCGGTGAGGGCCAGGAGCGCGAGGGCACCAGCGGCGACCGCCGTCCGGCGGAGGGGGCTGGTGGCGCGCCGCCGGGGTCGAATGAGCATGCGGTGAATATGCCACGCATCGTCCGCCCCCGCGTATGGGGACCGGTCCCCGATCAGCGGGCGGCACACCGTGGGGCAGCGGGGCAGTGGCCGGGGTCCGGGGCATCACCTGGCGCGGACGGACGCGCCGGGGGGATGATGCCGACGTGCACCGGTCGACCCTCCTGCAGCAGTCTCCGCACCTCTGGCTCTCCGTGAACCGCCGCGATGGGCCGCCCCACACCACGCCGTTGTGGTTCGTCCACGAGGGATCTGTCCACCGGGAGTCCCTCCCCGAGACGTCCCTCCACGGCGATGCCGTCCAGGCTCGGTCCGCCCTGGAGGACGCAGTGTGGGCCTCGGTCGCGGCCGGGTCACGCAAGGCTGCGCTGATCAGCATGGATCCGCGGGTGAGTCTTGCCATCGAGGGAACCGCTGGTGAGGGCGGTCTCGTCGGGGAGGGCGCCGCCGAGCTGTTCGACGTCGCCACCAGACCCGACATCGTCTCCGCGCTCGCCGCGAAGTATGGCGGTTGGGACGCCGGGGACCAGTCGGTCGTGGGGCCGCGGATCCTCCTGCGGATCACCGTCAGCCGCTGGTTGCTGGAGCTCCCCCCGCCACCGTGACGACCGACAGGTACTCAGCGACGAGGGCGAGCTTCGACGACGTTGCAGCGGCCTGTCAGGGATGGGCGCGGAGCTTGAATACCAGGATGCCGAGGTGCTTGTTCATCCACGCCTGCTTGTGCGGGTAGCGGCGCCGGGCGTCCTCGGACAGCTGGGGCTCCGTGGCAACCTCGACCCAGAGTCCGGCCGCACTGAACAGGTTGAGCAGGTCAGCGATGGTGTAGACGCGCTTCGTGAGCGCGATCTGCTCGTTCCACGCCTTGTGGCGGTAGGTGAAGGTGCCGGTGGAGTAGTACTCCTCGCCGAGAGAGGTCCCGTTGAGCTCCGACCGTTCGACGGCGTAGCGGACGGGGTGGGTCCTGGTCAGCAGGATGAACCCGTCGTCGGCCAACATCTCCCGGGCCGTCTGCAACGTGTGGACGGGGTCCTTCGCATATCCGATGGACTGCAAGAACGTGATCCGGTCGAACGTCCGCCCTGCGAGCTCCGGAACGGCGTCCAGCTCGGAGAGATCACCGCGGACGAGCTCCATGCCAGCCGGGGGCGCCGACAGGAAGTTGCCGCTGATGTCGAGACCGACACAGGCGGACGCGCCAGCGTGGACCAGCTCGGCGAGCTTGGCGCCGTTGCCGCACCCGACGTCGAGCACCGACCGCCCGGTGACGTCCCCCAGGAGCTCTCGCTGTGCCGGCCACTCGACGAGCCGGTCCAGCGAGTCGTCCCGGGCGCGGGCGTGCTCGTAGTCCTGAGCGAGCGCGAGCCACGGCCGAGCGGCGTCGCCGCCGTCGGGCCCGCGGTCGTTCCCGCGCTCGCTCACGCAGATCTGCCCGGGCTACAGGTACTCGGCGACGAGGTGCTCCGCCAGGCCGACGTACGTCCCGGGGGTCATGGCTGCGAGGCGGGCGGCGACGTCGTCCGGCAGGCCGAGGCCCGCGACGAAGGTCCGCAGGTCGTCGCCGGTGATCCGCTGGCCGCGGGTGAGGTCCTTGAGACGCTCGTACGGGTTCTCCATGCCGGGCACCCCGGCGACGGACGCGGCGCGCATCGCGGACTGGATGGCCTCGCCGAGGACCTCCCAGTTGCCGTCGAGGTCCGCGCCGAGCACGTCCTCGCTCACGGCGAGCGCCGTGAGGCCGCGCCGCACGTTGTCGATCGCGAGGAGGGAGTGGCCGAACGCGGGGCCGATGTTGCGCTGCGTCGTGGAGTCCGTGAGGTCGCGCTGCATGCGGCTCGTGACGAGCGTCGCGGACAGCGTGTCGAGGAGCGCGCAGGAGATCTCGAGGTTGGCCTCGGCGTTCTCGAACCGGATGGGGTTGACCTTGTGCGGCATCGTCGAGGAGCCGGTCGCGCCGGGGACGGGGATCTGCTTGAAGAACCCGAGGGAGATGTACGTCCACACGTCGGTGGCGAGGTTGTGCAGGATCCGGCTGAACCGCGCGATGTCGGCGTAGAGCTCGGACTGCCAGTCGTGGGACTCGATCTGCGTCGTCAGGGGGTTCCAGGTGAGCCCGAGGCCCTCGACGAACGCCTTGGAGAACGCGGGCCAGTCGGTGCCGGGGACCGCGACGACGTGCGCGCCGTACGTGCCGGTCGCGCCGTTGATCTTGCCGAGGTACTCGGCGCCCTCGATGCGCCGGACCTGCCGGCGGAGCCGGTGGGCGAGGACGGCGAGCTCCTTGCCGAGGGTCGTCGGCGTGGCGGGCTGGCCGTGGGTGCGGCTGAGCATCGGGACGGCCGCGTGCTCGCGGGCCATGTCCGCGATCTGCTCGACGAGGGCCCGCGCAGCGGGCAGCCACACCTGCTCGACGGCGCCCTTGACCATGAGCGCGTACGAGAGGTTGTTGACGTCCTCGCTCGTGCACGCGAAGTGCACGAGCTCGCCGACGCCGGGCAGCACGGTG
Source organism: Sanguibacter sp. Z6_81 (assembly GCF_057180625.1). Taxonomy (NCBI): domain Bacteria; kingdom Bacillati; phylum Actinomycetota; class Actinomycetes; order Micrococcales; family Sanguibacteraceae; genus Sanguibacter; species Sanguibacter sp. Z6_81. The sequence continues at coordinate 377,173 of NZ_JBXUFV010000001.1, read as the reverse complement.
TCGTCCCCGAGCAGGCCGGGGGCCGCGGCGAGGCGGCGCTTGAGGTAGTACTCGACGGCCTTGACGTCGTGCACCGTCTCCCGCTCGATCTCGGCCATCTCGCAGATGCCCGAGGAGGCGAAGTCGTTGACGACTCCGCGCAGGTACGCCTTGTCGGCGTCCGTGAGGCGCGGGGCGCCGGGGACGGCGGGCCCGTCCGGGGTGCCGTCGGTGAGCGCGATGAGCCACTCGACCTCGACGTGCAGCCGCTCGCGGTTGAGAGCCGCCTCGGACAGGTGGTCGACGAGCGGGGCGACCGTCGCGCGGTAGCGGCCGTCGAGCGGGCCGAGGGCGATGGCGGGGACGACCTCGGCGAGGCTGGCGCGCGTCGAGGCGGGCGCGAGGGGGCTGTTGGGCATGTCTCGCATTCTTCCACGGCGACGAGCCGCGGAAACAGGCCGTCCACACCGAGCGGCAGCGCCCGAGGTGTCCCCATCGTCGGCCGCCCCGGGGCGTGCTCCTGGAGGGTGTCCCTACCGTCGGGGCGCATGACCGAGACCCCACCTGCGGAGGCCAGAGATGACGCTCGCGACAGAGATCAGCTCCCTGACGACCTACCTCGCCACGATCGAGGCCGACGTGGAGTCGGCGAGGACGACCCTCGCCGGGGCGTACGGCGTGGACTGGCAGTCGACGTCGGCCAGCGCCTACCGCGCGTTGCTCACGACGGTCCGGGCGGACCTGCTGTCCGTCGGGACGGCGATCGACGCCGTCCGGACGTCGCTGACCAACGCGTGGACCTGACGGAACCCCGCACGGACGGACGCGCATGAGCGAGAAGCCGCCACCCGCCGACGTGCAGGGGTTCACCGTGATCGGGGGCATCTCCGGGATCGCCGCGAACACCGCGGACATGGAGGCCGCGGCCGGCGTCGTCCGGGCAGCCGCCGTGTCGCTCGACGCCGCCCTCCAGCAGTGCGCGAGCCTCACGGCGGCCCTCGTCCTGTGCCGGCTGCGGGCGGTCTTCTCCTTCGGCGACCCCGACCACGACCCGATGACGGCGCTGCACCTCGCCCACGCCCAGGATGGTGTCGAGCTGATGGTCGCGGCGCTGCGGCTGTACGCGGGCGACCTCGACGACCTCGCGACGGGGACGCTGAACGCGGCTGCCGTCTACGGGGACGCGGAGGCCCGGGCCGGTGGCGGGTTCCTCGACCTCCTGGGCGGGCTCTTCAGCATCGGGGGTGGCGTGGCCCCCGGCGCGGGTGTCGTCACCGGGGGTATCGGGTACCTGCAGTCCGACGGGACGTCGTGGACGGACAACCTCGCCGGTGGCGTGAGCGCGTACGTCGGCAGGCTCAACCCGTTCCGCACCCCGTTCTCCACCCCCGGCGTGGACGACGCGGCGGGGGTGCTGCGGGTGGGGAGCTGGCTCTACGCCGGTGTGACTCGGACCCGACGAGCTCCTCTCGACCTGCGCCCCGGGCACCTCGTCGAGCGGACCGTCATGGAACCGCCCCTCATGTCCCCGGTGCAGGTGGGGTACGCCCTGGACGACCTCGCGTCGGGCGAGCACCCGCCCGGCACGGTCGAGATCCAGAAGATCACCCAACCGGGCGGCGCAGTCACCTGGGCCGTGCTCATCCCTGGGACCAAGGACTGGGCCCCGGGCTCGAACCTCCCGTTCGACCTCGACGGCAACCTCGACCTCATGTCCCGCGGCGCGAGCGACAGCATGCAGATGGTCGAGTCCGCCATGCAGCAGGCCGGGATCCCCGTCGGCGCGCAGGTGGGTCTCTACGGGCACAGCCAGGGCGGGATCGTCGCGATGGCGCTCGCCGACGACGACGTCCTGCGCCGCCGGTACGACCTGCGGTCCGTGACGACGTACGGCTCGCCCGTCTCGCTCATGTCACCGTCCCGGCCGGTGCCGAGCCTGCACCTGGAGAACACCTCCGAAGGTGTGACGAGCCTCGATGCGAGCGGTCCACCGGACGCCGTCGACCGCGTCACCGTGAGCGCGCAGGTGGGAGGACTCAGCCTCGTCGAGGCGCACAGCCCACGCACCCACGCCCAGGTGCTCCACGAGGCGGTGCTCAGCGGCGACGAGGGGGTGCTGCGGGCCGTGGACCAGCAGAGCGCGGTCCTCCACCAGCAGCAGTCGTTCGGGTCCGTGTCCCCTTCCGCGCCTGACGTCGAGACGATGTACTTCAGCCCGGGCGCCCCGGTCCCGCCGCCACCACCGCCACCGCCCGCCGCCACGGACCCGGCCCCGAGCGGACCGGGCACGACCGAACCCGCACGCCCAGCCGATCCCGAGGGCCGCCGGGTGACCCGGCCCCCGCTCATCGCGCGGTGACGCCGCGGAGGCTGCGGAGACGCGGAGGCGCGGTGCCGGGGTGGGAGACTGTGGGGCGTGACCACGCGACGCGTCCCCCTCCGCCCCGCCATCAAGGCCCTCCCGGCGTACGTCCCCGGCGCCCGCGCTCCGGTCGGGGCGGCGGCCTTCAAGCTGTCGTCGAACGAGAACCCGTACCCGCCGCTCGCGTCGGTGCAGGCGGTGATCATCGATGCCGCGTCGTGCATCAACCGGTACCCGGACATGTTCGCCACGGACCTCACCGAGGCGATCGCCCGGGACCTCACGGCAGGGCTCTCGGACGCGGCGCTCGCCGACGACGGACCCGTCACCGCTGACCAGGTGGTCGTCGGCAACGGCTCGGTCGCCGTCCTCGCGCACGTCCTCGAGGCCGTCGTCGACGCGGGCGACGAGGTCGTCTACCCGTGGCGGTCCTTCGAGGCGTACCCCATCGTCGTGGACGTCGCCGGCGGCACCCGCGTCCCCGTGCCGCTCGCCGCCGGTGGCCGGCTCGACCTCGACGCCATGGCCGCAGCCGTCACCCCCCGGACGCGGGTCGTGCTCGTGTGCACGCCCAACAACCCGACCGGGGCTGCCGTCACACAGTCCGAGCTGGACCGCTTCCTCGAGCAGGTGCCGTCCGACGTGCTCGTCGTCGTCGACGAGGCCTACCTCGAGTTCGTCCGCATGGACGACCCCGTGGACGGGCTCGCGACCCTCGCGGCGCACCCCAACGTCGTCGTGCTGCGGACCTTCTCCAAGGCCTACGGGCTCGCGGGCCTGCGGGTGGGATACGCGGTGGCCCGCAAGCGGTTGGCCACGGGGATCCGGTCGGCCTCCACGCCCTTCGGGGTGTCCGACGTCGCGCAGCGCGCCGCCCTGGCCTCGTTGCGCGCGAAGGCGGAGCTCCTCACCCGGGTGGACGCGCTCGTCGTCGAGCGCGCGCGGATGCTCGAGGGTCTGCGAGCGCAGGGCTGGGACGTGCCTGACACCCAGGCGAACTTCGTGTGGCTCGAGCTGGGTGAGCGGACCGCGGACCGCGCGGCCGACGCCGCGGACGCAGGCGTCATGGTCCGCCCGTTCGCGGGCGAGGGCATGCGTGTGAGCATCGGCGAGCCGGAGGCGACGGACCTCTTCCTCGAGGTGGCTGCCACCTGGCGATAGATCGCCCGTCGTGGGGTGCCGGCTGCCGCCTGGCGATAGATTGATCCCGGCGCCAGCCCCCCGCCCATCCCCACGGAGACGACCTCATGTCGAACGACCAGTTCCCAGCGATCATCGCCGTGCTCTTCGGCGCTCTCTACATCGGCCTCGTTGTCGCGATGGTCTGGGTGTACAGCCGGATCGTCGCCAAGGCCGGGTACCCGTGGCCGTACATCTTCCTCATGCTCGTCCCCGTCGCGAACATCGTGTTCCTGTGCCTCTTCGCGTTCAAGGAGTGGCCGGTCGAGCGTGAGCTCGCGCTCACGCGCGAGGCCCTGCTCGAGGCGACGGGCAGCCCGTACCCCCCCGCGAGCCAGCTCGGGGGGAACACCTACGGAGGTAGCGGGTACACCCGCCCGTACATGGGAGTGACCGGCCCGGGCGGGACGAACCCGTACGGCGGCACCGGCTCCTTCCCGGCCGGGTACGACGCTGGCTCGGCCGGCAGCTACGACGGCGGCTACCAGGGTCCCTACGGTCCCGCTCCGACCGGCAGCGGCTACGGCGGCGAGTCCGGTACCTCGTACCCGCCGGTCGCCCCGTACCTCGGCAAGGACGGCGACGGCGGGCAGAACGGTCCGGGCTCACCGACCACGGGACCGCGTAACCCGTACGGCCCTCGGTCCTGACGTCCCGGCGGTGCACAGCGGCGCCCTGTCGTCGCCTTGTGGGTTTCTCGCACAATCCCCGGGCTCGGTTGTCGGGGCCGTGCTGGCCGACGGGCGGCTCCGTACCCTACGCTGGCGTAACCTACGGCATCGTAGGTTGGCGCGGCCGAGTGGTCGGCGCCGTCCGTCACCAGGACGCCGACCGCGTCCGGACCGGCAGGAGAGAGCATGACCGACCTCATGCAGACCCGGAGCGACCAACCGACCCTCGAGGACGAGCCGCTCCAGCTCGTCGCTCCCGACGGCACCCGGGTGACCTCCGACGCGAACGCGTCCTACCGCGACCGTGTCGCCCACCTCGACGCCGACGCCCTGCGCGGCCTGTACCGGGACATGGTCCTCACGCGGGCGTTCGACACGGAGGCGACGTCGCTCCAGCGGCAGGGTGAGCTCGGCCTCTACCCGCCGCTGCTCGGGCAGGAGGCCGCGCAGATCGGCTCCGGCCGGGTGCTGGCGCCGCAGGACATGGTCTTCCCGTCCTACCGCGAGCACGGCGTCGCGCTCACCCGGGGTGTCGAGATGGCGCACCTCCTTCGCCTGTTCCGCGGCATCGACCACGGCGGCTGGGACTCCGAGGCGCACAACTTCCACCTCTACACCCTCGTCATCGGCTCCCACACGCTGCACGCCACCGGGTACGCGATGGGCATCCAGCGTGACGGTCTCGTGGGCACCGGTGACCCGACGAAGGACGCGGCCGTCGTCGCGTACTTCGGCGACGGAGCGACGTCGCAGGGTGACGTGAGCGAGGCCCTCGGCTTCGCCGCGGTGAACAACGCACCCGTCGTGCTGTTCTGCCAGAACAACCAGTGGGCCATCTCGGTCCCCACCTCCAAGCAGTCCCGGGTGCCCCTCTACCGGCGCGGCGACGGGTTCGGTGTGCCGAGCATCCGCGTCGACGGCAACGACGTCCTCGCCTGCTACGCCGCGACCGCCGAGGCGCTCGAGCGCGCGCGGTCCGGCGGTGGGCCCACCTTCATCGAGGCCGTGACCTACCGCATGGGTGCCCACACGACGTCCGACGACCCCACCCGGTACCGCACCTCCGCCGAGGAGGACTACTGGCGCGAGCGCGACCCGATCACCCGCATGCGGACGCTGCTGGAGTCCGAGGGGCTGTGGGACGACGAGGCCGCTGCTCAGCTCGACGCCGATGCCGCGGCGCTCGGCGAGCAGGTCCGGACGTACGTCAAGGCGCTCGGTCGGCCGGAGTCCGCCTCGATGTTCGAGCACGTCTACGCCAGCGACCATGCCCTCGTCACCGAGGAGAAGGCGTGGTTCGCGGAGTACGAGGCGTCGTTCACCGACGCGCAGGGAGGCCACCGGTGACCGCGACGACAGAGTCTGCGCCGAGCGCGAGCGGCGTGCAGGGGGCCGCCCGGCCGCTGCCGTTCGCGAAGGCCATCAACGAGGGCCTCCGGGCCGCGCTCGCTGGCGACCCCAAGGTCCTGCTCATGGGCGAGGACATCGGCCCGCTCGGCGGCGTGTTCCGGGTGACCGACGGCCTCCAGCGAGAGTTCGGGGAGGACCGCGTCGTCGACACCCCGCTCGCGGAGTCGGGGATCGTCGGGACGGCCATCGGCCTGGCGCTGCGCGGGTACCGCCCGGTGTGCGAGATCCAGTTCGACGGGTTCATCTTCCCGGCGTTCGACCAGATCACGACGCAGCTGGCGAAGATGCACTACCGGTCCCAGGGGCGGCTCACGCTGCCCGTCGTCATCCGCGTGCCGTACGGCGGGGGCATCGGGGCGATCGAGCACCACAGCGAGAGCCCCGAGGTGCTGTTCGCGCACACCCCCGGGCTGCGGGTCGTCACGCCAGGCTCCGCGCAGGACGCGTTCGTCATGATCCAGGAGGCCATCGCGTCCCCGGACCCGGTGCTGTTCTTCGAGCCCAAGGGACGCTACTGGGAGAAGGGCGCCGTCGACCTCTCCGCCGGGCCCTACGCCGCTGCGGGTGGGTCGTCCGACCCGGGAACGCCCGAGGGTACCCAGGCCCTGACGACGCTCAACCGCGCCGTCGTCGCGCGCCAGGGCACCGACCTCACCCTCGTCGCGTACGGCCCGACGGTCGGCACGGCACTCAAGGTCGCGGAGGCAGCAGCGACGGAGGGCACGAGCATCGAGGTCGTGGACCTGCGGTCGATCTCCCCGCTCGACACCGAGACGCTCGTCGCCTCCGTGCGCAAGACCCACCGCTGCGTCGTCATGCACGAGGCACCCACGTTCCTCGGGGCCGGGGCGGAGGTCGCGGCACGCGTCACGGAGCACTGCTTCTACGACCTCGAGGCGCCGGTGCTCCGGGTCGGCGGGTTCCACATGCCCTACCCGGTGTCGAAGGTGGAGCACGACTACCTGCCCGGCCTGGACCGCGTGCTCGACGCCGTCGACCGTGCCCTAGCGTTCTGAGCATCCGGGACGCCCCCACGGGTGTGCCCACAGCCTGACCTGACCCGCGTTGCCGAAGGAGTGTCATGCCGACGTTCGAGCAGTTCACGATGCCGGATGCCGGCGAGGGCCTCACCGAGGCCGAGATCGTCACGTGGCACGTCGCGGTCGGCGACCGGGTCATCGTCAACCAGACGATCGTCGAGATCGAGACGGCGAAGTCGCTCGTCGAGCTGCCGTCGCCGCACACGGGCGTCGTCTCCGAGATCCTCACCCCGGTCGGCATGGTCGTCGAGGTCGGGGCGCCGATCATCGTCATCGACACGGACCCCGACGGCGCCGCGGCACCCGAGCAGCCGGCCGCGTCGAGCAGCGGGGGCACCGGCTCGGAGGAGTCGGCTCCCGCCCACGCAGCCGCGGCGGACGCGAGCGGCGGGGGAGCGGTCCTCGTCGGGTACGGCGTCTCCTCGCCCGGAAGCCAGCGGCGACCGCGCCACGCGAAGCCCGACACCGCGACCGGCGCTCAGCAGGCCGCACCGGCCTACGCGGCGGCGGCCGACGCAGCACCCGCCGACGAGGTGCCCGCCGCACCTCTCCAGCCTGTCGCCGAGACCCACCCGGTCGCACTCGCTGGCCCGGCACGGTTGGCACCCGGGCCGGTCGAGCCGTCGGTCGCGAAGGCCCCCCCGACGCAGGTGCAGTCCGTGACGCAGGTGGCTCCGCGTCCCGGCACGCTCGCGGTGCGCGCCAAGCCGCCGGTCCGCAAGCTCGCCCGGGACATGGGCATCGACCTCTCCAGCGTCCACGCGACGGGTCCCGGCGGGATCGTCACCCGCGAGGACGTCCTCGCCTACAGCGCGCAGGCGCAGCCGAAGGTGCTCGCCACGTACGTGGACGACGACGCCCCGTGGCTCGCGTCCGGCCAGGTCTCGTCCGACGGGCGCCAGACGCGGGTGCCGGTGCGCAGCGTCCGCAAGCGCACGGCCGAGGCGATGGTCTCGAGCGCGTTCACCGCGCCGCACGTCACCGTCTTCCAGACCGTCGACGTGACGAAGACGATGCGCCTCGTCGAGCGGCTGCGCCAGGACCGGGAGTTCACGGACGTGCGCGTCACGCCGCTGCTCATCACGGCGAAGGCGCTGCTCCTCGCGGTGAACCGGCACCCGGAGGTCAACGCGAGCTGGGACGAGGACGCTCAGGAGATCGTCTACAAGCACTACGTCAACCTCGGTATCGCCGCGTCGACCCCGCGCGGGCTCGTCGTGCCCAACATCAAGGACGCGCACCGCCTGGGGCTCAAGGCGCTCGCGCACGCGATCGCCGAGCTCACCGCGACGGCGCGGGCAGGCAGGACGACCGTCGGGAACATGAGCGACGGCACCATCACCATCACCAACGTCGGTGTCTTCGGCATCGACACGGGGACCCCGATCCTCAACCCCGGCGAGGCCGCGATCCTCGCGTTCGGCGCCATCCGGGAGCAGCCGTGGGTGCACAAGGGCAAGATCAAGAAGCGGTACATCACGCAGCTCGCCCTGAGCGTCGACCACCGCCTCGTCGACGGCGCTCTCGGCGCCCGGTTCCTGTCGGACGTCGCCGCGGTGCTCGAGGAGCCGGCGCAGGGACTCGTCTGGGGGTGAGCGCCCAGCGCGCGACGCCGGTCCGCCATGGGGAGAGGTACCCGTCCCCATGGCGGAGGGTGTGTGGTGATTTGCACGAGTCCTAGACTCCCGGCATACCCATCGGTGTGATCGCGAGACAGGTTCAGAGCAATGACTGACAGCGGCATCGGCCTCGTGTACGACGAGGTCTCCAACACCGCCGTGCGGCTCACGTCGCACGCGACGGACCTGGCGGCGGCGGTCCACATCATCGACCCCGGCGTCGGCGACTACGGGGACGCCGCCGCCACGACCGCTGCGAGGACGTTCAAGGTGGAGGTCGCGGCACGGGTCGCCGCGCTGGCCACGGACTTCACCGACCTCGCGACCAACGTGACACGGAACCTCCAGTCGCACAGCGACCAGGACCACGTGACCGCGAGCGCCTTCTCGACGGCAGGAGGGCGGCCCTCATGGCCTCGCTCTTCTCCGGAATGATCAACCCCTGGGACGGAGCGCGGCTCTGGAACGCGCTCGACGTCGCTCTCGAGGACTGCGGCTCCTCGGAGCTCCTCATCACGGCCGACCTGGGACAGATCGGGACCGTCTCTGCGAACTTCACGTCCTTGAAGGACACCTTGTCCACCATCGCGACCGACAGTCGCACGACGGTCAACGACACCGTGCACTCCTGGTCGGGAACCGATGCGGACGCCTTCAGGACCGTGGGCCGGACTGCCGCCGCGACCGTACACAGCCTCGTCGCGCCACTCGACACGATGGTCGGCGGGTACACGACGTTCGTCCAGTCGATCACGTACATCCGGGACCTCGTCGACTCGGTGCTGGACGCGGGTGACGCTGCCGCGCACGTGCGGAGCGGGGGCCAGATGCACTCGCCGTCGTCGCCGATCCAGTACAGCAGTGTCGGTCGCGGGGGCTGGGCCGTGGGAGAGAACAACGAGGCGACGTTCCAGGGGATCATGGCCTACCGGCCGATGCCCTCGTGCTCGACGTGCCGGGGAATCGACTGGAACGTCAAGGCCAACCGGGACGACCCACCGGCTGTGCCCCCGTGGAACTCGTCCGGGGGAGCCGGAGCGATGTACCGGCAGAGCGCGGACTCGCCCTGGTCTCCGCCGACACTGTCCGAGCCGGTGCCGGTCGACTGCGGCTGCCCCGCGCTCGCGAGGGAGGTCGCCGCGACCCGCGACGCGGACGTGGAAGCGATCAACGTGGCCAGGGGTGACCTCAAACGTCACATCGCCGACGCCGTCACCGCTCGCACAGCCTTCCAGACCACCGCCGAGCAGGCGTACGCAGCGCTCGACGTCGCGGTGGACGGCGCCTGGGGTGCGCTCGACGACGAGACGCTGCCCGGTCCTGGGGGGCCGCCCCCCGGCGGCATCGGTGGTGGGGGTCCAGGGGGCCCGGTCGGTGGCGGCGGGGGCCGAGGTGGCCCCATCGGTGGTGGCGGGGGAGGCGGCGCTCCCGGTGGGGGATCCGTCCCGCCCCCGCGCCCCGAGATGCGATTCGAGGAGCTCGAGGTGCCTGAGCTCCAGGCCGAGGTGCCCACGCTCGAGACGTCCGTCTCGGAGACCGTGGCGCCCGCGGAGCCGACGGACAGCGCATCCGTCGACAGCAGCGAACAGACGCCTGCGCCGGACGCGCGGTGGGTGACCGAGCAGCTGGCCGTCCGTGACGTCTCGGACGGGACGTGGACCGTCACGGACGATGCACGGTGGACCGAGTACATGCTCAGCGACCCCGGGTTCCAGGACCGGGTCACGACAGGGTCGACCGATGCCTGCCGTGATGCGGTCGGTGCCTACCTCCGGACCGGTGCGAGCGTCGGGGAGTTCGCCTCAGCGACCTCGGGGGCGCCCGGGAGCGGGGCCACCACAGACGCCACGCCGGACGGGGGCGTGCAGAGTGCCGGGCCCGTTGACGCACCGGCGGGGAGGCCGTCGTTGGGAGACCGGCTCGGTGCGCTCCCCACGCACGACGCCGTCGCCGGACCGGCCGACTCCGCCCATCTCGAGCACGACACAGGCGATCTCACCCATGCTGGCTCGACGAGCGTCGTCCCGATCGGGGACGGGCGCTTCGCGGTGACGCTCGAGGTCGAGCACACGTACACGGACCGCATCGAGCCGGGAGAGACGTTCGAGCCCGGGTCGTGGCAGGACGGCGCCAGCGAGCTCCTCACCCTCGACATCGAGGAGCCGTACGACCTCGAGGTCTCATGGACGGAGCAGCAGACAGTCATCCTCGACGCCCAGGGCCACGTCTACACGCTGGAGCCGACGGCGGTGAGGTGATGGCGGTCAGGTGATGGTGGTCTGGATCTCCGCGACCGGGATCCCGACCACGGACGTCATGGTCTGTGGTTCCAGCGCGCCGCGGTCGACCCCGTTGCCGGACCACCGCGTGGCCCATCCTGTGCTCACCGTCAGCGGTGTCCTCAGGTCAGGTTGGTTCGCGCTCGACCGGGTGAAGACGATCGAGCACTCGCCCTGCGCGGCAGGGGTCCACTCCACGCCAGACCCCTGGCACACCGCGGTGTCAGCGCTCGGAGCGCTCAGCGTCATGGTCTGCTGGGTGGCATAGACGGTCGCCGAGTTCGCGCCGGCCGTCGCTGTGACCTCGAGCTGTTGTGCGGGATCGACCAACCACACCCACGTGTCCATGTTGACGATCGTCGCGGCATTGCCCCTCAGCTGCGGATTCCACTCAACCTCGGGATCGGGGAGCGCGACCTGCCTGAAGGCGATCTCCATGAGTGTCTCGACCGGGACCTCGGGGACGGGCGGCGCCACACCGGCGGGGACGAAGAGCCAGTCGTTGCTGGCCAGGTACGCGTTGCGCACGGCATCGAACTCATCCCACTCACCCGAGAAGTTCCTCCCGGAGCACTTCGCGTAGTACCAGACGCCCTCGGCGTCGGTCGCGAACTCCGCGATCCGCTCGGGCGCGAGATCGGGCCCGTACACCGCCCCGTCCGGCAGGTAGGTCATTCCGGGATGGTTCGCGGTGGCCGTGGCGAACTCGTCCATCTTCACGCCTGTCCAGGGACTCTTCTGGAACCAGCACGTCGGTTGCACGGTCACAGCCCGGGTCTCGACGGTGAAGCTTCCCGAGCCCGCGCGCGTCCCCGTGCCACTCACCGTGACCGAGACCGAACCCTCAGCCGCCTGGCCGTCGGAGCATCCGTTCCAGGGACATGATCCTGCGGGTTCAGCAGCGACCGCAGGAGCTGACGTCAGTGACAGTGCCGCGCCCATCGTCAGCATGAGGAGACCTACCAGCGAGGGGTGACGGCTGCTCATGCTGCGTCCTCGACGGAGCAGGCTTCCTCGTCGATCCAGTACTCCTGCACGAACCATGTCCCTTCGAGCTCCGCGAGCTCGGCGTTCCTGCGGAACGTCGGGGCTGCTTCCCCGTCGAACGCCCGAACCGTCCCATCGGAATAGATCGCAGTGACGTCGACGTCGCTGCCGCATGCGCTGATCACCGCGTAATCCTCCTGGATGATGTCGACCCGCACAGAAGAGCGCGCCGTGCCACCGAACGTGAAGCCCTGCGTCGTCTGAAAGGCCACCCGTTCGGACACCACATTCAGAGCGTTGGCTGTCGCGAGCCCCGGGAGGGCATCCGAGACGACGTTGGCCTTGAGGGACTCCCAGTACGCGACCTCGAAGGCCAGGTACGCGTTCACGGCCGCTGCCTCCGGGCCTGTTGCGTCGGGTAGGTTCGTGAAGACGATCCCCGCTGCCGGATCGCTGAGGTCGACGACGCCGTCGACCGGCGGTGGAGTCGTCGGTTCGACGGGCGCCTCCGTCGTCGGCTCCTGCGTGGGCGACTGTGCGGTTCCGCCTGACTGCACTGTCGTCGGCTCGTCGTCCGCGTCGTCGCCTGAACAGCCCGCGATCAGCACACCCCACACCAGGGTGGCGGACGCGATCTTCACTGCGGTGCGGACCTGCGTCACGGGACTTCCTCTCGGGCTGCGGCGCACTACCCTCGCATGAGCACCCGGACCGCGCTATGGGGACATCTGCCCACAATCGTGTCCGCGATCGCGCCGTCGCTCACCGGCGCCCGGCTGCCCCGATGTCGGGCACGAACCGCGCGACGTCCTCGGCGCCCGGCCTCCTGGCACGACCGTCCCGTTCTCACAACGCGTGGCACCGGTGTGTGCCGAGAAGGTTACGGTCGATTAACTCCCCGACGCATCGGGGCGAAACACGCACTTCATAGCCTGCTGGGAGCGCTCGACGACTCGGGCCGCGCTCACAGGAGGCCGCTATGACTGTTCCCACCTCGACCACGCCGGGCTCGGCGTCGGACACCCGGAGCGCCACGGACGTATCGTCCGAGCCGCAGCACACGACGTCGGTCGCGCACGTGCGCAAGGGCCGGTGGATCGACAACTGGGACCCGGAAGACACGACGTTCTGGAACGACGGCGGCAAGAAGATCGCCACCCGGAACCTCTGGATCTCGGTGTTCGCGGAGTTCCTCGGGTTCGCGGTGTGGGCGACCTGGAGCATCGTCGTCCCGCAGCTCGCGGCCGCCGGCTTCGCCCTCACGCTCGACCAGCAGTTCTGGCTCATCGCTGTACCGAGCCTCGTCGGTGCGACGCTGCGCATCCCGTACACGTTCGCCGTCCCGCTCTTCGGTGGCCGCAACTGGACGATCATCTCGGCGCTGCTCCTGCTGCTCCCCACGCTCTCGCTGGCGTGGGCGGTGCAGCGGCCGGACACGTCGTTCGGGGTGCTGCTCGTCATCGCGATGCTCGCCGGCGTCGGTGGTGGCAACTTCGCCTCGTCGATGGCGAACATCTCCTTCTTCTACCCGGAGAAGGAGAAGGGCAAGGCGCTCGGCCTCAACGCTGCCGGCGGCAACCTCGGCACGGCCGCGGTCCAGTTCGCCGTGCCGCTCGTCATCGTCGCCGGCGCAGGGATCGCGCTCGAGCGCGCCGGACTCATGATGGTGCCGTTCATCCTCCTCGCCGCGTTCCTCGCGTGGAAGTACATGAACAACCTCACCTCCGCCCGCGCCGACTACAAGTCGTTCGCGGCTGCCACCCGCAACCGCCACACGTGGATCATCTCGTTCCTCTACATCGGCACGTTCGGCTCCTTCATCGGGTACGCCGGTGCGTTCCCGACGCTGCTCAAGGGCCAGTTCCCCGAGGTGACGCTGTCCATCGCGTTCCTCGGCGCGCTCGTCGGGTCCCTCGCCCGCCCGTACGGCGGGATCCTCGCCGACAAGATCGGTGGGGCCCGCGTGACGATCGCGGCGTTCGTCGTCATGGCCGTCGGTGCGTTCGGCGCGATCCAGGCCCTGGACAGCCACAGCTTTGGCCTGTTCCTCGGCTCCTTCCTCGTGCTGTTCGTCGCGACGGGTATCGGGAACGGGTCGACGTACCGGATGATCCCGGCGGTGTTCCAGGTCGGTGTCACGGACGCGGACGCGCGGGCGAAGGCGCGCAAGGCCGCAGCCGGGTGCATCGGCATCGCGGGTGCGATCGGCGCGTTCGGCGGGTTCCTCATCCCGCGCGGCTTCGCGGTCTCCAACGACCTCGCCGGAAGCCTCGTGCCGGCGCTGTGGGCGTTCATCGGCGTCTACCTCGTCATGAGCCTCACCGTCTGGGCCGTGTACCAGCGGCGCGGTTCCGCGATGTCGGCGCAGAGCATCTGAGCGGATCGTCCATGACCCAGCAGTCCCGCCTGGCGGCACCGCCGGCTGAGCCCACCTCCACGCACTGCCCGTACTGCGCCCTGCAGTGCGCCATGAGCCTGGAGCGGCCCGCCGGCGGTGCCGGCACGCTCCCGGGCGCGACGCCCGCGGGCTCGACGACGCCGGAGACGTCGTCGCCGGGTACGCCCCTGCCGGGCACGACGGCGACCCTGGCCGCGCTGCCGGTCGTCGTGCAGGGGCGGGACTTCCCGACCAACCGGGGTGGGCTGTGCCAGAAGGGCTGGACGAGCGCGAGCGTGCTGGGCACCCCGGACCGGATCACGACCCCGCTGGTCCGGGGCGCCGACGGCGAGCTGCACGCCGCGACGTGGGACGAGGCGCTCGACCTCGTCGCCGCTCGCGCGCAGCAGATCGCCGCGGAGCACGGCCGGGACTCGGTCGCGGTGTTCGGCGGCGGGGGGCTGACCAACGAGAAGGCGTACGCGCTCGGCAAGTTCGCCCGGACCGTCCTGCGGACCGCGAACATCGACTACAACGGCCGGTTCTGCATGGCGAGCGCGGCCGCGGGCGCCAACCGGGCGTTCGGCGTCGACCGGGGGCTGCCGTTCCCGCTCGCCGACCTCGGTGGCGCGCAGGCCGTGCTGCTCCTCGGCAGCAACCTCGCCGAGACGATGCCGCCGTCGGTGCAGCACCTCGCCGGTGCCCGGGAGCGGGGTGGGCTCGTCGTCGTCGACCCGCGGCGCAGCGCGACGGCCGTGCTCACCGAGGACGGCGGGGGCATCCACCTGCAGGCCGTGCCCGGGACGGACCTCGTCGTGCTCCTCGCCCTGCTGCACGTCGTGTGGGCCGAGGGTCTCGCCGACGCCGCGTACGTCGCGGCGCGGACCACCGGGGCGGATGCTGTGCGCCGGTCCGCCGCGGCCTGGTGGCCGGAGCGCGCGGAGCAGGTGTGCGGGGTGGCCGCGGACGAGCTGCGCCGGACCGCCCGGCTGCTCGCAGCTGCCAGCCCTCTGCACGGGGGTACCGGCGCCTACATCCTCACGGGCCGTGGGGTCGAGCAGTCGACGCAGGGCACCGCGACCGTCACGGCCGCGATCAACCTCGCGCTCGCGCTCGGCCTTCCCGGGCGCGTGGGCAGCGGGTACGGCGCCATCACCGGTCAGGGGAACGGGCAGGGCGGGCGCGAGCACGGACAGAAGGCCGACCAGCTCCCCGGGTACCGCAAGATCGACGACCCGGCGGCGCGCGAGCACGTCGCGGCCGTGTGGGGCGTGGACCCCGCGACGATCCCCGGTCCGGGGCTGCCCGCCGTCGAGCTGCTGCGGCGGTTGTCCGCGCCGGCGGAGGACGGGAAGCCCGCGGGCCCGAAGATGCTGTTCGTCCACGGGTCCAACCTCGTCGTCAGCGCGCCCAACTCCCGGAAGGTCGTCGCGAACCTCGAGGCCCTCGACTTCCTCGTCGTCTGCGACTTCGTCCCGTCCGAGACCGCGCGGCTGGCCGACGTCGTGCTGCCAGTGACGCAGTGGGCGGAGGAGGAGGGCACGATGACGTCGCTCGAGGGCCGGGTGATCCGCCGACGCCGCGCCCTGCCCGCGCCCGGCGACGTGCGGTCCGAGCTCGACATCCTCGCCGACCTCGCGGTCCGGATGGGGTCACCCGTCCATTTCGACACCGACCCTGCCGAGGTGTTCGACGAGCTCGCCCGCGCCAGTGCTGGCGGACCGGCCGACTACTCGGGCCTCAGCCACGCCCGGCTCGACGCCGAGCCCGACCTCTTCTGGCCGTGCCCCGCAGAGGCTCCCGCCTCCGCGATGCCTCCCGCCTCCGCGACGGTCGCGATCCATGCTGCGCGGACGGACGTCGGCTCGACCCCCGCGCTGCACCCGGGCACCCCGCGCCTGTTCCTCGACCGCTTCCCGACGCCGGACGGTCGCGCCCGGATGGTCACCGTCGACCACGTCGGGCCGAGCGACGACGTGCGACCCGGCGCCCCGATCTATCTCGTCACCGGGCGCGTGCTGCAGCACTACCAGTCGGGCGCGCAGACCCACCGGGTGGCCGAGCTGCACCGCGCGGTGCCCGACGCGTTCGTCGAGATCCACCCCGTCCTCGCCCAGCGCCTCGGCATCGACGACGGCTCCTCCGTGCGGCTCGAGTCGTCCCGCGGGGCCATCACCGCGGCCGCCCGCCTCACGACGACGATCCGCCCCGACACCGTGTTCATGCCCTTCCACTGGAGCGGCACGGGCAGCGTCAACCGCATCACCACCGACGCGACCGACCCGATCTCCGGCATGCCCGAGTTCAAGGTGTGCGCCGTGGACGTTAGCGCGGCAGGAATGCCCGTCCTCGACCCGCTGGCCGGGTCGCCCGACCTCGAGAGGGTTCCGTCATGAGCGTCGTCCCACCCGCGGGTGCTGCACCGACCGGCGGCGCAGTCGCTGCCCCCGGCGCCACGCCCACGCTGAGCGAGGTCGTCGTCATCGGCAACGGCATGGTCGGGTCCCGGTTCGTCGAGGACCTCTTCGCGCGCGACGGCGCGGGGGAGCAGGCCCGGTTCCGCGTGACCGTCCTCGGCGCCGAGGAGTACGAGCCGTACAACCGGGTGCTGCTCAGCGAGGTGGTCGCGGGGAAGATCGACGTCGCCTCCCTCGCGCTGCCGGCACTCACGCACGAGCGCGCGACGGTGCACCGCGGCGCGGAGGCGGTGCACATCGACCGTGCCGGTCGTCGTGTCCTCGCGGCCGACGGCACCGTCCACCCGTACGACGCCCTCGTCCTCGCCACCGGGTCCGCCGCCCGGATCCCCGCGATCGCCGGCCTCGAACCGGACAGCGGGCTCCCCGCCGGGGTGCACGCGCTGCGCACGCTCGACGACGCGCGGGAGATCGTCGCCGCGACCGTGAACGTCCGCAGCGCCGTCGTCATCGGCGCCGGCGTGCTCGGCCTCGAGGCGGCGTGCGGGCTCGCGCGTCGCGGGCTGGCCGTGACTGTCATCCACGGCGGGGCGAGCCTCATGGACCGCCAGCTCGACGCCGCAGCCGGTGAGGTCGCCGCACAGACCCTCGCGTCCCTCGGTGTTGCGCACCGGACGGGTGCGCGGACCGAGGAGGTGCTCGTGGCCGACGGCCGGGTCACCGGGGTGCGGGTCGTCACCACGACCGCCGACGGCGGGGCGAGCGACGAGGTCGTGGACGCCGGGCTCGTCGTCCTCGCGTGCGGCACCGTCCCGGAGTCGGGCGTCGCGACGGCCGCCGGGCTCCCCGTCGACCGCGGCGTCGTCGTCACCGCGGAGCTCGTCAGTCCGGCGGATCCGCGGATCTTCGCGATCGGCGACTGCGCTCAACCGCCGGAGGGATCGACCGGACTCATCGCGCAGGGCTGGGACCAGTCCCGGCGCCTCGCCGACCACCTCACGGTGCGGGCCGCCCACGAGGGCCGGCTCGGCCTCGTCCGGCTCGGGGGCCTGCGGTTCGACCGCCCGAGCATGGCGCTGCGGCTGAGCATGAACGTCGTGACGCGGCCGGCGCCGGGGGGAGCGCCCGACGACGCCACCCGCGGAACCGACGTCGTGCGGCTCAAGGCAGCAGGCCTCGACGTCGTGACGATGGGCGTCTGTGGGGCGCGCCGCCCCCAGGACCCCCGGAACCGCGCGGTCCGCCTCTCCGACCCCGGGGCCGGGCGCCACGTTGAGGTGGTCGTCTCTGGCGGCTTCATCGTCGGCGCGATGTGCGTGGGCGCCCCACAGATCGGTGCCGACCTCACGGCCGCCTACACGCGCCGCACCCCCGTCCCGTCCGATCCCGCGTACCTCCTGCTCCAACCCGTCGCGTCGGCCGCGGCCACCGCGACGAACCCGACGAACATGCCCGACCGCACTACCGTGTGCCGCTGCAACGGCGTGAGCAAGGGCGACATCGTCGACTGCTGGCAGCACGGCGCCCGTACCGTCGAGGCCATCGCGAAGGCGACGCGCGCGACCACGGGCTGCGGCGGCTGCAAGGACCTCGTCTGCGGGCTTGCGAACTGGCTCACGGCGTTCATACCGGACGGCGGCTCGGGAACTGACGCACCTCACAGGTTGCGTCGTTGACACCGCACCTGCCTGACGCGTGACCCGCGGAGGGTCGAATAGCGCCTAGAGGGCTGCTCGAACGCGTCCGCGCAGTCACGTATGCCATATCTGCGGTAGGTGTGTGACTTTGCGCATAGGATCGGCTCCGACACCGCCGACTCACGAAACTGATCGACCAGGAAGACCGCGGCCCACCGCTCGCGGGCTACGACTGATCGAGGCCGACCGAAAGGTACTTCCCCGTGGAAATCGTCTCGTTCTTTAACCACAAGGGCGGAGTCGGCAAGACCACTCTGCTTTTCAATGTCGCTCTTGCGCTGGCCCGCCAGGGTTCCAAGGTCCTATTGATCGACGCGGATGCGCAGACGAACCTGACTGGCGCCGCACTGAGGGCCGATGACTACGAAAGTGCTGTTAGTGGAAAGCGCACACTGTACGACCAGCTCGTGCCGGTGATTCGGGGCACCGGAGATTTTGTGCAGATGGAACCAAAGAAGATTCGGGACAACGCGTGGATTATACCGGGCAGCATTCAACTCAGTGAATTCGAAGCGCTCTTGCCTCAGGCGTGGAACGATAGTTTCAGTGGTCAGTACCAAGGGTTTCAGCGTACTGTTGCGATCCATCGAATCATTAAGGCCGCAGCCGCTACGGTAGACGCTGATTATGCGTTCGTAGACCTCGGTCCGAGCGTTGGCGCTCTCAATCGTGTCGTTCTGCTTGGCTCCGATGGCTTTGTCGTACCATTGTCACCAGATCTTTTCTCTCTAACCGCTCTCCCGAGTGTAGGGGCAAGCATTGAACGATGGATCGCGGACTGGGACGCAGCGTACGCCTCGGGCCAGAGGACGAAGGTAGTCGAGGACTTCGAAGAGGGTGCAATTTTCAAAGGACGGCCGCGTCCTCTCGGTTACATCAGCCAGCAGTTTGCGAGTTACCGAAGCGCCCCGGCCGCGGCTTTCCAGCGCTGGCTCGAGGATATCCCTCAGATGTACGAGAACGAAATTGTACGGCGTCTGAAAGATGCCGGGATTCCTGTTCCGCCAGCGCCGCATCAGATTGGCGAGGTGCGCAACTTGAGTAGTCTCGTTCCGCGTGCACAGGACAGCAATTCGGCGATATTCGAGCTATCTGGTGCAGAGGCGCGTGGCGCGCAGTATATCCGCGCACGTGACACGCTATCCGATTTCGAACGGTTGGGCGCCTCGATTATCCAACGCCTGGGCTAATGATGTCCAATGGTTCGATTGTGCTCATAGACACGAATATCCTGCCCAACAAGGGGGGGTTCGAGACGCTTTTCTGGCAGTCGCTCAAGAAGGTCTGCGAAACCAAGGCTATGACGCTGGCGATTCCAGAGATCGTGCTGCACGAAAGCGTAAATATGCGTCGTGTGCAGGCCGCCGATTGGTCGCAGACGCTACTCGATAGTCATCAACGCTTATCGCGTATAGTCGAGATGGAGCCTCTGTATCTGCCTGGACCGGAAGAAATTAGTGCCAGCTGGGAGCGGCAACTACGTGACTACTTCTCGGTGATACCAGCGAACGGAGAGGATGCTTTGCAGGCGCTCGTGCGTGAGGCGCAACGAGTGATGCCTGCCCGAGAGGGGCGGGGCGGCCGTGATTCGCTAATTTGGCTTACGGCTTTGCGTCTCGCTGGCTCTGGGGCGGAAGTCTCAGTGGTGACTGAGAATACGCGCGATTTTGGCGCCGGAAACAGCCTTCATCCGCATCTAGCCCGCGAGGCGGAAGGGCTGTCGGGTAGCGTCATTTACTATTCGAACGCGAACCTGCTGGTGAGCGCTGTTGCCGACAACATTGTGGCGCCGTCGTTCAGCGAGGTGGACGCAGGTCGAATTCTTGAAGCAGGGGTGCGTGACGCGGTTCTGGGACTCATCGGGCGTGAGGGTCATGAGGACGTAGATATCAATGAGGTTGTGGAGGCGGACGTAGCGTTCTCGAATCTAACCACTCCGCGGGCCTACGTTATCGATTCCAAGGGAATAATGCGTGTAAGCGGGAGTGTTGCATTGAACGGGTCCGACTCTATATCCCCATTCTTTATTGCGGGCTTCGCGTCTTGGGTTCCCTTCGACCCGACGGGAGGGGACTTCGGGAGGACGGATGTGGAGTTGACCGATGTGCGCTTCTCGTAGGAGGTGATTTTAGGCGGTGGTATAAATGCGCGCGTTCCAGAGGGCCCGTGAGGGCGACTTCGCCGGTAGGCCTTTGATGGACCGAGAATTCTGCCGCGGGATGACTCTTGATTTTGGCGGTCGCGTTTCTGTCGCCACAGGGCTCGAGTGGAGTTCCTGGTGATTTGAGAGGGCGACGGCTTGGGCTCGGACGTGCTCACCGAGGGGTGCGGAGGCAAATCGCTTTATGAGATCAAGCATGCGGAAAAATGCCCAATCGTGGCTCGCGATCGCGAGTGTTAGCTACTTGAAGCGCCGGTGGCCGCACGAGGATATGCGGAAGAGTGTCAAGTAGCTGATCATCCGCTCGCGAAGGTGGGGGTGGTTGATTGGCGGTGGGTATCGGCTTTGGATCCTAACGATCCGTCGTAAGGAGCGGGGCCGCACACCTCACACCCACCCCCCGTGAGGAGTGAGAGAACCGTTACGGCAGGGAAACTCCCGGCGTGACCGGGAGAAATCAGCGGTTCCTACCGTTGTGGGCATGGCCCAGGAACTCGCACCCAGCAAGCACGTCGTCGTCGTCGGCGGTGGCATGGTCGCCCAGCGTCTCGTCGAGGCGCTGCGCGCCCGCGACACCGATGGCGCCTACCGTGTGACGCTCTTCGCGGAGGAGCCCCGGTACCCCTACGACCGCGTGGCCCTCACGTCGTACTTCTCCGCGCGGGACCCCGAGGAGCTCAACCTCGGCGACCCGGAGCTGTGGAACGACCCCCTCGTCACCATCGTCCGGGACTGCAAGATCGACGCGATCGACCGCGACGCCCGGCAGGTCACGGACCGCCTCGGCCGGGTGTGGGACTACGACGAGCTCATCCTGGCCACCGGTTCCAACGCCGCCGTGCCGCCCATCCCCGGCGCCGACCTGCCGGGCGTGTTCGTCTACCGCACCATCGACGACGTCGCCGCCCTGCGCGGTTGGGTCGAGGAGAAGCGCACGCGGTTCAACCGCCCCGTCCGCGGCGCTGTCATCGGCGGCGGCCTCCTCGGCCTCGAGGCCGCCGGTGCGCTCAAGGCTCTCGACGCCGCACCCACGGTCATCCAGTTCGGCACCCACCTCATGGACGCGCAGATCGACCTCGGTGGTGGCGAGGCGCTCAAACGCCTCATCAACGGCATGGGCATCGCGGTCCGGGTGAGCACCGGCACCAAGGAGATGAAGCCCGCACGCAGCACCGGTCACGTCGGCCGGCTCGACTTCAACGACGGCGGGCGGCTCGACGTCGACGTCGTCGTCCTCGCCACCGGGGTGCGGCCCCGTGACGAGCTCGCCCGCGACGCCGGTCTCGAGATCGGGGCGCGCGGCGGCGCCGTCGTCGACCTCGGCTGCCACACCGAGGACCCGCACATCTGGGCCGTCGGCGAGGTCGCGTGCATCGAGGGCCGCTGCATCGGCCTCGTCGCCCCCGGCTACGCCATGGCCGAGGTCGTCGCCGACCGCCTCCTCGGCGGGCAAGCCACCTTCCCGGGCGCCGACACGGCGACCAAGCTCAAGCTCCAGGGCGTCGACGTCGCGAGCTTCGGTGACGCGTTCGCCCGCACCGCAGGCGCCATGGAGCTCGTCTACGCCGACCCCGTCGCCGGCCTGTACAAGAAGCTCGTGCTGTCCGACGACGCCCGCACCCTCCTCGGTGGCGTGTTCGTCGGCGATGCGTCCGCCTTCGCGGGCCTGCGCCCGCTCGTCGGCCGCGAGCTCGCCGGCGACCCCGGCGCCTACCTGCTCCCCGAGGGCTCCGCACCGGCAGCGGGCGCGGACCTGCCCGACGACGCCAACGTCTGCTCCTGCAACAACGTCTCCGCCGGCACCATCCGCGGTGCCGTCACCGAGCACGCCTGCACGGACCTGCCGGGCGTCAAGGCGTGCACCAAGGCGGGCACGAGCTGCGGGTCCTGCCTGCCGCTCGTGAAGAAGATCGTCACCACCGAGCTCGAGAAGTCGGGCGTCGAGGTGTCCAAGGCGCTGTGCGAGCACTTCGACCTGTCCCGCGCCCAGCTGTTCGACGCCGTCCGTGTCACCGGGCTGCGGACCTTCAGCGAGATCATCGCCCGGCACGGGACGCGGGGGCGTGGGTGTGACATCTGCAAGCCCGTCGTCGCGAGCATCCTCGCCTCCACCGGCCACGAGCACGTGCTCGCGGGCGAGATGGCCGCCCTGCAGGACACCAACGACCATGTCATGGCGAACATGCAGAAGGACGGCTCCTACTCCGTCGTCCCCCGGATCGCGGGCGGTGAGATCACCCCCGAGGGGCTCATCGTCATCGGCGCCGTCGCGAAGGAGTTCGGGCTCTACACGAAGATCACGGGCGGGCAGCGCATCGACATGTTCGGGGCGCGCATGGACCAGCTCCCGGCGATCTGGAAGAAGCTCGTCGACGCCGGGTTCGAGTCCGGCCAGGCGTACGGCAAGTCGCTGCGGACCGTGAAGTCGTGCGTCGGGTCCACGTGGTGCCGGTTCGGTGTGCAGGACTCCGTCGGGCTCGCCGTCGCGCTGGAGAACCGGTACCGCGGGCTGCGCTCACCCCACAAGATCAAGCTCGGCGTCTCCGGGTGCGCCCGCGAGTGCGCGGAAGCCCGCGGCAAGGACGTCGGCGTCATCGCCACCGACAAGGGCTGGAACCTCTACGTCGGCGGCAACGGCGGGTTCACGCCGCGCCACGCCCAGCTCTTCGCCGAGGACCTCGACACCGAGGCGCTCGTGCGCACCATCGACCGGTACCTCATGTACTACGTCCGCACCGCCGACCGCCTGCAGCGCACCGCGCCATGGATGGAGGAGGTCGAGGGCGGTCTCGACGGCGTCCGCCAGGTGATCATGGAGGACTCGCTCGGCATCTGCGCCGACCTCGACGCCGCCATGGCGGCTCACGTGGACAACTACGAGGACGAGTGGGCCGCGACCCTCGACGACCCCGAGAAGCTGCGCCGGTTCGGCGCCTTCATCAACGCCCCCGACGTGCCCGACCCGTCCTTCGCGTACGTCCCCGAGCGCGGCCAGGCCCGCCCGGCGACGCCCGAGGAGCGCGAGAGCGGCGCCGTCCTCATCGCCGGCACCATCCTGGAGGTCCGATCATGACGCTCGACGCCCAGCTCGACGACCCGACCACCACGCCCGCAGCCGACGACCGAGCAACCTCCACGGTGACCATCGCCGGCGCACCCGCAGCCTCGCCGTGGGTCGTCGTGTGCCGGCTCGACGACCTCGCCCCCGAGCGTGGCGCGGCCGCCCTCGTCGGGGGTGAGCAGGTCGCGGTGTTCCGGCTCGCCGACGACACCGTGCACGCCGTGCAGCAGCTCGACCCGTTCAGCGGCGCGTACATCATGGCCCGGGGGATCGTCGGAACACGGGGCGACATCCCCACCGTCGCCTCCCCGATGTACAAGCAGATCTTCGACCTGCGCACGGGCACGTGCCTCGAGGCCGTCGGCGCCGAGCCCCAGCATCTGCGCACGTGGCCCGTGCGCATCGAGGGCCGCACCGTCCTCGTCGGGGCGGCGCCGACGTCCGACGCATGACGGTCGCGGACCGCTACGACGCCGCCTGAGGGTGTGGGACCTGTGCGCCGCGCAGCGACAGCACCATGCTGTGCGCGTCGCGCGAGGGGTCCGCGAGGAGGGGCCGGGTCCGCACGACGCGGAACCCCAGCCGGAGGTAGAGACCTGTGGCGCGCGGGTTGTCGGCCATGACCCGGAGCTCGAGCTCCGTGTGCCCACCGGTCCGGGCCCAGTCGATCACGGCACGCAGCAATCCCTCACCGGCCGCGCCGCCCCGCCACTGCGGCTCCACCCACATGGCGGCGACGTGCGCCCGACCGTCCACGACGGTCCCGGCAGCCATACCGACGGGCCGGCCGTCCGAGAGTGCGAGGTAGATCGCGGCAGCACGCAGCCACGACCGCCACCGCTCCTCGACGTACGCCGTCTCGTCCTCGAGAGTCGACCGGAAGGCGTCCGGAGCGTCGGCGAGGGCCGCGAGCCGCACGCCCCGCACGACGTCCCAGCGGTCCTCGCCGGCACGCACGACGGTCACGGGCGGCGGGTGCTGCTGCATCGCGCCACGGTAGCCCAGCGGCGTCAGTAGGTGAACTGCTCGACCTGGGTGCGGAGCCCGGTCGCGAGGGCCGCGAGCTCGGTGATCGAGTCCTGCGTGTGGCTCAGCGCCTCGGTCGTCGAGGCCGTGGCGTCGAAGACGCCCGTGATGGTCAGCGCGATCTCCGAGGACGCACCGGCCGCTTCCGCGACGACGCGGGACATCGCGGTGGTCGTGGCCGTCTGCTCGTCCACGGCGGCGGAGATCGTCGCCTGGTAGTCGTCGATGCTCGCGATGGTGGACGAGATCTCGTCGATCGCGGAGACCGCACCTGCGGTGTCCGAGGTGATGGTCGCGACCCGGCGTGAGATGTCCTCCGATGCGCGAGCCGTCTCCTGGGCGAACTCCTTGACCTCGTTGGCGACCGCAGCGAACCCCTTGCCCGCCTCTCCCGCCCGGGCAGCCTCGATCGTCGCGTTGAGCGCGAGGAGGTTGGTCTGCTGCGCGATCGACGTGATGACCTTGATGACGTCAGCGATCTCCGCGGAGGACTCGCCCAGCTTCCGCACCATCGACGTCGCGGTCGCGGCACTCGTGACCGCCTGCGTCGCGACGCGGGCCGCCTCGTTCGTGTTCCTCGCGATCGCGAGGATGGACGCGCCCATCTGCTCCGCACCCGTGGCGACGGTCGCGACGTTCCCCGACACGTCGTGGGCCGCGGCAGAGACGACGCTGGAGCGCACGGATGCGGACTCGGCTGCATCGGCGATCCGCTCAGACGTCACGGCCAGCTCGGTGGACGCCGCCGCCACGGCTGCGGCCGACGACGCCACGGACGCGAGCGTGCCGCCGATGGTCGCCGCCGCATCGTTGAGCGCCAGGGCCATCTGCCCGGTCTCGTCATGCCCGGTGACCTCGACCCGCACGCTCAGGTCGTTGGCTGCCATGCGCTGGAGGCCGTCCCGGACCCGCCAGATGCCCGACACGATCGCGCGGACCGTGACGAGTGCGAGTCCCAACCCGACGAGCAGGGCGACGACGGTGACAGCGAGGGTCGTCGTGCGGCTCGCGGCTTGCAGCTCGTCGCGCTGCGCGGTGATCTCCCGGACACGGTCCTCGACCGAGGCGACGAGCTCGTCCATCTCGACGGTGACGACGTCGTGGATGTCCCACTTCGCACCGGTCGAGACGGCGTCACCGGAGTCGAGCTCTTCCGCTTCCCACAGGTCGAGGACCTGATCGTTGTAGGCCACCATGGCGGGCCAGTGGTCCTCGACGGCGGCGAGACTCTGCAGGCCCTCCTCGGCGAGGAGGGACCTGTCGATCTGGAAGACCTTCTCGAACGCGGCGACAGCCGCCCGGTACGTCGTGACGTTGTCCCCGCCCTCGGCAGCGGCCTGTGCGCCGCCGACGACCCGGGCGTTCCATGCGGTGATGTTCTGCCAGTTCGTCGCCCACAGCAGCTGGTACTTCGCGTCGGTGACGGCGTTCTGCGTGTGGACGGCTGCGGTCACGGCATCATCGAGGGCAGACACGCGCGCCTGCGACGTGAGCGCGATGGCGCTGACGACGACGAGGCCCGCTCCGAGTGTGCCGACAGCCAGACCGATCCGGCTCCCGATGCTCAGGTCGCGCCACGATCTCGCTCGGTGACTTCTGGTGACTGACGTGCATCTGGGCTCGCTCATGCTGATGTCCTTGTACGCGGGAGTCGTCGACGCGGAGAGGCGGGCGTCCGAGGTCGTTCTCAGGGGTTATCGGCGGCTTCGGAGCGTGGCTGAGGAGGCTCAGCGGGTGAACGCCGCGGCGTCGGTCGCGTCAGATGTGGCGTGAGTGCTCGAGCAGGGCCACCGTTGGTCGCAAGAGTGTGTCGGGAAAGGGGGGTCCCGTGCCGGTCTGGGTGGAATCGGGCCTCTGGGCGCTGCTCGCAGGATCCACGCTCCTCCTCGGCGCCGTCGTCGCGTGGGTGGTCCGCATCCCCGAGCGTGTCGTCGCCGGGGTCATGGCGTTCGGGGCCGGCGTCCTCATCTCGGCCGTCGCGTTCGACCTCGTCGACAAGGCCGACATCGATGGCGGGCTGCTGCCCACGTCGGTCGGGTTCCTCGGCGGGGCGGTCGCCTTCGTCGTGCTCAACGTCGTGCTCGCCCGGCGCGGGGCGGAGAACCGGAACCGGGCGGGCGCCCTCCAGCCGTCGGAGAGCCAGAAGCTCGGCAGCGGGCTGGCGATCGCGATCGGCGCGCTCATCGACGGTGTCCCCGAGTCCATCGTGCTGGGGATCTCTCTCCTCGACGGCGACGGCGTGAGCGTCGGGGTCTTCGTCGCCATCGCCATCTCCAACCTCCCCGAGGGACTCTCCAGCGCTGCGGGCATGAAGGAGTCGGGCCGCAGCGCCCGCTACGTGTTCGGCGTGTGGGGCGGGATCACGCTCGCCAGCGGCGCGGCCGCCCTCGTCGGCAGCCTTGCGCTCGGCAACGCCTCCGGGACGACGATCGCGGTCATCACGTCGATCGCGGCGGGCGCGATCCTCACGATGGTCGTCGACACGATGGTGCCGGAGGCCGTCGAGGAGACCCACCTGAGCACAGGGCTCCTCGCCAGCTGCGGGTTCCTCGTCGCCTTCGCGATCCAGGGACCGGCGACCTGAGGTCGCGGGTCCCCGGACCGCGGGTCGCAGGTCGCGACGGCGCGGCGTCCCTCAGCGACGGGGGAGGAGCCGGTCGAGGTAGTCGTTGCGGAACACACCGCGGGGGTCGAGGCGTGCAGCAAGGTCGGTGAAGTCACCCAGCCGGGGGTACAGCTCGGCGAGACGCTCGGCGCTCGTCGTGAAGAGCTTGCCCCAGTGCGGGCGGGCGTCGTACGGCGCGAGCGCCTCCTCGATGAGAGGAAGGACGGCCTCGACCTCGGGCTGGCGGTCCAGCCACGTGAAGTGCAGGGCGACGGTGTCCTGCTGGCCGGACGGGCTGAGCCACAGCCCGTCCGGTGCCATCGTCCTGATCTCCGTGATCTGCAGGAGCGGCACGACGTGCTCCCGCAGCCCACGGACCGCGGCGATCGCGGCGAGGGCGTGCTGCCGGGGGACGAGGTACTCCGTCTGGAGCTCCTCACCGTTGCTGGGTGTGAACTCCATCCGGAAGTGCGGCAGGCGCTCGTGCGACGGACCCGGGACACCGAGCTGCTGCGTGCAGCTCTCGGCGGAGATACCCGGCAGCGGGTGGAGGTCGGTGACGGCCGGCCGGGCACCATGGAAGTCCGTACCGGCGTCGAGGGGAGCCTGCGACGGTCGGTCGGTGCGGGACTTCAGCCACACCTGGTCGATCCCCTCGTCGCCCCACCGGGTGAACAGGCTCACCGAGTACGCCGCGCTCGTGATCGCGTCGAAGTCCTGCTCGAGCGTCGACCACGCCAGCCCTTCGAAGAGGTCCTGCCGCACGTCGTACGCGGGCTCGACGGCGAGGGTGACGCGGGTGATGACGCCGAGCGCACCGAGGTGCACGACGGCGGCCTCGAGCGGGAGGTCCGTGTCACCCTCGCGGACCGTGATGACGTCGCCCGTCCCCGTGACGAGCTCGATCCCGACGACCGCGCCGGCGAGGGCCGTGTTGCCGTCACCCGACCCGTGGGTACCCGTGGCGATCGCGCCGCCGACGGAGATGTGCGGCAAGGACGCGAGGTTGTGGACAGCGAGGCCACGCGTGAGCAGAGCCGCCGCGAGGTCGCCGTACCTGACGCCCGCCCCCACGGTGACTGTCGTACGGCCGTCGTCCGTCGTGCGGACGTCGAGCCCGCCGTCCCCGCCGGAGACGAACTTCGCCATGGACAGCAGCGTGCCGGTCGTGTCCGCGATGTCGTTGAAGCAGTGCCGGCTGCCCAGCGCCCGGACCTTGTCCGCACGGGTGACGATCTCCTGCACCTGCTCGGTCGTCGTCGGGTACTCGATGGCCGCTGCGCGGTACGCGAGGTTCCGTGACCAGTTGTACCCACCGACGGGCTCCGCAGCCGCGCCCCGCGGTGCCCCGTCCGTGGGGGCGCCGTCCCCGCTGGGTCCGTTCCCCGTCGTCCCCGTGGGCATGCTCGTGTCCGTCACTAGGTCCTCTTCCTCCTCGCTCGACGGGCGCCGTCGCCCGTCACCCGTCATCGTCCGCCCGTGCGGCGCCGCTCACCACTGCTGGGGCGGCGACTCGGCGTCGTCGTCGAGCCAGCCCTCGGTCTCCCGCCGCTCCTCCTCACCCTGACGGTTGCGCTCCTCGAGCTCCCGGGCTCGACGCTCCTCCGGGGTCAGTGGCTCCTGCGGCTCCTGGGGTTCTTGCGGGTCCTGGGGGTCCTGCGGGTCCTGGGGTTCTTGCGGGTCCTGGGGGTCCTGCGGGTCCTGGGGGTCCTGGGGTTCTTGCGGATCCTGAGGATCCTGGGGGTCCTGCGGCGGGGGCGGCGGGTTCTCCAGCGCCTCGCGCTTGTCCCGTGCGCTCGTCTCCTTCTCCGTCACCCGGTCACGTGCCTCGTCGTCGTCCGGGCACTCGTTCCAGACCCGCATCTCGTTGGCGTCGGCGTAGAGCTCCTCCGCCTCCGTGTAGCTCTCGATCGCGAGGTCCTTGTACGTCTCGGGGTCCGGCGCGGTCCCGTCGTCCGGCACGTCGTCGCCCAGCGCGTCGAGCGCCTGCTGCTCACGCTTCATCCGGTCGACGTGCCCGTCGCCCACCCCTTGCGCCACGTCGCCCTGGAGCTCGTGCGCGACAGCGAGGTTGACCTGGATGATGCACACGGGCACCTGCTCGTCGTCCGCGATCTCGGCGACGTCCGCCGGGGCGTCGGGCGCGGCGTCGTGCGCGCGGAACAGCTCCTCGATCGCGGGTTCGAGCTGGTTGTCGCGCAGCAGCGCGGTCCCTTCCGCGAAGTGCACCTTCCACTGCTCGGCCACGTTGAGCGTCTGCAACCAGTGGTACGACGCCGCCGACTCGGCGAACGTCCCGGCGCTGTACTCGTCCTTCGCCGAGCCCGAGACGATCGGCACGGAGAAAGCCTTCCAGGCGCCGCCGAGGAGCACGAGCACGAGAGGCAGGGTCCACCAGAACAGGCGCTTGCGACGCCGCAGCCGCTCCGCCCGCAGCCGGGCGACGCGGTCGTACTCGAGGACGCGGCGGCGTTCCTCGGCACGGTGCTCGAGCTCGGCACGGCGCGCAGCCTTGCGGTCAGGGCGCTGTGCTGCGCGCTGGGACACCTTCGACGGAAGGTCGGTCTGCTCAGACATGCTCCACCCCCACGGAGTGCCCGATCCGCCGTCCGGCGGCCCATGCCTCGAGGGCGAGGAGGAGCGCGAGCGCGATGCCGAACGGCCAGAGGACCATCTGGTAGGAGGTGAGCGTCCGGCGGCCGTCGGACGCGATCTGCTGCGGGTCGATGTCGGCGACCATCTCCGCCGTCTCGCCCGGCGCCGTCCGCTGGAGGTACTCGACGCCCAGCTCGTCCGCCACGGCCTGCAGCTCTTCCGGGTCGAGCACAGACAGCGCGTCGGGCTCGCCGGGCTGCGTGGAGTCGACGATGTAGTCGCCCTCGGGGCTCTGACCGTTGTTGAAGATCGGGTCGTACTCCTTCATACGGCCACCTTCCTCGGTGCCGTACCCGAGCACGGCGCCTCCGTCGACGAGGGGCTCGAGGTCCGCGAACGAGCGGCGGCTGCCCTCCGCGGTGTTCTCGCCGTCGGTCATGAAGAACACGAGGCGGACGTTGGAGGGGTGCTGCTCGGCGGCGCCGGTCAGTGCGCGGGAGAGCTCGTCGAGGGGCCGGTCGATGAGCGAGCCCTGCGAGTAGATCGTCACCTCGCGCTCGAGCGTCTGGGTCCAGGACACGACGGCGCGGGCGTCCGTGGTGAGCGGCAGCTGCCGGCTCGCCTGGGAGTCGAACGAGATGATCGAGTACCGGGCGCCGGGGATGTCCGCGGTGAGGCTCTGGATGTCGGCACGCACCCCGTCGAGGCGCTGCTCCGTGCCGTTGTAGTCCTCGGCGGCCATGGACCCGGTGCGGTCGACGACGAAGAAGACGTCGACCGCGGTGACGGACGTGTCCACGCCCGACCTCGGGACGCTCGGCGCGAGCCCGATGCACGCGAGGACGGCGACGACGGCGAACCGGCGCATCCAGGCCCACGCCGGCGCGGTGCCCTGCTGCTTGCGGCGGACGAGGCCGCGCACGGCGAGGAACCCCGTGAACCCGAGCAGGGGCACGAAGATCGCCAGCAGGGCTGGCAGCGGGAGCAGGTACTGGAGGATCATTCGCGCAACCTCCACTGCACGACGAGGAGGAGCGTCACGCCGACGACCGCGACGACGAACCACGGTCCGGCCTTGTCGGCGCTCGTCACCTCGGGGGCGGCATCGAGGTCCACGGCCTGCTGGGCCTGCACGTCCTCGACCATCTGCTCGACGGCATCGCCGTCGTCGCTGTAGAAGTACATGCCCCCGACGCTCTCGATCGCCTCGCGGTACTCGCGCTCGAGGTTCTCCGAGCCGCCCCAGTCGGACGCACCGTAGAGGCCGTTGAGGGCGATGCCGCGCTCGTCGGCGAGGGTCACCGCCTCCTGGAGCGTGTAGATCGGGGTGCCGAGGAGGTCGTTGTCGGTCGCGAGGATGATCGAGCGGGAACGCTCGGTCTCGGTCTCGTCGAACTGCAGGGCGCAGTTGGCGAGCCCGTCGCCGATGAGCGACGAACCCTCCGAGGTGCCTGTCGTGCCCGCGGTGAAGCGCAGGTAGCGCTCGGTCGCTTCTTCGTCGCCGGAGTACTCGAGCTCGGGGTCGAGAGCTACCGCCGCCTCCTCGAGCTGGTCCTGGACGAGCGTGTAGTCGTCGGTCAGCGGGAACACCGTGCGGGACGTCGAGTTGAAGATCGACAGTGCGATGCGCTCGCCCTCGAAGCTCTCCACGAGCTCGGCGAACACCTCCACCATCTCCTTGTCGTACTCGAGCATCGATCCGGAGACGTCGAGGCACAGGACGATGTCCCGGGTGCCGAGCTTCTGGTTGACGACGGACACGTCGACGGGCCGGGCCGCGATGAAGCCCGCTCCGAGGACCGCCACGGTCAACCCCAGCACACCGGTCCACTGCAGCAGCCGGTACCGCAGGACCCACGCGCGGAACGCCGGGATCTGCTCGAGGTAGTCGGAGTTCGCGACCCAGACAGCCTCCTCGGACTCGACCTTGCGCGGGTGGCGGGTGAAGTACCAGGCGACGGCGAGCGCCCCCAGGGCGACGAGGAGGACGACGACGACCACCCACGGCCAGCGGATCGCGGAGGAGACCTCCTCCGCTGCGAGGATCACCACGAGGAGATCACCGTCCTCGCGCCGTCGAGCCCTTCGTCACCGGTCTCGGTCGTCGTGCGCGCGAACGACGGCTGGTAGTAGCGGGCGATGAGGTTCGCGAGGCGGCTGGCCCCGGTGAGGTGCTCGAGCTCGGTGAGCGTCATGACGGAGGTGTCGACCCCGCGGCGGCGCCCGGCGAACTCCCGGACGATTCCGCTCAGTCGCAGGTGGAGCTCTCGGACGTCGATCTCCGCGGCGCGGAAGGCGCGCTCCACCTCGTCGACGCGCGCGAGGTAGACCACGCGCAGGTCGACGAAGGGGTCGCTGCCGGCGGCGTAGCTCGTGGGCGGGGGCGCGGGGGTCACCGGCTCCTCCTCGGGTCGACGCCGCGTGATGATGAAGAGGGTGACGAGCCACGCGACGACGACGGTGACGAGCACGAGCCCGACGATCGCCCACCACGGGCTGAACGCCACCGGGGCGACGATGTCATCGACGGGCACGCTTCTGCCTCCCCAGGAGATCGATGAACTGGAGGACGACGTCGTCGGTGCTCGTGGCGATCATCCCTTGGATCTGCTGGCGTCGCAGCAGGTCGGCGACGACCTGGCGTCGAGCGCGGACCACCTGCTCCGCGGAGTGCTGCAGAGCCTTGCGCTGCTGGAGGTACGGCGGGAGGAAGAGCGCGTCGTTGACGTCGCGGACCGGCTTCTTCGTCGGGCCACCCGTGAGGGTGAGCGCGGAGGCGTCCGCGACGGCGAGCACCATGACCTCGTGCCGGACGCGCAGCTGGCGCAGGAGGCGCTCGTGCTGGGGCTCGGGCCGGGCCTCGTCGGTGATGACCATCATGAGCGAACGTCGTTGGAACGCCGTCATCGCACGTTCCAGCGGCCGGTTGAGGTCGCTCGCCGGGGCGTCGATGTCGAAGAGGCCCGCGGCCTGGTGGAGCATGATCTCGAGGTCCTGGGTGCTCGCGCGCGGTGGGCGTTGCACGAGCCGCTCGGCGTCGCCGGCGACGAGCGCGACGCGGTCGCCCCGGTCGCGGGCGAGGTAGGCGACGAGCGAGGCCATGAAGCACGCGACGTCGGACTTGTCCTCGCCGCCCGCGGAGACCGCGGCCATGTTGCGCCCGGTGTCGAGGACGATGACGAGGTTGAGGTTCGACTGCCGCACGAACCGTCGGATGATCGGGATCCCCGCACGCGCGCTCGACTTCCAGTCGACGTCCCCGACGTCGTCCCCGGGGGAGTAGAGCGACAGGTCGTCGAAGTCCTGGCCATGGCCCTTGAAGATCGACCGGTGACGACCCTCGAGCAGACCGGCGGCGCGGCGCGCCACGGGCAGCTCGAGTCGCGCGCGGACCTGCGCGAGCCGGGAGATCTCGTTCATGGCGTCGTCACGGGTCTCAGGGAGTGGGGACGGCGTCGAAGATCGCGTCGATGAGCTGCTCGGGCTGCACGTTGTTCGCGAGGGCGTCGAAGGTCCGCACGAGGCGGTGGCGGAGCACCGCGTACCGGACGGCCTTGACGTCGTCGGGGATGACGAACGAGCGGCCCGCCTGGATGGCGAGCGCCTGGGCCACCCGCATGAGGGCGATGGAGCCTCGGGGGCTCGCGCCGACGCGGACGTGGTTGGACAGTCCCTGCACGGGCCGTGGGCCCGAGAAGCGGCTCGTGTTGATGATGTCGACGATGTACCGCTTGATGGAGGCGTCCACGTAGACCTCGTCGACGAGCCCCTGGAGGAACCGCACGTCGTCGAGCGTGACCGGGGTGACGTCGATCGGCGCCGACTGACGGCCCGACGAGATGCGCTCGAGGATCTCCACCTCGTGCGCGGCCGTGGGGTACGTGAGGATCTCCTTCATGAGGAACCGGTCCATCTGGGCCTCGGGCAGCACGTAGGTGCCCTCCTCCTCGATGGGGTTCTGCGTGGCGAGCACCATGAAGGGGTCGGGCAGCGGGTACTCGGTGCCACCGATCGACGTCTTGCGCTCCTGCATCGCCTCGAGCATCGCCGACTGCGTCTTGGCGCTCGAGCGGTTGATCTCGTCGAGGAGCACGAGGTTCGCGTGCACGGGTCCGAGCTGGGTGGTGAAGGAACCCGTGCCGTAGTTGTAGATCTGCGTGCCGACGATGTCGTTCGGCATGAGGTCCGGTGTGCACTGGATGCGGTGGAACGACCCGCCGACCGCAGCGGCGAGGGTCTCGGCCGCCGTCGTCTTGGCCAGGCCGGGCACGCTCTCGAGGAGGATGTGCCCGCCGGCGATGAGCGAGCTCACGAGAGCGGTGCGCAGCGCCTCCTGTCCGACGACGCGCCGGTCGAACACCTGACTGATGGTGCCGAGCAGGGTCCGTGCCCGCTCGAGCTCTGCGGGCGTGATGCCGCCTTGGCCTGCGCTCATGCGTCATGCACCTTTCGTCGGGCGAGTCGGCCCTCAGTATGCCAGCGGGCGCGCTCGGAGTGACCGAGCGCTCATGGTGCCAGGTCCCCATCCCCGCAGGGCCGCACGTAGTCTGGAAGCTGTGATGTCAGTGCGCTCCACGACGACCGCGGCGACCTCGTCGCGCGCTCCTCGCATCCTCCTGTGGGCGCTGCCCGCGGCGGTCCTCGCCGCGGTGCTCGCCGCGGTCCTCGGCGGGTGGATGTCGTCCGCCTTCGCGGCGCGGGTCCTCCTCGACCCGGGCGCTCCCGTGCGATGGGGTCTGCCGGTCGCCACCGTGCTCAGCGAGCTGTCCGTCTCCGTCACCCTCGGTGCCCTCGTCCTCGCCGCGTTCGTCGTCCGGCCCGGTCTCGCGCTCTCCCGCGCGCTCGGCACAGCGGCCGTCGGTGCGGGGGCGTGGGCCGTGAGCGCCCTGGCCCGCGCCGTGCTCGCCGGCGCCAGCACGGTGGGCCTGCCGCTCGACGCCGAGGGGTTCGGCGACCAGCTCGGCACCTACCTCACGCAGATCCCGAGCGGGCAGGGCCTGCTCGCCACCGCGGTGATCGCCGCCATGACAGCGGTGCTCGCCCTCCTCGTCTCCTCACCCCTCGGTGCCCTGTGGACGGCCGTCCCCGTCGTGGGGGCCCTCGTCCTGCAGTCCTTCATGGGGCACGCGGCGGGCAGCGCGGACCACGAGCTCGCCGTCTCGTCGATGATGCTCCACCTCGTGGGGGCGGCCGTGTGGATCGGCGCGCTCGCGGTCATCGCCGTCCTGCGGGCGCGCGGGACGTTCGCCGACGACGAGCTCGCGCCCGTCGTCGCCCGGTACTCCTCCGTCGCCGCGTGGTGCTTCGTCATGGTGGCACTGTCCGGGCTGGTCAACAGCGTCCTGCGCCTCGGTGGGTGGGACGGGTTGAGCACCGACTACGGGGTGCTCGTGCTCGTGAAGGTGGGCCTGTTCGTCGTCCTCGGCGGGTTCGGCTGGGCGCACCGCCGGTTCGTCGTACGACAGCTGGGTGCGACGGTCGGCAGCGCCACGGCCCGCACGACGATGCTCTTCTGGCGGCTCGTCGCCGTCGAGGTCACGGTCATGGGCGCGGTGAGCGGCGTCGCGGTCGCGCTCGGTGCGACCAACCCCCCGGACGAGTCACCACCGCCGGTCGAGCCCACTCCCGCGTACCTCGTCACCGGCCGTGAGCTGCCGCCGGAACCGACCCTCGCCCGGTGGTTCACGGAGTGGCGCTGGGACGTGCTGCTCGCGTTCGCGTGCGCGGCGGCGCTCGTGGTCTACCTGCGCTGGGTGTGGCGCCTGCGCGTGCGCGGCGACGCGTGGCCTGCCCTGCGCACGGTGTGCTGGTCCGTCGGCATCGTCGCGATGTTCTGGGTGACGAACGGCGGGGGAGCCGTCTACGGCTCCGTGCTGTTCAGCGCGCACATGATCCAGCACATGATCCTCGCGATGGTCGTGCCGTTGTTCCTCGTCTCCGGGGCACCCGTGACGCTCGCACTGCGCGCGCTGCCCATCCGCAAGGACGGCTCGCGGGGCCCGCGGGAGTGGCTGCTCGCGATCGTCCACTCCCGGTACGGGCGCTTCTTCGCCAACCCCATCGTCGCCGCCCTGAACTTCGCGGGGTCGATGATCGTCTTCTACTACACGCCGGCCTTCGAGTACGCGCTCTCGACCCACGTGGGCCACATCCTCATGGTCGCCCACTTCACCCTCGCGGGGTACTTCTTCGCGAACGCCCTCATCGGCATCGACCCGGGGCCGTCGCGGCCGCCCCACGCCCAGCGGCTGCTGCTGCTGCTCGCGACCATGGCGTTCCACGCGTTCTTCGGCGTGACCCTCATGTCCGGCGAGGTGCTGCTCGTCCCCGAGTGGTTCGGTCTCATGGGCCGCGAGTGGGGCCCGACGGCGCTCGCCGACCAGCAGAAGGGCGGCGGGATCGCCTGGGGCGTCGGGGAGATCCCCACGATCATCCTCGCGATGATCGTCGCCCTGTCGTGGTCGCGGTCCGACGAGCGGGCGTCGAAGCGGCGTGACCGCAAGGTCGACCGCGAGGGCGACCTCGAGATGGACGAGTACAACGAGATGCTGCAGCGCATCGCCGACCAGGACGCGGCGCGCCCTCGCTGACGTTGCGCACTCCCGCTGACGTGGCGCGCCCCCGCTGACGCGGAGCGCTCCCGCTCATGTGTGACCGACGCGTCGCGGTCGGCTCAGCCGTGCTGCGCACCGCGCGCAGGGCGGGTCATCCGGAGCTGGCGCACGTCGTCGTGGACGCGGGCTGTCCCGTCAGGGACGAAGCCGTTCTTGGCGTAGAAGGCCTGCGCGCGTGGGTTGGGGTCACCGACCCACAGTGCGACGGCCTCGTCCTCCCGCACGACCGCCTCGAGCAGAGCTGTCCCCGCACCGGACCCGTGGTGCTCGGCGAGCACGTAGAGCACGTAGAGGTGCTGCGTCCATGCTTCGTCCTCGACGGGCCCGGACATCGCGATCCCGATCACCGATCCGTCCAGCTCCGCGACGGCGACCCGGTTGTCCGCCCATCGGCTGTCCGTGAGCGCGGCGGTCCAGAACCGCCGACGGCCGGGGAGCAGTCCCGGGTCGTCGAGGACGGTGTCCGTCATGAGGGTGCCGCGATAGGTCTCCTGCCAGGACCGGACGTGGACCAGAGCCATGGCGTCGGCGTCCTCGCGGCCAGCAGGACGGACGCGAGGACGGGCGTTCATGGCGTGGAGCCTAGCTGCGGTCGTCGCGCCGGTCGATGCCCGCGGGTGGGCCGGTGGCGGCCCACCCGCGAGGCTCACTCGGCCTCGGCGGGTGCGGCCAGCGCGACCCCGCGCATCGCGACGACGTAGAACGTCGCGCCGAGGAGCGCCCCGATGACCCACGCGAACCCGCTGAGGTCCTTGAGCGCGTCCACCCACACCGCGCTGACGGAGAAGATCGCCGCGACGGCGAACGCCCCGACCGCCCGCAGGTTCCAGCCGCGGGTGAAGTAGTAGGTGCCCTCCGGGGAGGCGGAGTAGAGGTCGGAGACCTTGAGGCGCTGCTTGCGCAGGAGGTAGTAGTCGACGACGAGGATGCCGTAGAGCGGGGCGAGGACCGCGCCGAGGGTGTCGACGAACGTCG
Source organism: Sanguibacter sp. Z6_81 (assembly GCF_057180625.1). NCBI lineage: Bacteria > Bacillati > Actinomycetota > Actinomycetes > Micrococcales > Sanguibacteraceae > Sanguibacter > Sanguibacter sp. Z6_81. The sequence continues at coordinate 340,119 of NZ_JBXUFV010000001.1, read as the reverse complement.
GGAGCCCGATGCTGCTGATGACCGCGACCCACAGGGCGCCGATGACGAACGCGACCGCAGCGGTGATGTACCCGCCCTGCTTGAAGCTGATGCGCTGCGGGGCGAGGTTGGACAGGTCGAACGCCGGCGGGATGAAGTTGGCGACGAGGTTGATGCCGATCGTCGCGACGAGGAACGTCACGGCCGCGAGGACCGTGAGCGGGACGCTGCCGGTGAGGCCGACGATCTCCGCGGGGTTGGTGAGCGGCTCGCCCGTGCCGTCCTGGTAGACGATGTACGCGCCCGCGGTGATGAACAACGACAGGAACGTGAAGAACGCGAGGCTCACCGGCAGTCCGAGGAGGTTCCCCCGGCGCATCGAGCCCTCGCTGCGTGAGAACCGCGCGAAGTCGCCGAAGTTGATGATCACGGCCGAGAAGTACGCGATCATCGTGCCGATGACGCCGACGAACGCGGTGACGGCCGCGCCACCGGTCACGGAGTCGTTCGTGAAGATGGACCCGACGGCCGGCAGGAGCTCGTCGCCCGCCTGCACCCACACGGCCACGAGCAGCAGGATCATCACGAGGTAGACGGCTGGCCCGGCGATGTTGAGGAACGCCGTGATCGAGTCCATGCCCTTGAGGAACAGGCTCACCTGGATGACGGACACGATGACGTAGGAGACCCAGTCGACGGCGTCGAGGCCGAGGAACGTGCCGCCGCCCGGCGTCCCGAGGATCGCGTTGAGCGCGAGCGCGACGGCGGTGGACGCGAAGTACGTCTGGGCGCCGTACCAGAAGATCGCGACGATCCCACGGACCAGCGCCGGCAGCTGGGCGCCGCGCACACCCATGCTCGCGCGGGCCATGACCGGGTAGGGGATGCCGTACTTCACGCTCGGGCGGCCGGTGAGGTTGACGAGCGCCATGACGATCGCACCCGCAGCGACGATGGCGAAGAACACCCACCAGCCGCTGATCCCGGCGGTGATGAACAGGCTCGCCGCGAGCGTGTACCCGGCGAGGCTCTGCACGTCGTTGGTCCACACGTTGAAGATCTCGAACGAGCCCCAGCGGCGCTTCTCCTGCGGGAGGGGAGCGAGGTCCTCGTTGTGCAGGGACGCGTGCGGGTCGCTGAGGACGAACCCGCCCGTCGCGGCCGCGACACGGTCGGAGAGGCCCGGGGCGGACGGCGTACCGGACGTGCCCGACGGGGTCGGCGGGCCGGAGCCGGCGTCCTTCTGGATGGTCATGAACGCTCCTCGAGGGGCGGTGGCAGAGGGGATCGACAGCGGGTCGCTGTGCCGATCACGCTAGCCACGGGCCCCTGACCAGGGGTTTCCGCCGGATGAAGATTTGTTTCGCCCAGGGGTCGGGTGCCCCTGTGCCTCACCGGGTGGCGCGCAGGAGCCCGTCGGCGGTGCGCCCGATCTCCCGCACGGCGGCGGCCGGGGAGTCGCCGGGGTCCCCGGCGTGCCAGGTCGCGGACAGTCCCGTCCACGCGACGACCCACCGCAGGAGGCGCTCGCGGTCGAGGTGCGCGGTCTCGCAGATCACCCGCACCTGCCGGTCGAGGCGCCCGGGCACCCGCGCGACGTCGTGGGTGGGGTTGCAGACGATGTTCGCGTAGTCGAACGCCCGGTCGCCGGTGAGGAACTTCGGGTCGATGGCCAGCCAGTGGCCGCCGCCGTCGAGGACGTTGCCGTGGTGGACGTCCCCGTGCAGCACGACGACCTCTCGCTGGTCAGCGAGGAGCTCGCGGGCGACGCCCGCGGCCCGGCGGGTGAACGCCGGTGCGTCGGCGGGGTGGTCGAGGAGGTCCCGGAACCAGGTGTGCAGGGGGACGAGACCCGCGGGCGGCGGCGGGTGGCCCGCGTCCGCGTCCTCGCGCCCGACGGCGTGCAGCTGCGCCACCACCCGGCAGAGGACCCGGGTGGCACGGGCGTCGTCGAGCATCCACGACGGCGACCCGACCGCGCGCGCTGCGACGCGCGTGAGGGACCGGTGACCGGTGGCGCGCTCGACGACGATCGCGCCGGCGTCATCATGACGCAGCACGCGGGCCGCCCCGCGCCCCGCCCACCAGACCATGAGCTGGCCACCGTCGCGTTCCTCGGCCACCCGGGCGACCTTGAGCATCGCCGGTGCGCCGTCGACGAGCACCGGGCGGAGGTGGCTCGATCGCGTCGAGACGGCCCGCCCGTCCGCCGTGAGGCCCCACCGGGCGACGAGCTCGTCCGGGTCGGGCGGGATCCAGGGCTCGGTCATCGTGGGACCACGGTAGTGCGACCGGCAGCCGATGTCGGAGGGCAGGGTCAGTATCGGGCGCATGTCCAGGTATGTGTGCCTGGTGGTGATCGGGGGGCGGGCATGGATCAGGACGAGGCGCGGGAGATCAAACGGCAGCTGGTGGACTACGTGGCAGGGCTGGTCGACGACGGCATCAGGCCGAGCGGGGTGGAGCCGCCGACGCCGGGCGTCGCGCTCGGTCTCGCGCCGTTGCCGGACGGCGGGTTCGGTGTCGCGGTGCGGTACCGGCTGGGTGTCCCACGTGCGCGGATGGTCGCTCGGCGCGTGGCGGAGCAGGTCGGACCGGCGGTCGACGTGCGCCGTACCGGTCGGATCTTCGCGGGTCCGCGACCGTCGCCCGCGCACGCCCGTCGGCCCGTCGTGACGAGGCTGGCAGTGGGGGAGACGGGCCGTGCGCGGCCCTTGCGGCCCGGTGTCTCGATCGCGCACCGAGACGTCAGCGCGGGGACGCTCGGCGCGGTCGTGCGTCGTGATGGCGTGCTCTACGCCCTGTCCAACTACCACGTGCTCGTCGGGTCGCCCGCAGGTGCTGTCGGTGACCCGGTCCTGCAGCCTGGGCCCGCGGACGGTGGGAGCGACCCGCAGGACCGCATCGGGACACTCGCGGACTTCGTCCCGCTGGCGCGCGGGACCGTGGCCCCCGTCGACGCGGCCATCGCCCGGCTCGACGACACCGACGTCGACCTGCGCTACCCCGAGGTCGGGGCCATCACCGCCGTCGCAGACGCCTCCGGTGGCGAGGAGGTGCTCAAGGTCGGCCGGACCACCGGCCTGACCCGGGGCAGGGTGACGGCGATCGAGCTCGACGACGTCGTCGTCGGGTACGGCGAGGAGCTCGGCGAGCTGCGGCTCGACGACCAGATCGAGGTCGAGAGCACCGGCGTCGGGCCCTTCTCGCGCGGCGGTGACAGCGGATCGCTCGTGTACCGGACCGACGGCGTCGCGCTCGGTCTGCTCTTTGCGGGCAGCGAGAGCGGGGGAGAGAATGGGTCCGGGCTGACCTACCTCAACCCCGTCACGACGGTCCTGCGCACGCTCGGGGTCGCCCTGGAGGCCTGAGGCTGGTGGTCCACCGAGATCCGGTGGGCGGCCCCGAGGCGAGGTGGGCATGGCTGACCTGGAGATGGCGCGGCACGCGAAGGTCGTCCTGCGCTCGGAGCTCGCCGGCCGGGACGGTATCCGCGGTGTGGGCATCACCCGCAGCGACGACGGCTACCTCGTGCAGGTGAACGTCGAGCGCGAGGCGGACCGTGACACCGTGCCCGCCACCGTGGACGGTGTGCCCGTCCTCGTCCGGATCACCGGGCGCCTCCACGCAGGGGGCTGACCCTCCGGGGCCGGCTCCGCGTTCGACGAGCGGAGCCGACGGTTGTGCGGGAGGGTGTCTGCCGGGGGCAGCACCAGCTCGTTCCACCAACCAAGGAGTCAGCATGGGTTTCGGAATCGGTCTCTTCCTGCTTGTCGTCGGCGCGATCCTCGCTTTCGCGGTCCAGGACCCCATCTCGGGAGTCGACACGGTGACGATCGGCTACATCTGCCTCGCAGCCGGAGTGCTTGCGCTCATCATCGCGTTCGCGATGAACAGCCGGCGCACCCGCACGACGCACAGCGAGGTCGTCGACCACACCGCGACCCCGGCCGCGCCCGTGGCCGGCACCGGCGCACCGGTGGCAGGTTCGACCACGCGTCGGGAGAGCATCCAGCGCACCGACGGTCTGTGACGGGCACGGGCTGAGAGCCAGCCCGCGCCCCACCCAGCGGACCCCCGCCGACCATGCGTCGACGGGGGTCCGCTGGCGTCCATGGCCGCACGGCGATGGCGCGCGCAGGCTCAGAATGCGCGGCGCAGGACGAGGAGCGTCGCGTCGTCCACCGAGGCGGGGTCCCGCGTGACCCGCAGCACGGCGTCGACGTCTGAGCCGTCAGCGATCGCGGACTGGAGGCGGCTCACACCGACGGCCAGCATCTCACGGCGACGCTCCACGAGGCCGTCGCTGAACAGCGTGAGCGCCCCACCCCGCGGGATCGTCACCCGGCCCGTCCGGGCCACGACGTCACCGACGCCGAGCGGCGGTGAGCCCAGCACGCTCAGCCACCTCGAAGAGCGGTCGCCCGCCGCGACGAGCGGCGGAAGATGCCCGGCGGACGCGTACTCGGCCTCGCCCGTCGCGGTGTCGACGAGCGCGACGACGAGGGTCGCGAACTGGTCAGGCATCGCCCAGCGCACGACCGCGTTGAGCTCGGTGATCGCGGCCCCGGGGTCCTGCGACCGCAGGAGCAGGGCGCGCAGCGAGTTGCGCATCTGGCCCATCGTCGCCGCTGCGGGCAGGCCGTGCCCCGCGACGTCGCCGATGATCACTGCGAGACGACCGTCGGGAAGCACGAGCGCGTCGTACCAGTCGCCTCCCACCTGGCCACCGCCGGAGGGCTCGTACCGCGCGTCGAGCGACCATCCGTCCACCTGCGGCAGAGCCGCGGGCAGCATGGAGCGCTGCAGCATCTCGGCGGCGCGCAGGTCCTGGCGACCGCGCAGGTAGAGCGCCTCGACGAGGTGGCTGCGGAGCTGTGTGGCCGACTCGATGTCGTCGTCCGACCACGGCGTGCTGTGCCCGCGGACCTCCTCGCGCCACCGGTCGAACGACTTGCGCGGGCTGAGCCGCACCGTGTCGTCCTCCTGGAGCGCGATCGCCTTGTTGTGCGGGTCGCCGCCCCAGTCGACGCTGCGGGCCTCCTCGCCCCGCAGCCACAGGACGGCCTGGCCGTCCGGCAGCACCACAGCCAGCACACCGGCGACGTCGGTCGTCCCGGCCACGCCGGGCGCCGTCCCGACGAGGTGGTCGGTGACGGCGACCTCCTCACCCGTGGACTGCGCCCAGCGCAGGAGGTCGTCGACGACCGAGTCGTCGGGGATCGTGCCGAGCGTCGCGGTGCGTCCCTGCGAGCGCACGAGCACACCCCCGGCCGGCACGAGCTCGAGCAGGCCGTCGTCCTCCGTGAGGGCCGTGGTGAGCGGCACCTCGTCACGACGGCTCTGGGCGACGAGCCGCGCGAGGATCGCGCCGACGCGCCGCGACGTCTCGATGCGCTCCTCCTCGACCTGGGCCACGAGGCGCAGGGACAGCGAGGAGCCGAGGAACTCGGCCGCGACGCGCACCCCGAACGGTGGGCTGTGCGGCCCGGAGTAGTGGTGGCACGCGATGAGCCCCCAGAGCCTGCCGTCCCGGATGAGAGAGATCGACATCGACGCCCGCACACCCATGTTGCCGAGGTACTCGAGGTGGATGGGCGAGACGCTGCGCAGGGTGGCGTGGGTGAGGTCGAGCGGCGCACCGGTGACCGGGTGCGCGGTCGGCACGATGTCGCTCGGGACGTACGAGACGTCCGAGATGAGACGCACCCAGTTCTTCTCGTAGAGCGCCCGCGCCTGCACGGGGATGTCGGTCGCGGGGTAGTGCAGACCGAAGAAGGAGTTGAGGTCCCGTCGCTTCGCCTCCGCGACGACCTCGCCGTTGTACTCCGCGTCGAAGCGGTAGACCATGACGCGGTCGAAGCCGGTGAGGTCACGGATGTGCACGGCCGTGCGGTCGAAGAGGTGCGTGAGCGTCGAGGAGTTGTTGAGCTCGGCGACGGCGTCCCGGACGAGCTGGTAGGTGTTCGCGTACGAGAACGGGCGCGGGCCGTCGGCCGGCTCGAGCTCGACGACGAGGACGGCGGCCGGGGCGTCGGGGTCGTCGACGCCGGGCGACACCGCTGACCGGTGGAGGATCGCGTCCATGGCGACGACCGTCCCGCGCACGTCGACCATGACGAGCAGGGGGTTGCGGGCCAGGAGGTTGGGGGACATCTGCACGTGGTGGGTGATCACCGTCGCGGCCGCGGGGCCGAGCGTGTCGGCCAGGGTGCTACCGACGACGTCCTCGACCGGCCTGCCGAGCATCTCCCCGACGTTGCTCGAGACCTGCTGGACGGTGCAGTCCGCCTCGCGGACCGCCAGCAGCACCCCTCGTGGCTGGATGCGTCCGGGGATGTGGATGGGCTCCCGTGCGCAGTTGTCGAGGTCGATCTCCTGGCCGGGGGCGACGAGGGTCGGGTCGACTCCCGGGGCCGTCATCAGTGTCGGCCGAGCTGGGCGCTGAGAAGCATGGGGCCAACGATACCCAGCACGTCCGACACATCGGGACGTTCCGCGACGGTCAGTCCTCCGGCGGAGACACGGCGTCGTCGGCCTGGACGTAGAAGTTGGGGCCGTCGGGCGTGAGCTCCGTGACCGTCACCGTGATGCCCAGGCGTGAGCCGTCGGGGATGTCCTCGGACTCGAGGCCGTCGATGACGCGCCAGCAGCGCTGCTCCTCGTCGACGACCGCGTCGAGGTCCCCGTCGCACTCGACCGGGTACTCCGTGCCCGTCTCGCTGTCCATGAACGCCGCGACCTGGTCGGCGAGGTCCGACGCGCTGATCGTCTGCACGTCGCCGGACATGTCCTCGTCCTCGGACGGCTCGTCCGTCGGCTCGTCGGTCTCCTCGTCCTGAGCCGGCTCGGTCGTCTCCGCGCTCGCGCTCGGCGTCGGCCCGGTCTCCGTGTCCGCCGGGTCGTCCGAGCACCCGACGAGGGTGACGACGAGTGCGGCGGAGCCCACGAGGGACAGGGCGCGGCGGGTGACTGGCGACATGGTGGACCTCGCGAGAAGGGGATGGGGAGCCCACCGTATCGACGCTCGGTGCCTGCCGCGCGGCGGGACGTGCCGGCGGGAGTTTTTGTCCCTGGGTATCCAGAAATCCCATTCATGCCTATTGTGTGAATCGCACCATGGGGGTGCGATCGCCCGGGGGGGAAACGACATGGCTGTCAGTTCGTTACGCGTATGGCGGCTCGTCGCGGCACTGCTCGCCGGGGTGGTGGGCCTCGGGCTCATCGGGATGTCCGGCCTCGCGCCCGCGCAGGCAGGCGGGACGGGGAGCCTGCCCATGGCCGTACCGCCCGCCACGGGCAACACCTCGGTCATCACCGTGCGCGTGGGCGCCGACCGCACCGGGACGACGGGCGTCTCGGGACTGGCCGGGACCACCCTCCAGCTCTACGACGGGACGACCGGACCGACGACCCCCGTCAACGAGGCATGGGCCACCTGCACCTCGGACGCCGACGGCGACTGCAGCTTCGTCGTCCCCGAGACGCAGACCGGTGCGATCGGGTGCTTCGGCGGTGCGGGCGTCAACTGCGACCGCAGGTTCTGGATCGTCCAGACCGGGGTGCCCGCCGGGTTCACCCAGAACTCGGCGTTCCGCACCGGCAACGGCGACGGCACCGGTTCCCAGTCCACCCCCCACCAGTTCCGCACGGGCGGAACGCTGCGCGCAGGCAACACGTACCGCTCCACCACCGACTTCATGGTCGGGACGGGCAGCACCAACCGCAGCGCATCAGGTGGCATCTGGCAGCAGTCCAGGACCAACCCCGAGCCCCTGCAGCAGTGCGGTCTGAGCGTCGCGATCGCCCTCGACCTCTCGGGCTCGGTCAGCGAGTCGCAGCTGGCCGACCTCAAGGGAGCGGCGGACACGTTCGTCAACTCCCTCGTCGGGACACCGTCGGAGATGGCGCTCTTCTCGTTCTCCTCCGGAACACCCGCCGACGGCGCCACGCAGAACTACCCGGGCCTCGTCTCCGTCTCCACACAAGCAGCAGCAGACGCGTTCAGGTCCCGCTACGCGCCGTGGACGTCGGGTGGCGGGACGAACTGGGACCGCGGGCTCGCCGCAGCGGCAGAAGCCAGCGACTCCTACGACGTCGTCGTCGTCATCACGGACGGCAACCCCACCTTCTACGGGCAGCCCGCTGAGGGCCCTGGCAACTTCACCCGCATCCGGGAGATGGAGAACGCCGTCTTCTCGGCCAACGCGGTCAAGGCCGAAGGCGCCCGGGTGCTCGCGGTGGGCGTCGGCGCCGGCGTCGACCAGCCCGCCACGGCACCCAACCTCGCCGCGATCTCGGGACCCACCGCCTACGACGGCACGAACGCCCAGACCGCCGACTACTTCCAGGTGCCCGACTACGGGGTCGTCGGCCAGGCGCTGCGGCAGCTCGCCCTCGGGGACTGCGCGGGCTCGTTGTCCGTCGTCAAGCAGGTCGTCGGGACCAGCGGGAGCATCGCGGACGCGACCCTCGGGGGCGCCGGCTGGACGTTCGACGCGTCGACGACATCCACCGGCGTGACCGTCCCGGCGACGGCGACCACCGACGCCTCGAGCGCCGTGAACTTCCCCCTCACCTACACCGGTGGCGCAGCGTCCGGCACCATCGAGATCCAGGAGCAGGTGCAGGACGGGACGGCCGTGTTCCCTGTCGACGGCGCGAACGCCGTGTGCTCCGACCTTGATACGGGCGCGGCCGTGGCCGTGACGAACTCCGGTGCGGCCGGGTTCACCGTGGACGTACCGAGCACGACAGCCGTGAGCTGCACCGTCTACAACCAGCGGGCCGCGCCGGCCAGCGTCACGGTCGAGAAGGAGTGGGTCATCAACGGCGCCGACCCGGTCGCCGAGGGGAACCAGCCGGCGGGCTTCACCTCGCAGCTGACGCTGACCGGTCCGGGCAGCGCCGGCGCGACCGAGCAGGCATGGGACGTGACGCGCTCGGGCTACGTGGCGGGGGAGTCGGTGACGATCAACGAGGACGTGACGCTGCAGGCACCTGACATCGATGCAGACCTGTGCACCGTGTCGACCCCCGAGCTCGTGGTGATCAACGGCGAGGCGAGCTCGGAGCCCGTCGGACCGGACGGCTACACGGCCACCCTCGCTGAGGGTGACAACCTCTACGTCATCCGGAACACGGTCGACTGCGAGTCGAGGCTGACACTCCTCAAGGACGTCGAGGGAGACGCCGACCCCGCGCTCTGGGACCTGTCCGCGCTCCCGGCGCCCGCTGCCCCCGCCGGGCAGCTCCCCGGGCCGAGCGGAACCGCGGGCAGCGCTGAGGTCACCGACCAGTCGGTGACTGCCGGCGTGCCGTACCAGCTCGCCGAGTCCGGAGGGTCTGCGACCTATCTGCAGGTCGACCAGCGCACCGACCTCCAGACCTACCCCCTCTCCACCGGATCGTGGTCGTGCCTGCGGATCAGCGCCACCGGGGCCGTGGTCCCCGGCTTCAGCGACGGTCTCAACGGCGGCGTCACGGTGCCGATCGGGGAGCGCATCCAGTGCACGGCGACCAACGAGACGGCCCAGCTGACGCTCGCGAAGGAGGTCATCAACAGCGCTGGTGGCACCGCCACCCCCGCGGACTTCACGTTGCGCGCGGAGCCGAGCTCGACGCCCTCGGTCCCCGGGCTCCAGGCGGTGGAGGTCGCGGGGGCTGACCCGGACGTCGCCCAGCCGGTCGAGATCCGACCCGAGCACACGTACACCCTGAGCGAGAGCGGACCGCCCGGGTTCACCCAGACGTCCCTCGAGTGCATCATCGACGGGGTCCCGCAGGAGGTCACCGAGATCACGCTCGGCCGCGGGGAGTCGGTCGCGTGCACGTTCGTGAACGTCGACAACCCCGCGGAGCTCACCCTGCGCAAGGTCGTCGATACCGGGACGACGGGTGCGACGCAGACCCCCGCCGACTGGACCCTGACCGCGACGCCGCAGGCCATCCCTGACCAGGACCCTGTCTCGGGGAACGGCGAGAACGGCGTGACGGCTGAGCCGGTCGCCGCGGGCCGCTACACCTTGAGCGAGTCGGCCGTCGCCGGGTTCGACGCCGGGACGTGGGAGTGCGTCGACGCGGACGGCGGGACGGTGTCCGTCGTCGACGACGCGGTGACCCTTGCCAACGGGGCGAGCGTCACGTGCGAGATCACGAACACGGCGCAGCCCTCGACGTTGACCCTGGAGAAGGACGTCACGAACGACAACGGGGGCACAGCGGCACCCACTGACTGGACCCTCACTGCTGCCGGCCCGACGCCGGGCACCACAGGGGTGACGGGCGACCCGGCGATCACGGGTGCGACCGTCGCGATCGGCAGCTACGCGCTGTCGGAGGCGGGTCCGGCGGGCTACGCGGCGGGCGCGTGGGCCTGCACGGTCGGCGGGGCACCCGTCCCCGTGGTGGACGGCGCGGTGACCGTCCAGCTCGGCCAGGACGTCACGTGCACCATCAGCAACGACGACCAGCCGGGGACCCTCAGTCTCGTCAAGCAGGTCGTCAACGACCACGGCGGGACCGCCACAGTCTCCGACTGGACCCTCACGGCCGAGGGGCCGACGCCGGGGATCAGCGGACCGTCCGGGAGCGCCGCCGTCACGGGCGTCGCGGTGTCGGCGGGCGAGTACGACCTCAGCGAGACGGGCGTGCCGGACTACGTCCCGTCGGACTGGGTCTGCGAGGGTGGCGCGCTCGACGCGTCCACCGTGACGGTCGCCAACGGCGCGACCGTCACCTGCACCATCACGAACACCTTCGATGCCCCCGTGCTCACCCTCGTCAAGGACGTCATCAACGACGAGGGCGGCACGGCCGTTCCTGAGGACTGGACGCTCACGGCCCAGGGGCCCGAGCCGGTCGCCGGGACGACGGGCAGCCCCGCCGTCACCGCGGTCCGGGTGGCCCCGGGGAGCTACACGCTGGGCGAGACCGGGCCGGAGGGGTACACGACGCCCGGCTGGGTGTGCGAGAACGAGAGCGGTCCCGTGGTGTTCGACGGGACGGTCCTCGACCTGGCAGCGGGTGACGACACGACGTGCACCATCACGAACATCGACACCCCGGTCCCGACGGTGAGCACCTGGACGGTCGACAAGGCGAGCGACCCGGCCCCCGGGACGCAGGTCCGCCCGGGTGACATCGTCACCTACACCGTCCGTGCGGGCATCGTGACCGGGGAGCGGGCCGACGACGTCCTCGTCACCGACGACCTCGGGGACGTGCTCGACGACGCGACGTTCGTCGAGGGCAGCCTCACGTCGACCGCGGGCGTCGCGACACGGACCGGGACCGGGATCTCGTGGCGGCACGACACGCTCGAAGGGACGCAGGTTCTCACCTACCAGGTCCGGGTGGACGACGACGTGAACGGGGACGTCCTGCGCAACGTCGTGACAGCCCCCGGCACGCTGCCGTGCGCGCCGGCCGGACCGGCCCTCGAGCCCACCCCCGGGGTGAGCGCCGCAGCAGCGCAGGACGAGGAGTGCAGGACGACGTCGCACCCGACGCCGACGATCGCTCCTCCCCCGCCGTCCGACCCGACGCCGCAGCGGCCGGACGCGTCCGGCGGTGCAGCGCTGTGGACAACCCCTGGGAGCGGATGGCTGCCCTTCACGGGTGGTCCGAGCATGTGGCTCGCACTCGGGGCGCTCGCGCTGACCGCGGCCGGCGCCGGTGTCTCGTGGGGTGCGCGTCGCACGGGCGGCGCCCTCCGGGGGGCGACGCGTGAGGACGGCCCTGCGGACTAGCCGACGGACGCTCGTACGATGGACGGCGGTGGGGCCTTCCCACCGCCGTCCCACCGATGGAGCTCCCCTTGCGCCTGCTGCTCGTCCGACACGGCCAGACCCCTTCGAACGTCAGTGGTCTGCTCGACTCCGCCCGACCCGGCCCCGGTCTCACGGCGCTGGGTGAACGACAGGCCGCGGCGATCCCCGGCGCCCTCGAGGGCACGCCCGTGGACGGCATCGCGATCTCGACACTGACCCGCACGGCGCTCACCGCGGCGCCGCTCGCCGCGCACCGCGGCCTCGAGCCCGTCGTCCTCGACGACCTGCGCGAGGTCGAGTCCGGCGATCTCGAGGGGGCCACCGGCGCGGACGCCCACCGCCGGTACCTCGAGACGTGCTTCGCGTGGGCACGCGGTGACCTCGGACGCCGGATGCCCGGTGGTCCGGACGGCACCGAGTTCTTCGCCCGGTTCGACGCCGCCCTGCAGGCGGTGGCGAGCACGGGGTGGGCGACCGGTGTCGTCGTCTCCCACGGGGCCGCTCTGCGCACGTGGGCGGCGACGCGGGTGAGCGGGCTCGACATCGCGACCCTCGCGCACACCCAGCTGGCGAACACCGGCCTCATCGAGATCGAGGGCGACCCGGTGCAGGGGTGGAGCTTCGTCCGCTGGTCCGACGGCCCCGTCGGCGGCCCGCACCTCACCACCGACACGGCCGACGACCCGACGGGCGAGGCGGTCGACGCGCTCGACTGAGCCGCGGCGTGGGGAACGCGACACCGGCACGACCGGCGCCCGCTGGGCGGTGTGCGGTTGACTTGTCCGGTGACGACGACTCCCTCCCGCCTGCCCAAGGTCCGCGCCTCTCCGCTCGTCGGACGCGGTTGGCTCAACACCGGCGGACGGGACGTGACCCTCGCGGACCTGCGCGGCAAGGTCGTCGTCCTCGACTTCTGGACGTTCTGCTGCATCAACTGCCTGCACGTCCTCGACGAGCTCCGGGAGCTCGAGGAGGCGCACCGCGACGAGCTCGTCATCATCGGTGTGCACTCGCCGAAGTTCGTCCACGAGGCCGACCCGGTGGCGCTCGCCGCCGCCGTCGAGCGGTACGACGTGCGCCACCCGGTGCTCGACGACCCCGACCTCGTCACGTGGTCCGCCTACACGGCACGGGCGTGGCCGACGCTCGTGGTCATCGACCCGGAGGGCTACGTCGTCGCGCAGATGGCGGGGGAGGGGCACGCGCACAACCTCGGGATCCTCGTCGACGAGCTCGTCGCCGAGCACTCCGCGAGAGGCACGCTGCACCGCGGCGACGGCCCGTACGTGCCCCCCGAGCCGACGTCGGGCACCCTGCGCTTCCCCGCGAAGGCGATCGCCCTGCCCGGGGGGAACCTCCTCGTCGCGGACGCGGGTCACCACAGCCTCGCCGAGCTCGCGACCGACGGCGAGACGCTCGTCCGCCGCATCGGCTCCGGTGAGCGTGGGCTGCGCGACGGCGGACCGCAGGAGGCCCGCTTCAGCGAGCCCAACGGCCTGTGCCTCGTGCCCGAGGATCTGCGCGGGACGCTCGGCTACGACGTCCTCGTGGCCGACACGGTCAACCACGCGCTGCGCGGGGTGCGCCTCGCGGACGGGCACGTGCGCACGGTCGCGGGCACGGGCGAGCAGCTCATGGTCGGCGCGAGCGACAACCACACGGAGTCGGGCCCGAAGCTGTCCTCCCCGTGGGACGTCGCGTGGTCGCCCGCGCTCGGCGCGTTCGTCGTCGCCATGGCCGGCAACCACACCCTGTGGACCCTCGAGCCGGGCCGCGACGCCGAGCCGCTCGCCGGGACGATGAACGAGGGACTCGAGGACGGTGATCGCGCGGGTGCGTGGTTCGCCCAGCCGTCCGGCCTCGCACCCGGCCCGGACGGACGTCTGTGGCTCGCGGACGCCGAGACGTCCGCGCTGCGCTGGCTCGACGACGGCGGGCGCGGCGACGTGCACACCGCCGTCGGGCAGGGCCTCTACGACTTCGGCCACCGGGACGGTCCGGCGGACGGTGCGCTGCTCCAGCACCCCCTCGGCGTCGCGGTGCTGCCCGACGGGTCCGTCGTCGTCGCCGACACGTACAACGGCGCGGTGCGCCGCTACGACCCGGCCACCGGCGAGGTGACCACGCTCGCGACCGGTCTGGCGGAGCCCAGCGGTGTCGTCGTGCACGTCTGGGACGACGTCGTGGCGCTCACCGTCGTCGAGTCGTCCGCGCACCGGCTCACGCGGGTCGCGCTCCCGGCGCGGCTGGCCGGTGAGGTGCTCGACGCCGGCGCGCACCGCACCCAGCGGCCTGTCACGGAGATCGGAGCCGGACCGCTGTCGCTCGAGGTCGTCTTCACGCCCGCCACCGGGCAGAAGTACGACGACCGCTACGGTCCCTCCACGCGCCTGAGGGTCTCCGCCACCCCGAGCGACCTCCTCCTCGACGGCGCTGGCGACGACGTCCCGCTCACGCGTCCGCTCGTCATCAACCCCGCCGTCAGCGACGGCGTCCTGCACGTCACGGCGCAGGCCGCGAGCTGCGACGCGGACCCCGCGATCGAGCACCCGGCCTGCCACCTCGCGCAGCAGGACTGGGGCGTGCCCGTGCGGGTGGTCCCTGACGGGCCCGCCGTCCTCACGCTGCCGCTGCACGGCTGAGGTCAGGCGTCGAGCGCGCCCCGCACGATCGAGTCGCCCGAGTGGGCCGGGTCGCCGTCGAAGTGCTCCTCGGAGACGTCGACGAGGGAGAACTCGGACAGGTCCAGCCCCTCAGGGATGTCGAACCGGCCCTCGGTGCCCTCGAGGACACCGAGGCTCACGAGCCCGCTGAGGTCCGGGGCGATGAGCCACACCTCGCGGTAGCCGCCGTCGGTGGCAGGAGCGTCCATGGAGACGACCACCTGGCGGGTGCCGTCCGGCGTCTGCTCCACCCGCGCGCTGCCCTCCGCATCGGTCCAGTCGGGCAGGGCGTCGAGCTGCGCGGTGGCGATCGTCGCCGCCTCGGGCCCGGGGCCGGGACGGTCCTCGCTGCGCTGCCACAGGGCACCACCGGCCACACCGAGGACGAGTGCCCCGGAGGCGGCGACGGCGAGCCAGCCCGTGCCCACCGTCCGCCGGGTCCGGCGCTCGGCGAGGTCGACCGGTGCTGCGGGCGCCGACGCGTCCGGGGCGGCGCCCGCGCTGTGTGCACCGGGGGTCAGCACCGCGTCCGGCTGGTCGTCCACGAGCCCCAGCTCGGCACGGATGTTCTCCCAGACGTGCGGTGGCGGCGCGACGAGCCCGTCGTCGAGGGTGACGGTGCGTCCGGTCCGCACGACGTCACCGAGCTCGGCGACCTCGTCGGTGCACTGCTCGCACGCGGCGAGGTGGGTGCGTTCGCTGTCGTCCGCGACGTCCTCGCCGAGAGCGAGGAGCGCGAGGACCTCAGGGTCAACGTGCTGCACAATCCACCTCCAATCGCGTGCGGAGTCTCGAGAGACTTCGTCTGACATGGCTCTTCACGGTACCGAGCGGCAGGGACAGCTCCTCGGCGATCTGCGAGTGGGTGAGGTCACGGAAGAACGCGAGCTCGATGATCGTCCGCCCCGGGTCGCCCAGCCGGGCGAGCTCGTCGGCGAGGACGACGCGGTCCGCGACGCCGTGCGACGCCGACCGGGTGACCCCGGCCGTCTGCGGAGCGAGGACGACCGCGGCCGCCTCCGAGCGTCGGACCCGGGACCGTGCCTCGTGGGCGTCGGCGACCGTGTTGCGGCAGATGGCCATGAGCCACGTCGAGAGCTTCGCCCGGTCCGGGTCGAACCCGGACCGCCCGCGCCACGCTGCGACGAACACCTGCTGCGTGACGTCCTCGGCGTCGCTCTGGCTGCCGAGGGACCTCAGGGCGACCGTGTGGACGAGCGATCCCCACCGCGTGTAGGCCGCAGAGAGGGCGTCCGTGTCGCCGGAGGCGAAGGCGACGCCGAGGGTGCGGACGTCGTCCGCCTCCACCGCGTCGACGTCCGTCACGTAGGTACCTCCCGCTGCTGCCCCATCACCGCGGATCACGCGGCAGGGACCGCGGTGACGATGACGTTGTCGACATAGTGTCCGATGCTGCGGTCGAATGTGCCACCACACGTCACGAGGACGAGCCGTCGGTCGCCCTCCCGGGCGAACACGTCGGCGAGCTGGACCTCGGCCTTGCTCACGCGCTCCGTGGTGCTCACGGTGTACGCGTGGGTCGTGCCCGTCGCGTCGGTGACGACGACCTGAGCACCGACCTCGATGTCGACGAGCTCCGCGAACGGGCCGAGGCCCTCAGCCGCCGAGTCGACGTGCGATGCCATGACGGTGGTGCCGGAGGGGCTTGCCGGAGCGGGTCCGTACTCGTACCACCCGACGTCGTACACGCTCGTCGGCAAGCCCATCGTCCCGTCGTCGGCCACCCCGACGGGGATGACCGGCATCTCGATGCCGAGCGAGGGGATGCTCAGAGCTCTCGGTGCCGGTGGTGCCGGGGCGGGCTGCTCGTCCGCCGTGCGCACCGGGATGTCGCCGAACGGCCCGACGAGGTTCGCGCCGGGTGGCTCAGGTGCCGGTGGCGTCGGCACGGGCTCGGTGGGGACGTCTGTCGCCTCGGTCGTCCCGACGTCGACCGTTGCTGGACGGTCCCCCGTGTCCCCGCTCCCGCACCCCGTGAGGAGCGCGAGCGCGAGCACGGTGGCGACGACGAAGGGGCGACGGGCACGGGCCGCGGCCCCCGGAACGGTCGCGGTGGACCCGACGAGCGACGCGCTGCTCGTCGGGTCCACCGGCCTGCGGGGCCCACGGGTGTGGGCGGTGCTCATGTCGTTGCTGACCTCAGCGGCCGGAGACGGCGTCGGCGTGACGACGGCGGGCGAGGAACGCCGCCCCCGCGAGACCGGCGACCGCGAGGCCACCCGCCGCGACGAGGCCCGTCGAGCTGCTGCCCGTGTCCGCGAGACCGACGGTGCCCGCCTGGACACCGGACGGCGAGGAGTGGAGGCCGTCGATGGTCTGCGTCGCGAGAGCGAGGTTGCCGGCATCGAGGCTGCCCCACGCGTAGACGATCGTGTTGACGCCCTCGGCGACGTTGATGTCGGCCGGGCCGAGGACCGGCGTGGTGGTGCCGGTCGCGGCGATCGTGGCGGAGACCGTGCCCGCGGGCAGGTTGAGGACCTGCTCGTTCGGGTTGCTGAGGTTCGTGATCACCGGCGTACCGCCCGCGAGGACGTCGACGGCGGGAGCGGCGGCGACGTGACGCACCGTGAGGCGCCCCTCGCCAGCGGCCGTCGGGGCCGTGTCGTTCGTGAACAGCGTGGCTGTCGGTGCGCCCGCGGCGTCGAGGTGTGCCGCCGCGGTGTAGCTCGTGTTGGACTCGAGCGTGAGGTCGACGGGGCCGATCGCGGGGGAGCTCGCGTCGGTTGCGTCCGCCGCGGTGATGGCCACGGAGTACGTCCCGGCCGGGAGCTCGAGAGGGCCGGCGAGGTCACCGGGCTCGAAGTCGTCGAGGGTGAGTGCGCCGTTGACCCAGACGTCCACGGTCATGTCGGGGACGCCGTGCAGCACGGAGAGGGTCGCGTCGCCGTCAGCGGCGGAGGCCGGTGCGGCGAAGGCGCCGAGGGCGACGAGGGCGGAGGCCGACGTGGCGGCGAGGACGGACGAGGTGCGGATCCGGTGGGCCATGATGTGCTCCAGGTGTGCGGGCCCCGTCTGCATCGGCGGGGCGGATCGTTGTGACACCTGGTACTTCTCTCGGAGAGTGCGATCTGGATGCACCCTGGTTGAAGTTTCTTCAAGTAATTTCTGCCAGCGGTAGCGCGGTGCCGTGACCTGCGCAGATGCGGCGTCAGTCGGGCAGGGACTCGAGACCCGTGAGGGTGAGGGCGAGCACCTCGAGGCCCTGGCCAAGCTCGACGTCGCCGAACGCGACGCTCTCCTGGGCGGGGCGGTCGGGGAGGATCGTCATGGTGTACCTCATGGTCCGTGGGTGGCGAAAGGTGCGGAGCGGGTGAAGTCTAGCCTCCGCTGCGAGGAGTGAGAAGATCGCTGGCATGACCTACGACCTTGCTCTGGTGGATCTCGATGGCACGATCACCGACTCGGCTCCAGGCATCGTCGCATCCGTCCGGTACGCGTTCGGCGAGCTCGGCATCCCGGTGCCCGACGACGACGCGCTCCGTGCGTGGGTCGGCCCGCCCATCGAGCAGAGCGTCCTGCGCAACGGCGTCCCCCCGGAGCGCCTCGACGAGTTCGTCTCCGCCTACCGTGTCGCGTTCCGCGCCGGCGGGATGTTCGACAACAGCGTCTACCCGGGCATGGCGCAAGCCCTCGCGGACGTGCGTGCCGCAGGTGTGCGCCTCGCCCTGGCGACCTCCAAGCCCGAGGTGTTCGCCCGGCAGATCCTCGAGCACTTCCGCCTGGACGACCAGTTCGAGGCCATCTGCGGCGCGACCCTCGACGGCACGCGCAGCACCAAGGCGGACGTCGTCCGGCACGCCCTGGACACCGTCGCGGCGACGGAGGCCGGGCTGCCCGACGCCGCCCGGATCATCATGGTCGGCGACCGGGAGCACGATGTCCTGGGCGCCCGCGCCCACGGGCTCGACACCATCGTCGTCGCCTGGGGGTACGCGACGCCGGGCGAGATCGCTGAGGCGCGCCCCCTCGTCGTCGTCGACTCGCCGGACGCACTCGTGGCCCGGGTCCTCGCTGCGGACGGCGAAGGACGCGTTCCCGCGCACGCGAGGGCTTGACCTTGACGCGACGCACTGCGGTGCTCGTGCGCGACGCGATGGTGGAGCACGCCACCCGCAACCTCTGACGGCCGGCTGCCGGCACCGGGCAGCAGTCCTCCTCCGCGGTCCGCGCACCTGGCTGCCGCCCTATCGGGACGGCAGCCAGGTGCGCGCGGCCGTCACGAGCGCGGTCACGCCGAGCCCGAGCGTCGGGTCGATCACCGGCGCATAGTGCGGCGAGTGGTTGGACGGGACCTTCAGCAGGGCAGGGTCGGTCATGTCGCCCGTCGTGAACAGGGAGGGGTCGCTGCCGCCGAGGAGCCAGTACGACAGCTGGGCTCCCGAGCTCGTCGCGAGGATCCCCACGTCCTCGCTGCCGGCGCCGGCACCGGGGTCGAGGACGTTCTCCGGCCCGAGCCACTCGCCGAACGCTCCCAGGGTCCTGGCGAGCGCTGCGGCGTCGTTGACGACGACGGGGAAGTGCTCGATCGCGGTGATCGTCGGCTCGGCCGGGGCGCCCGCGGTGGCGGCCTCTCCCTTGACGATGCGGGCGACGCTGTCCAGGACGTGCTGGCGCGTGCGCTCGTCGTAGCTGCGGATGTTCAGCTGGAGCTCTGCCTCCCCGGGGATGACGTTCGCGGCGTCGCCCGCGTGCAGCGAGCCGACGGTGAGGACGGCGACGGCGGTGCTGGGGATCTCGCGGGAGATGATCGTCTGGAGCCGCAGGACGGTCTCGGCGGCCATGACGACAGGGTCGATCGACGCCTCGGGCATCGAGCCGTGAGCACCCCTGCCGACGAGTCGCACCCGCAGGGAGTCCGAGCCTGCGTAGGCGGCGCCGGCGTGCGCGGCGATCTTTCCGGCGGGCAACGGAGCGAGGTGCTGGCCGAGCACGACCTCGGGCTTCGGGAACCGGTCGAACAGCCCGTCGTCGACCATCGCCTGGGCGCCGGCGCCCAGCTCCTCGGCCGGCTGGAAGACGAGCACGAGCGTGCCGGACCAGCTCCCGGTGTCGGACGCGAGGACCGCGGCGGCCCCGAGGAGGCAGGTGGTGTGGAAGTCGTGGCCGCACGCGTGGTCGACCGGGACGACCTTGCCGCTGCTGTCCGTGGCGGTCTGGGTGCTCGCGTAGTCGAGCCCCGTGTCCTCCTTGACCGGGAGCGCGTCCATGTCGGCACGGAACAGCGCCGTGGGGCCGTCACCGTTCTTCAGCAGGCCGACGACACCTGTCGTCGCGATGCCCGTCGTCACCTCGTACCCAAGGGCGCGGAGCCGGTCGGCGACGATCCCCGCGGTCCGCGTCTCCTGGAACCCCAGCTCCGGGTGCCGGTGGAGATCCTTGTAGAGGTCGGCCAGGGAGGGGTCTATCCGGACGTTGTCGTGGGCAGCCATGGGAGCTCCGTCTCGTGAGATACCGCAACACTGACACTCTGTGACAAGCCGGGCAACCGGAACCTCCTGGACGTGCACCCGGGCGTGCCGGGACCACGGCCCCCCGTCGTCGTCGCCGTCCGGACCTGCGGAAAGATTCGTCGACCAGCCGTTTCCTCCGCGAAACACGCCGGTAGCGCCCGCTGCGTAGCGTTCGGCCGCATGACGGAACTCCTCGGCTCCACGGCCGCCGGCCTCGACACCGGTGAGCACCTCCTGGCGCTGCCCGCTGCGGAACCCGTCGAGAAGCTGGCCCGCGCGTGGTTCCCCGACGCCCGCTGGGTGCAGCGTCCTGTGTCGCAGGAGGATGCCGCTGCGGGCAGCGTCCCGCTGCGCGGCGCGCGGTTCAGGGGCATGACGCAACGGGTCGACGCGCGGCCGGGCGAGCTGGTCCTGGCGCCCGGCGTGGTCCTCACCGGCCCGGTCGACCTCACGCGCCAGCAGACGCAGTTCCTCGACCTCACCGCACCTCGTGCGGTGCTCTACGCCGTCCACGTCGACGAGGCTCTGCGAGCCCGCGGACCGCGCCCCGGTCGCGAGGACGACCCCGACCGCTCGGGGGAGGCCTTCGAGGCGGAGATGGCCAGCGGCATCGAGCTGCGCGTCGTCAGGTGGATGGTCGCCGCCGCCCGGCACGCACGCGGTGCGGTCCTCGTGGACGGCCGGACCCCCGTCATCGCCCCCGTCGCGAGGGGCGGGATCGAGCTGCGGTTGTTCAGCCCGCACCTGCTGCCGCCCGAGCACACGCTGGCGCTCGCGCGGACGGTGCTCGTGCAGGTGGAGCCGTTGCCATCCCTCGGACCGCAGGAGTACAGCCTGCGGTGTGCCACGCCGTACGACGGCACGGTGCGGATCAGCGTGCGGCGGGAAGGTTCGTTGCCCCTCGCCCTGTCCACCGTCCCGTGGCGAGAGTCGGGACCCTTCGTCTACAGCGTCGCGTGGACCCCGGCGCTGGAGGGGGACGGCCCCTCCGACCGCGGCGACCACATCGCACGGACCCGCATGGCCCCGATCGTCGCCCGACTGCTGCGGGTGCTGCACGATGCGATCGAGGGGACGGTCGTCGACGAGGACGGGTTCGTCCACCCGGTGGACGTCCTGACCTGACCGGGCCCCCGCTAGCATCTGGGCATGGTCATGACAAAAGACACAAAAGACTGGACCTGGGTGATCGAGCGGCCGTGCCCCGAGTGCGGATTCCGGCCCGAGGACGTGGAACCGCACGACGTCGGGCCGGTGCTCCGGGACACGGTCCGACGATGGACGCAGGTCCTCGACCGGCCCGCCGTCGGTGAGCGGCCCGACGAGCAGACCTGGTCGCCGCTGGAGTACGCCGTGCACGTGCGGGACGTCTACCGGCTCTTCCTCGAGCGACTCGACCTCATGCTCACCCGGGACGACCCGATGTTCGACGACTGGGACCAGGACGAGGCGGCTGAGCAGGGAGAGTACGCCGCACAGGACCCGGCGGTCGTCTCGGTCGAGCTCACCGCCGACGGGGCCCTGCTTGCGGACCGGTTCGACTCCGTGACCCCCGAGGACACAGGGCGCCCGGGACGGCGCTCCAACGGCTCGGTCTTCACGGTCCGGACGTTCGGGCAGTACCTCGTCCATGACGTCGTGCATCATCTGCACGACGTCAGCGGCTGAGGTGTCGTCGGACCGCTGCTCGTCCACAGATGTTGTCCACAGGCCTGTGCGCCATGTGCCCATCTCAGTGCACAGGGTGTGGATAAGTCTGTGGAGGGGTGTGGACGGAGAACTCGTACGGACAACCTCTTGCGGCGCGCGCAGATGACGTCTAAAGACCTCACCCGGCCGTCGCAGGCGACCGGGACCTAGGGCCCGGGAAAGCCTTGTCCACGTGCAGGATGCTTACTACCAGAGGGCGACAGACGCACTCACGAGGAACAGCCGGTCGCCGGCACTCGGACCCCCTGGGAAAGGCACGACCATGAACATCAGCAAGCCTGTCCGGCTCATCGGAACCCTCCTCATCGTCGCCGGGCTCCTGCTCGTGGTCGGCGGAGTCGCCACCTGGGTGACCGTCCGCAGCCAGCTCGTCGCGGAGCAGATCGTCATCCCGGACGACGCCATGGCATTCGGTGGCAAGACCGTCAACGGCCCGCTCGACGCGTTCGTGCAGGCAGACATCATCAACGAGCACGCGCTCGCATCGTCCAACGGCAGCACCTACGCGGAGCTCGACAAGGAAGACCCGGTCCGCGCCACGGTCATGAACGCCTCGTTCCTGCGGTCCTCCCTCTTCACCTCGGTCATCGCCTTCGGTGTCGCAGCCTTCGCCGGTGGCATGGGCGTCCTGTTCGCCCTCACCGGAGTAGCACTGCGCCGCATCGACTCCGACGCCTCCCAGACTGCCGGTGCTGCCCGCGCCGGCTCCGCCCCCGAGAGCTCCCGCGCCTCGGCCTGAACCTCCCAGGGCGTCGACGGCCCCGCATCCAACCTAGGGTGCGGGGCCTTCGACGCGCCCGGCGTTCGGAGCACTCACCACGAACGACGATGGGCCGGTCCTCAGTGAGGACCGGCCCATCGTGCACACTGAGCGGATGACGGGAATCGAACCCGCGCTATCAGCTTGGGAAGCTGAAGTTCTACCATTGAACTACATCCGCATGACGCCCGGGCAGGTAGGGCAGGAGCCCTGACGCCCGTGGAACGCGAACACGATCATACCCATACGACAGGACGGTGCGAAGTGAGCACACCCGGCAGCGGCTCGTACGGCACGGGTCCGACGGGGCAGGGACAACCCGACTGGCTGCGCAAGCAGACTCCGGGGACGACCCCGAACCCGCAGTCTCCGCCGCAGCAGCCGGGCGGCTACCAGCCAGGTGGCTACCAGCCCAGTGGCTACCAGCCAGGCGGCTACCAGCCCGGTGGCTATGAGCCGGGCGGCTCCCAACCAGGGGGCTTCCAGCCGGGTGGCTACCCCTACCAGGGTGCTGCGCCGGGCGGATTCGCCCCGAACAACCCGTGGGCACCCCAGGACCCGTACGCGAAGTCGCGGCTCGTCGCCGGGCTGCTCGGCATCTTTGCCGGCGGACTGGGGCTCCACCGCTTCTACCTCGGGTATGTCGGCATCGGTGTCGTCCAGATCGTCGCGTCCGTCCTGACGTTCGGCGCCGCGTCCCTGTGGGGATTCATCGAGGGCATCCTCTACCTCACCGCGAAGCAGGGCACCTACTCCCACGACGCGACGGGCCGCCCGCTGCGGGACTGACCGCGCGCTCGGGTCGGCCGCAGCAGGCGCCGTGCGCAGGGGCGCTCCCCGGGCAGCGACGTCAAGGGGGGTTGCCACGAGGGAGTGAGCCGCTACCGTTGCACCGTGCTGCTCTCCGACCGCGACATCCGCGATGAACTGTCCACCGGGCGCGTCCGGCTCGAGCCGTGCGACGAGGCCATGATCCAGCCGTCGAGCATCGACGTCCGCCTCGACCGCCTCTTCCGGTTGTTCGACAACCACAAGTACCCGTTCATCGACCCGGCGGCTGACCAGCCCGATCTCACGAGGCTCGTGGAGGCCGAGCCGGACGAGCCGTTCGTGCTGCACCCGGGCGAGTTCGTCCTCGGTTCCACGTTCGAGGCCGTCACGCTGCCCGACGACGTCGCAGCCCGCCTCGAGGGCAAGTCCTCGCTCGGTCGCCTGGGGCTGCTCACCCACTCGACCGCGGGCTTCATCGACCCGGGCTTCTCCGGGCACGTGACGCTCGAGCTGAGCAACGTCGCGACGCTGCCCATCCTCCTGTGGCCCGGGATGAAGATCGGCCAGCTGTGCTTCTTCCGTCTCTCGTCGCCCGCCGAGCACCCCTACGGCTCCGAGCGGTACGGCTCGCGCTATCAGGGCCAGCGGGGGCCGACGGCCTCCCGCTCGTCGCAGAACTTCCATCGCAGCGACGTCTGAGTCATGAGCACGCTGCCGCCGGCGCCGATCCTGTCCCCGCTCCCACCCACCTCGACCCTGCCGATCGCGAACCTCTACGAACGGCACCTCCTCGGGGTCCCGGACGACGTCGCGCCGTTCGAGATCGAGGCGCTCGCGCTCTCGCGGTTCCCGGCGACCCGGTGGGAGTCCGAGCCGGCAGAGCACGGTGCGGCCGGTGCGCCGGAGCTCGACCCCGGGGCGCTGCGCACCTCCCGGCACACGGTCGTCAGAGGTCCGTACGCGCCGGTGGCCGCAGACGGTTCGCCCCTCGGCTTCGGCCGGGCGGTGTCGATGGTGTACGACGTGCAGAGCCCGCGGGAGCGAGGCGCGGCGCCCTACCAGGGTGGAGGAGACCGGGACGGCCTCGCACGCGTCTTCGCGGCGGGCCTGCCCGTGCGCGAGGAGTGGCGCGTCGTCACGTGGCTCGTCGCCGTCGCCCGCCGGCTCGGTGGGTCCGTCGTGTTCTCCGTCGGTGACGGGGCGACCAGCCTCCTCACGCCTGACCCGGCCGTCGCCGTCGACGTCGCGCTGTACTCCGGCGTCTGGCTCGACCCGGACGCGGCGCTCAACGTGTGCCAGGCGGCCCATCCCGGTGCGCAGCTCTCCAGCCTCGGTCTGCCCTGGGCGGGCCCGCCCGCGACGACCGGGATCGTGCCTGCCCTCCCCGACAGCCCGCTCACCGCCGAACAGCTCGCCGCCCTGCACGAGCGCGCGGACGAGTTCGACGTCGAGGCCATGTCCCATCCGCCGTTGCTCAGCGGGTACGGCGTCGAGGTCGATCTCGGCCGTGACGGTCTCGTCACCGTCGAGGTCGGCGGCGTGGAGACCGTCCCGACGGCTCTCAGCGGTTGCTCGTGGGCAGCGCAGGGAGCTGTCGCGTACCTCGTCCGGTGGACCCCCGAGGACCTCGTCGACTGGCAGCGCGAGGTGCCGTCGTTCGACCTGCGACGTTCGCGGACGCGCGCCGCAGGCGTCGTCGCGCGACTCGCTCGCGCCGTGCACGGAGCCGTGGGTGGGCTCGTCGTCGACCAGGACGAGTTCCTCCTCGACCCCGAGGACCTCTGAGGTCCCCGACCGGCATGTGACGCTTCTCCCCGTGAGGACCGCTTTCCTCGCGCGCTGACCTGCTTCAACGGTTGGTAAACTCTTCGGGAACCTCCACAACTCCACACCCCCCACAGGTGCGCCGTGCCCCGGCGCAGCGTGGGTTGACCGACCACCGCCCAACAGGACGGAGCGGACGTGCTGATACTGCTCGTTGCCCACGTTGTCTTGGCACTAGCCGCGCCCGCTCTCGTCTCCTGGTTGGGCCGCAGAGCGTTCCTCCTCATGGCGCTCGCGCCCGCGTCGGCCTCCGTCTACGCCCTCACCTGGACCGGCCGCGTCATGGACGGGGAGCACCCGGTCGAGATGATCGAGTGGATCCCCGTGCTCGGCATGGAGATCTCCTTCCGCATGGACACGTTGTCGTGGCTCATGCTCGTCATCGTCGGTGGCGTCGGTGCCCTCGTGCTCGCCTACTGCTCCGCGTACTTCGCCGCCGCAGCCTCGTCGCTCGGGCGGTTCGGCGGGATCCTCGTCGCGTTCGCGGGCTCGATGGTGGGCCTCGTCACCGCGGACGACATGCTCCTGCTGTTCGTCTTCTGGGAGCTCACGACCGTCTTCTCCTACCTGCTCATCGGTCACTACCACGACCGCAAGGCGAGCCGCCGGGCGGGCATGCAGGCCATCGTCATCACGACCGCGGGCGGTCTGGCGATGCTCGTGGGGGTGGTGATCCTCGGCATGACCGCACCCACCGGGTTCAGCCTCTCCGGTCTCCTCGCCGACCCGCCCGCGGGCACCGCGGTCACCGCCGCCGTCGTGTGCCTGCTCGTGGGTGCCGCGACGAAGTCCGCGCTCATCCCGGTGCACTTCTGGTTGCCCGCGGCGATGGCTGCACCCACGCCGGTCAGCGCCTACCTGCACGCCGCGGCCATGGTCAAGGCCGGCGTCTACCTCGTCGCCCGGTTCGCGCCCGCCTACTCCGACCTGTCCGTCTGGGTCGGGATCATCGTCGTCCTCGGCTGCGGCACGCTGCTGCTCGGGGGGTACCGGGCGTTGCGGCAGAACGACCTCAAGCTCGTCCTCGCGTACGGCACCGTGAGCCAGCTGGGGCTCATCGTGCTGCTCGTCGGGCTCGGCACGCGGGGCGCCGCGCTCGCCGGGCTCGCCATGATCGGCGCGCACGCGATGTTCAAGGCGGCGCTCTTCCTCACCGTCGGCGTCATCGACGCCGCGACCGGCACCCGCGACCTGCGGCGCCTCACCGGCGTCGGGCGCGCTCTGCCCATGACCGCCGTCGCCGGTGGGCTCGCGACGGCGTCGATGATCGGCCTGCCGCCGTTTGCCGGCTACGTCGCGAAGGAGTCGCTCCTCGAGTCCCTGCTGCACGACGGCGTCCCGGGCGGCGAACCGTGGGTCGGGTGGGTGGTCATCGTGGCCGTCGTGCTCGGCTCCATCCTCACCGTCGCCTACGGGCTGCGGTTCTTCTGGGGCGCGTTCGCCTCGAAGTCCGACAACCCCGCGATCGCCATCGCGCCGCGCACCCCGGAGGGCGGCGAGGTCGAGACCGGGCTCATCGACCCCACGGAGATCTCCCGGCAGCCGCTGCTCCTCGTCCTGCCGCCACTCGTGCTCGCGATCGGCGGCCTGGCGGCCGCCCTCGTGCCCCAGGTGGGCGACGCGTTGCTCCAGCCCCAGGCCAAGCTCTACCCCTCGGGCGACGACGGCCACCTCGTCCTGTGGGCGGGCGTCGGGCCGGCGCTCGGGCTCACAGCGCTCATCCTCGGTACCGGCGCGCTGCTGTTCTGGCGGCGCCGCGCCGTCGAGCGTCTCCAGGCCGCCCTGCCGCACGTCGGCGACGCCGACCGCGCGTACCGCCGGTTCATGCGTGTGCTCGACGACTTCGCTGCCGACGTCACCGCCCTGACGCAGCGCGGCTCGCTCCCGTTCTACCTCGGCGCGATCCTCATGGTGCTCGTCGCGGGGCCGGGCGTCGTGCTCCTCACGCAGACGGACCCGCCCGACGCGGTCCGGCTCTGGGACACCCCGGCGCAGGTCGCGCCGGTGCTCATCATCATCGTCGCCGTGACCCTCGCGGCACGCTCGCGCCGCCGCCTCAAGGCCGTGCTCCTCGTGGGCTTCGCGGGGTACGCCGTCGCGCTGCTGTTCCTCCTGCACGGTGCACCGGACCTCGCGCTCACGCAGGTGCTCGTCGAGACGGTGACGCTCGTCGTCATGGTGCTCGTCCTGCGCCGGCTTCCGCCGTACTTCTCCTACCGGCCGCTCGCCATGACCCGGTGGGTGCGGCTGGCCATCGCGGTCGCGGTGGGTGTCGTCGTCATGGGGCTCGCGCTCGTCGCGCCGGGCGTCCGCATCCACGACCCCGTCTCGGTGGACTTCCCCGAGGAGGCCTACGAGTTCGGCGGCGGACGCAACATCGTCAACGTCACGCTCGTCGACATCCGCGCCTGGGACACGATGGGGGAGATCTCGGTGCTGCTCGTCGCAGCGACCGGTGTCGCGTCGCTCGTGTTCATCCGGCGTCGCGGCGGGGAGATCCTGCGCGCCCAGCCGGTGAGCGACGAGAGCTCGTCGTGGTACCACAAGGGATGGGCCGAGCCCGCGGACGGCAGCAACGTCGACGCCCGGGACCCCCGGTCGTTCGCGAGCCTGGAGGCGAAGCCCGTCGCGCCCCTTCCGAACTCCGCCCGGCACCGGGTGTGGCTCCCGGGCGGACGGACGCTCGCTCCCGTCCGCCGCTCGGTGATCTTCGAGGTCGTCACCCGG
Source organism: Sanguibacter sp. Z6_81 (assembly GCF_057180625.1). Taxonomy (NCBI): domain Bacteria; kingdom Bacillati; phylum Actinomycetota; class Actinomycetes; order Micrococcales; family Sanguibacteraceae; genus Sanguibacter; species Sanguibacter sp. Z6_81. The sequence continues at coordinate 312,443 of NZ_JBXUFV010000001.1, read as the reverse complement.
CTGCTGTTCCACTCGATGATCGTCTTCGCGCTGTTCCTCCTGTTCTCCGGCCACAACGCACCCGGGGGTGGTTTCGCCGCAGGGATCGTCGTCGGGATCGCGCTGATCATCCGCTACCTCGCAGGTGGCAGGTACGAGCTCGGCGAGGCCCTGCCGGTGCAGCCCGGTCTGCTGCTCGGCACGGGGCTCTTCCTGTCTGCCGGCGTCGGCCTCTTCGCCCTCATCCTCGGCGCGGAGGTGCTGCAGAGCGTCATCCTCGAGGTCGACGTCCCGCTGCTGGGCCACGTCAAGCTCGTCACCTCGTTGTTCTTCGACCTCGGGGTGCTGCTCGTCGTCATCGGCCTCATCCTCGACATCCTGCGCACCCTCGGCGTCGAGATTGACAGGCACGCCGACGGCTCGGACTCCGACACGGAGGACCTGGGCTCCGAACCGGAGAGCGCTGACGCGGAGGTGGAGCAGTGAACATCGACATGAGCCCCAACATCGTGCTCGTGCTCGCGATCGGCGCGCTCTTCATCTCCGGGGTGTACCTGCTCCTCGAGCGCAGCCTCACCCGTGTGCTGCTCGGCTTCATCCTGCTCGGCAACGGCGCGAACCTCCTGTTCCTCGTGGCGAGCGGGCGGGCGGGCCATGCCCCGCTCGTGGGGGTCACCGAGACCGCGGACATGAGCGACCCCCTGCCGCAGGCGATGGTGCTCACCGCGATCGTCATCACCCTCGCGCTCACGGCGTTCGTGCTGGCCATGGCGTACCGGTCGTGGCAGCTCAACGGCAACGACGAGGTCCAGGACGACGTCGAGGACCGCCGCATCGTGCGGCTCGCCGCGAAGAACGCACCGTCCTTCACGGACCTCGACGCCGGTGAGAGCACGGAGACCATCGACGAGGAAGCCGCCGCGGCGCGCGACGAGACGGGACGGCCGACCGTATGAACGACATGTCCTGGCTCGTCCCCCTGCCGGTCGTCATGCCGCTGTTCGCGGCCGGGCTCGCCCTCGCGATGTACCGGCACCCGCGGGCGCAGCGGGTCATCAGCGTCGTCGCGCTCACCCTCATGCTCGCCGCCGGCGCGGCGCTGCTCGTGCTCGCCGACTCCGGACCGGTCGTCGTCGACGTCGGCGGATGGTCGGCGCCGGTCGGCATCAACCTCGTCGCCGACCGCCTCTCCTCGCTCATGCTCGTCGTCTCGAGCACCGTGATGCTCTGCGTCCTGCTGTACTCGCTCGGTCAGGGTGTGAGCGACGGCGACGAGGCGGCACCGGTCTCCATCTACCACCCGACATACCTCGTCCTCGCGGCAGGCGTGTCCAACGCCTTCCTGGCAGGGGACCTGTTCAACCTCTACGTCGGCTTCGAGATCCTCCTCGCGGCGAGCTACGTGCTGCTCACTCTCGGGGGGACGGGCGAGCGCATCCGCGCGGGGTCGATCTACGTCGTCGTGGCCCTGCTGTCGTCGATCATCTTCCTCGTCGCGATCGCCCTCATCTATGCCGCGACCGGCACGGTGAACATGGCGCAGCTGGCCCAACGGCTCCCCGAGATCGACTCGGGGGTGCGGCTGACGCTCCAGCTCATGCTGCTGCTCGCGTTCGGCATCAAGGCCGCGATCTTCCCGCTGTCGGCCTGGCTGCCGGACTCCTACCCGACCGCCCCGGCTCCGGTCACCGCGGTCTTCGCGGGCCTGCTCACCAAGGTCGGCGTGTACGCGATCATGCGGACCCAGACGCTGCTGTTCCCGGACGGGCGCCTCGACACGGTGCTGCTGTGGCTCTCGCTCGCGACGATGATCGTCGGGATCCTCGGCGCGGTCGCGCAGAACGACATCAAACGACTGCTGTCGTTCACCCTCGTGAGCCACATCGGGTACATGATCTTCGGCATCGCTCTCGCGAGCCAGGCCGGGCTGGGTGCCTCGATCTTCTACGTGGCCCACCACATCACCGTCCAGACGACGCTCTTCCTCGTCGTCGGCCTCGTGGAGCGTCGTGGCGGCACGACGTCGCTCGACCGGCTCGGTGGGCTCGCGAAGATCGCTCCCGGCCTCGCGGTGCTGTTCTTCATCCCGGCGATGAACCTCGCAGGGATTCCGCCCATGTCCGGGTTCCTCGGCAAGGTGGGACTGCTCGAGGCCGGCGTCGCCCACGGCACCCCCCTGGCGTACACGCTCGTCATCGGGAGCGTCGTGACGTCGCTGCTCACGCTGTACGCGATCGTCAAGGCGTGGAACAAGGCGTTCTGGCAGACGCCGCCGGAGGAGATCCCCGACGCCACGTTGCCGCGCACGATGGTGGGCCCCACGGCGGTCCTCGTGGCGCTCGGCCTGGCGCTCACCGTCGTCGCCGGACCCCTGTACTCCTACGCGGACCGTGCCGGGAAGACGCTGCTCGACCCGGCGAACTACATCGACGAGGTGCTCGGCTCCGACGGCCGGGGCCAGGGGGAGTCGACCGAGACCGCTGAGGAGGACGCATGACGATCCATCGTCGTCGCCGACGGCTCGCCGCCCAGTGGCCCGCCATCGTCGGGCTCGCGCTCGTCTGGGTGCTGCTGTGGGGCGACCTGTCGTGGGCGAACGTCGTGTCGGGTCTCGCGATCGGGCTCTGCGTGACCCTCCTGATGCCGTTGCCCCCGATCGGGTACCACGGCACGGTGCGCCCGCTGAGCCTGCTCGTCCTCGTCGCGAAGTTCGGTCTCGACCTCGTCGTCGCGTCGGTCCAGGTGAGCCTGCAGGCGTTCCGGTTCGGTCACGTGCCGCGGGGCGCCGTGGTCGGGGTGCGGCTGCGCAGCTCCTCCGACCTCTACCTCACCCTTGTCGCGGAGCTCAGCTCCCTCGTGCCCGGGTCCCTCGTCATCGAGGCGCACCGGCTCACCGGGATGCTCTACCTGCACGTGCTCGACATCGAGGCGTACGGCGGGATCGAGAAGGTCCGCTCGGACGTCCTGTCGCTCGAGCGTCGCGTGCTGCGCGCCCTGGCGTCCGACGAGGAGCTGAGCCGTGCCGGGGTCAGCCCGAGGCCCACGCGCGGGCGGCCCGCGCCCGCCCCGTCCAGCCCGGAGGTGCGCCCATGACCGCCGTCGCCATCATCTGCGGGGTGCTGCTCGCCGGTGCCGCGATCCTCGCACTCGTCCGGGCCGAGCGTGGGCCGAGCATGCTCGACCGCACGGTCGCGCTCGACGTGTTCGTCACCGCTGTCGTCGGCGCGATCGTCGTCGAGTCGGCCCTGACCCGGCGCACGGACACCCTGCCGGTCCTCGTGGTCCTCGCGATGGTCGGCTTCGTCGGGTCCGTGGCCATCGCGCGGTTCGCCGCGATCGAGCCGGAGGGTGAGGGGCGCATCCGGACGCCCGAGGAGCTCGCGCTCGAGGAGGCGGAGAAGGACGCCGCTGAGGCCGGCCTCCGGGGCGCCGCGACGGATGACGACGCCCTGCACGCGCCGGTTGCTGCGACGGACGACGACGAGGTGGGTGACCGATGAGCTGGTCGGTGGTGGCGGACGTCGCGGCGGCGGTGTGCCTGCTCTCCGGGGCGTTCCTCGCGTTCGCTGCGGGGGTGGGCGTACTGAGGTTCCCGAACCTCCTGGCCCGCATGCACGCGGGGACCAAGCCGCAGGTGCTCGGCCTCATCCTCCTGCTCACGGGGGAGGCGCTGCGGGTCCGCAACCTCCAGGTCGTGGGGATGCTCGTGCTCATCGCGGTCTTCCAGCTGCTCACGGCGCCGGTCGCGGCGCACATGGTCGGCCGGGCGGGGTACCGCACGGGCAAGGTGCCGAGCGACGAGCTCGTCGTCGACGAGCTCACCCAGGACCAGGAGCAGGGGCCGCGGAACGAGGTCGGCTGAGGCACAGACGCGCCTGACGCAACCGGGACGCTGACGCGAGCTCCGCGTCGCGCGGGCAGGTGGGCAGCCCGGTCTAGCGTCCGCGCGGGCCGAGCGTCTCGTCGAGCCAGCTCACGACGGCCGCGTGATAGGCGTCCCGTGCGGGTCGCGCGGAGAGAGCGAGGTCGTGCGCTCCGCCCTCGATGCGCACGAGCGTGACGTCCGGGCCGAGACCCGGTGCGCGGGCGGCGATCTGCTCGACGTCGAGCACGCTGTCGGTGGCGAGGATCGCGTCGTGCCACCGCGTGGCGTCTCCGGTCGCCCCAGAGGTGAGGACGAGCACGGGACACCGGATGTCGAGGCCTGCAGCGATGCGTCCGTGTCCCCGGCGGATTGCGCGGACCCACGCGGCGCGGGCGGGGAACCCTTCGTGCGGTTTCCAGGCGAGGTCGTACGTCCACTCGCCGCCGCTGTCCGCGTGCAGGGCGCGTCCGTAGTGCGGCGCGAGGTTCCCGACGACGAGTCGCGGGGTGACCGACGCGGCGGCGGCGATGAGGCGCGTCGCGACGACGCGATGGAACCACGGCTTGTTGAGGTCGAACCACGGGCTGTTGAGCACGAGCGCGTCGACGACGCGCGGCTGTCCGGGGCGGGTCCGCGCGTTCGCCCAGAGGCTCGTGACGAGACCACCCGTGGAGTGCCCGACGACGACGAGCTCGGTGTGGCCCTCGGCCCGGACGATGCTCGCGGCGAGGTCGAGCTCCTCGGCGTACGCGGCGAGCTCGCGGACGTCGTTGGGTGTCTGGTGGCTGCGCAGCGAGCGCCCGTACTTGCGCAGGTCGAGCGCGTAGAAGTCGAACCCGTGGTGCTCGAGCTGCGCGGCGGTGTGCGCCTGGAAGAAGTAGTCGGCGAACCCGTGGACGTACAGGACGGCGCGTCGCCCCCGAGGGGTGCCGGCGCGCCGCACGAGCGTCGCGACGACGGGGCCTTCGTCATCGGGCGTGAGCTCGAGGGTGCGAGCCACCCACTCGTCACCGAGCACGTCCGGGGACCACGCCGCGTACGGCGTGGTCCCCGGACCGGTGTCACTCATCGTGCTGTGTCGTGCCCTGGCGGACGCTTACTGCGATCCCCACGGCTGCTGGGGCGGCTGCCCCTGCTGCGGGGGCTGCGGCTGGCCGAACTGGCCGGGCTGGCCGGGCTGACCGAACTGCTGGGGCTGGCCGGGCTGGCCGTACTGCGGCTGGCCGGGCTGACCGAACTGCTGGGGCTGGCCGGGCTGGCCGTACTGCGGCTGGCCGGGCTGACCGTACTGCTGCTGACCCCACTGGCCCTGGCCGCCGGTGGGGCCGTTGCCGCCGTTCTTGTTCTTGTTGCGCAGGAGGAACCACGTGACGAGCCCGGCGAGCGCGAGCACGACGATGCCGATGACGAGCCACAGGACCCAGCCGTTGCCGTCGTCGGAGTCCTCGTCCGCCTCGGAGCTCGTGTCGTCGGCCGGTGCGTCGCCGCCGTCGACCGGGCCGCGGGCCGACATCTCGAGCACCTCACCGTAGACGGCCGTCCAGGTGACCGTGCTGCCGTCGATCTCGCCGGTGGCCTCGGTGACCTCACCGGGGAACGTCACCATGAACTGGATGTCGATCGAGTCGAGCATGTCCTGCATCTCGGCGGCGACGTCGTCGTCCGCGCCCTCGAGGTCACCCATGTCGGTGCCCATCTCCTCGGCGAGGTCGAGCGTGCCGGAGACGACGTACTCGTCGCCCTCCCGGGTGATGGACAGCGAGTCGTCCGCGCCCTCGAACTCGTCGAGGGGCAGCTCCTCGAACGAGAGCTCCTTGCCGGTGTAGCCGTCCTCGACGTAGTCCGTGGAGGTCATCTCCTCGGGCATGTCGCTCTCGAAGTCGGAGCCGTACATCTCCCAGAACTCGTCGGTGGTCATGCCGGCGTCCTCGATCACCTGGTCCTCGACGGCCATGATGATCGATCCGCTGACGGTGTCGTCGTCGTTGATGGTCATGGCCGTGTGCATGCGCATGCACCCGCTGAGGCTCAGGGCGATGGCGGCGGTGGCCGCCACAGCGGTCATCTTCTTCATGGTCATCCTTCGGTCTCCGCGAGCAGCCGGCGGGCCGGATCGGTGGTGCTGCTCGGCGCTGGGTCAACTCTTCCACAGCATGGCCCTGCGCAGCCGCCGGAGAGCGGGTGAGGGTAGTTCTCCCCAGTCTGCCCGGTTCCCGCGGACGAGCCGGGGCGGGGAGGGGGAGGGCTGGTCGGGTGTGTCATCCCTGGCAGGGCGAAGTTGAGTGAATTAGACTCAAGTTCAGCCACACCGTGCACGACCAGCTGGAGGATCCATGGATGCTCACCTGACCACCTTGTCCCAGCAGGCGCTGGGGGAGGCGATCCAGTCGGCCACCGCCGCGGGCAACCCGCAGGTGGAGCCCGTCCACCTGCTCGCCGCCCTGCTCGCCCAGACCACGGGCACCACTCCCGGTCTCCTGCGCGAGATCGGTGCGGACCCGCAGGCGATCGGCGCCGACGTCCGCCGTGCCCTCGTCGCCCTCCCGACGGTCACCGGCAACGCTGTCGCGGAGCCGACGGTCTCGCCCGCCCTCACCGCAGTGCTCAAGCACGCGCGCACCGAGGCGTCCGACCTCACCGACGAGTACCTCTCCACCGAGCACCTGCTCCTCGGGCTCGCGGCGGCGCCGTCCCCCACCGCGGACCTGCTGCGTCGTGCGGGGGTCACCCGGGACGCCCTCGCTGCTGCGATCCCCGCGGTGCGCGGTAACAAGCGCGTCACCTCACCCAACCCCGAGGGCACGTACAAGGCGCTCGAGCAGTACGGTCTCGACCTCACGCAAGCGGCGAGCGAAGGTCGGCTCGACCCCGTCGTCGGGCGGGACGCCGAGATCCGGCGCGTCGTCCAGGTGCTCTCGCGGCGCACCAAGAACAACCCCGTCCTCATCGGCGAGCCCGGCGTCGGCAAGACGGCAGTCGTCGAAGGGCTGGCCCAGCGCATCGTCGCGGGCGACGTCCCGGACTCCCTCAAGGGCAAGCGCCTCATCTCGCTCGACCTCGCCGCGATGCTCGCGGGCGCCAAGTACCGGGGCGACTTCGAGGAGCGCCTCAAGGCGGTGCTCGAGGAGATCAAGGGGTCCGACGGTGAGGTCGTCACCTTCATCGACGAGCTGCACACGGTGGTCGGCGCCGGTGGCGGTGGCGGGGACTCGTCCATCGACGCCGGGAACATGCTCAAGCCCATGCTCGCCCGGGGCGAGCTGCGCCTCGTGGGCGCCACGACGCTCGACGAGTACCGCGAGAGCATCGAGAAGGACCCGGCCCTCGAGCGGCGGTTCCAGCAGGTGTTCGTCGGTGAGCCGTCGGTCGAGGACACCATCGCCATCCTGCGTGGTCTGAACTCACGTTACGAGGCGCACCACCGGGTGACGATCTCCGACGCCGCGCTCGTCGCGGCGGCCACGCTCTCCGACCGGTACATCAGCGGCCGGCAGCTGCCCGACAAGGCGATCGACCTCGTCGACGAGGCCGCGTCCCGGCTGCGCATGGAGATGGACTCGTCCCCGACGGAGATCGACACCCTCCAGCGAGCCGTGACACGCCTCGAGATGGAGGAGCTCGCGCTGTCCAAGGCTGAGGACGACGCCTCGAAGCAGCGGCTCACGGAGCTCCGCGCCACCCTGGCCGACCGACGCGAGGAGCTCGCGGCCCTCACCGCCCGCTGGCAGGCGGAGAAGGGCGGGTTCAACCGCGTCGGCGAGCTGCGCAAGCGCAAGGACGAGCTCGAGTCCCAGCGGGACCGCGCCGAGCGCGAGGGCGACCTCGAGACGGCGTCGCGCATCCGGTACGGCGAGCTCCCGGCACTCGAGAAGGAGCTGGCCGGAGCCGAGGAGGCCGAGCGGGAGGCCGAGTCGGACGAGGACGCGCTGCCCCGCCTCGTCGGTGACAAGGTGGGCGCGGACGAGATCGCCGAGGTCGTCTCGGCCTGGACGGGCATCCCCGCGGGCCGCCTGCTCCAGGGCGAGAGCAAGAAGCTCCTGTCGATGGAGGAGATCATCGGCCAGCGCCTCATCGGCCAGAAGGCCGCCGTCGCGGCCGTGTCCGACGCGGTGCGTCGTGCCCGCGCCGGGGTGTCGGACCCCAACCGGCCCACGGGCTCGTTCCTCTTCCTCGGTCCCACCGGCGTCGGCAAGACCGAGCTGGCGAAGTCGCTCGCCGACTTCCTGTTCGACGACGAGCGCGCGATGGTCCGCATCGACATGTCGGAGTACAGCGAGAAGCACAGCGTCGCCCGGCTCGTCGGTGCGCCTCCCGGGTACGTCGGCTACGAGGAGGGCGGTCAGCTCACCGAGGCCGTCCGGCGGCGTCCGTACTCCGTCGTGCTCCTCGACGAGGTGGAGAAGGCGCACCCCGAGGTGTTCGACATCCTCCTGCAGGTGCTCGACGACGGGCGGCTCACCGACGGCCAGGGGCGCACGGTCGACTTCCGCAACGTCATCCTCGTGCTCACCTCCAACCTCGGGTCCCAGTACCTCGTCGACCCGCTGCTCGACGACGCCGCGCGCCGGGAGGCCGTCATGGCGGCGGTCCGCGACGCGTTCAAGCCGGAGTTCCTCAACCGCCTCGACGAGATCGTGATGTTCGACGCCCTCGGGCTCGACGACCTCGCACGGATCGTCGACCTCCAGGTGGCGGAGCTCGCGAAGCGCCTCGAGTCGCGCCGCATCGTCCTGGACGTCACCCAGGCGGCGCGCGAGTGGCTCGCCATCGAAGGGTTCGACCCGACGTACGGGGCGCGGCCCCTGCGTCGCCTCGTGCAGCGGCAGATCGGCGACCAGCTCGCCCGGCTCATGCTCTCGGGCGAGGTGGGCGACGGGGCGACCGTCGTCGTCGACCACCCGGTCGACGTCGGCGCGGAGCAGGTGCTCGTCGACGGCGCGGACGACGCGGTGGCCGGTCCCAGCTCGGCCCAGTCCGGCGGCCTGGTCCTCACGGTGCGCTGACCGGACCTCCGTGCGGACGAGCTCAGGACTGGACGCCTGACGTTCAGGTGATGCGGCGGCGGATCTCGGGCACTCCGGGGCCGGTGAGCTCGTCGAGGTAGGCGGGCCGACCGGCCATGGTCATGAGGAGGGCGAGCGTCGGACCGGAGACGAGGGGCCCGGAGCCGGCGTGGAACGGCCCGTCGTCGGCACGCAGCTCGAGGCTGGCCGTGTGCGTGCGGCTCGGCACGGCGAAGTCGCGCCGCGCGTAGAACTCTGCGACGGGCGTCAGTGCCTCGATGCTCGGGGTCGGGGAGAGTCCCAGCGGGCGGCGGATGTCCTGGGCGTGCACGAGGACCTCGCCGAGGTAGGCCGGGGTGTGGCTCGTCGCCGCGGTCGTGCTCGGGACGACAGCGCGGAACCGGGCGAGCGTCTCGGCCGGTGTGCTCCCGCGGTGCTCGCGCATCCGGCGGTCGTTGTGCACCTCGACGCGGAAGCGCGCACCGACGATGCTGCGAACCCACCTCCACGTCCCGGTGCTCGCGGCGGCGACGAGGTGGGCGACGACGTCCTCGACGTCCCACGCTCCGCACAGGGTGCTGTGCCGCCACTGATCGTCACCCAGGCTCGCGAGGTCGTCGGCCAGCGCGGCCCGTTCGGCGTGGACCAGGGTCCAGAGGTGGTCGTCGTCGCGCGTGGCCATGTCTACTCTCCTCCGGGTCGGGTGGGTCCTGGGGCGGCCGTGAGGTGCTGGGCGCCAGGGCCGACCAGCAGGTCGGGGTCGAGGGGGCGTCCCGAGACGGCCATGAGGAGGTCGAGCGGGTCGCCGCGGACCTCGTCGCCCGTCCCCCAGGTGGCGCCGGTGCGTGCGTCGACGAGCTGCAGCCCGGCGGCTCGTTCCTTTCCGCCCCCGAACGACACGGGGGTGCGCAGCTGGTACGCCAGCGCGGCCGCGACGTCGTCGGGCGGGTACGTCCCGACGATGCCGAGCGGTCGCCGCACGTCCTCGCCGTGGACGATCGCCTCGACGAGCCGTGTCGCGATATTGACCGGCGGTGTCCGGGTGAGGTCAGCAGCCTGCTCGAGGGCGTGGAGCGTCTCGCGGGGGTCCGCCCGCCTCTGGCGTGCGATGCCACGCTCGTTGGCGCGGTCGAAGTCCATGCGGGCGGCGACGAGGTCGCGGACGAACGAGACGCGGCCGGTGCGCGCGGTGTCCACGAGGTGTGCGACGACGTCGTGCACGTCCCAGCCCGGGCAGAGCGACGGTGCGCGCCACTGCTCGCCGCGGAGCCCGGTGAGGTCCGCGACGAGGCGACGGCGCTCGGCGCGGACGGTCTGCCAGACGGCTGCTGCTGTCCCACGCATGTCTGCTCCTGCCGGTGGTGGGCCACGATGCTCGCCGCGGAGATGCGCGCGTCGTCATCGTCGAGACTACTGCCTGAGCGGGTGCCCGGTTTGGGGTACGGTGTCCGGACAACCACACATGCACGGGAGCTCGCAGCAGCGAGCTGAGAGGGCGGCTCAGCGCCGCCGACCGTTCGAACCTGTCCGGATCATGCCGGCGTAGGGAGAAGCTCGATGAGCACGATGGATGCTGCGCGCACGCCTGTCACCACCCGGACCGTCACCACCGGTCCCATCGCGGGATCGTCGAAGGTGTACCTGCCCGTCCCGGACGCGCCGGGCCTGACGTTCCCCGTCCGCCGGGTCAACCTCAGCAACGGCGAGCACCTCGACCTCTACGACACGTCCGGCCCGTACACGGACGACTCCCCGGACGCCCCGGCGATCGACGTCGTCGCGGGTCTGGCCCCGACGCGCGACGCTTGGGAGCGGCCCGAGCGGCCCGAGCGGCCCGAGCGGCCCGAGCGGGTCGACGGTGCGAGCACCCAGCTCGCGTGGGCCCGTGCCGGGATCCTCACGCCGGAGATGCGGATCGCCGCGGCCCGCGAGGGCGTCGACCCGGAGCTCGTCCGCTCGGAGGTGGCACGCGGGCGCGCGGTCATCCCCGCGAACCGCAACCACCCCGAGCTCGAGCCGATGGTCATCGGCAAGGCGTTCGCCGTGAAGATCAACGCGAACATCGGCAACTCCGCGGTGACGTCCTCCATCGAGGAGGAGGTCGAGAAGATGGTGTGGGCAGCCCGGTGGGGGGCGGACACCCTCATGGACCTGTCCACGGGCAAGGACATCCACGCCACGCGCGAGTGGATCATGCGCAACTCCCCGATCCCCGTCGGCACGGTGCCGATCTACCAGGCGCTGGAGAAGGTCAAGGGCGACCCCGCGAAGCTCACGTGGGAGGTGTACCGGGACACGGTGATCGAGCAGTGCGAGCAGGGCGTCGACTACATGACCGTGCACGCCGGGGTGCTGCTGCGCTACATCCCGCTCACCGCCCGCCGGGTCACCGGGATCGTCTCCCGCGGTGGTGCGATCATGGCGGCGTGGTGCCTGGCGCACCACGAGGAGTCGTTCCTCTACACCCGGTTCGCCGAGCTGTGCGAGATCTTCCGTCGCTACGACGTGACGTTCTCCCTCGGTGACGGCCTGCGCCCCGGCTCCATCGCGGACGCCAACGACGCCGCGCAGTTCGCCGAGCTCCGCACTCTCGGAGAGCTGACGAGGGTCGCGAAGTCGTACGGCGTGCAGGTGATGATCGAGGGCCCCGGCCACGTGCCGATGCACAAGATCGTCGAGAACGTGCGGCTCGAGGAGGAGCTGTGCGAGGAGGCGCCGTTCTACACGCTCGGCCCCCTCGCCACCGACATCGCTCCCGCCTACGACCACATCACCTCGGCGATCGGCGCGGCGATCATCGCCCAGGCCGGCACCGCGATGCTCTGCTACGTCACGCCCAAGGAGCACCTCGGTCTGCCGGACCGGGACGACGTGAAGACCGGGGTCATCACGTACAAGATCGCGGCGCACTCCGCGGACCTCGCCAAGCAGCACCCGCGCGCGCAGGAGCGCGACGACGCGTTGTCCCGGGCCCGGTTCGAGTTCCGCTGGAACGACCAGTTCGCCCTGTCCCTCGACCCGGACACCGCGCGGGCGTTCCACGACGAGACGCTCCCCGCCGAGCCCGCGAAGACGGCGCACTTCTGCTCGATGTGCGGACCGAAGTTCTGCTCCATGCGGATCTCCGCGGACGTGCGCGAGTACGCCGAGAAGAACGGACTCACCACGGTGGATGCCATCGAGGTGGGCATGGCCGAGAAGTCGAGAGAGTTCGAGGACGCCGGCGGCCGCGTCTACCTGCCGGTCACCCAGGCGTAGCGCCGGGGCCGGCGCCCGTCACAGCTGCGCGGCCATGCTCTCGCCGATCGTGGTGCCCTCGGGTGTCGTGACGACGCACAGCCCGGTCCGGTCCCCGTCGGCCCACGAGTCCTTGCTCGGGAACCACAACGAGAAGCTGAGGTCGTCCGGGTCGAACGTGCCTGTGCTCACGGCGTCCTGGGTGCACACCTCCGCGAGCTGCTCACGCAGCGGTCGCGTCCCCGGGTAGTCGTCGGCGTCGTCGTACGTCACTCCCGCGACGGCCTGCGACGGGTGCTGCTCGTCGCACGGGACGACCGTCACCGTGTCCACGGCGCGCCCCGTGCGCGGTGCGTCGAAGCAGTTCCCGACGACGACCTGCTGGGAGGACACCTCCACCTCCTCCGTCACCTCGGCCTCGAGCGGCTCGATGCTCGGTCCGCGGTCGAGGAGGAGGAACGCGCCGACACCGACGAGCACGATCACGGCCACCCCCACCGCCACGAGGAGGGTCCGACGTCCCCGGCGAGGTGCCGCGGGGGCGGGTGCAGGTACGTCTGGAGCGCTGTACGCAGCCCCGGGCGCTGACGACGGCGCTGACGACGACGGCGCTGACGACGACGGCGCTGACGACGACGGCGGGGGCGGGGGCGGGGCGGTGCCCGATGGCGGCGGGGGCGGTGGCACCGCGTCGCGCCGAGGGCCGGGTGTGGGTTGCCCGGGCGGCGGTGGCGGGGGAGGGACTGACGTCACGGGTGATCGACCGCCTTCGGGACGTGTCCGCCGGGCGGACGCGATGACTTCTCAGAAGACTATCGTCGCTGGTCCTCGTCCGCGGGCCCGTCCCCCGCGCCGTCGATCGCGCGGCCGCGGGTGATCAGTGTGCGAGAGCGACGTCGTCCGCGGCGATCGTCCCCGTCACGGGCCCGTGCCTGGACGTGACGAAGCACCACGCCTCCGTCTCGCCGTCGGCCCACAGGCCGGACGTCGGGGCGACCGGCACCGTCCGGAACAGGGTGGCCGACGCGGGTGGGAGGGCCGCCAGCTCCTTCTCGCACGCGGCGGCGGCCTCGCGCTGCATCCCGGGGCGGCCGGGGTACCCGCCGCCCGGTGCCGACTGGACCGGGACGCGGGACAGGAGCTCGGTGGTGTGGGCCTCGTCGCAGGGCGTCACGGTGACTCGGCTGCCAAGTGCGAGCGACGCGTCGAGGCAGTGGCCGGGGGTGACGTCCCACAGATAGATCTCCGTCGGCGCGTCGACGCGAGCAGGGTCGGAGTAGAGCTCGCTGCGGTCACCGAACCGGACCGCGTCGACGACGAACCAGATGCCCGCCACCCAGAGCGCGGTGACGGTCGCGCCCACGACGATCCCGGCGACCGCGAGACCACGACCCCGCTGCCGATCGCCCCGGCCCCGAGCGCGTCTGATCTGCCCGAGGCCGGCGATCCCGAACACGACGCCGAGGAGGGCGGCGAGTCCCAGTGCCGTGAACGGGACGGCGATCGCGGCGACCGCGAGGCCGTTCCGGCCGGCGGGGCGCAGTGCCCCGTCGGCAGGACGCCGCGCGCCGTCACCGCGACGCCGCGTGCCGCCCGGTGCCGACGACGGCACGGGCGAGGGCGTTCCCTCCGCGGGCCCGTACGTCGGCGCTGCGTAGGGGGAGCGGCCCGGCCCGAGCGACGTCATGGGCGTTCCCCGGGTGCCGGGCGACGGGGAAGCACGGTCGGACGATCAGTCCGTCGCGACGTCGACGATGACGGGGACGTGGTCGGAGGCGCCCTTGCCCTTGCGCTCGTTGCGGTCGATCTCGACGCCGGTCACGGCAGGTGTGAGCCCGGGGGAGGTGTAGGCGAAGTCGATCCGCATGCCCTGGTTCTTCGGGAACCGCAGCTGCTGGTAGTCCCAGTAGGTGTACTTGCGGTCCTCGGGGACGAACTCGCGGGTCACCTCGGTGAAGCCGATGCCCTCGAAGGCTGCGAACGCGTCACGCTCCGGCTGGCTCACGTGCGTCGCGCCCTCGAACACGGCGAGGTCCCACACGTCCGTGTCCCGGGGCGCGACGTTCCAGTCGCCGACGAGCGCGATCTTCGCGGCAGGGTCCTGGGCCACCCAGCCGCGGGCGTCCTCCCGCAGCGTCCGCAACCACTCGAGCTTGTACTCGTAGTGCGGGTTGTCGAGCGCGCGCCCGTGCGGCACGTACAGGCTCCACACGCGCACGCCGCCGCACGTCGCACCGATGGCGCGCGCCTCGAGGTGCGGCTCCTCACCGAAGTGCGGCTGGTCCGGGAACCCGAGCTCCACGTCCTCGAGCCCCACGCGGGAGATGAGTGCGACGCCGTTCCACTGGCTCAGCCCGAAGTGTGCGACCTCGTACCCCGCGGCCTCGAACACCTCGAACGGGAACTGGGCGTCCTTGCACTTGGTCTCCTGCAGGGCCAGCACGTCGGTGCCGCTGCGCTCCAGGAAGGCGACGGCACGGTCGGCGCGAGCACGGATCGAGTTGATGTTCCACGTGGTGAGGCGCATGCCCACAGGCTAGCGGGGAGCGCGCACTAGGACCCGCCGGGGTGCTCGGCGACCAGGGCCTCGAGGGTGAGGGTCGTCGCGCGTGCGAGCACGGCGTCGTCGTGCACCGCGTCGGGCTCGGACCGGTCCGAGAGGACGACGAGGACGATCGGCTCGGCGTCGGGCGGCCAGAGGAGGGCGACGTCGTTGCGGGTGCCGTAGGCGGCGGCCCCGGACCGGTCTGCGACCGTCCACCCCGCTGGTGCTCCGGCCCGTACGAGATCCGTCCCGGTCCCGCTGGCGAGCATCCCGTCGAGCAGGACGCTGAGCGACTCCTCGGCCAGCACGTCGGTGAGTGCGAGCCGCTGCAGGCCGGTACCGAGCGCGCGCGGAGTGCTCGTGTCCCGGGTGTCGCCCGGCACCGTCGCGTTGAGGTCCGGCTCCCAGCGGTCCACCTGGGTGACGTCGTCCCCAGCCGCACGGAGCGCTGACTGCAGGCCCGCGGGCCCGCCGATCTCGGCCAGCAGGAGGTTCGCGGCCGTGTTGTCGCTGTGGATCAGCGCGGCGTCCACGACCTCGCGCAACGACATGCCGGTCGCCACCCGGCCGCTGGTGACCGGGGAGTGGGCGACGAGGTCGTCCGCGGAGAACGTCCGCACGGTGCTGAGGTCCGCCGGTGTGCTGCGTGCGAGGACCTCCCCGGCAGCCAGCACCTTGAGGGTGGATGCGTGAGCGAACCGTTCGTCGGCGCGGTAGGCGAGCTCCCGGCCCGTGCCTGTGTCGAGGGCCCAGACGCCGAGCCGGGTCCCCGTCTCGCTCTCGAGGGAGGCGAGCTGCGGGTCGGCGGAAACGGGTCCGGGGCTCGGCGTGCCGGGCTCCGGTTCGGCCGTCGTCGGCGTCGGGCTCATGGGTGCGGGGACCTGCGGCGGCGTCGCGGTCCCCGCACCGCACCCGGTCAGTGCGGACAACCACGTCGCGGTGGCCACGACGACGACGGCGCGCAGGGACGGGGACCTGGACATGCCGACCAGGCTAGCGGCGGACCTCCGCCGGCCGTCCAGCGCGTGTCGGTACCCTCGTCCACATGGCAACGGCACTCATCACCGGCGCGAGCGCCGGACTCGGCCTCGAGTTCGCGTGGCAGCTCGCGACGGCGCACCACGACCTCGTCCTCGTGGCACGGGACGTCGAACGCCTCGAGCGACTCGCCCGGCAGCTCACGGCCGCCGCCGGGGTCCGGGTCGAGGTCCTCCCGGCGGACCTCGCCGACGCCGAGCAGACGGAGAAGGTCGCCGAGCGTCTGCGTTCGACGACGGACCCGGTGAGCCTCCTCGTCAACAACGCCGGGTACAGCGTCCACGAGCCGTTCGTCGGAGGTGACATCGACAAGCAGATCGCCTCCCTCGACGTCATGGTCCGTTCCGTCATGGTCCTCGCCCACGCGGCAGCGGGACAGATGGTCCCGCGGGAACGCGGAGCGATCCTCAACGTCTCCTCGATCGCGGCGCTCACCGCGTCCGGGACGTACTCCGCGCACAAGGCCTGGGTGCGTGTCTTCACCGAAGGGCTGGCCGTCGAGCTCCGCGGCACCGGCGTCACGGCGACCGCCCTGTGCCCGGGCCTCGTGCACACCGAGTTCCACGAGCGCGCGGGCATGGACACCACGCGGACCCCGGAGATCGCGTGGCTCAACGCACCCGCCGTCGTGACCGCCGCGCTCGCGGACGTGCGTCGCGGCACCGTCATCTCCACCCCGAGCCTGCGCTACCGCGCGGCCGCCGGGCTGCTGCGCGTCCTGCCACGCAGCGCCGTGCGCGCGGCGCAGACGGTCGTGGACGGCAGCAGGGGCACGCGCGGCGACGCACCGGGCAACTAGCCTGGGTGCGTGACCACGAACCCAGACTCCTCGACCCTGTCCCGCACGCCGCGCGAGCAGCTCCGTGACCTCATCGCCGAGCTCGCCGTCGTGCACGGCAAGGTGACGCTGTCCTCCGGCAAGGAGGCCGACTACTACGTCGACCTGCGCCGTGTGACGCTCCACCACCGAGCGGCCCCCCTCATCGGCCACCTCCTGCTCGACGCCCTCGAAGAAGCCGGGCTCGGGACCGCCGAGATCGACGCCGTCGGTGGTCTCACTCTCGGAGCGGACCCCATCGCGACCGCCCTGCTGCACGCCGCGGCCAGCCGCGGCCAGGATCTCGACGCGTTCGTCGTGCGCAAGGCCGCGAAGGCCCACGGCATGCAGCGCCAGATCGAAGGTCCCGACGTCGCGGGACGGCGCGTCGTCGTCGTCGAGGACACGACGACGACCGGTGGGTCGCCGATCGCGGCCATCGAGGCCGCGCGTGCGGCCGGCGCGACGGTCGCGGGCTGCGCGACGATCGTCGACCGCGACACCGGCGCCCGCGAGAAGATCGAGGCGCTCGGCGTGCCGTACCTGTCCCTGTTCGGCCTCGCTGACCTCGGCCTGGCCTGACCGCCGTGCGGGAGTCCGTCTCCGGCGACGTCCTGACCTGGTGGTGGGTCGCCGCGATCGTCCTGGCGCTCGTCGTCCTCGGCGGCCGCGGTTGGCGGGAACGACGGCGCGGCGCGGTCCTGCGCGAGTGGGCCGCCGGGCACGGCTGGACGTACCACGGGACCGATCCGACGCTCATGGACCGGTGGGCCGGGCCGCCGTTCGCCGTCGGAACCTCCCGCAGGGTGCGGCACGTGATGACCGGTGCCGTCGGCGGGCGCCAGCTGGTGTCGTTCGGGTACACCTACATGACGGGCCGTGGCCCGTCCTCACGCAACCATCGGTGGCACGTCGTCGCGATGCTCGTCCCCGAGAGTGCGGGGAGGCTCGTCCCCGAGGGTGCGGGGAGCGGATCGCAGGGCGCCCGAGGCTGGGACCGCGACGACGCGACAGCGGACGGGCTCCGCTTCGTCGACGGTGCTGTCCTCAGCGTCCGGCCCGGGGACCCGACGGGGGACGGCATCGAGGTCGCGACGCGGCTCCTCGCCGGCGCCGTCGGGGCAGGTGGGCCCGGGCGCCCGCACCTGTGACTGCAGGGGGACGGTGCGGTCCGTTGCGTGCAGCGCACGGATCGTACGGGTCGCCCGTCCCGGCCGCGGCGCGACGCACCGGAGCGTGGGTACTTCTCCCCATCGTCACAATTTCACCCGGTCCGTAGGGTGCGCCTCATGAGCCTGACGTCCGCCCCTCGCCTGACCGCCACCCGTTCGCGCACCGGACGTGGCGTCCGTGCCTGCCGGACCGTCAGCGCCGCGTCCCGCCACGAGCTGGCGGCTCAGTACTTCGACGCCGCCGCCGCGGTGCGGGCCACGGTTCCAGGCCGGGGGACTGCGGCAACGACGGTCTCCGCGCTGCGCGGGAGCGGCCCGTCCCGGTCCCTCCTGCGGTCCACCGTCCCACTGTCCTGGACGACGGGAATCATCGGCGCCGCGTTCTCCGCAGCTGTCCTCGCCGGGGTCAGCCTCGGCGCCTGACGCCACCCTCGTGGGCGCTCGGGCCCGGACCCGGGGAGTCCTCCCCATGGCATGACCCCGACGCTCCGCTAGGCTTCCCGGCCATGAGCTACGGAATGGATCCCTCGCAGCAGGTCCCGGCCCGGCCGACGTCTGGTCCCAGGACGGGTCCCGGGCCGGCAGCACCGGCGTTCGGGCAGGTTCCCGGACCCGACCAGCCAGCCCCGACGGGTTACGGCGAGCCAGCCCCGACGGCCCCGAGCTACGGCTACGGCGCGCCAGGCGGGGTTCCTGGCAAGACCTCGTCCGCAGCGCCGGCGTACGGCATGCCCGCGGCAGCGCCCGTGCCCTCCGGAGCTCCCGTGCCGGGCATCGCTCCGCCGAGCGGCTACGGGTCGCCCTCGGGACACGACGGGCCCTCCGTGCCGCCGGCGCCTTTCGCCGGACAGGCCGTCGTCAAGCCGTCGCTCGACCAGTACCGCAAGTTCATCGGCTCTGGTCCCATCGCGGCCGTGTTCCTGCTCGTCTTCCTGTACCTCCGCCACGGGATCGTCGCAGCGATCGTGGGCGTCGTGGTCACCGTCATCGTCCTGGGTGGGATCTTCCTGCACATGCGGCGGACCGAGGTGCGCATCGACGTCGCGAACGTCGTGCACCGGCACCTGTTCGGCACCCGCCGCTTCGCTCGCAGCGACGTCGGCGAGACCGTCCTGGCACCCTTCCAGGCGACCGCCCAGGACCGCCGGCTGGTGCTCACCCTCCTCGTGCGCGACCGCGGCGGACGCAAGCTCCTGCGGCTCGCCTCGTCGATGTGGAGTCCGGAGGACCTCGAGAGGCTCGCGTACTCGTTCGGCGTCACCCCGCGGATCCACGACGAGCTCCTCACGCCCAAGACGCTCGAGGCGTACCACCCCGGGTCGACGTCCCGGGTGGAGCGGCACCCGATGCTGATCGGTCTGGCGGTCGCTGCGCTCATCATCGTCGCGGTCGCCATCGTCGTCGTCGCGTTCGGGTAGCCGACCACGGGGGAGAGCCGGCGGGCGCTACGGTCAGAGGCGCGCGCCGGCCGGGCAACGGACGCGGGTCAGTCCCGCGCCCGCTCAGATGCGTTCGACGAGGTCCGCGATCGAGTCGACGACGGTGCTCGGGCGGAACGGGTACGTGTCGACGTCCTTGACGCGGGTGGACCCGGTGAGCACGAGGAACGTGTGCAGCCCCGCCTCGATCCCGGCGACGACGTCGGTGTCCATGCGGTCGCCGACCATCGCCGTCGACTCAGAGTGGGCGTCGATGCGGTTGAGCGCCGAGCGGAACATCATGGGGTTGGGCTTGCCGACGAAGTACGGCTCGCGTCCCGTGGCCCGGGTGATCATCGCGGCCACCGCACCGGTCGCCGGCAGCGGCCCCTCCGTGCTCGGCCCTGTCGGGTCGGGGTTCGTGCAGATGAACTTCGAGCCGCCGAGGATGAGCCGCACGGCCTTCGTGATCGCCTCGAACGAGTAGGTGCGCGTCTCGCCGAGGACGACGTAGTCGGGGCTCGACTCGGTGAGCGTGTAACCCTCCTCGTACAGCGCGGTCGTCAGGCCGGCCTCGCCGATCGCGTACGCGCTCCCACCGGGGATCTGGTCGGAGAGGAACTGGGCCGTGGCGAGCGCCGACGTCCAGATGGACCCCTCCGGCACATCGATGCCTGTCGCGGCGAGACGCGCCCGGAGGTCGCGCGCCGTGAAGATCGAGTTGTTCGTGAGGATGAGGAACGGGCGTTCCTTCTCGCGCAGGGTCCGGATGAACTCAGCGGCCCCGGGGATGGCGCGGCCCTCGTGGACGAGGACCCCGTCCATGTCGGTCAGCCAGGACTCGATGACGCGGTGGGTCACGGGTTCTCCTTGGAGACGATGTTGCCGGGGTCCGAGGCCGGGACGACGGCCGCGACGGCCTTGCGCCGCAGGGACCAGCCCCGGAGGACCTCGACGATCACCGGGAGGACGGAGATGAGCACGATGAGGATGAGGATGTACTCGATGTTGTCGTGCACGAAGTCGATCTGACCGAGGAAGTACCCCAGCAGCGTGACGCCCACCCCCCACAGGAGCGCACCGATGACGTTGTAGCTGACGAACCGCTTGTACGGCATGCGTCCGACGCCGGCCGCGACCGGTGCGTACGTGCGCACGAACGGCACGAACCGCGCGAGGATGATGGCGCGACCGCCGTACTTGTCGAAGAACGCGTTCGTCTGGTCGATGTACTCCTGCTTGAAGAAGCGCGAGTCGGGGCGCCGGAAGATCTTGGGTCCGACCTTGTGGCCGATGAAGTAGCCCACCTGGTCCCCGGCGAACGCTGCGACGAAGAGCAGGACGCACAGCAGCCACAGCGGGAAGTCGAGGTCGTCGCGCGCGACGAGCATGCCGGCGGTGAACAGCAGGGAGTCCCCGGGCAGGAACGGGAAGAGCAGCCCGGTCTCGATGAACACCACCAGGGCGATGCCGATGAGTGCGTACGTGCCGAACGACGCGATGAGCGAGTCGGCGTTCATCCACTCGGGTCCCAGGGCGACGACGTGTCCGGAGGCAGCGAGGATCTCAGCGGTAGTCACAGGGCCAGGGTACGTGGACGGCCTGGATGGTCATGTTGTCGTCCGAGGTAGGCCGAAGCCGGTCCAGGACGCCAGGCGTCATCCGACCCTGATCTTGGACCCCGGGTCCTTGGCGCGGATCGCCGCGACGAGCTCCTCCGCCGCCCGCTCGTCCTCGTCGAGCGTCTCGTGGTGCGTGACGCTCAGACGGGGCTTGAGCTTGTTCTCCGTGAACGTGATGTCGGCGCTGTGGTGGGCGGGGACGGGGAGCGTGGCGAGGGCCTCGAGGTTGCCGAGGTTGTTCATCCAGGCGTCGATGACGCGCTCGTTCCACGCTCCGGCATTCTCCTTGAGCACGCGAGAGGTCGCACGGTCGTACTCCCGCTCGTTCTCGATGGAGTACGAGATGTCGGCGACGATGCCGTCGCCACCGACGTCGACCGAGAGGGTCGACTCCGTCGCGAGGACGGAGCCGCTCGCGAGGACGGTCCGCCACCACTCGCCGGCGGTGCGCGCGGCCGACACGGCGGCGTGGCGAGGCACGTCGCTGATCGTGTAGTGGCAATCGACCGTGTCGAGGATGATCGTCCGCTCCGGGAGCCGCGCGTACAGGTGCTCGTGGGCCCGCAGGACCTGGTCGAGCACCGCGACGCGTGCCGACGAGAGCACGATGAAGGAGTAGGTCGTGCCCTCGTCCGCCGTGTCCTTGACCCCGAGGTCGAGGACCCACTTCTCCTCGCCCGTGGCCAGGACCGGCACGATCGCCGCGAGGCGTTCGGAGGTGTGCGAACGGTCGCCGACCACCTCGACCGAGTAGGTGAGGGGTGTCTGCCGGTCGGGAGCCTCCACCGACACGTCGGCCCCCGGGGGGAACATCGCGCGCACCGTGTCCGCGCGTGCCTGGGCCGCGTCCATGTCGGCCGAGGGCTTCCCGCCGCTGAGAAAACCGAAGAGTGCCATGACGCAAACCTAGTGCGTGCACGGCTGTGCGGTGCCTCTCCCCGCCCGGGCCGGGAGAATGACGCCATGACATCTGAGGACCCGACCGCCGACGCGTCGCCCGAGGTCGGCGTGGGCCCGTGGCCCGGCGGCCCCGACGCGTGGCCCCGTCTCCCCAGCGGCGAGCCGGACCCGCGGTACGACGTCGAGCTCCTTGCCGGTGGGGACCGGCGGAACGTCGTCGACCCCTACCGGTACTGGTCGATGGAGGCGATCGTCGCGGACCTCGACACGCGTCGGCACCCGTTCCACGTCGCGATCGAGAACTGGGGTCACGACCTCAACATCGGGTCAGTCGTGCGGACGGCGAACGCGTTCGCGGCGCAGGAGGTGCACATCGTCGGCCGGCGTCGGTGGAACCGCCGGGGCGCGATGGTCACCGACCGCTACCAGCACGTCCGGCACCACCCGGACGTCGCGGACTTCCTCACCTGGGCGCAGGACGCGGGCGTGCCGGTCATCGGGATCGACAACGTGCCGGGCTCGGTGCCGCTCGAGGGGTACGCGCTGCCCCGCACGTGCGCCCTGCTGTTCGGGCAGGAGAGCACGGGGCTGACACAGGAGGCACGGGAGGCCAGCCTCGACATCCTGCACATCACCCAGTTCGGCTCCACCCGGTCGATCAACGCGGGCGCGGCCGCGGCGATCGCGATGCACGCCTGGGTGCAGCAGCACGCCCGGATCACGTAGTCCTCGCTCGCTCCGGACGAGCTACGTGGCCCCACCCGGGGCGGAGTCCCACACGTGACACCCGGTGGTGACAGCGAACGTCGTGTTCGTCGCCATACCGAACGTGTAGGACCCGCCGAGGGAGTCCTCACCGAAGATCTCACGTTCGCCCGGGCGATCGATCGTGGTGCGCGTCGAGAAGCCGAACTCGGACGCGACCTCCTCGACGATCTCGGTCGATCGCTCCTGATCCTCTCCGTACGTGCCCGTGAAACTCATGAGCGTCAGGTGGACGGTCTCGCCGTCAGGGAGACGGCTGTCGTCGCACGCCGACCGGAGATTGTCGAGGCTGTTCTCGGCAACCGCCCATCCGCGGCCGCCGAGCTCTGCGTCGAGGCGGGCGATCGCCGTCTCGCGCATCTCCTCGTACCGCGCGAGGGCAGTCTCCATCGACGGGCGTCCGGTCATGGTGCTGTTCTCCTGCGGGGTGGGCGAGCAACCGGTCATGACGGCTGCGAGGACAGCGACGGTGCTGGCAAGGCGAGCGCTGACCAGGCGAGCGCTGACCAGGCGACCTCCAGGCCGTGCGGGAGACGGACCAGATGCAGTCATCGTGGTCGTCACGGCGCACCCACGAGCCGGTCGGCGCTGCCGACGACCACGGCCGCCATGGGGTGATGGCTCGTCGAGCCGGGGTCGAGGTACCCGATGCTCAGCACCTCCGTGTCGACCGTCGTGCCGCTCATCCGCCGGGCCTTCCTGTCCGAGATGGGCGTTCGGCCCGCACTTTCCCGGTCCGGGCAGACCGTATCGGCGTGGGCCGGGAAGGTCGATGGACAGAAGTCCCCGCCCACTGGTGTCACAGGTCGAACGGCCCAGCACCGGGCCTGCGGATCCGTGACAAACTTGACCCGACAGTCCCACTGACCCCTCTCGTACAGGAGCTATTCGATGGCTATCGCCACCCCCGAGGTCTACACCGAGATGATCGACCGGGCACGGGCGGGCAAGTTCGCCTACCCCGCCGTGAACATCACCTCCTCCTCGACCATCACCGCGGCCCTCCAGGGCTTCGCTGAGGCCGAGAGCGACGGCATCATCCAGGTCTCGGTCGGCGGCGCCGAGTACGCGTCCGGCTCGACGATCAAGGACCGCATCGCGGGTTCGCTCGCGCTCGCCGCCTACGCGACCGAGGTGGCGAAGAACTACTCCATCACCGTCGCGATCCACACGGACCACTGCGCCAAGCAGAACCTCGACTCCTGGGTCCGCCCGCTCCTCGCCCTCGAGGCGGAGCAGGTCAAGGCAGGCAAGCTCCCCACCTTCCAGTCGCACATGTGGGACGGCTCGTCCGTGCCGCTCGAGGAGAACCTCATCATCGCCGAGGAGCTCCTCGAGCTCTCGAACGCTGCTCGCACGATCCTCGAGATCGAGGTGGGCGTCGTCGGCGGTGAGGAGGACGGCCACGAGGCCGAGATCAACGAGAAGCTCTACACCACGGTCGAGGACGGCCTCGCGACCGTCCGCGCGCTCGGTTCCGGGGAGAAGGGCCGCTACCTCACCGCCCTGACCTTCGGCAACGTGCACGGCGTCTACAAGCCCGGTGCCGTCAAGCTCCGCCCGTCGCTGCTCAAGGAGATCCAGGAGGGCGTCGGCTCCGTCATCGGCAAGGAGAACCCGTTCGACCTCGTCTTCCACGGCGGCTCCGGCTCCACGGCGGCGGAGATCGCCGAGGCGGTCGACAACGGCGTCATCAAGATGAACATCGACACGGACACGCAGTACGCGTACACGCGTCCCGTCGTCGGCCACATGTTCACCAACTACGACGGCGTCCTCAAGGTCGACGGCGAGGTCGGGAACAAGAAGGCCTACGACCCGCGCGCCTGGGGCAAGGCTGCTGAGGCCGGCATGGCTCAGCGCATCGTCGAGGCTGCGCAGCAGCTGCGTTCGGCCGGCCACAAGCTCGGCTGATCCTCGTGTCCGGGCTCCGGCCCGGACGCACGCGAAGGGCCCCGGTGGATTCCACCGGGGCCCTTCGTGGGTTCGTCGTGCGTAGCGTTCGTCGAGCGGCGGTCAGACCGTTCGTACCTCGTGCTCGGACGCGGCATCGTCGACGATGTCGAGCAGGTCGCCGATGGAGGTGACCTCGAGGAGGAAGCGCACGGTCGGCGGGGCCCGCAGGACCCGGACGCGGTGCTCGCTGATCGCCGTGAGGCGGGCGAGGAACGCGACGCCCGTGGAGTCCATGAACGTCACGTGGTGGGCGTCGATCTCGACGGGGAGGCCGGCTTCTTCGACGTCGCGCGTCGCTTGCTGCAGGTCGGCGACGAGATCGGCGTCGATCTCGCCCGACAGCAGCACCCGTGCGGTCGTGGATCCGACGATGACGTGGACGGTGCCAGGTTCGCTGGAGTCCGTCGCGGTCGTGGCGGTGTGCTCATCGTCGCTCTGGTGCGACGGGTCGACAGGCCCCCCATCGGCTGGAGTGTTAGCGTCACCCACGAGTACTCCCTTCGGCAGAAGACCATTGTGTCGTGGTCCAGAGGGAGTTTACTAGTAGCCCTGTGTGACCTCGGAGCAGTGCGGTCCGTCGGACGGCACTGCAGTGAGGGTAGTCCCTGCCATGTCGCCGCACGAACCGGAGGAGCGAGGTGACCCCGTCGACGCCGGAGGCGAGCACCGTCAGCGCTACCGCCCTCGCGGCGGCTGACGGCGATCTCCGGTGCCGCGCGCTCGACGCAGCCGGGGTGGCGAGCCTCGTGCTCGACGCCTCCTCGGACACCCCCCTCGTCGTCTGGGCCAATCCCGCTTTCGCCCGGGTCACCGGCCACCCCGAGGACCACTTCCTCGGTCGCTCTCTCGAGGAGCTGCAGGCACCGGGGGGCGAGGAGTTCGACTACTCCGCCCTGCGTGCCCGGCTCGGAGGGGACGCGCCGGTCACATGGCGCATGCGGAACGTACGGGCGGACGGCGACGAGATCTGGTGCGAGTACTCGGTCGCCGTCGTGCCCGCGGAGGACGACGAGCCGACGTACTGGGTGTGCATGGTCGTCGACGTCACCCAGCAGGTCCGTGAGCGTGACGAGCAGGAGCACTCGATCGCCGTGGAGCGGCTCGCCCGGAGCACCCTCGACCTCATCTCGCTCGTCTCGGACCTCCTCACCGATCTCGACTACCCGTACGTGCTCCGCGACATCGCGGCGCACCTGCAGCGCAGCGTCACGGGATGGGCGGGGTTCTTCCTCGATGACGGGGCCGGCCTCCGGTTCGCCGAGGGGATCCAGGTGCGGACCGGTCAGCCCCGCGTGGTGCACCGTGCCCGCGCGGGCGACGGCGAGGTGGACGCGCTCGGTGACGCGCGTGTCCCGGGCGGCAGCGCCGGGGCCCCGGAGAACGCCACCACCTTCATCGACCCGTTGACGGAGATGCTCGACGGCCACACGGCGGGTCCGATCGGCTTCCCGCTCCGGTCGGACTATCCGGCGCGGAGTGCGGCGCGCACGCTGGCGGAGGAGATGCGGGCTCGTCTCGACGTGACGGACCCGACGAGCGTCCCGGTCGTCGTCGTTCATCCCGTCCCCGGCCGGCGCAGGGTGCTCGGGGTCCTCGTGACGACACCTCCGGCCGACCCCGACTCGGGCGACCGGGGTGCGCTCCGGGTCGTGGCGCAGATGGAGAGCGCGACGACCACGCTGCTGCACGTCGTCGCGCGTCGCGTCGGCATGGCGATCGACAACGTCCGCCTCTACGCACGCGAGCACCAGCTCGCCGAGACGCTCCAGCGCGCGATGCTGCCGGAGCAGGCGGATCTGCCGGGGCTCGACGTGTGGACGTACTACGCGCCGACGTCCGAGCACGCCCAGGTCGGCGGCGACTGGTACGACGTCCTGCAGATCGACGACGGCGTGGCGGGCCTCGTCATCGGTGACGTCGTGGGTCACGACATCGAGGCGGCCGCGACGATGGGCCAGCTGCGCTCGGTCGTGCGGTCGTATGCGTTCGAGCTCACGACGCCGGGAACGGTGCTCGAGCGGGTCGACCAGCTCGTCGTGGGGATGCGGATCCCCCGGTCCGCGAGCCTCGTCTACGCGACGCTGCGGACCACGCCCGGCGACGACGGGACGCTGTGGACCCTCGACTACTCGAGGGCGGGCCACCTCCCGCCCCTGCTCGTGCGGGACGGGGACGTGTCCCAGCTCCTCGGTGGTGCGGGGGCCCTCATCGGGTTCGGCTCTCGCTCACGGGTCACGGACTCGGCGCGGCTGCGGCCCGGCGACACGCTGGTCTTCTACACCGACGGCCTCATCGAGCGTCGGGACCGTTCCATGCGGGAAGGGCTCGAGACGCTCCTCCACGCTGCGGCCCGTGTGCAGGCGACGGACGCTGCGGGGATCGGCGAGGAGCTCCTCGCCCGGCTGGCCGACGCGCCCGAGGACGACGTCGCCGTCGTCGTCGTGCGGGTCCCCGACCCGGGGGCGCGCGGTGGGTCGGCCGGGATGAGCCCACGGTCGCGGCGCTGGCTGCTGCCGGGCGAGGCGGCGTCGATCGGCCGCGCCCGCCACGCCGTCCTGCGCACCTGCCAGGCGTGGGAGCTGCGGGACGTCGCCAATGCCGAGCTCGTCGTCTCCGAGCTCGTGGCCAACGGCGTCCTGCACGGCTGGGGACACATCGCACTACGCCTGTTCGACACGGGCGAGGGCCTGCGCATCGAGGTCGAGGACTCCAACCCGTCCCCGCCCGTCACCACGGACGGGCACGCGAACCGCCTGGGCGGCTACGGCATGCAGATCGTCGAGCGTCTCGCCGAGTGGGGATGGCGCTCGAGCGGCACCGGCAAGATCGTCTGGGCGCGGGTCCGACCGGCCGGGGCCGGGGGGCACTGACCGGAGCAGGTGGATCTGGCAGACGTCGGACGCGCACGGATCCGGTGGGTGCCAGGCCCTCGCACCTGCCCGGAGCAGGTGGCCGTCAGGCCTCGGGCGCCGGGGCGAGCTGGATGCCGCTCGCCGGCGTCGCCGGGTTGCACTGGTGATCCGGGTCGATACGGAACAGCTCGAGGGCGCCGCACACCTCGAGGACGAACAGGTCACGATCGTCGCACCCGCGCAGGACGGTCGCACCGCCACGCTTGCGGCCGGAGTCGGCCAACGAGATGAGGAACGCCGCCCCCGTGGAGTCCATGAACGTCACCCGGCACATGTCGATGACGAGCAGCTGGCGCCGCAGGCCCACCACCCGTGCTGCGATCTCGGGAAACTGCTCGCGTTCGGCGAGATCGAGATCGCCGGCGATCACGAGTGTCGTCGTCGCTGGCGATGTCGCGATCTCGATCATCCTCTGACTCTAACCATCGTGGTGCGGTGCTGCACCTCGCTGGGCTCGGCGCGGCGGGCGAAGTGGGTCTGCCCGGTGGGGTGGGGGAGGATGGAGCCATGACCAACGAGCCGAGCACGACGCCCGCCACGCGCCCCCCGACGAACCTCATGCAGGGCCCGGAACCCACCCTGCTCGCCGCTGACCACCCGGACGTGGCCGCCCGCGCCGAGATCGCGTCAGGCCGCGCCGTCGGCGACGTCGCCCGTGACCTGCCTGCGTCGTCGTACGTGTGGGCGCTGCTCGCGGAGAGTGCCCTCGACCGCGGCGACGACGTCACGGCGTACGCGTTCGCCCGCACGGGTTACCACCGCGGGCTCGACCACCTGCGCCGCTCGGGCTGGCGCGGGCACGGGCCCGTGCCCGTCTCCCACGAGCCCAACCAGGGATTCCTGCGGGCGCTGGCTGCGCTGGGCGAGGCCGCTGCTCTCATCGGAGAGGTGGACGAGGCCGAGCGGTGCGCGACGTTCCTGCGCGACGCCGGCACGTCCCCGGAGGAGGTCGCCGCGCTGCGGTGAGGTGGTGGCGCGCAGGCCAGCCCCGTCGCCGGGCCACCCGCTCCGTGACCAAATGCCAATAGACGGTAAACTCGTCGCGGAATCGGGGTGACTGCCGCCCGGATGACCTGACTGCCCGCGCGACCACGCGTGTGCCGGAGCCCATCACCAGGCAGCTCGAAAGCGGGGAACCATGCCAGCCGTCGTAGTCGTCGGGGCCCAGTGGGGCGACGAAGGCAAGGGCAAGGCGACCGACCAGCTCGGCTCGCGCGTCGACTACGTCGTGAAGTTCAACGGCGGGAACAACGCCGGGCACACGGTCGTCGTGGGTGGCGAGAAGTACGCGCTGCACCTCCTGCCCTCCGGGATCCTCTCGCCGGGGGTCACGCCCGTCATCGGTAACGGCGTCGTCGTCGACATCGAGGTGCTCTACCAGGAGCTGGACGCGCTCATCGCTCGCGGCGTGGACGTCTCACGGCTGCTCGTCTCCGGCAGCGCGCACGTCATCGCGTCGTACAACCGGACGCTCGACAAGGTGACGGAGCGGTTCCTCGGCAAGCGGCGCATCGGTACCACCGGCCGGGGCATCGGCCCGACGTACGCGGACAAGATCAACCGCGTCGGCGTGCGCGTCCACGACCTCTTCGACGAGAAGATCCTGCGCGCCAAGATCGAGGGTGCGCTCGACCAGAAGAACCACCTCCTGGTCAAGGTCTACAACCGACGTGCCATCACGGTCGACGAGACGGTCGACGAGCTGCTCCAGTACGCCGAGCGGCTGCGGCCGATGGTCGCCGACACGTCCCTCGTGCTCAACACCGCCCTGGACGCGGGCAAGACCGTCCTCTTCGAGGGTGGCCAGGCGACGATGCTCGACGTCGACCACGGCACCTACCCGTTCGTCACGTCCTCCAACGCGACCGCGGGCGGGGTGTGCACGGGGTCGGGCATCGGCCCGACGCGCATCGACCGCGTGGTGGGCGTCATCAAGGCGTACACGACGCGCGTCGGTGAGGGTCCGTTCCCCACGGAGCTGTTCGACGAGTCGGGCGAGTTCCTGCGTGCCACGGGCCACGAGTTCGGTGTGACCACCGGCCGTCCCCGCCGCTGCGGGTGGTACGACGCCGTCATCGCCCGCTATGCGAGCCGTGTCAACGGGCTCACCGACCTCGTCCTCACGAAGCTCGACGTGCTCACCGGCGTCGAGAAGATCCCGGTGTGCGTCGCGTACGACGTCGACGGTGTGCGCCACGACGAGATGCCGAGCGACCAGAGCGCGTTCCACCACGCGAAGCCGATCTACGAGGAGCTCGACGGCTGGACCGAGGACATCACGGGCGCCCGGACGTTCGAGGACCTGCCCATCAACGCGCAGCGCTACGTGCTCGCCCTCGAGGAGATGTCCGGCACCCGGATCTCGTCGATCGGCGTGGGCCCGGACCGCGTGGCGACGATCCAGCGGTTCGACCTCATCGACTGACGAGCGCGAGCAGACGACGGGCGGCGACCTCCTGGTCGCCGCCCGTCGTCGTTGCCGCCGAGGTCCCGTGCGGTGCGCGGGAGCGTCAGGTCAGCCAGGTGATGACACGGACGACGACACCCTCGGGGGTCGTCCGGATCTGCATGAGGTCGCAGAGCTGGTTGACGATCCACAGCCCCCGGCCGCGGGGCTGCTCGAGCGTCGGGGCGACCCGGCCGACGAGCACGTCGTCGAGGGTCCCGGAGTCCCGCACCTCGAAGATGAGCGCGCCGCGCTCCTGCCACGCGCGCAAGCGTCCGCCACCACCACCGTGGTCGACGCTGTTGGCGGCGACCTCCGTGACGGCGAGCCGCAGGTCGTCGATCTCGTTCTTCTCCAGACCGGCAGCCTTGGCGTGCCGGGCGACGATCCTGCGGACGGTGGCCAGGCGGCCGTGCGCCACCTCGACCTCCTCCACGGCGCCGCGCGGCTCGGGCAGGGGCCGGCTGTACAGCGCTCGGACGTGGACGTCGGGCTCCGGGTGGCTCGCCCCGGCAGTGCTCCCGGGGGCGGGGTGGATGCGTCGAGCTTCGTCGAGGACCGTCGGGTCGAGGACGCCGGCGTCGTACGGGCAGAGCAGCGACATCCGCGCGTCTCGCGGCACGACGAGGTCGAGCATGGCCTCGTGGATGAGGCACTCGTCGAGCTCTTCCTCGCGGCGCCCGGCCCACACCGGCTGGACGATGCCGCGCAGCGCGGCTCCTGACGCCCGGTGCTGCTCGATGAACGCGAGCCACGCGGGGATGATCCGGGCGGGGTTGCGTCCGAGGCTCTCGATCTCGACGAACGTCACGTCGTCGGCGGCGGCGCCGAGCGCCTGCCGGAGGTTCTGCTCGTTGGCACGGCACACTGCCACCATGATGGGCTCGCCCGCGGCGACGGCCTCCGTGACGAACGGGACGGTCCGGTCGAGGAATGCTTCCTCGCCGCGCCACACGAACACCTCGTGCGTATAGCGCGCCTGCTCAGCAGGCTCGGTCACGTCTTCAGTCTGAGCCGTTGCTTGACTCATCTCGCTCCTCGGGTCGCTCCTGTGGCCAGCGCCCCCTTCTGACGCATCGACCGCCGGTGGAGCGGGCGGCCAACCGCCCCGAGAATACCGCGTAGCGGCTCATCCCGTCGGGTGAGCGGCGCCGATCGTGCGGAGACATCCACGGCTAAACTCCCGCCTGTGAAGATCCTCGTCGTCGGCTCCGGTGCTCGCGAGCACGCCATCCTCCACTCGCTCGCGCAGGAGATTCCCGCGCACGAGCTCCACGCGGCTCCCGGGAACCCCGGGATCGCTCGACTCGCCCGGCTCCACGCCGTCGACGCGCTCGACGGTGCTGCGGTCGCTGCGCTCGCCCGGCAGATCGGGGCCGAGCTCGTCGTCGTGGGCCCGGAGGCGCCGCTCGTCGCGGGTGTCGCCGACGCCGTGGTCGCGGCCGGGATCCCGGTGTTCGGACCGTCCGCCGACGCCGCGCGGCTCGAAGGATCCAAGGCGTTCGCCAAGGACGTCATGGCGGCGGCCGAGGTCCCGACCGCCCAGGCGTACGTGTGCTCGACCGTCGACCAGGTGGGTGACGCGCTCGACGCCTTCGGTCCGCCGTACGTCGTCAAGGACGACGGGCTGGCCGCGGGCAAGGGCGTCGTCGTCACGGACGTCCGGCTCGACGCGATCCGTCACGCCCAGGAGTGCTTCGCGAACCCCGACCGTGGCGGCGACCCCCGCGTCGTCGTCGAGGAGTTCCTCGACGGCCCGGAGGTTTCGCTCTTCTGCATCAGCGACGGTGAGCACGTCGTGCCGCTCGCGCCCGCCCAGGACTTCAAGCGTGCCTTCGACGGTGACCGCGGCCCGAACACGGGTGGCATGGGCGCGTACAGCCCGTTGCCGTGGGCGCCGGAGGGGCTGACCGAGGAGGTCGTCACCCGGATCGCGCAGCCGACCATCGACGAGATGCGCGCGCGCGGCGTGCCGTTCGTCGGGGTCCTCTACGTGGGGCTCGCGCTGACGAGCCGCGGGACGCGCGTCGTGGAGTTCAACGCGCGGTTCGGGGACCCGGAGACGCAGGTGGTGCTGTCCCGGCTCGAGACGCCGCTCTCGGCGCTGCTCCTCGCGGCGGCGACGGGTGGTCTCGCGGAGCTGCCGCGGCTGCGGTGGAGCGACCGCGCGGCCGTGACGGTCGTCGTCGCGGCCGACGGATACCCGGCGGCCCCGGTCCACGGCCGACCGGTCACGGGCGTCGACCAGGCCGCAGCCGTGCCGGGAGTGCACGTGCTGCACGCCGGCACCGCGGACGACGGCGAGGGCGGGCTCGTGAGCGCCGGCGGGCGCGTGCTGTCTGTGGTGGGCGTGGGGGACGACCTCGCCGAGGCGCGCCGCCTCGCCTACCGCGGCGTGGACGCGGTCGTGCTGCCCGGGTCCCACCACCGCACCGACATCGCGGCGGCGGCCGCGGCGGGTGCTGCTGTCGGCGGCGTCCGATGAGCGCGGGGTTCGCCGCGGACGCCCCGGAGCTCCCGGGTTGGCTGCACGTCTACTCCGGCAAGGTCCGTGACCTCTACGAACCCGACCTCACCCACTACTCGGGCGTGCACCCGCTGGGGGACGTCCTGCTCGTCGTGGCGTCCGACCGGGTGAGCGCGTACGACCACGTGCTGTCGCCCCCCATCCCGGACAAGGGCACCGTGCTCACCCAGCTGAGCCTGTGGTGGTTCGAGCAGCTCGCCGACCTCGTGGACAACCACGTGGTGACCACCGCAGCGTCAGCGATGCCGGGCGACGGCCTCGTCCCCGACGTCGTCGCGGGCCGCGCGATGATCTGCCGTCGGTTGGAGATGTTCCCCGTCGAGTGCGTGGCTCGCGGCTATCTCACGGGGTCGGGCCTCGTCGAGTACCGCGAGAGCGGGTCGGTGTGCGGGGTCGCGCTGCCCGCCGGGCTCGTGGACGGCTCGCGGTTGCCGGAGCCGATCTTCACCCCCGCCACGAAGGCCGAGGTGGGGGAGCACGACGAGAACGTCAGCCTCGAGGTCGTCGCCGAGCGGATCGGGGACGAGCAGGCGGTGCGCCTGCGGGACCTCACGCTCGCTGTGTACGCGCGCGCGGAGGCGATCGCGCGGGAGCGCGGCGTCATCCTCGCGGACACGAAGCTCGAGTTCGGGGTCGACCCGGTGACGGGCGCGGTCGTCCTCGGCGACGAGGTGCTCACCCCGGACTCCTCGAGGTTCTGGCCGGTCGACGAGTGGGAGCCGGGGCGCGCCCAGCCGAGCTTCGACAAGCAGCCGATCCGGGACTGGCTCGTCTCGCCCGCGTCCGGGTGGGACCGCGCGGGCGACGCGCCGCCGCCGGAGCTCTCCGCGGAGGTCGTCGAGGCGACCCGGCTGCGCTACCTCGATGCCTACCGACGGATCACGGGCTCCGACCTCGCGTGACCCGGAGCTGCGCGCCCGGCCGTGCCTGGCCGTGGACGCGTCGGATGTCCTCTGAGGGAGGCCCCGAAGCTCAAGTTAGGAGAGGCATACCCATGCGAGGTTAGGCATGCCATACTCGGGTGCATGACCACTCTCGCGACCGTCGAGCGCACCCAGCCGGCCTACCGGGCGTTCGACGTCAGGGTGAGCCGCGTCAACCGTCTGACCTCGTCCTTCCTGCGCGTGACCTTCACCGGTCACGACCTCGACGAGTTCGGCCGCGACGGCCTCGACCAGCGCATCAAGCTGGTCCTCCCCGCTCCCGACGGCTCGGTGCCCCGCGCCGAGGACTTCCAGTCAGCGTCCTGGTACCAGGAGTGGCGTGCGCTCCCGGAGGACCGTCGCAACCCGTTCCGCACGTACACCGTGCGCGCGACCCGGCCGGCGGTGCTCAACGCCTCGGGGCTCGGCGAGGTCGACGTCGACTTCGTCCTGCACCCCGACGACGGCGGCATGCCCGGCCCTGCGGCCCGCTGGGTCGCCACCGTCCGCCCGGGCGACGCGTGCGTCCTCAACGGACCGAACCTCCTCCACGACGGTCCTGCGGGCGGGATCGAGTGGGCGCCGCCCGCGACGGCCACGACGCTCATCCTCGCCGGCGACGAGACGGCCGCGCCGGCGATCAGCGCGATCGTCGAGTCCCTGCCCGCGGGCAGCCGCGCGCACGCCTACATCGAGGTCCCTGGCGACGACGACGTCCTGCCGGTCACCGTGCCCGACGGTGTGTCGGTCACGTGGTTGCCGAGGCACACGGCCGACGGCACGGTGCACCCCCACGGAGAACGGCTCGACGCCGCGGTCCGTGCGTGCCTGCAGGCCCGGCAGGAGGAGCGGGCGGCTGCCGCGCAGATCCTCGCCGCTGCTGATGCGCTCGCCGGGAGCGAGCCGGAGGACGTCGACATCGACGCCACCATCCTGTGGGACACGCCGTTCTACCACTCCGACGAGACCGGGCCGCTCGGCGACTGCTACGCGTGGATAGCCGGCGAGGCCGCGGTCGTTCGTGAGCTCCGCCGGCACCTCGTCCGGGACCTCGGGATCGACCGTCGCTCCGTCGCCTTCATGGGGTACTGGCGACGCGGTCGCGCCGAGAACTGACGCCCGGGAACGCGTGCGTCTCAGCCCGGGGGACGGCCCTGATCCTCGGGTGAGGAGGGCGATAAGATCACCGCTGAGCCCGCACTGCACCAAGCACTGCGCCCGTACCGAGCACGAGGAGTCCCCGTGGGACGCGTAGTCGTCGACGTCATGCCCAAGCCCGAGATCCTCGACCCGCAGGGGAAGGCCGTCGCCGGGGCGCTGCCACGGCTGGGGTTCACCGGGTTCACGAGCGTCCGCCAGGGCAAGCGGTTCGAGCTCGAGGTCGACGGCGACGTCACCCCTGAGGTCCTCGCGGCGGCGCGCGCCGCCGCCGAGCGGGTCCTGTCCAACCCCGTCATCGAGGACGTCGTCAACGTCGTCGACGCTGCCGTGGAGGTCAAGGGCCTGTGACCGGGGCGCTCACCGACGCCCGCGTCGGCGTCATCACGTTCCCCGGGACGCTCGACGACCGCGACGCAGCACGCGCCGTCCGGCTAGCCGGTGGCACGGCGGTCCCGCTGTGGCACGCGGACTCCGACCTCAAGGAGGTCGACGCCGTCGTGCTGCCCGGCGGCTTCTCCTACGGGGACTATCTGCGCGCCGGTGCGATCTCGAGCTTCGCGCCGATCATGGAGACCCTCGTCGACGCGGCCAAGGGCGGCCTGCCCGTCCTGGGCATCTGCAACGGGTTCCAGATCCTCACCGAGACGCACCTGCTGCCCGGCTCGATGGTGAAGAACGACCACCTCGCCTTCATCTGCCGCGAGCAGACCCTCACGGTCGAGAATGCGAGCACGGCGTGGACCCGCGACTTCACGGTCGGTGAGGAGATCACCGTCCCGCTGAAGAACCAGGACGGCCAGTTCGTCGCCGACGAGCACACCCTCGACGAGCTCGAGGGCGAGGGCCGCGTGGTGTTCCGCTACTCCGGCTGGAACCCCAACGGCTCGCGCCGCGGGATCGCCGGAATCTCGAACGAGGCCGGGAACGTCGTCGGGCTCATGCCGCACCCCGAGCACGCGGTCGAGGTCGGCTTCGGCACCGCCGGTGACGCCGGACCGCGCGCCGGGACCGACGGGCTGAAGTTCTTCACCTCGGTGCTCAGCACGCTCGTTCGGGCCTGACGCGCCTCGCTCGACGACGGGAACGGATGGACATGCAGGAGATCATCGGGGTCAGCATCGTCGGGATCGTCATTGTCGGCCTCGTGGCGATCTCCGTGTGGGGTGGGAGGGCGTCCAGTGCCGGCCGTCCCCGCCGGAGCGGCGACTCGAGCGACAGCGGCTCCGATGGTGGGGGCTGGTGGAGCAGCGACAGCGGTGACTCCTCGGGTGGGGACGGCGGCGGGGGAGACGGCGGCGGTGGCGGTGGCGGCGACTGACGCCTCGACCGGCAGCGGTGCTCGCACCGCTGGTCCTCGCGCTGGCGTTCCGCCAACCCTGACGGCCGCTGGGCTCGTCTCCCTCGACGTCGTGCCGTGGGACGACGTCGAGGCCGGGACGTTGCGTGACGCGCAGCGCGCCGAGATCGCCGGGCGCTACGGCGACGAGGAGGAACCCGGGCCGGTGCCGAGGGGCGAGCACGTTCTCGCGAACGTCGTCGTGCGCCTGGACGGTCGCGCTGTCGGCTGCGGCGCCGTGCAGGAAGTCACCGGCTGGTACCCGGAGGTCGGGACGGGACGGGTCGGAGAGATCAAGCGGATCTACGTGGCTCCGGAGGCTCGTGGCCGCGGGCTCGGTCACGTCCTGCTGCGGGAGCTGCACGCGCGTGCCCGTGCCGACGGGCTGACGCACCTCGTCCTCGAGACCGGTGACCTGCTCGTCGAGGCGGCCGCGCTCTACCGCGCCCACGGGTACACGCCGATCGCCCGCTACGGACCGTACGTGGAGCACGAGTCCTCGGTCTGCTACGAGGTGCACCTCCTCACCGACGTCTGAGCCGGGAGCCGGCCGCGCCCACGGCGTCTGCCGCCCGCGACGGTTCGCCCTGCGGGCCGGCGGATCCCTGCCTACCGTGGACGGCACGGGCGCGCCGCAGCGGGCGGTGAGCCCTTGCCGAGGAGGCACCATGACCGATCAGACCGACGGGACGACCACCCACGACGAGACGATGCGCCTGGTCACGGAGATCGTCAAGGACGCGCACATCGCGATGCTCACGACCGTCGCGTCGGACGGCCGCCTCGTGTCCCGCCCGATGGGTGTGCAGGACATCGACTTCGACGGCGACCTGTGGTTCTTCACGGACCTCGACAGCACCAAGGTGCAGCAGATCCGCGCCGGCTCCGGGGCCAACGTCTCCTTCGCGACGAGCACCGCGTGGCTCTCCGTGTCCGGGCCGGCGGAGGTCGTCACGGACCCGCTCCAGATCGAGGCGCACTGGAGCCGGTCCGCTCAGGCATGGTTCCCTGACGGGCCGTTGTCACCGGGTGTCGCTCTCGTCGTCGTGCACGGGGAGACGGCCGAGTACTGGAAGGGGCCGGGCCGTGTCGCGACGGTGCTCAGCCTGCTCAAGGCGAAGAGGAAGGGTGAGCGCTACGACGGTGGCGAGAACGAGACCGTCCACCTCTGACGGGGCCGTGGCGCCGGAGCGTCACGCTCGAGCGGTGACCCGGTCCCGGAGCCGACATCGGCGCCCGTACGGACGCCTCGAGACGGCTCTCGGTCTCGTTCTCGGCGTGCTGCTCCTGCTGGTGGTGATCGGGGTGGGGGCCGGGCCCGTCGTGGCCGCCTTCATCACCGACCCCGTCGAGGACAGTGCGGGGAGGGCCGTGCTCAGCGTCGTCATGATCCTCCTGGTCTGGGCCGTGCCTGCCATCGTCGGTCTGACGCTCGCCGTGGTCGGTATCCGGCTGCTCCGGTGGTGCGCCCGACGACGGCATCCCACGTCGGTCCCCGCCGGACCGGCCTCGATCGCGGACTCGGGTGGGAGACCGTCGCGCTCGGGTGGGAGACCGTCGCGCTCGGGGTGAGATCCGCGCGTCTCCTCGACGTCGCGCGCCTCGACCGTGGCGCTACCCTCGTCCTGTGCTGACAGAAGCGTTCGTGCTGGGCACCGCGTCCGTCGCCGTCCTCAGCGTCCACCAGTCCGTGAGCCGGCGCCGGCGGCGCCAGGCCCGGCTCGAGCCGTTCGAGGAGACGTTCGGGCGTGGTGCTCCCGCGAGGGACGCAGACCGGCGCCTGGCGCCCGGCGATCCGACGGCGCCGCCCGCCCAACCGCCCGCTTCCGGGCCGGCGCTCCGTGAGGTCGGTCGGCTGGAGATCGGGTTGGGGCGAGTGGTGGGGGTGCTGCTCCTGCTCGTCGCGCTCGCACTCGGCGCGGCGCTCGTCGCGGTCGTCGTCAACGCCGTGCGCACAGGCGGCGGTGAGACGACCGTCGTCCCGGCCGTGATCGGGGGGTTCGTCCTGCTGACGTTCGGCTCGACGTGCGGGTACCTGGGCGTGCGCCTGCTGCGCTCGGCCGCCGCGGGCAGGCCGCGCTGGCCGGAGCCGACTGCGGACTCGTCAGAGCCGTCCATGGTCTCGGGGCCGTCCCCGTCGTGGTGACGCAGGAGCCCGGTGCCGGGCACCGGGCGGTGGTGCTCGATCTCGACGACACCCTGTTCGACCACAGCGGCTCGGCGGCTGCCGGGTGCCGCGCGTTCGGCGTCGAGCTCGGGCTGCCCGACGATCAGGCGGCGCACCACCTCGACCGGTGGCGGGCGCTCGAGGCCGAGGCGTTCGAGGAGTACCGGGCGGGCCGCTGCACGTTCCAGGAGCAGCGCCGCGCGCGCATCAGGGCATTCGTGCCGGGCGCGGCCGGATGGGACGACCGCCGGCTCGACGCCACCTTCGACGGGTACCTGGCGCACTACCGGGCAGCCTGGGCCGCGTTCGACGACGTCGGGCCGGCCCTCGCCGCACTGCGCGCAGCGGGCCTGAGCGTGGTCGTCCTGACGAACGGGGACCACGCCCAGCAGCAGGACAAGCTCGCGCGCATCGGCGTCGCGCCGCTCGTCGACGGGCTCTTCGCATCGTCGGAGCTCCCGGCGGCCAAGCCCGACCGGGCGTGCTTCGACGCCGTCGCGGAGGCGCTCGGGGTCGCGCCGGCGGACTGCGTGATGGTCGGTGACAGTGCCGCCACCGACGTCGAGGGCGCGCTCGCGGCAGGGTGGGACGCGGTGTGGCTCGACCGGCACCGTTCAGGGCTGGCTGCGCACCGGCGCTATCCCGTCATCAGGTCGCTCGTCGAGCTTCCCGCCCGAGTGCGCGCTCGATGTCCTCGATGAGGTCGAGCGGGTCCTCGAGGCCGACGCTCAGGCGCACGGTCGTCTCCGCGATGCCGACGGCGGCGCGCCCCTCGGGGCCGAGCCGCCGGTGCGTCGTCGTCGCAGGGTGCGTGATGAGGGACTTCGCGTCGCCGAGGTTGTTGGAGATGTCGACGATCTCGAGCGCGTCGAGGAACGCGAACGCGCGCTTCTTGGCGGTGTCCGCATCGGTGCCCTCGGGCACCTCGAGGTCGAACGTCACGACCGTGCCGCCACCGGTCTGCTGCTTCCGGGCGAGCTCGTACTGCGGGTGCGACGGCAGGAACGGGTAGCGCACCCGGCTGATCCCGGGCAGGGTCTCGAGGTGCTCGGCGATGCGCAGCGCCGCGGCGGTCTGGGCATGGACCCGCAGGCTCAGGGTCTCGAGTCCTTTGAGCAGCACCCATGCGTTGAATGGGCTGAGGGACGGCCCGGTGTTGCGGATGAACTTCTGCACCGGCCCGTCGATGTACTCCTTCGAGCCGAGGATCGCGCCGCCGAGGACGCGGCCCTGGCCGTCGATGTGCTTCGTGGCGGAGTAGACGACGACATCGGCGCCGAGCTCGAACGGCCGCTGCAGCACGGGCGTCGCGAACACGTTGTCGAGCACGACGACGGCTCCCGCGGCGTGGGCCAGCTCGCACACGGCCGCGACGTCGACGATGTCCTGCATGGGGTTGGACGGCGTCTCGAAGAAGACGACGTCCGCCGGGGTGGACAGCGCCGCCTGCCACTGGTCGAGCTCGTGGGCGTCGACGTAGTCGACCGTGATGCCCCAGCCGGCGAAGATCTCGTCGAAGATCACGACGGTGGACCCGAAGAGGGCGCGGGCGGACACGATCCGCGATCCCGAGGTCACGAGCGCCGCGAGGGACGTGAACACCGCGGACATGCCCGTCGCCGTCGCGTAGCAGGCCTCGGCGCCGTCGAGCAGGCGCAGGCGCTCCTCGAACATGTGGACCGTGGGGTTGCCGTAGCGGGAGTAGATGAAGTGGTCGACGTCGCCCGCGAAGGCCGCCTCGGCCTCGGCGCCGCTGGCGTAGACGAATCCCTGGGTGAGGAAGAGCGGCTCGGACGTCTCCTCGAAGTTGCTCCGGACCTGCCCGCCGCGCACGGCGAGCGTCGCGGGACGGAGGTCACGGTCGGTCATGACGGTTCCCCGGTGTACGTCGTCGCGGGCAGACCGCGGCGCACCCAGCCGTTGACGGTCCGCTGACCGTAGGCGTCGGTGTCACCCTCGAATCCCTCGAGGACGTTGTACGACGGTCCGAACCCCGCCTCGGTGGCCCGGGTCGCGGCAGCGACGGAGCGGTGGCCGGAGCGGCACAGGAAGACCACCGGGCGCCCGTCGCCCGGCTCCACACCGACGGCCGCGAGCTCGGCGAGGAAGTCCTCGTTGGGTCCGGCCGGGGTCACCCACTGGACGAACGCGACCTCTCGGTCACCGGGGAGCTCGCTCACGTCGGGCACGCCGATCTGGCGCCACTCACCCTCGGTGCGGACGTCGACGAGGACGGCGGCGGGGTTCTCCGCGAGGAGCGCCCAGGCATCGTGGGGTGTGAGGTCTCCGGCGTAGGTCATGGTCGAGGATCACCCGCGACCCCCGCCGTGAGACAGCCCGTCCAGGATGTAAGACAAATGGGGCTCGCGCGTTGACACGTCCTGAGGCGTTCCGGATCCTTGAGACAGGTCACGAGTGCCAGCAGACAGCCCCGGCTTGCTGGCCGGCAACCCTCCTTCCGCGGTGGGGTGCCCCGGGTGAAGACCTGGCCGACGTCGCCCGACGTCGGCAAGCGCGGGGTCTGGTCGTCGTCATCGCTGGTCCCCCAGGAGTTTTCCGGAGGACCACCATGTCGATCGCCACCACAGGATGTCTGCCCGTCGTCGGGTCCGAGACGCGCGTGCCGCTCGTCGACGGCCGGACCGTCGCGTACGCGAACCTCGACTGCGCCGCCAGCGCGCCGGCGCTGCGCGCCGTCTCCGACCGGGTCGCCGAGGTGCTCCCGCTGTACGCGAGCGTGCACCGCGGTGCCGGGTACCTCTCCCAGGTCTCCACCGCCCTCTATGAGTCGGCCCGCCGGACCATCGGCGAGTTCGTCGGCGCCCGCGAGGACGACGTCACGATCATCACCCGCAACACGACCGACTCCCTCAACCTGCTCGCCGGTTGTGTCCCGACGGACGAGTCCGGGACGCCCGGGCGCGTCCTCGTCCTCGACGTCGAGCACCACGCCAACCTCCTGCCGTGGCAGCGCAGCGCCGGGGGCGCGACCGTCCTCACGGGCGAGTCGTCCGTCGCCGCGACGCTCGAGGCGTTGCGCGCCGAGCTCGCTTCCACGCACTATGCGCTCGTCGCCGTCACCGGTGCCTCGAACGTCACCGGTGAGTCGCTGCCGCTCACCGACCTCGTCCGGATCGCCCACGACGCCGGAGCGCGCGTCGCCCTCGACGGCGCCCAGCTCGTCCCGCACCGCCGCTTCTCGCTCGCGGAGACCGGCGTCGACTACGTCTCCTTCTCCGGGCACAAGACGTACGCGCCCTTCGGGTCCGGCGCGCTCGTCGGACGCCGCGACTGGCTCGACGCCGGTGAGCCGTACCTCGCCGGGGGTGGCGCCGTGCGGCAGGTGGGCCTCGTCGACGTCGAGTGGACGAAGGCGCCCGCCCGGCACGAGGCCGGCTCGCCCAACGTCGTCGGCGCCGTCGCGCTCGCGGCGGCCTGCGACGCCCTCGCGTCGGTCCCCGCAGCGGAGCTCGAGGCGCACGAGGCGATCCTGCGCGACCGCCTCGTCACCGGGCTCGGAGCGATCCCGGGCGTCGAGGTCGTGCGTGCCTGGGCCGACGCCGTCGACCCGGTGGGTGTCGTCACCTTCTCCGTCGTGGGACACGACCCCGGCCTCGTCGCGGCGTACCTGTCCGCCGAGCACGGCATCGGCGTGCGCGACGGTCGCTTCTGCGCACACCCGCTCCTGTCCCGCCTCGGGTACGACGCCGGAGCCATCCGCGCGAGCGTCGGCGTCGGGACGGTGCTCGAGGAGGTCGACCGGTTGGTCGGGGCGCTCGCGTCCTACCTCGCCGCCGGTCCGACCGTGCAGTACGAGGTCGTCGACGGCTGCTGGGCCGTCGTGGACGACCCTCGTCCGCTGCCGCAGGTGACCGGTCTCACCGGGCTGGTCGGGACGGCGGCCGCGACGCTCGGCGCGGGCGGGTCGGCGTGCGGTCCGGCGCCGGTCCAGGCGATCGTCGCAGAGCTCGCGAACGCCTGAACCCCGCGACCCGGTGACGCTCCCCGGTGACGCAGCCCGGTGACGCTGCGCGGTCCTAGAAGTCCGGGACCGTGATCGGTGGGATCCTCGGGAGCTCGATCGGCGGCACTGTCGTCGAGGGCTCGTGGAAACCGGGTGGGACCGTCACCGTCTCGCCCGAGGTGTCGCGCTCCTCGTCCCCCCAGGCCCGGGTGGCCTCCTGGAGGCGACCGAACGACGTCACGAGCAGAAGGACGAGCAGCACGGTGGCGGTCAGGGCGAGCACAGCGGCCTGGACACGGCGCCACCACCCGGCCTGGTTCCAGCGCTGAAGGACGACAGCTTCGGCGATCGCGGTGAGCGCGACGACGGCGACGATGACACCGAGGGCGGACCGGGCAGCGAGGTCCGCAGGTGGGCCGGCATCGGACAGTGCCACGAGCACGAACGGGACGAGCACGACCGGCGTCCACAGAGCTCGACCGGTCCGGTCGGTCACGAGCGTCGTCATGGCCGGGGCTGCCCACCGCGCGTCGGGCGCCGTCCCCTCAGCCTCCACGCTCGCCGCGGCGACCTCGTCGATGCTCCGCGCGCGTCGCACCTCGTACGAGAAGCTCGCGGCGCGCGCGCCGACCCACGCAGCGGTCGCGAGCAGGAGCAGCCACGCTCCGGGGATCCCGCCGCCCGCGAGCACCACACCTCCCACCGTGCCGGTGAGGATCGCGACGGTGCTGCACCCGCGCACCACCCTGCGCCACGGGGTCCGTGCCGCGAGCTCGCGGCGGACCGACATGGGCAGCTTCTCGGCCGACGAGAACCGGATGCACCCGACGAGCACCGCCACGACGAGGACGAGCGCGACCCACACGACGCGACCGCGTCCGTCGACGAGGGCCGTCCCGGTCGCGAGCAGCGCTGGCACGAGCCACAGCATCATGAGGAAGCGCCGGCGTTGGCGCGAGACCACGGCATGGAAGGTGGTCTGCAGCGTGGAGTCGGTGGGTGAGCCGGTGAGGAGGCCGGTGATGATCTCCAGCGACTCGTCCGTCGTCCCGATCTTCGCGCGCGCCTCGAGCAGCTCCCTGTCCTGGGGGTGCTGCGCCAGTCCGGCATCGAGGATCCGACGGGCCTCGCCCGTGTCGCCGACGGCACGCTCGACGGCCGCGGCGTTGGTGAAGAACCACGGTTCCCCGCTGCCGTGCTCGAGCGCGAGCCGGTAGTGGCGGCGGACCCGCTCCCGCCGGTCCGGTCCGCGGTGCGTCGCCGCGACGAACGCGAGACACATGTGCGCGACACCGTGCTGCGGGTCCGCGGCGAGAAGGGCAGAGGCGTGCTGGGTCACGAGGTCGGCGTCGCCCACCTGGATCGCGGCCCACGCGACGACCGCGTGGGCCGACCCGTGGCGGGGGTCGGCGGCGAGCGCGGCGGTGCCGGCCTCGATGACCTCGGGCCAGCGCTTCTGGTGCTCGAGGAGCCTGGCGAGCGTGAGCAGCAGCCGCGCGTCCCCGGGATGCTGGGCGAGCGTCTCGCGCACCAGGGTGTCGGCACGGGTCACCTGACCCACCGCGAGGAACGACTCGACGCGGTAGACCGCGGCGTCGACGGTGTCGGTCACGGCTCAGCGGCGCTCACGGGAGGCGATGAACTCCGCGAGGTCGTCGTACCGCCCGTCGGTGTTGGCGAACGCGACGACGTTCTTGGCCGCCGCGATCCAGGCGCCCGTCGACGGCTTGATCTCGCGCAGGACGTGGCGCAGCTCGGTCATCGTGATCGGCTGGACCTGGCCCGCGTGAATCGACCGGAGCATCGCCTGCTCCGCGGCCGACGAGACGAGGTGCTCGAGGTCGGCGCCGGAGAACCCGTCGGTGCTGCGGACGAGCTCGCCGAGGTCGATGCCCGCGATGGGGCGCCGGTCGAGGTGCATGTGGAGGATCGCTGCCCGGGCCGGCTCGTCGGGCGGCAGGACGAGCAGCGTCCGGTCGAAGCGACCGGGGCGCATGAGCGCGGGGTCGACCTCCCACGGGCTGTTGGTCGCGGCGAGCACGAAGAGCCCGTCGTTGTCCCCCGTCATGGAGTCGAGCTCCATGAGCAGCTGGTCGACCATGGCGCGCATGCCCGACCACCCGGTGCCGATGCTCGAGCGCTTGGCGCCGATCGCGTCGATCTCGTCGAGGAAGAGGACTGCGGGCGTGAGTGCGCGCGCCCGCTCGAACAACGCGTGGAGGTTCTTCTCCGTCTCCCCGAAGTGGGAGCCGAGGATGTCGGAGAGGTTCGCGGTGAGGAACCGGGCGCCGAGCTCGCCCGCGATGGCGCGCGCCATGAACGTCTTTCCGCAGCCGGGCGGGCCGTAGAGGACGAGCCCGCCGCGCAGGGACTTGCCGAACGCCTTCGCCAGCTCGGGGTGGCGCATGGGCTCGAGGAAGGACTCGTGGAGGCGGCGCTTGACGGTCTCGAGGCCGCCGACGTCCGCGAGCGTCACGCGGGTCGTGTACTCGTCGACGACGGGCGCGACCTCCCCGCTGCCGGGTGCGACGAGGAGCGGCTCACCCTCGGCGGCGGGGTCCGCCGGGTTCGCCGGGTCGACGAAGGGCGGCGGGACGGCGACGCCGTCGAGGTCGGACTCTGCCCGGTCCCAGTCGAAGCCTGCACCGTCTGTCGGCGCCGCGGGTGCCGCCGCGGGCGGACCGGCGGGATCAGCCGGCGCCGGAGACCGCAGCGCCGACGTCGCCTCGCTGAGGATCGCGAGCGCCTCCGCCGACCGCGGCTCGTGGGTGAGCGCCGTCGCCGCGTGGGTCACGGCGTCCTCGACGCGGCCCCGCTCGAGCAGGAGCCGTGCCACTTGCAGGCGCAGCTCGGTGTTCGAGGGGGCCGCCTCGAGGGCGGCGAACAGGCTCGTGAACAGGGCGTCGCTCATGCGCCGGAGCCTACCGGCGCAGTCGCGGCCGGGGCGGCGCCAGGAGCGGTGAGGAGTCCCCACTCACCCCTTGACGCACAGCACCGTCCGGAGCCGTGCGACGACCTCGACGAGGTCGGACTGAGCGGCGATGACGGAGTCGA
The DNA here is from genome assembly GCF_057180625.1 of Sanguibacter sp. Z6_81. NCBI lineage: Bacteria > Bacillati > Actinomycetota > Actinomycetes > Micrococcales > Sanguibacteraceae > Sanguibacter > Sanguibacter sp. Z6_81. Next base: position 267,636 of record NZ_JBXUFV010000001.1, on the reverse strand, counting down.
GGTCCTTGTAGGCACCGGGGATCTCGTCGACCACCCCGGCGTCCTTGCGGCACTCGACGCCGGCGGTCTGCTCGGCGAGGTCGGTCGTCGTGAAGCGCTTCTTCGCCTGGGTGCGGGACATCCGCCGGCCCGCGCCGTGCGACGCGGACTGGAAGGACGCGTCGTTGCCGAGGCCCCGCACGATGTACGAGCCCGTGCCCATGGACCCCGGGATGAGGCCCAGCTCGCCGCGGCCTGCCCGGATCGCGCCCTTGCGGGTGACGATGAGCTCGGCGCCGTCGATCTGCTCCACCGCGACGTAGTTGTGGTGGACGTTGACGGCCTCGTCGAACTGGACGTCGAGCCCGGCGAAGGCACGCCGGACCTCGTCGACGACGAGCGCCATCATCACCGCACGCGAGCGTGCCGCGAACTCCTGCGCCCAGCGCAGGTCGTTGAGGTACGCGTCCATCTGCGGGGTGCCGGCGAGGAACACCGCGAGGTCGCGGTCGGGCAGCGTGAGGTTGTGGTCGAGGCCCTTGGCGATCGACACGTGCCGCTCCGCGAGCTCCTTGCCGATGTTCCGCGACCCGGAGTGCAGCTGCAGCCACACGACGTCGTCGGTGTCGACGCACAGCTCGATGAAGTGGTTGCCGCCGCCGAGCGTGCCGAGCTGCTTGCGCGCCCGGGGCTCGAGCTGCTGGACACCACCGTGCAGCGTCTCGAAGCGCCGCCACAGGGCCTCGGTGCCGGAGACGAACGCGGCGCTGGCCGGCCCGGCGTGGACCGGACGCAGGCGCCGGACGTCGACCGGGGACGAGTGCGCATGGAAACCCACGGGAACAGCGCGCTCGAACGCGGCACGCAGCGGCCCGAGGTCGTCGGGCAGGTCTGCCGCGGTGAGCGACGTGCGGACGCCGATCATGCCGCACCCGATGTCGACGCCGACGGCGTTCGGGGAGACCGCGTCGCGCATCGCGATGACCGACCCGACCGTCGCGCCCTTGCCGAGGTGGACGTCGGGCATGACACGCACGCCCTCGACCCACGGCAGTGCCGCGATGTTGCGCAGCTGCTGCAGCGCCTGCTGCTCGACCTCGTGGGGGTGCGCCCACATGAGGGTGGACGCCTGGGCGCCGGGCAGGGGGACGGGGAACTCGGTGTGCATGGCTGCTCTCTCGGACGGGCGCCGGATGTCGCGGCGCGGGGTCTGCGACCGTAGCCGGGCGCGCGCTGTGATGCCCAGGCAATTGTTTGCCGGAGCCTGCTGCTGCGCACCCCGGTGTGCCAGGGTGTGGGGACCGCCGGCGGCACGCCGGTGTCCACGGCGAGCTGGGGGCGAGCGTGAGCAGACGAGGTCTGGGGTGGCGTGCGGCGTACGAGGTGCTCGCGCTGCGGGTGCGTCGGCCGGAGTGGGCGTTCATGAACTACGGCTACGCGCCGTCGGTGGACGACGCCGGGGACCTCGTCCTGTCGACCGAGGACGAGCCGGACCGGCTGTGCATCAACCTGTACGAGCAGACCATCGGCGACGTGAGCCTTGAGGGGCTCGACGTGCTCGAGGTGGGGTCGGGGCGCGGTGGCGGGAGCTCGTACGTCGCGCGTCACCACCAGCCGCGCTCCGTCGTCGGTCTCGACTTCTCGGCCGCGGCGGTGAGGCTGAGCCGCGCCCACCGGCGGGCGCCCGGGCTGCGGTTCGTCCGGGGCGACGCCCAGGCGATGCCCTTCCCGGACGCATCCTTCGACGTCGTGCTCAACGTCGAGTCGTCGCACTGCTACCCGTCCGTGCCCGCGTTCCTCGCGGAGGTGCGCCGGGTGCTCCGCCCCGGCGGGCGGCTGCTGTTCGCCGACTTCCGGGCCGCCGACGACGTGCCGGAGCTCATGCGTCAGCTGCAGGGTTCCGGGCTCGTGCTGGAGCACGAGGAGGACGTCACGGACGGAGTGGTGGCGGCGCTGCGGCGCGACGACACCCGCAAGCGCGAGCTCATCGGGTCCTGGCTCCCGCGGGTGGTGCACCCGCTCATGCGGCGCTTCGCCGCGGTCGAGGGGTCGCGCGGGTTCGAGGCGTTCGACACCGGGCGGACGAGGTACGTGGTGACTCGTCTCGTGAAGCCGGTGGCGGTCTCTAGTCCGCAACCACGGCGCTAGTCCGCGACGACGATGCCCAGGTGCCCCGCGAGCAGGGGAGCGAGGTCGTCGAGCTGCTCGGCGCTGATCGTTGCGCCCTTGAGGCCTGCGAGCCCGGTGATCTTCGACATCCGCAGACCCGTGAGGTCGACCTTCTTCAGCTGGGCGTTCTTGGTGATGACGCTGTCCGCCCGGGTCTCGACGAATCGGACGTCGCTCGCACGGACTCCCGTGAGGTCGATCTCCCCGATGACGCAGTTCTCGAACGTCACGCCTGTCAGCCGGGTGTCCCGGAGGTTGAGGTAGTCGATCTTCGTGCCCGAGATCGTCACGCGCACCCATTCGCTCCCGTACGCCTGGACGCCACCGAGGCGGCTCGACCGCACGGACACCGTCTGCCACGAGCCGCTCGATGCGTCGAGGGAGTCGGCGGTCACGGTCTCGAACGTGCAGTCCATGAGGCGGGCCGACTCGAGCCGCAGGCCCGAGAGGTTCGTGCGGCTGAACGTGCAGTCCATGAGCCGGGAGTCCGACGCGTCGACGTCCCGCAGGTCGACACCGTCGTACACGCCGTCCTCGATGTAGGCCTCTGGCTCGAGCGTCGTCGAGGGCGGGTCGAAAGCGTCGTCGGGGGTCGTCTCGTCGGCCATGGCTCCACTCTGGCACGCGCAACCGACGCCCACGGCACTCGCGCGGAAAACAGGCTGAGCCAGGCCCGGCACCTCTGGCAGGGTTGCCGCATGCACCACGACACCATCCTCACCGGCCACGGGGTCCGCCTCGTCCCGCTCGCCGTCGAGCACGCCCCGGCGCTCGCGGACATGGTCGACGACGAGCTCTGGGCGGGCATGGCCGTCGCGGTCCCCGACACCACGGCGTCGATGACGCACGACATCGAGGCGGCCCACGCGACGCCCGGACGGCTTGCCTTCACGGTCCTCGGGGACGACGACGTCGTGCGCGGGAGCACGTCGCTCTACGACTGGACGCACGCGCAGGAGTGGCCGGGCGTGCGGGAGGGGCTGCTCGCGCGGCTCGGCGGCGGCGCCGACGCGGCGACGGAATAGCCCCACGCGCCGCGGGGTTCCCCTGGCAGACGACCGGAGGAGGCAACGTGCTCGACGTGGTGGTGATCGGCGCCGGCCAGGCCGGCCTCTCGGCCGCGTACCACCTGCTCCGGCGGGGCCACGAGCCGGGGACGTCGTTCGTCGTCCTCGATGCCAACGACGGTCCGGGTGGTGCGTGGCGGCACCGCTGGCCGTCGCTCACCCTCGGCGCCGCGCACGGGATCCACGACCTGCCCGGTGCGCCGCTCGGCACCCCGGACCCGACCGAGCCGGCGTCCGCCGTCGTCGCCCGGTACTACGGCGACTACGAGCACGACCTCGGCCTGCCGGTGCACCGGCCCGTCACGGTCCGGGAGGTGCGGTCCGACGACGGACCCACTGGCCCGCTCACCGTCGTCACCGACACCGGGACGTGGGAGACCGCGACGGTCATCAACGCCACCGGCACGTGGGACAGGCCGCACTGGCCGTACTACCCGGGGCGCGACCGCTTCCGCGGGCGGCAGCTGCACACGAGGGACTTCTGGTCCGCGGAGGAGTTCCGCGGGCAGCGCGTCGTCGTCGTCGGCGGCGGGACGTCCGCGGTGCAGTTCCTGCTGCAGCTCGCTGCGGCCGGTGCGTCGACGACGTGGGCGACCCGTCGGCCGCCGGTGTTCGGGGAGCGGGAGTTCGATGCCGAGTGGGGGCGTGACGTCGAGCGCAGCGTGGCCGCTCGCACCGACGCCGGGCTGCCGACCCTGTCCGTCGTCGCCGCGACGGGCCTGCCGCTCATCCCGGAGTACCAGCGGGGGATCGAGGACGGCATCCTCGTGTCCCACGGCATGTTCACGGAGATCGTCGAGGACGGGGTGGTGTTCCCCGACGGGGAGGTCGTGCCGGCCGACGTGATCCTCTGGGCCACGGGGTTCCGACCGGTCGTCAGGCACCTCGCTCCCTTGCGCCTGCGGGAGTCCGGCGGTGGCATCACGACGGACGGCGCACGCGTGGCCCGCGACCCGCGCGTCCTTCTCGCGGGCTACGGTGCCGGGGCGTCGACCATCGGGGCGACACGGACCGGGCGGGCCGCTGCGGTGGCGGCGTCACAGGCTGCGCGGGGTCGCCCCCGCTCGAGCGGCGGCGTGCATCCCGACGCCGGTCACGCCGTCAGGGCGTGAAGACGTGCGTGACGAGCGCTCCGGCGGCGTCGGCGCCCGAGAGGACGACCCGGCCGTGGTGTGACGTGACGGCCGCGAGTGCATCGATCCCGACGTCGGCGGCGTCCACGGACCACGCGACCGTGCCGTCGGTCGACGAGTAGGCCGTGACCGCGGTGAGATCCTGGACGAGGAGGTTCTCCCCGTCACTCGTCGTGATCGCGGACGGCACCACGGGCAGGCTCCACAGCTCCGCGCCGTCCTCCAGGCTGAGAGCGGTCACCGTGTCGGTGCCCGTGCGGGTGAGCACCACGACGTCGTCGAACGTCATCGACCAGTGCATCGACGGGTTGTCCACCGACCAGACCTCGTCGCCGTCGGCCGTCGAGAAGGCCCGGACGTCCTCGTCGTCCAGGAGGACGAGGACGTCGGGCGCGGTCGTGCTGAACCAGTCGATGTTCGTGAACTGGCCCTCCGCGTCGACAAGCTCCTCTCCGTCTCCTGAGAAGAGCTGCACCCCCGCTGCGCTCCACACGAACACCGAACCGTCGTCGAGGATCTTCGCGCTGGTCGAACCGCTCACGGGGTTGCTCCAGAGCTCGGCGCCGTCCTCCGTGTCGTGGAGCGAGACTGACGTGGAGGTGAGGACCACCAGTCGATCGTCCGTCAGGGCCGTGACGCGCACGTTCGAGGCGTTCTTGACGTCATGTGTCCACAGGGGGTCGCCGTGGGTGTCGTACATCTCGACGCGAGCGCCGTCGAGGGTGACGAACCCCTCCGGCGAGATCAGCGGCAGGACCTTCGCGCCGGACCAGAGGTCGGTCCGCGCACCGGTGTCCGGATCGACCGTGAACAGGATGCCTTCGTCGGCCGGGGTCGTGCCCACGCAGACGAACTCGTCGAAGGTGTGCACGGAGCACTGGGCGTAGCCGCCGTCCGTCGCCAGGTCGAGCACCCACAGGTGCTCGCCCGTCGCAGCATCGACCCCGATGAGCCCGACCGATGTCTCGCTCGCCCAGAGCTGGATGAGCGCGACCCCGTCGAGGACCGGCACGCCGCTCTCCCGCGGGAAGAAGACGAGCGCACCGGCGTCGGGCGCCAGTCCCGAGGCTGCGACGTCCGCGGCAGTCACGGTCCACTCGTCGGGTGCCCAGGTGCCGTCAGGAGCGACCGAGCCGTTCGGCGGCGGTTGGTCGGCCTCGTCGTCGGACGCGTCGTCGTCAGCTCGTTCCGTCTCCTCAGTGTCCTCCGCGGCCTCGGCATCCTCCGTGGCCTGCGTGTCCTCGGACGGACCGAGGACCCCGGTCAGTGCGAGCGCCCCCGTTGCGGCCGCGCCGACGACGAGGACCAGGGCCAGGACCCAGGTGATCACGACGCCCCGGGGACGTGGCGGGCGTGCCCCCACGCTCTGCGGGTGGGCCGGCGGGCCCTGGTGCGGCGGGCCCTGGTGCGGCGGGCCCTGGTGCGACGCACCGTGCCCGTCCGGGAGGTGCCCGGGGGGCGGCGGTGGGGGCGGCGGCGGACCGAAGGGCTGGGACATGCCGCTCATACTAAGTGGATCGGGACAGGTCCCTGCGGGTCCGGGACAGGCTGCGGCTCAGGCTTGCGGCGCCAGGGTGAGGATCTCCGCCCCGTCGTCGGTGATGGCGACGGTGTGCTCGCTGTGCGCGGTCCGGCAGCCGGTGGCGCTGCGCAGCGTCCAGCCGTCCGGGTCGGTCGTGAGGGTCGCGGTGTCGGCCATCACCCACGGCTCGATCGCGAGGAGCAGGCCGGGGCGCAGGGCGTACCCGCGCCCGGGCCGGCCGTTGTTCACCACGTGCGGGTCCTGGTGCATCGTCGAGCCGACGCCGTGCCCCCCGAACTCGGTGTTCACGGTGTATCCGGCGTCGGTGAGGACGGTGCCGATGGCGTGGGAGAGGTCGCCGATGCGGGCGCCGGGCGCGGCGGCGGCGATCCCTGCCGCGAGAGCACGCTCGGTGGCGTCGATGAGCGCGAGGTCCGCGGGCGCGGCCTCGCCGACGACGAAGCTGATCGCGGAGTCCGCGACGATGCCGTCGAGCGAGACGGCGAGGTCGAGGGTGAGGAGGTCACCGTCCGCCAGCCGGTAGTCGTGGGGGAGGCCGTGCAGCACCGCGTCGTTGACGGAGGTGCAGATGTAGTGGCCGAAGGGCCCGCGGCCGAACGACGGTGCGTAGTCGACATAGCAGGACACGGCGCCCGCCTCGAGGATCATCGCCCTGGCCCACCGGTCGATGTCGAGGAGGTTCGTCCCGACCGTCGCGCGGTCGCGCAGCGTGTGGAGGATGTGGGCGACGAGCGCCCCGGTCGCTCGTGCACGGGGGAGCTCGCGGGGGCTGAAGATCTCGATCACGGGGGCCTCGTCCGTCGGTCCAACACTGTCCCGGTAATACTATCCCGGTATAGTCATCGGCATGGTCCGACTGCCGCACACCTCTGCCGACGTCGAACGCGGACGACGCCTCGGTGCCCTCCTGCGCGCCGCCCGGGGTGAGCGGTCCATCCTCCAGACCGCCCTCGACGCGGGCATCTCACCCGAGACCCTCCGCAAGATCGAGACGGGGCGCGTCGCCACCCCGGCGTTCCCGACGATCGCCGCGATCGCAGGCGTCCTCGCCCTGTCGCTCGACGCCGTCTGGGCGGAGATCACCGACGCTCAGCCGGCCGGCACGGGCCGGGCGTCCGCGGAGCGCCTCGCCTCGTAGGCGGCATCCGGCCGGTGCCCTCGGGTGCGGATCAGATCGACCGCGGCCACGTCCGCAGCAGCCGGTTGCGGCGCTCTCGGTCCCGGCCCGCGGTGACGAGCTCGCTGCCGAGGGCCACGACGATCGCCACGACGGCGCCCACCACGAGCACCGGACCGCCGTCCCACGTCGCGCCGGTCCGCGCCTCGACGGCGGCGGTCGTCGGGCCCACCACCACGAGGAGCAGCGACGCGCTGCCGGCGAGCAGCTGGGCCGCCCGCCGCACCGGCCCGCGGTCGCCGAGTACCTCCGCGGTGAGCCGCGGGTCGGGGCGGGTCGCCGGGATCCCGTCCGCGGTGCGGTCCGATCCCGCCGCGATCCCGTCGAGCACTCCCAGCAGGAGGCTGTGCCGCACCGCCTCGACGACGAGCGCCACGACGAGGAGCGCGACCGTCGCCACCGCGGACGCGAAGAGCGCGGCGAGGAGCCCTGCTCCGGGTTCCGGACCGTTCTCCACGACCCACGGGACCAGGGCGGGCGTGCCGGCTGCGGGTCCGAGGGCGACGGAAGCGGTGACGGAGAGAAGGGCGGCCGCCCCGAGCGCGAGCACCCGCGCGACCCGGTCCGCCCACACAGCGACGCGGTAGCGGCCCGGTAGCGGCACGGCCCGGACGGGCTGTTCGGCGTTGCCGGGGTCCGTCGGGCTGTGCCGCCAGGACACGGGCGTCGCCGCGAGTCGGCGACGCAGCACGGTCACGAGACGGACGAGCCCGACGCCCACCGCCACCGCGATCGCGCTGCCGAGGAGCGCCTCCGCTGCGCCGTCGCTGTCGAGCGTCGTCAGCGCGAGCACGACGAGGAACGTGCCGGTCCCTGCGAGGAGGAACCCGAGGATGCGCAACGTCGAGAAGGGCTTCATGTCGCTCGTGCCGTGACCGGCCCTGGCGACCGCGCGCTGGGCGGGAGTCGGGGGAGTGGCCTGGCATGCCGGCTCGCCCCGGTAGCGGGTGAGCCGGCGCGCGTAGAGCAGCGACCGCGCCGCGCTCACGAGGCACGCGGCGAGCCACAGCACGAGGAGTACGAGGACGGCGACACCGAGCGCACGGCGCGCGCTCGCCTCGAGGTCGACGGCGAGCGTCGCGTCCTGCTCCATGACGGCGAGCCCGAGGACGAGCACCGCTGCTCCGAGCGCGCCCCCCACCACGGCGGGCCACACGACGGCCCACACGGCATCGAGCACCCGCCCGGCACGGCCCAGCGGGTACTCGCGGTAGTGGACGACGTCGGACACGGCGCCGAGCGTAGCCCGAGTGCCGCGCGAGCCGCGCTCAGGTCGCGGGGCGAGGTGCAGCGGTCCGGTCCTGCCCCGCCACAGCCCCGCCGTGCCCGGCGCGCACGTGGTGCGGATCAGCGAGGCGTGACTGCCCCGGTGAAGTGCTCCTTACCGCTCTTCGCGTTCCAGCCGACGTACCGGTAGGCGCGAGGGCCCTGCCCGAACCCGGCCGCACCGTCGGGGGTGATCGCTACCGCGACCCGACCGGGCAGCAGGACGGGCTTGGCGAACTCCACGGTCCACTCGTACGCGTCGCCGCGAGCGAGGCCCACCTCGGCGAGCGCGCGCGACGCCGTGTACATCCCGTGGGCGATCGCCCGCGGGAACCCGAACGCCTTCGCGGTGAGGCCGCTGAGGTGGATGGGGTTCCGGTCCCCGGAGACGGCGGCGTACCGGCGGCCGGTGGCAGCGTCGAGCGTCCACCGACCGGTCGGGAACCGCACCGCCCGGGTGTCCGCGTCGTGACGAGGCGACGACCCGTAGGCGTCGGACAGCTCGAGCGCGCTCCCGGAGTTGTCCGACGCCGGGCTCTGGGCGCGTCGCTGGGCGTCGGACAGGTCGGGGGGTGTCGCGGCGGCGGGTGAGGAGGAGGTGGCGAGGTACGTCGAGACGCCGCGCCACACGACGCGCGTCGCGTCCCCCTCGCCGTACCGGGCGGCGACCTCCGTGACGAGGTCCACCTGCGTGCCACGTCGGTGGGGGCGGAGGTTGTCCGCCCACGCGTGCACCTCGAGCTCTTCGTCGGCCGTGATCTGCCGGTGGACGGTCACGTGGTTGGCGAGGTGCACCATGCCCGCGACGGGCAGCGGGAAGTCGGGACGGACCATGAGGGCCATGGCGACGGGGAACGCGAGGACGTGCACGAACCCCGCGGGGAGCCGGTCGTCCGCCGGCTCGCCGAGGAGCCGCTGGTAGGCGAGCAGGCGCTCCGGGTCCGCGACGACGCCGGCCACCCGGTACGTCACGTCGGGCAGGGACGGCGCGCCGGCGTCGTCCTGCCGGCCGAGGCCCGGCAGGTGTGCGAGCACCCGGCCGGGTCGTGGTGCGACTGCCCGCGCGTACAGCCCGCCGAGCCCTGGGACGTCGGGCAGCGTCCGCACCGTCGTCGGGCGGTCCGTGCCCGCGGTCCGACCGTTCGCCGTCACGTCGCTCACGCCCCTACGAGGTTCTGGCCGCACACCCGCAGCACCGTCCCGCTGATCCCGCCAGCAGCCGGTGAGGCGAGGAACGCGACGGCCTCGGCGACGTCGACCGGCTGCCCGCCCTGCTGCAGCGAGTTGAGGCGTCGTGCGACCTCTCGGGTCGCGAACGGGATCCGGGCCGTCATCTCGGTCTCGATGAACCCGGGGGCGACGGCGTTCGCCGTGCCCCCGACGTCGGCGAGCAGCGGGCCGGTGGCCCGCACCATCCCGATGACCCCGCCCTTGGACGCCGCGTAGTTCGTCTGGCCGCGGTTGCCCGCGATCCCGCTCGTCGAGGCGAGCGACACGATGCGCGGCGCGTCGCGGAACACGCTGGACGCGAGCAGGGCCTCGTTGATGCGCAGCTGAGCGGCGATGTTCACGGCCAGCACGGAGTCCCACGTCTCGGGCTTCATGTTGGCGAGCAGCTTGTCCCGCGTGATCCCTGCGTTGTGCACGACGATGTCCAGGCCACCGTGGCGCGCGCTGGCGTGCTCGATGATGCGCTGCCCGGCGTCGGGCGTCGTGATGTCGAGCTGCAGCGCCGTGCCGTGGATCTCGTTGGCGACGGCGGCGAGCTGCTCACCGGCTGCGGGGACGTCGACGGCGACGACGGTCGCACCGTCCCGAGCGAGGGTGCGCGCGATCGACGCACCGATGCCGCGCGCGGCCCCGGTGACGACGGCGACCCGCCCGGCGAGCGGACGCGAGGGGTCGTCGGCCGGCGCGCCACCGCTGCTGGACACGGTGAGGAACTGGCCGTCGACGAACGACGACTTCGTCGACAGCAGGAACGCGAGCGCCCCGCCGACGGACGGTGCGGCGAGCGGGACGTCGCCCGTGAGGACGATCCCGTTGCCGGTCGCGCCTGCCCGCAGCTCCTTCGCGAGCGACCGCAGCACCCCATCCACGCCTTGCCGGGCGGCGGCGACGGCGGGTGCGTCGTCAGGTGTGGCGGCCCGGGAGATCGTCACGACGCGGCCGCCGCGCTCGAGGGAGCGCAGGGCGCCCGCGAGCTCGAGCATCGGCGCGGAGAGGTCGTCCGGGTGGGCCGCCTCGGTGAGCACGACGACGATGGCGCCCCACCGGGGTCCGTTGGCGCCGGCGGGGTGACGGCGGACGTCGATCTCGGTGCCACCGCCGACCGTGTCGTTGAGCAGCAGCTGTGCCACGACGTCCGCGTCGTTGCCGGTCCCCACGGTCCCGCCGAGCACGAGCACCGGCCCGGGGACGGGCGGTGCGCCCGGGCTGTACCGGCGCAGGATCGCGGGGCGGGGCAGCCCGAGCTTCTTGGCGAGGGTCCCGGTGAGTCCCCCGTTGACGAGCGAGGTGTAGGTGTCGGTCACTGTGCTGCCTCGTTCCCGGCGTCCGCCGACTCGATGAGGGCCGCGACGCCGAGGCCGCCGGCGGCGCAGACGGAGATGAGCGCGCGGGCAGGGCGGCCGGTCTCCGCGGCGCGGGCTGCGACGAGCTTGGCGGCGGTCGCGACGATCCGGCCGCCGGTCGCGGCGAACGGGTGCCCGGCAGCGAGCGACGAGCCGTTGACGTTGAGGCGGGTGCGGTCGACCGTCCCGAGCGCACCGTCGAGGCCGAGCTCGGTGCGGCAGTAGTCCTCGTCCTCCCACGCGGCGAGCGTGGTGAGGACGGTGGAGGCGAACGCCTCGTGGATCTCGAAGAAGTCGATGTCGTCGAGCGTGAGCCCGTTGCGGGCCAGGAGGCGGGGGACGGCGTGGACGGGCGCCATGAGCAGGCCCTCGTGGCCGTGCACGTAGTCGACCGCCGCGGCCTCGCCGTCGACGACGCGGGCGAGGACGGGCAGGTCGTGCTCCGCCGCCCACTCGCGCGAGCCCAGCAGGACGACGCTCGCGCCGTCGGTGAGCGGGGTGGAGTTCCCCGCGGTCATCGTCGCCGGGACGTCGAGCGTCGTGCCGAAGACGGGCTTGAGGGAGGCGAGCTTCTCGAGGGACGTGTCCGCGCGCAGGTTCTGGTCGCGGGTCAGGCCCTTGAACGGGGTGACGAGGTCGTCGAAGAACCCCGCGTCGTAGGCGGCGGCGAGGTGGTGGTGGCTGTCGTAGGCCACCTGGTCCTGGGCCTCGCGGGTGATGCCCCACCGGGCGGTGGTGATCGCCTGGTGCTCGCCCATCGACAGCCCGGTGCGGGGCTCGTCGGTCTGCGGGGTGCTCGGCGCGATGTCGCGGGGGCGCAGCGCGGAGAACGCCTTGACGCGGGCGGCGAGCGTCTTGGCGTGCGAGGCCTTGAGCAGCACGTGGCGCAGGCCCTCGGAGACGGCGATGGGTGCGTCGGAGATCGTGTCGGTCCCACCGGCGATCGCGGACTCGATCTGCCCGAGGCGGATCTTGTTGCTCACGCCGATGACGGCCTCGAGGCCGGTCGCGCAGGCCTGCTGGAGGTCGTACGCGGGGGTCTGGGGGGACAACGAGGAGCCGAGGACGCACTCGCGGACGAGGTTGAAGTCCCTGGAGTGCTTGAGCACCGAGCCGCCGACCACCTCGCCGATGCGCTCACCCTGGAGGCCGAACCTGGCGACGAGGCCCTCGAGGGCTGCGGTGAACAGGTCCTGGTTGCTCGCCGTGGAGTACTTCCCGCCCGCGCGTGCGAAGGGGGTGCGGTTCCCTCCGACGATGACGGCGTCTCGGGTGGTCGGAGGGGTCGGGGTGGGCGGGGTACCAGACACTAGAGAGCTCCTCGCGTCGTTGCTGGATAGGTCGTACCGATGTCCAGCACCCACAGTACCTGATACTGTCGGTTCTGTGAGTCCTGCCACAGAGATGACGACGCCTCCCGGCACCCAGACTGGTGCCGACGGACGCAGCACGCGCTGGGACGACCACCGAGCGGCCCGGCGGATCGCTCTCGTGCACGCCGCACGACGAGCCGTCCACAAGGCCGGCCCCGAGATCTCCATGGACGAGATCGCCGCGTACGCGAAGACCTCGAAGTCCATCGTCTACCGCTACTTCACCGACAAGCCGGGCCTCCAGCTCGCGGTCGGTGAGGCCGTCGTCGCGCAGATGCGTGACGCGCTCGCCGACGCAGCACGCACGGCGACGACCCCCCGCGACTCCCTGCGCTCCATGGTCGCGGTGTACCTCGAGATGATCGAGCACTCACCGAACGTCTACTACTTCGTCACCCGGACCGCTCCCGGCCTGCCGTTCCTCGACTCGATGATCGAGCTCGTCGCCCAGCCCTTCGCGCAGGAGATGCGTGCCGACCCGTCCGACGCCGCAGCCTGGGGCGCCGGTGCCGTCGGGTTCGTGCGCGGCTCCGGGGAGTGGTGGCTGGAGAACCGCTCCGAGGCGGGTGCACCCACCCGCGAGGAGCTCACCGACCGCGTCACCGCATGGCTGTGGGGTGGGCCCGTCGGGGTCCTCGCCCGTGACCGCACCCGCACCTGACCGCACCCGCACCCGCACCTGAGCCCGTCCGGAACCCGGACACCGACACTGAGCACCGACCCGCACGCCAGCAGATCCTGCGCCGATGGAGGAACCGCCATGACCACCCTCTCCGACCGTCCCGCGTCCGGGCGGTCCACCGCCGACACGAGGGTCCCGCCCGCCGACCCGGGCATCGACGTCGCCTCCCTCGGCCAGGACCTCCTGGGGCGCTGGGCGGAGCTGCGCGCCGCGGCGCGCGTGATCGCCGGCGACCCCCGCTTCCACAAGCAGGAAGGCCTGTCGGTCGGCGAGCACCGCGCGCGCGTCCTCGACCAGCTCCGGCTCCTCGTGCAGCAGGAAGGTGTCCTGCGGGCGTTCCCCGAGCGTCTCGGCGGCAAGGACGATGCCGGCGGAAACCTCGCCGGTTTCGAGGAGCTCCTCGCGGCCGACCCGTCGCTGCAGATCAAGGCGGGGGTCCAGTTCGGGCTCTTCGGTGCCGCGATCCTCCACCTCGGGACGCCCGAGCAGCACGACCGGCTCCTGCCCGGCGCCATGAGCGTCGACGTGCCCGGCGCGTTCGCGATGACCGAGACGGGCCACGGGTCCGACGTCGCGAGCATCGGGACGACCGCCACGTACGACCCGGCGACGCAGGAGTTCGTCATCCACACCCCGTTCCGTGCGGCGTGGAAGGACTACCTCGGCAACGCCGGCGAGCACGGCACCGCAGCCGTCGTCTTCGCGCAGCTCGTCACGGCGCCGCCGGGAGGCCGGCCCGTCAACCACGGCGTGCACGCCTTCTACGTCCCGATCCGCGAGACGCTGCCCGACGGCACGGCCGGTGCGTTCCTGCCCGGCATCGGTGGCGAGGACGACGGCCTCAAGGGCGGGCTCAACGGCATCGACAACGGCCGACTGCACTTCGACCACGTCCGCGTCCCGCTCCAGGACCTCCTCGCGCGCTACGGCCAGGTCGCACCTGACGGCACCTACACGTCGTCGATCGACAGCCCCGGACGCCGGTTCTTCACGATGCTCGGCTCGCTCGTCCAGGGTCGCGTGTCCCTGGACGGCGCTGCGGGCGCCGCGAGCAAGATCGCCCTGGCGATCGCCGTGCGCTACGGCAACGAGCGCCGCCAGTTCACCGCCGCGTCCGACACGGACGAGGAGGTGCTCCTCGACTACGGCGAGCACCAGCGCCGCCTGCTCCCGCTCATCGCCGAGACCTACGCGGGGCACTTCGCGCACGACCGGTTGCTCGACCTCTTCCACGCCGTGTTCTCCGGGGAGATGGACACCGCGGAGGCACGCGAGGACCTCGAGACGATGGCTGCGACCCTCAAGCCGACCTCGACGTGGCGGGCGCTCGACGTGCTGCAGACCGCCCGCGAGGCGTGCGGCGGCGCGGGGTTCCTCACCGAGAACCGGCTCGTCTCGCTGCGCGCGGACCTCGACGTCTACGTGACGTTCGAGGGCGACAACACCGTCCTGCTGCAGCTCGTGGGCAAGCGGCTCCTCACGGACTTCTCGAAGGACCTCAAGGGGATCGACGGCATCGGTATGGCGCGGTTCGTCGTCGAGCGCGCAGCGGACACGGTGCTCTACAAGACACCCCTGAGCCGGATCGCCCAGGGGATCGTCGACTCCGGCTCGGTCCGCCGGTCCGCCGGTCACCTGCGCGAGGAGGCGACGCAGCGAGAGCTCCTCACGGACCGCGTCGAGGCCATGGTCGCGGAGCTCGGCACCGCGCTGCGCCCGGCGAGCAAGCTGTCCCGTGTCGCCGCCGCGCAGCTGTTCAACACCCACCAGCACCAGCTCATCGAGGCCGCACGCGCCCACGCCGACCTCGTCCAGTGGGAGGCGTTCACGCAGGGGCTGAGCTCGATCTCGGACGAGGGCACCCGTCAGGTCCTCACGTGGGTGCGCGACCTCTACGGCCTCACGGTCATCGAGAAGAACCTCGCCTGGTACCTCATCAACGGCCGGCTCTCCGGGCAGCGGGCGCGCACCGTGACGTCGTACATCGACCGCCTCATCGCGCGGCTGCGCCCTCATGCCCAGGACCTCGTCGACGCCTGGGGCTACGGCCCCGAGCACCTGCGCGCCGCCATCGCGTCGGGCGCGGAGAAGATCCGGCAGGACGAGGCCCGCGAGTACTACCGCCTGCGGCGCGCCAGCGGCGACGAGCCCATCTCGGAGAAGGCGCTCAAGGCGCGCCAGCGCTGATCCACGCGGCGGGGCCCCGGCCGGGGCCCCGCCGCGTCACACCGGGTTGCAGCGAGCCGCGACGTACGAGAGGAACGAGACGTCCGGCCGCCAGGGCTCGAGGTTCCACGTCGCCTTGTCCGGTGCCCCGATCTGGTGGCACCGGAACTGGTGCTCCATGACGGTGCTGTCCACCGACGCGTCCGCCTCGACGAGGTCCGCCCAGCCGTACGTCTGCCCAGCCATGCCGGATACCCGACCCCACTGGGACGGTGTGACGGCCAGTGACGTCCCGCCCTCGTTGTCGCCCCACGCCGTCCCGGCGACCACCGAGGCCCCGACATGGACGGTGACCGTCACGGGGAACGCGGCGTCGTCGGGCAGTGGGAGGTCGAGCGCGAGCGTGCCCCCGTCGGTTGCGGGGGGTGTCTCCCACGACACCCGGACCGGGAGGCCGGAGGCATCGGTGACGACCGGCGCCGCGAACCCCGCGACGAGGGGTCCCTGCGGGCTGACGAGCGCGGCGGTCTGGTCGAGCTGGACCTCGAGGGTCGTGCCGTCGGGGACGGTGACGACGTAGCGGACCCGGGGCGGGTCCTCCGGCGTGCCCGCGGTGTCCGCGCCCGGCGGGGCGCCGACGATCGTCGTGAGGACGGCGCCCGTGTCGGCGTCGGGCGCGACGGCCGTCGAGGCGTCGCCAGAGAACACCGGGACCGGCCCTGAGGCATCGACCGGGACGAGCGTCACGCCGGGGCCTGTGGATGGAGGCTCGGACGGGTTGTCCGTTGGCGACGTGAATGTCGGAGATGCCGTGCTCGTGGGAGACTCCGGGGGTGAAATACCGGGTGAACATGCACACAGCCCCAACGAGGCGATGATCCAGACGCTCGAACAATAGAGCCGAGATCGCGCGGATTCTCCCCGGACAGATGGGAAGAACTGCTGGCCGCGGGCTCTCATCGTCGTTCTCCACCTGTTGCACGGTTCAGAAAAGGACAGTATGAGCGTGCTCACCGATGCCGACGTGAGTGTCTCGTGGGGCGTCGCCCTCGCGGGCGCGGAGCTCTATGCCGCAGCCCGCCTGCTCGACGACCGCGAGCGCCACCGCGCGTCCGCCATCCATAACGACCTTACCCAGCGCCGGTTCATCTCGGCCCACGCGATGCGACGGATCATGGTCGCCCAGCGCCTGGGCTGGGATCCTCGCGAGCTCGTCTTCGAGAGCCTCGGCCAGTACGGCAAGCCCGAGCTCGTGTACCCCCCGTTGCGGATGTTCTCCAACATCGCGACCGCCGGGGACCGCGTCGTGTGCGCCGTCACCGACTCCGGGCCGGTGGGCGTGGACGTGGAGTCCCACGACGTCATCGACGAGGCTGACGCGTCCGGTGGCATCGACGACGTGCTCCTCACTCCGGCGGAACGTGAGGTGCTCCTCGAGTTCCCGCACCGCAGCGCGGCGCTCACGCGCTGGTGGGTCCGCAAGGAGGCGGTGCTCAAGGCGACCGGCGACGGCATGACCCTCCCGCCGCCCGACCTCGAGATGAGCGCGCCCGACGAGGCCCCTCAGCTCCTGCGCTGGCAGGGCCGCCCGGTCCCCGCGACGTGGATGTCCGACATCGACGTCGGCCCCGGGTACGAGGCCGCGGTCGTCGTCCTCGTCTGAGACGGGTCAGCGCGCGGCGAGGACGAGCTGTCGCATCGTCGCGACGTCGTACGGTGCCGCCCCACGTCGCTCACGCAGGGCTCCGCGGGCAGCGAGCTGCACCGCGTCGTTGACCGGGGTCGCCACGCCGTGCAGCCGCCCGAGGAGCGAGATCTCACCGTTGAGGTAGTCGACCTCGATACCTGTGGCTCCTCGGGCGAGGCTCTGCCAGGTGGAGCTGCCGCCCCGTTCGCCGTCGCCGACGGGGAGCACCTGGACCGAGTCTCCTCGACGAGCCGCCTCCTGATCCGGTGTGGAGAAGTCGATGCCAGCGGCGGTGAGCGCTGCTTCCCCCTCGCGGCGCAGCTCCTCCGAGAGGTCTCGGGCGTCCGCGTCGCCGCCGACGAGAGCCTCGAGCCCGTTGCGGAGGTTGCTCAGGAGCTTGCCGTACTTCCACCGCATCACCTGGGCGTCCTCGATGGCGGCGAAGTGGCTCTTCCCGAGGTCGAGCGCCATCTGTGCCGTCACCTCGTCGAGCTGACCAGGCATCCGGCCGATCGTCAGCATCCCCGAGCAGGGAGAACCCTCGGCCTGGACGACCCCGGGGGTGAGGTAGGACGCGGGGAGCCACAGGCACACCGGGTAGACGCGACGGAACACCCGCAACGCGGCGATCTCGTTCGCGACCCCGTTCTGCGCGGTGACGAGAGGGAGCCGGTGCGCAGCGGGCGTGCCCTGCGCACCGACGGGTACGTCCGCCCAGTCCGCCAGGACGCGGGCGGTGTCCTGCGACTTCACGGCGGAGACGAGCACGTCGCCGTCGTCGAGCCGGAGCTCGTCAGGGCCGGAGACGACAGGCACGGGGAGTGTGGTGGAGCCCTGCGGGGTCTCGAGGACGAGACCGTTCGACGCGATGGCGTCGAGGTGCTTCCCACGTGCGACGAGCACGACGTCATGACCGGACTCGAAGAGTCGGGCACCGATGGTCCCGCCCACGGCGCCAGCGCCGACGATGATGTATCTCATCGCCCGATCCTAGGGGGGCGGTGTCGCGCACGGGCGGTGACCGTTGTGTCTGCGTGCGTCGCCCCCTAGGGTCGCGGGCATGACGAGCACTGACGGTGCCGCGACGAGGGCGACGGCGCTCATCGGCATGCTCCTCGTCGGGGCGGTCGCAGGAATCCGGTCGTGGACGCCGGCGTCGACGTTCCTGGGTGCCGCGCCGGAGGCCGTCCCCGGCGCTGCGGTCCACCTGGCGCTGCTCGCGCTCGCGTGGGGCGTGCTGCGGGCGTCCGGGAGCAGCCTGCCGGGATCGCCCGGGGAGCTGGTGACGGTCCTCGCGGGCGCCGTGCGGTGGGTCCTCGTCGCAGGGACCGCCGCCTTCGGGGTCACGCTCGCCGCGACCGGCGTCGTCCACGCGGTCCGCGACCGTGACCCGCGCTACGCGTTCCACGACGAGCTCGTACCGTCCGCGAGCGAGGCGTGGCTCGCCACCCTCGCGGGCATCGGCCGGGGGCTGGTCCTCCTCGTGATCCTCACGGTCCTGGGTGTGGCTCTGCAGACCCTCGTCCGGCGGCTGCCCGTGACGGTCGCGATCGCGGGTGGGTACGTCCTGTTCGAGGTGTACCTGGCGCAGCTGCCCGGGGCGGTCCGGCTGCTCGGCTTCTTCGTGGCGGCCGTCGCGCACGGGGGCCGGGGCGTGGTCACCGACGGGGAGAGCATGCTCGTCCAGGGGTGCATCCCGGATCCCGCGGGCACGGGGTGCGCGTCGCCGGTGCTCGTCGCGCACGCCAGCGCTGCGGAGGGCGCCCTCGTGCTCGTCGTGGTGACCGGGCTCGTCATGGCGCTCGCGGTCGGGCGCGTCCTCCTGCTCCGCGGAGCGCCTCCGGTGCCCGCCGAGGGTGGCGCCGGGCGCGGGTGAGACGGCGTCCGCCCGCGGGCGCCCCACGGCTAAACTGACCGCGTCTCGGCCAGCCGTGCTCCGTCGTCGGGCACACCATCGATGAGGGAACTGATGACCGCCCCCAGCAAGCCCACCCTGGACACCGTCGAGCACGCAGCAGCCACACCGGACGAGGAGCAGCCGTACGCGGCCCTCGGGCTCAAGCCCGAGGAGTACCAGCGGATCCGCGACATCCTCGGGCGGCGCCCCACCGCGGCCGAGCTCGCGATGTACTCGGTCATGTGGTCCGAGCACTGCTCGTACAAGTCGTCCAAGGTGCACCTGAGCACGTTCGGCGCCAAGACGACGGACGAGATGAAGAAGCACCTCCTCGTCGGCATCGGGGAGAACGCGGGCGTCGTCGACATCGGTGACGGCTGGGCCGTGACGTTCAAGGTCGAGTCCCACAACCACCCGTCCTTCGTCGAGCCGTACCAGGGCGCCGCGACCGGTGTCGGCGGCATCGTCCGCGACATCATCTCCATGGGCGCGCGCCCGGTGGCCGTCATGGACCAGCTGCGCTTCGGCGCCGTCGACCACCCGGACACCGCGCGCGTCGTGCACGGTGTCGTCGCGGGCGTCGGCGGCTACGGCAACTCTCTCGGCCTGCCGAACATCGGTGGGGAGCTCGTCTTCGACTCCTCCTACCAGGGCAACCCGCTCGTCAACGCCCTGTGCCTCGGCGTGCTGCGCCACGAGGACATCCACCTCGCCAACGCGTCCGGCACGGGCAACAAGGTCATCCTCTTCGGTGCGCGCACCGGGGGCGACGGCATCGGTGGCGCCTCGATCCTCGCGTCGGAGACGTTCGAGGACGGCGTCCCCGCGAAGCGCCCCAGCGTCCAGGTGGGCGACCCGTTCATGGAGAAGGTGCTCATCGAGTGCTGCCTCGAGCTCTACGCCGCGAAGGTCGTCGAGGGCATCCAGGACCTCGGCGCCGCGGGCATCTCCTGCGCCACCTCGGAGCTCGCGTCCAACGGTGACGGCGGCATGCACGTGTGGCTCGACGACGTGCTGCTGCGCGACCCGTCGCTCAACGCCGGCGAGATCCTCATGTCCGAGTCGCAGGAACGCATGATGGCTGTCGTCACGCCCGAGAAGCTCGACGCGTTCCTCGCGATCACCGGCAAGTGGGACGTCGAGACCGCCATCATCGGTGAGGTCAACGGCTCGGGCCGCCTGACGATCGACCACCACGGCGAGCGGATCGTCGACGTCGACCCCAAGACCGTCGCCCACGAGGGACCGGTCTACCACCGCCCCTACGCGCGCCCGGCCTGGCAGGACGGCCTCAACGCCGACACCGTCGTCGCCGCCGGCCTCGCCCGCCCGGAGACCGCGGAGGAGCTCCGCGCCACGGCGCTACGTCTGCTGTCCTCGCCGAACCTCGCCTCCAAGGCGTGGGTCACCGACCAGTACGACCGCTTCGTCCAGGGCAACACCGCGCTCGCCCAGCCCGACGACGGCGGCGTCATCCGCGTCGACGAGTCGACCGGTCTCGGCGTCGCGCTCGCGACGGACGCCAACGGGCGCTACTCCAAGCTCGATCCCCGCACCGGCGCGCAGCTCGCGCTCGCCGAGGCGTACCGCAACGTCGCCGCGACCGGCGCCCGCCCGCTGGCCATCACGGACTGCCTGAACTTCGGTTCGCCCGAGGACCCCGACTCCATGTGGCAGCTCGTCGAGGCCATCGAGGGCCTTGCCGACGGGTGCCAGACGCTCGGCGTCCCCGTCACCGGCGGCAACGTGTCCCTCTACAACGGCACCGGCGAGCCCGGGCAGATCGACTCCTCGATCCACCCGACGCCGGTCGTCGGTGTGCTCGGTGTGCTCGACGACGTCTCCCGTGCCACCGGGTCCGGCTGGCGCACCGCGGGCGAGGCGATCTTCCTCCTCGGCACCACGCGCGCGGAGCTCGACGGGTCCGCCTGGGCCGACGTCGTGCACCACCACCTCGGTGGCCTCCCGCCGCGGCTCGACCTCGCCGCCGAGCGGGCGCTCGCGGAGGTGCTCATCAACGCGACGCGCGACGAGCTCGTCGACGCCGCGCACGACCTCTCCGAGGGCGGGCTCATCCAGGGACTCATCGAGGCGAGCCTGCGGTTCGGCGTCGGGGCACGCGTCTCCATCGACGGTGTCGTCTCGCGCGACGGCGTGACCCCGTTCGAGGCGCTGTTCTCCGAGTCCGCAGCCCGGGCGCTCGTCGCCGTGCCGCGCGGCGAGGAGGTCCGTTTCGTCGACGCGTGCGTCGCCCGCGGCGTGCCGTACCTGAAGATCGGCGAGGCAGGCCACGACGTCGACGGTGTCGAGGCGCTCGAGATCGAGGGCCTGTTCACGCTGCCGCTCGACGAGGCCCGCGAGGCGCACACCCGGACGCTGCCGGCCATCTTCGGCTGATCTCGCCGACGATCCGCCTGATCGAGCGCCACACACGGGGCGCCACCGGAGACCGGTGGCGCCCCGCGTCGTCTCAGCTGCGGAACTCGTGGAGTTGCACCTTCCGTAGCGTCATGTGGTCCGGTGGACCCACGTCCCGCCCCCGAGGAAGGCCCGCTCATGAGTTCGTCCGTCATCCCGCCACGCCAGGTCATGATCGGTGACGCAGCATCGTTCGTCGGGACCACGCCACGGGCGATCCGCCACTACCACGCGATCGGCCTGCTCCCTGAGCCCGAGCGGGGCAGCGACGGCCGTCGCCGCTACGGCTACGAGGAGATGATCCGGCTGTTGTGGATCCGCAGGATGGCGGACGCCGGAATCGCCCTCGGCGAGATCCGTGACGCCTTCGCTGACGCGGCTCCTGCTGACGCGGCTCCTGCGGGCGCCAGCGACGTCGCACGTGCCTTGGAACGGTTGGAGCGCAGCCTCGCGGCTCAGGATGCGGAGCTGCGGCGGCAGCGGGCCGCCGTGCAGCGCATGCGCGCCCGGGGCAGTCGGGTGGGCCTGCTCTCCGACGCCGTGGCCCGCCGCCTCGAGACCGTGCCTGAGGGTGCCCTGCGCCAGCCCGACCTCGACAACCTGCTCGTCATCGAGCGGACGCTCGGCCCGCTCGTCGCGGCCGTCAACACCACCCGGTACGTCGCCCTGGCGGCACACCCGGAGCTGCGGGAGGAGTCCGACCGCGTCGACGCTGCCGAGGAGGCGCTCGACGACACGGTGGCGGTCGACGACCCGCGCGTGGCGCAGGTCGCCGCCGCCCGGGCCGCCTTCGAGCGGGCGCTGGACGCCGTCATCGAGGAGTCCGGCCTGGCGCAGGCCGACGAGGCGCTCATCGACTCCTGGGACGACGATGAGCACCCCGCGACCGCGTACGAGGGCGAGGACGAGGTCCGCCGAGGTCCGGGCGCGGGGCGGGGGGCCGCGAGCGTCTTCGACGCCATCGGAAAGATGCCCTACGACTTCTCCTCGGCCCGCCTGCGGTGCATGGAGCTGGCCGTGGAGCTCGTCGCTCGCGAGTCACCCGCGCCGTGAGCACCGCGGCCCGGCCCGCCACCGTCCGAGGCTAGAACCCGACGCGACGGATCCGACGAGCCGGCCAACGGGCTGGACCCTCAAGGAATGGCGTGGCTCAAACGATTCCTGCGCGAGTACACCGACCAGGGCAACACTCTGTTGCTGTCGTCCCATATCCTCTCGGAACTCCAGGAGTTCGTCGACGAGGTCGTCGTGATCGGCGGTGGGGGACTCCTCGCCCATGACTCGCTCGCAGGTTTTCTCGACGCCCACGGAGGACGTCATGTCCTCGTTCGAGCGGACAACATGCGCCGTTGAGGCGATTTCTTGGGCGAACGTGCAGATATGCCCGTGTTTGACGGGGTACGGTTACGGGTTCATGGACTGTCGCTCGAGAGCGTGGGGTGCTCGCGCGAGAGTGCGACGTCACGCTCTACGAGTTGTATGCGGAGTCAGCCAGCGTCTGACAGGCATACCTGTCCGTCTCGGCGGGGCATAGCCGTGCAGCAGTCGTCGGTGTTCCGCTTCTGGTCCCGCAAGGGAGGTGATGGCATGAAGAGAATGGTCCGCTACGAATAGCGGCGCCTTCGCTCCGTGCGAACGACCTAGTTCAAGCCGGCTTGTCGATCGAGGAGCCGCTCATCATGGCCGTCCACTCAGACTTCACCACAGCATTGGCAGTCCTCGCGGCCTTCGCGACGGGAGTGTTGGTCCTGGCGCTTGTCGCATTCCGGCGGGAAGACGTCCGCACGGGGTGAAGAGATCAAGATTGAGCATTCAAGAAGCAATCGCACCGGATCATCAAGAGAGAGACAGGCAGCATGAACATGATAAAGCCGATCCTCGGCGTCTTTGTCGCCGTCAGTCTCGTGATGATTGCTGCACTTATCTACGATGCCGTTGCTCGCGCCGGCGGCGCTGGGTCCTGGATACTCGCAGCTGTTTGGCTCGTGGGGCTGGTCTGCGTCGTCGGAGCTGTGCTCCGAAGCGTGGCAAACAGCTGATTCGTCCGACTGCGGATCGCGCTGTCATCTCGAAGGGAATGCGATGACTGCGTCAGTCCCAGCAGCCAAGGCCTGGACGCGGTACACGAAGTGTGCTCTGTTGTTCGTGGCCCTCGAGAAGTACGCGCCGTTCCGCCCACTCATAGGGTGGCGTGGGTTCATCGCAGTCCTGTTCTCATTGCGTTGCTTGCTGGTGGTTGCCGGAGTGCTGGCCGGTGCGGTGCTGGGGGTGGCTGTCCCTCGACTATTCGAAGACAACCCCCACTCGCTTGAGCTGGGAGTCTTCGTGGTCCTGGTCGCCGACGGCTACCTCATTGCTGCTGTCTGGGTGAAGCAAGCTACTGGGCAGCAGCTCCAGCAGGTCGTGGATCCACCCAACGGGGCCCTGTTCAGAGCACTGGACATGCCGCCGCTGGCCGTCTTCGCCGCCTACTCCGCTGTGCCTACCCTGATCATTTACCTTGCCATCGTGACCTCGAACGTGGTCGCGCTCTGGCTGCTCGAGTCCACGCGCGGAGGCTTCGCGGCCCACTCGTGGGTGCTGCTGGTGCCTGTCCTGGGACTGCTCGTGACGCTGTGCACCACGGCCACGTTGGCGGTTCGGTCACGCCCGTCGCGGCTGGTAGATCCCCGCGAGACTGTGCTTGTCCTGGGACTGGTCGCCTGTGCGGGCGTAGGCATCGGTCGCGTCGTCGCAACGGTCAGCGTCGGCGGCCTCGAGGTGCTCGGTGGGTCATGGCTCGACGATCCTCCCGGATGGGTGCTCACTGCAGGCTCGGCTCTCGTGCCCCTGGTGGGAGGGGTTCTGCTGTGGCGGTTGAGGGTGCTTTCTCACCACTCATTCTTTCTGGGCCAGCGATCTCCTGCGAAGAAGCACCACCCCAAGCGACTTTCCCGGTATGGGGTTGTCACGACGGCATACCATCGTGCTGCGCGTGAGTTCGGGACGCACAGGTCCGCGGCGACTCTAGGCAAGAGTGCACGCACGATAGTCGCCGCGATGGTGTTCCTGCTCGGTCTCGTGGTGGGCGGGGCGCGACTTGATCCAACCGTCGTCCGTCAGTGGGTCTTCCCTGCGACCACGGGTTACCTCTTCATCACCTTGTTGATCATGGTGGGCCTGACATTCAGCATCGTGGGCCCCAGTTCCATGATCAACCGGTACCGTTTCGAGTGGGAGAACTCCGGGCTCACCGGCATTCACATCGCGGGGAACGCTTTGGTGTTCCACCTCGTCCTCGTGACACCACCAGCGATCATGGTGGCACTCGCCCAGACTGTCATGTCGGGGACGGTCTCTCTGAAGCCCTTGGCGATGGCGTGGGCCCTGGTTGGTGCCGCGACCATCGGCGAGACGGTCGTCCCTCCGCGGATCCGAGTTGATGGAACGTCAACCCCGGGTCCCCTCGCGCCCTTCGTCATCTTGTTGCTCACGGCTCCCGCGCTGGGTATGGGAAACGGCCCGTGGTGGAGCCTGGCCCAATGCGCTTATGCCACGATCCTTCTAGGAGTAGGTATCCAATGTCTGAGCCTTCGTATCCAACGCCTGCCCTTGAGTTCAGCGGTGTCACAGCCGGGTACCGGAGCGACCGCGGTCCTGTCCTCGAAGGCGTCAGCTTCGCATTCTCCCGCGGAGCCCTCACCCGTATAGGTGGCGACAATGGGACCGGAAAGACAACCCTGCTGGAGGTAGGGAGCGGCTATCTGCGGCCCTGGTCCGGCAGCGTGCTCGTGGACGGCCACGCCGCGCACACCAGCTCAGCTCGCGCGAAACGGCGGGTGTGTCGCACGCAACTGGCGCTCTATCCGAACATGACTGTTGCCGAGCACCTGGAATTCGCCTCAGGCTGCATAGGGCGATCCGTTGAGGAGTCGCGCGTCCGGGCGGAGCGGTACGGGCTCTCGCCGTGGCTGCACCACGAGGCGAAGGAGCTGTCGACGGGAAACGCTCGGAAGCTGTGGCTCCTCATGTGCACGCTGGGCGACTTCGACCTCGTCTTGCTCGACGAACCGATGAACGGGCTCGACGCTGGTGCGTGCGAGGTCCTCTGGGACGAGATCGAGGGCTGGCGGACCACCAAGGCAGTGGTTCTCATTGCGCACCAGCTACCCAGCACGGTTGCTCCGGACGTCATCCTGAACCTCGGTGGACGGGAACGTGAGCCTGTTGGTCGCTCGCAGGTTGCGTGAGCAAGTGCCGGGCCCCGCGACGGTCCGGTGCTGGGCGGCTACGACCACGGGTCGTCGTCGGAGACCCGTGGCCTGGAATGAGAGTGGGGGACCTCCAGGTCGGTCAGCGACGACGAGTGAGCAGCCCGCCCTTCTCCCGTAGCCCGGGAGAAGGGCCTGAAGCGCACCGTCAGGACGGTGGCGACCAGCGTGGGGTGGCCGGTGTGGCTCGTCGCGGCGAACCGCGGCCGATAGCGTCAGCGGTCGCTGGACCAGGTGGTCCGGGTCAGAACCCGACGCGACGGATCCAGGAGGCGAACACGTCGAACCACGCGTCCGTGGCGTCGCCCTGGATGCGCGCACCGAAGCCGTGCCCACCGTCGACGTACCCGTGGGCCTCGACCTTCGCGCCGGCCTTCTGCCACGCCGTGTACAGGCGCAGGCAGGACGGGACGATCGACTCGTTGAGCTGGTCGTTCGTCGCCCAGGCGAGGAACATCGGCGGCGCGGGCTCGGGGACGACGACGTCGTCCCACCACGCCGGGTAGATCGGCGCGACGAACGCGGGCCGGTCCTCGGGCGCACTGTCGAACAGTGTCGTGAGGGTGACGAAGCCACCGGCGGAGAAGCCGACCATGCCGACCTTCTGCGGGTCGATGCCCCACTCCTCGGCGTTCTCCCGGACGGTGCGCAGCGCCGCGACGCCGTCCTCGAGGGCGGGCGCCCGACGTGACTGGGAGATCTCACCCATGTTGGCGCGGTCCGCGAAGAGCTTCTCCATGTACGGGCCGACCTCGGAGGGCTCCACCGGGGTGGGCGCGAGCCGGTAGCGCAGGACGAACGCCGCGATGCCCTGCTCGTTGAGGCGCTGCGCCATGCGCTCACCCTCATTCGTGATCGCGAGGAAGTGCAAAGCACCGCCCGGGACGACGATGACGGCCGTGCCGGTCGCCTTGTCGGGATCGGGCAGGTAGGGGGTGAGGGTCGGGACGGAGACGTTCCGCAGGAGACGCTCGCTGCCCGACGGCTCGTCGGTGTCGACCTGCGTGATGGTGGTGTCCTCGACGTCGTCGTGGCGCAGGACGATCGCTTCCAGGGTCTTCATGTTTCTCTCCTCGTCGTTGAGTCCCATGAGGATAGTTCGACGGATCGACAGAATGCGTCAGGATGCGGGCGGCGGCCTCCGCGGCGTGGCTCGAGGGATACCGTCGGCGGGACGCCCGGGACGGTCCGGGCGGCGGGACGAACGGTGGTCGTGCAGGTGGAGCGGGTCGGAACGGTCGTCGTCGGCGGCGGGGTCATGGGGTCGGCGGCAGCGTGGGCGCTCGCGGGTGCGGGCCGGGAGGTGGTGCTCCTCGAGCGCTTCGAGCCCGGGCACGTGCGGGGCGCGTCGCACGGGGCGTCGCGGATCTACCGCACGACGTACCCGGAGCCGGAGTACCTCGACCTCGCCCAGGAGGCACTCGGACTGTGGCGCGGGCTGGAGGCGGACTCCGGTCTTGAGCTGCTCACCCTCACGGGCGGGCTGAGCGGCGGGACCGGAGACACGGCGCGGCCCGCGATCGCCGAGGCGTTCGCGGCCCGGGGGATCGCGCACGCGTGGTTCTCCGCGGACGAGGCGGCCGAGCGGTGGCCGGGGCTGCGCTTCGACGGGCCTGTCCTGCACGAGTCCGAGACGGCGGGACGGCTGCATGCGGACCGTGCCGTCGAGGCGTTCCAGGCCGTCGCGCGGGCACGTGGCGCGCAGGTGCGGCACGGGGTGCAGGTCCTCGGGCTCGAGGACGAGGCTGGTGCTGTCCGTGTCGTGACCGACGGCGGAGAGCTTCTTGCGGAGCGGGTCGTGGTCGCGGTCGGGGCGTGGAGCGCCGGTCTGGTCGGGCCGCTGCTCGGTCGCGGTGCCGCGGCTGACGGCAGGGCGCTGCCGCTCGTCGTCACGCAGGAGCAGCCCGCGCACTTCGCGCTGCGCGAAGGTGCGCCCGCCGAGGCCCAGTGGCCGAGCTTTACCCAGGACCTCGGCCCGGCGCTCGCCGGACCGGGCGCCCGGTGGCCGAGCGGCACGTACGGCCTCGCGACGCCGGGGGAGGGCATCAAGGTCGGCTTCCACGGGGTCGGGCCGCGGACGGACCCCGACCACCGCACCTTCCAGCCGGAGTCCACCCAGCTCGCACAGCTGCTCGACTACGTGGAGCAGTGGGTGCCGGGCATCGACCCGTCCACCGCCGTCCCCATCTCCTGCACGTACACGACGACGCCGGACCACGACTTCGTCCTCGACCGGGTCGGGCGCGTGACGGTCGCAGCCGGGTTCTCGGGCCACGGCTTCAAGTTCGCGCCGGCACTCGGGCGGGTGCTGCGGGACCTGGCGACGGAGCCGGTCGACGGCCCGGTCGGTGCGTCGGCGGAGCGGTTCCGGCTGGCGCGGTTCGCGGGCCGCGGCGCCTAGGGAGGCGGCGGTCCGCTCGACACGGACGTGCTCAGGCACACACCCGGGACGGCCCTGAGCGCGCCGGGGGCGGCCGCAGAATGGAGGGATGACCTGCGCGACCCCCACCCGGACCTCCAGCCCGAACGGCTTCGAGCTCCGGTCCGTGCACCTGAGCGACCCTCTCGTGCGTCCCCTCCTCGACGACCTCCACAGCACGTACGTCCGCCTGTACGCCGCGCTGCTCGGTGAGGAGCTGCTCGGCGCGGAGATGAGCCACTACGAGGCCGACGAGTTCCTCCCGCCCGACGGGGACTTCCTCCTCCTCATGGAGGCCGGCGTCGCCGTCGCTGGCGGTGCGTTCCGCCGCCGGACGGAACCGGAGGAGGGGGACATCAGCCGCAGCCCCCACCCCCACGCGGGCAGGGACCGCACCGGCGCTCCGGCCGTCCCCACCGCGGAGCTCAAGCGGATCTGGACGCACAGCGACCACCGCCGTCGGGGGCTCGCCCGCATCGTCCTCGCGGAGCTCGAGGCGCGCGCCGCGGCAGCCGGCTACGAGCGTCTCTTCCTCACGACGGGCTCCCGGCAGCCCGAGGCCGCGAACCTCTACGTCGCGACGGGCTACACCCAGCTGTACGACCCGCTCACCCACACGGACGCCGACGGCCCCCTGGCCTTCGAGAAGTGGCTCGTCCCACCGACTCAGGTTTGCGGCCTCACGCTCTAAGTCGTGGCCGACTCAAACCTCGACCAAAATCACCCCATCTATATCGAAGTTGACGGCGGCAAGACGTTACGATCGCGACATGTCACTACCGACGGCCAGGTTGCGTTCCCTCGAATTCGATGGACTTTTTGGGTCCCATGATGACCAGATATGTCTGGATTCAGAGCGACCAACGGTCCTCACTGGCGCGAACGGCACCGGGAAGTCGACGCTTCTACGGATGGTCAGTGCTGCATCAAATGGTGATCTCGCGACCCTTGCGTCTGCGCCGGTTCGCCGCTTTAGGATGTCCTTTGATGACATTCCAGACTTCGAGATATCGCGAGACTCCGACGTGTCCCCTGCGATTCTCCGGTGGGGTGCGCACACCGGTGAACTCGAACTAGGTGCGAGCATGCGAGATCTCCCTACTTGGGCTTTTCAAGCCTTGAGTGAACGTGGATTCGATACCGAAGGTGCCGCGGATGATCTAGCGGATGCCGCTCAATCTGCGGGTGCTCCCTTCCTCGAGTATCGTGCAGTCCGTGAAGCCATCGCCGCGGAAAATCGGCGTACCACTCTCCTTGCGCCAGATTGGCTTCCAGAGTTTGCGAAGGCATTCCCGGTCCTTTTCGTAACAGACCAGCGACTTGTCCTCGAGCCTCAGTCCAAACCGCATGCGAGAGGCGCTGGAGGAGCTCGAAAGACCCGGCTCGCCGTTGAATCGGCATCCTCGGATATCGCCGAGCAATTGAGTCGAGCCGATTCGGACTACGCGCGGTCGTCGCAGCAGCGAGACCGCGAACTGCCCAAAGCGATTCTCGACGCAATGATGGATGCGCGTCTCGACGTTTCGCCCGAGGAGCTCGCGGCTCTCGTGAGCGACACGAACCTGCGGCGCGAAGCGCTGAGGGCTGTCGGCTTGCTCGACGAGAATCAATTCTTCGAGCCGGACCTCGCTGCGGGGGGGATCGACGATGAGAATGTCCGCCGCGTGATGCATGTAGTCCTTAAGACCACCTTGGCTAAGTTCCAATCGCTGGGAATGCTCGAGAAGAGACTTAGCACCTTCAAGCGGTTCTTGGACGATCGTTTCGAACCGAAAGTCCTGCAACTGAGTCGGAATGAGGGGATGCGATTCGGTCTGCGAGACGAATCCATCATTCGTCCCCGACAGCTGAGTTCGGGCGAGCAGCAAATAACGGTCCTGGCTTATGAAATCTTGTTCAAGACCGAACCGGGGACCCTGGTGATCGTCGATGAGCCGGAAATCTCGTTGCACGTCCTCTGGCAAGACACGCTGATTGAGGACCTGCACCGCATGGGGGATGCGTCAGGTGTTCAATTTCTGATGGCGACGCACTCGCCTATGATTCTTGCGGGGCATCCGGATCTTGAGCGCGCGCTAATGAGTTCGGAGCTTCGGTGACGCTCACGTACACTTCCCCCGCCGCCTTCGCGCAATCGGTCCGCCTCCGACTGCAGGGAACGAATCGGTCGGTCCCTTTCCTCATCGTGGAGGGGGTGGCCGATCGTCAGGCCTTCGACTCATTTCTCGATCCAGGGGTGAAGGTCCTGCCCGCGAGGGGCAAGGATAGATTGCTCGAATTGCGAAAACACATGAAGCCGGAAGAACTCTCTAGGTGTACGCTGCTAATCGATTGTGACGGACTAGTGTCACCGGACTGGTTCCAATCCGGAGCCGTTATTGTGTCAACAAATCGAGACCTCGAAGCGGATCTCATGATGGAACTGGGCGCCTTCGATAGGGTCGCTCGTGATTATTTGGCGCCGGAGTGTGATGACGGCCGGATGATCGCCGACCGTGTCGCGAGGGTCCGCACTTTCGTGCTGGATTTCACGGCTGCGCTTGGCGTTCTCCTGGACGCGGCTAGGAGCCTCCGCTACGTGATTCGCGTCACAGACCCAATCACGAAGAAGAAGCGGCGCGTGAGAGCCGCGGACCTCGACGACGCCCCAGTGTGGTCGGCAGCGTGCCGGGTGCCGACTCCGCTGACCCTTTGCGCCGCGCTTGCGCAAACTCTTGGTTGGTCAGCCGATCAGTCGGCCCTTGTGGTCGCGACCGCAGATAGTGGGAGTGCGAAACCGTGCCGCGCTCATTCGAAGGGGGCGTGTTCCGTCTGTAGGGCAAGGCGTTTCAGTAATGGGCATGACATTGTTGAGCTGTCTGCGATGGTGCTAAGCCAGGGAACTGGTGCGAAAGTGGACCCGGGTGAGGTGGGCCGCCTGTTTCGCGTGGCGGTTAGTGGGAGTTCCGCCGAAGGATGGGCGGTGGTTGAACGTTTGCGAAAACGACAGGAACTGATTGGAATGCCCCTCGTGGCCGCTCGATAGGCTCTCTAGTGTGGCAGCGACGGGCTTCACGTTCAGCGCGAGTGTCGGGCGTGCGTCTGAGTAATGTCCTTCGTGAGGACGACGAGTTCGAGACCCTCCTGGCGGACGACGACGAGGTGCGCGACGCCCGGTGGCGGGAACGGGACGACCTCGCCGGTCGCGCGGTAGCCGCGACGCTCGTAGTAGTCGAGGAGTTCCCGGCGCACGTTGAGGACCGTCATGCGCATGAGCGGCAGCTGCCACTCGTCCCGGGCGATGCGCTCGGCCTCGGCGAGCAACCGGCTGCCGACGCCCGCGCCCTGCAGGGCGGGACGGACGGCGAACATGCCGAGGTAGCCACGCTCGTCCCGGACCCGCTCGACGTGCGCGCACCCGAGGAGCGCGACGTCCAGCTCGGCGAGGATGATCCGGCCAGCGGGTGACTCGACGTCGGGCCGCAGCATCTCGACCGTCGCCCGGGGGCCGCCGAGGAGGTGGGACTCCGTCGTCCACCCAGCAGCCGCGCCCTCGGCGCGGAAGGCGGCGTTGACGAGGTCGACCACTGCTGGCAGGTCGTCGACGGTGGCGGGACGAAAGGTCACGTCTTCGTTCATCTCGTGACGATATCCCGCGTCGAACGTGGTCATGCCACCCGGAACGGCCTCCCGAAGGCCGTCCGAACCCCCGGCGACCACAGCACCGAGTCCGGGGCGCGCCCGGTGGTCCCCGCGAGCCCCGCAGCGGCGACGAGCGTGTCGTCGAGCTCCACGAGTCGCGCGTCGTGCAGCGGCCACGGCTCGTGCTCGTTGGGCACGTACCAGGTGCGGCCGAGGTGAGCGGTGTGCAGGCCCCAGCGGGCGGTGAGGAAGTGCGCGAGCGCGCCGGGCCGGGCGATCACCGCCCCGGGCTCGACGACGATGCGGCCGCCGGCGCCGCGCGGCCCGGGAGCCCGCCGCGACGACGCGTACGTCACCCGTCCGCCCGTCTGCTCGATCCGCATCCGCGCCCACATGTACGGCAGCCCGAACCCGGCGCGCGCGGCGAGGACGACCGCGAGCCGCGACGCGTCGAGCGACCGGAAGACGACCCCCCGCCGTCCGGCTGCGTCGACCGAGT
This sequence comes from Sanguibacter sp. Z6_81, assembly GCF_057180625.1. NCBI lineage: Bacteria > Bacillati > Actinomycetota > Actinomycetes > Micrococcales > Sanguibacteraceae > Sanguibacter > Sanguibacter sp. Z6_81. The sequence continues at coordinate 235,717 of NZ_JBXUFV010000001.1, read as the reverse complement.
AGAGGCGCACGTTCGTCTCGGCGAAGGTGCCGAGCCACGGGACGGGCCGGGCCCGCAGCACCCCGGCGTCGGCGAGGCGGAAGGGGATGAGGCCCACGTACGTCGCGCCGTCGTGCAGGTCCGGTGTGGTCCCGGCTGGGAGGAACGGCGCGACGAGTGCCGGGTCGACCCGCCAGTGCAGGAAGGTGAGGTCCTCCCAGCGCTGCGACATGATCGCGCGCCCGTCGAGACCGGGCGCGACTGGCGAGATCGGGGACGGTTCCACGTGTCGAGTATGGGCAGGGGCCGTGGCAGATGACAGGGCTCAGACGACACCGGTTCAGATGACCGGGTGCAGCGACTCCTCGCGCCACTCCGCCGACAGGAACGGCAGGGCCCGGGCGATCGCCTTGTCGATGCGCGCATGGAGCCCGTCCCCGGTGACCTCGTAGCTCGTGAACTCGGAGTCGTGCCCGTAGATCGCCAGGGGCAGGGTGTCGGCCTGGAAGAACCCGAACAGCGGCCGGAACTGGTGCTCGAGGGCGAGGGTGTGGCGCTCGCTGCCGCCGGTGGCGACGAGCAGCACCGGGGTGTTCGTCAGCGCGGACGGCGCGAGGAGGTCGAACACGTGCTTGAACAGCCCGGTGTACGAGCCCTTGTAGATGGGGCTCGCGGCGATGACGAGGTCCGCGCCCGCGATCTCGGCGAGGGCGTGCGCGATGGGCGAGTTCGGGTCGCCGTACGTGTCACCGAAGAACGGGACGAGCTCCCCGACGTTGAGGACGGTCGACTCGAGCGGTACGCGGCGCCCGAGCCGCCCGACGATCTCCGTGACGAGCGCGGCGGTCTTGGACGGGAAGCTCGGGCTGCCGTTGACGGCGACGACCTTGAGCGGGGCAGGTGAAAGAGGCATGGCGGTCTCCAGGACGTGGTGACGAGGGTGGGAGAAGGGGTGCCCGGGAAGCGGGCAGATCAGGCCGACGGAGCAGGTCCGGTCGGCCGAGCAGATCGGGCGAGGTCGGCGGACCGGCCGACGAGGCAGATCAGGTCGACGCGGGGGAGGGCTTCACGGCGTCGGGGTCGGTGAGCGGCCGTGGCCACGTGACGTAGACGGGGATGAAGCGCCACATCATGCTGGCGCCGACGAAGGTCGCGGCGCCGAGCCCGACGGCCGCGACGGACAGCGGGGCGACGAGCGCGATCCCGGCGACGGCGAGCGGGCCGACGAACATCCCGCTGTCGTGCATGAGGCGCCACGCGGCGAAGAACTGGGCCCGCACGGCAGCGGGTGCGACGTCCGCGCCGAGGGTCATGATCACGCCGTTGCTCAGGCCGTTGCCCACCCCGAGCACCACGGCGACGACGGTGAGCATCGCGACCGAACCGGACAGCGGCAGGAGGACGTATCCGAGCCCGAGCGTGAGCATCGCCGGCACGGTGACGAAGCGCCGCCCGTACCGGTCCATGAGCAGCCCGGCCGGGTAGGAGCACAGGACGTCGACGGCGGCGCCGACGCCGAACACGAGGCTCGTCGTCGCGGCGTCGATGCCGAGGTGGTCCGCCCACAACGGGAGGATCGCGAGGCGCGACGCACGGGCGAGGCCCATGAGGAGCACCCCGCCGCCGAGGGTGCGGAGCAGCCGGGCGTGCTCGCGGAAGATGCCCCCGAGCGTCGCGCGACCCGGCGCGCGGGCCGCGGCGCGGCCCGCGGCCGCTCCCTCCCCGGGGATGTCAGGCAGCCGCGCCATGAGGAGCCCGGCGACGACCACCGCGACGAGCTGCACGACGAGCGCGCCGCGGGTGCCCCCGAGCGCGATCGCCCCGGCGCCGATGAACGGCCCGAGGAAGAACCCGAGGCGCATCATCCCGGCGAGCGTCGACATGGCCCGTGCCCGCCGCGTGAACGGCACCGCCTCGGCGAGGTAGCTCTGCCGGGCCAGACCCCACACGGCGTTGGCGATCCCGGTGAGCGCCACCCCGATGCCGAGCACCGCGACGGAGTCCGCGACGACGCACAGCGCGACGCCGATGGCCCCGACGAGGCTCCCGAGCCCGATCGCGAGGCGCTCGCCGTACCGGGCGACGATCCGCCCCGCGGGCAGGTCCCCGACGAGCGTCCCGAGGCCACCGAGGGCGACGACGAGCCCGGCTACGCCGAGCGACGCGCCGAGGTCACGGGCGAGGAGCGCGACGACGGGAGCCGCCGCCCCCTGACCGAGCCCGTAGATGCCCGCGGGGACGAACACGGTGGGCAGGAGGGCGCGGAACGTCGGGCTCGTCGTTGGACCGTCCACCCGCACGCCACCCGCTCCTCTGCCCTGCACGAGAGTCGTCACGCGCGCACCAGCTCCGGTTCGCGCAGGGTTGCGAACTGGTTGGCGGGCCGCTCGAGGCCGAGGTGGTCGCGGAGCGTCGTGCCCGTGTACGCCTCACGGAAGATACCCCGGGCCCGCAGGATCGGCACGACGGTCTCGACGAACACCTCGAGCCCGCCGGGCAGCGACGGGGGCATGACGTTGAAGCCGTCCGCCGCGCCGCTCGTGAACCATTCCGTGATCGTGTCCGCCACCTGCTCGGGGGTCCCGGCGACGACGCGGTGCCCGCGGGCGCCGGCGAGGCGGTGCAGCAGCTGGCGCACGGTGGGGTGCTCGCGCTGGACGATCCCGGCGACCACCTGGCGGCGGCTGCGGTTGTTGTCCGTGACGTCCCCGGCGTCGGCGAACAGGTGCAGCGGGACGGGCTCGTCGAGCTGGTCCTCGGTGAAGGTCGCGTCCCCCAGCTTCGCGAGCTGGCGCAGGCCGTACGCGGGTGCGGTGAGCTCGTTGAACTCCTGCTCGAGCGCCTGCGCCTCGGCCTCCGTGCCCGCGATGAAGGGGCTGATCCCGGGCAGGATCTTCACGGAGTCCGCATCGCGCCCGAGCGACACCGCGCGGCTCTTGATGTCTGCGTAGAACGCCTGCGCGTCGCTCAGCTGCTGGTGCGCGGTGAAGATCGCCTCGGCGTAGCGGGCCGCGAACGCACGGCCGTCGTTCGAGGATCCCGCCTGCACGAGTACGGGGTGCCCCTGGGGTGGGCGGGCGGCGTTGAACGCGCCGGACACCCGCAGGTGCTCGCCGGCGAACGCGGCCGGGTGGATCTTGGTGGGGTCCGCGTAGCGCCCTGACGCCTTGTCGGCGAGGACCGCGTCGTCGGCCCACGAGTCCCACAGCCGGGTCGCGATCTCGACGAACTCCGCGGCACGGGCGTAGCGCTCCGCCGCGGGCGGGTGGGTGTCGAGGCCGAAGTTCCCGGCGACGTTCCCCGCCGCGGTGGTGACGATGTTCCACCCCGCCCGGCCGTTGCTCAGGTGGTCGAGCGTCGCGAAGAGACGGGCGAGGTTGTACGGGTCGTAGAACGTCGTGGACGCCGTGGCGATGAGCCCGATGCGGCTGGTGACGGCAGCCACCGAGGCGAGCGTGAGCAACGGCTCGAGACGACCGGTGCTGTTGAACTCGACGCCGTCGTGCAGCCCGGGGCCGTCGGCGAAGAAGATCGCGTCGAACGCTGCCGCCTCAGCCTGCTGGGCGAGCTCCTGGTGGTAGCCGGCGGTGAACAGGCGGGTGACGTCGGTGGAGGGGTGGCGCCAGGCAGCCTCGTGATGGCCGACGCCGTTGCTGAAGAGGTTGAGGGCGAGCTGGCGGGGCGGGGTGGTGGTCATGGTGTGTCTCGCGATCTGTGAGGGAGGGATGGGTGGGGCGGTCACGGGGCGGCGACGGCCTCGCCGTCGGGTCCCGCGGTCGGCTCGTACGTGCCGTTGGCGTAGGGGTTGTACTCGTTGGTGTAGATGTCCTCGGGGGTCAGCAGGCCCTCCTCGAGCTCCTCGTTGCGCTCCAGCCAGTCGATCCAGGTGCTGATCTCGAGCTCGTCGACGACGCCGCCCGGCCCGGCGACACCGGTGGACTTCCAGTACGGGACGAGCTCGAGCGTCTCGTTGCGGCCCCGCTCGGTGATGATGTCCTCGAACCGCGCCCGGACCTCCTCGACGGGGGTGACCTGCGCCCAGCGGATGGCCCGGGCGGTGCCCTGGACGAAGTCCTCGACGACCTCGGGGTTCGCGGCGATGTACTCGTCGCGGAAGATGTACGTGCCATAGCTGAAGGTGCCGAAGAGGCTCACCTCGGAGAACAGCTGGGTGATCCCGCCGCGCTCCAGCGCCTTGTCCTGGAACACCCGGCTGAGGTTGGCGACGTCGACCTGCCCCTCGCGCAGCGCCTGCTCGGCGTTGACGGGTGGCACGACGGTGAGCTCGACCTGCGTGATCTCGTCGTTCGTCAGGCCCTCGCGCGCCAGCCACTCGCGGATGACGAACTCGGACTGCGCGCCGAGCGTGTTGACGCCGACCTTCTTGCCGATGAGGTCCTTCGCCTCCGTGATGGGACTGCCCTCGACGGTGTAGTACCCACCGAAGGACTGCTCGTCGGAGCCGTAGTAGGAGATGACGGAGGTGACCTTCGCGCCCGACGAGCGGAGCTTGACGATGGCGCCGTTGAACGCGCCACCGAAGTCGGTGGCGCCGGTCGCGGCGGCCTGGATGCTCTGCGGGCCGCCGGTGGAGTCACCGACCCACTCGAGCTCGACCTCCTCGAAGTAGCCGAGGTCTGCGGCGAGCTCGGGGAACGTCACCTGGCCGACGGAGCCGTCGTACCGGAGCACGGTGCGCCCGTCCTCGTTGACGACGGCCTCCTCGGCCTCCGCTCCGGAGCACGCGGACAGGGTGGCGACGAGAGCCGCGGAGGTGAGGGCGGCGAGGAGTCTGGGGAGTCGGGACGGCGCGTGCCGGGGTGCTGCGGGCATGGGAGCTCCAGGGATGCGGGTGACGGGTTGGGGGAGGTGGGGTGGCCGGGCCGGCGGTGCCGGGCCGGATCAGGTGGAGGACACGCGCCAGCGCGAGAAGTGGCGCTCGAGCGCGAGGAGCCCGCCGTTGATGACGACCCCGACGACGGCGATCGCGATGATCCCGGCGTACATCTTCTCGATCTGGAAGTTGAACTGGGCGTAGGTGATGAGGTAGCCGAGCCCGGCCTTCGCGCCGACCATCTCGGCGGCGATGAGCACGAGGATCGAGGACGACCCGGCCATGCGGATGCCGGTGAAGATCGTCGGCACCGCGGCCGGCAGCACGACCTTCTGGAAGAGGCGCACCGGCGGCAGGCCGAGGGACCGTGCGGACTTCACGAGCAACGGGTCGACCGTCCGGACCCCCGAGATCGTCGTGAGGAGGATGGGGAAGGTGCAGGCGTAGACGACGAGCGCGATCTTCGAGGTCTCCCCGATGCCGAGGATGAGGATGAAGACCGGGAGCAGCGCGAGGGACGCGGTGTTGCGGAAGAGCTCGAAGAACGGGTTGAGCAGCTCCGAGACCTTCGTGTACCAGCCGATGGCGATCCCCAGCGGGATCGCGACGACGAGAGCGATCGCGAACCCGGCGGCCGCGCGCGTGAGGCTCGCGTCGAGGTGCGTGACGAGCTCGCCGCTCGCCACGAGGTCCCCGAGGGCGACGACCACCCTGCTGAACGGCGGCAGGAACACGGGGTCGGCGAGCCCGAGCCGTGGTGCGACCTCCCACACGACGAGGAACAGCGCGATCACCGCGGATGCGCGCAGCGACCTCGCTGTCGCGGCTCGCACGCGGTGCCGCCCCGCCCTGCCCTGCTCGGGGAGCACCTGCTTGCGCCCCAGGGTGGGCGGGTCCGCGAAGGCCACCGTGTCCGTCGCCGGGGGCACGGTCGCGGAACGGGCGGTTCCGCGCGGTGCGGGGGTGAGGGTGCTAGACATGGGCGGGCTCCAGGTCGGACGGGTCGGGGACGGGCGAGGGGCTGGACGGTGCGCCGGCAGGAGTGGTGCCCCCCGGTGCGGGGCGGGTGCGCTCGGCGTCGTGCAGCTCCGTCCAGATGCGGTGCCGCAGGCGGCCGAAGCGTGGGTCCGACCGGATGTCGTCCGAGGTGGCCGGGTCGAGGTCGACATCGATCACCGACTTCAGCCGGCCGGGCCGCGGCGTCATGACCGCCACCCGCTGCCCGAGGTAGATGGCTTCTTCGATGCTGTGGGTGATGAACACGATCGTCTTGCCCGTCGTGCGCCAGATGCGCAGCAGCTCGTCCTGGAGCGACTCCCGGGTCTGGGCGTCGAGCGCCGCGAACGGCTCGTCCATGAGCAGGACGTCGGGGTCGAACGCGAGGCTGCGCGCGATGGCCACGCGCTGCTTCATCCCCCCGGAGAGCTCGTGCGGGTAGCGGTTCTCGAAGCCGGTGAGCCCGACGAGGTCGAGGTAGGTCCCGGCGATCTCCGTCCGACGTCGTCGGTCGAGCCCTTTGGCCTCGAGACCGAACTCGATGTTCGAGCGTGCGGTCCGCCAGGGCAGCAGCGCGTACTGCTGGAAGACGACGCCGCGGTCGAGGCCGGGTCCGGTGATCGGCGTCCCGTCGAGGAGGATGCGGCCCGACGACGGCTCTGTCAGCCCTCCGAGGAGGTCCAGCAACGTCGACTTGCCGCAGCCGGACGGCCCGACGACGGTGAGGAACTGCCCCTCGGGGACGTCGAGCGTGAAGTCGTCGAGGGCGGTGAAGCGCGTCGTGGACCCACGTCGTCCCCGGTCGTCCCGGACGAGGAAGTCCTTGCGGACATGGTCGAACCTCAGCTTGGTCATGGTGCCTCCACGGGTAGGGAGCGGGCGACGACCGGGCGCCGGAGCACGCCGAGGGTCGCCGCGGAGAGTGGTGCGTGACGCAGAGCCCGGACGACCGGTCTGGGGGTCGTCGCGGGGTGGGCGCTCCGGTGAGCGCGGTGCCACGGGCGCGTTGTGCGGTGCACGGGTGCCGTGGCACCGGCACGTGACGGGGTGGCCCCGTCGAGCGGTGTCGCCCGACGGGTGCGGGGTCAGGCGCGCAGCGCCCGGGACCGGGACAGGTCTACCGACAGAGCAGGCTGGCCGTCCGGACGAGGTCGACGGCGCGGCGACAGGTGAGCACGGGTGCTCCGCTGTGGCGCGCTGCGGGGCTGGCCGCCCCGGTCGTCTCGTCGTGTCGCATGCCGTCATCCTCCCCCCGTGGGCGCCGACCGTTCAGGGTGGGCTCATCATTCGGGCGTTCGTTTCACCGTGTTTCGCCGGGTCCGTCCGACCCGCAAGCTTCCTGCCCGTTCCTGAGGGCTGTTCACGACGTGAGAACCGTCGCGGGTACCTCCAGCACACGGAGGTACGCTGCCCCGGTGCAATTGGCACGACCGTCCCAGAACGCAGGGCGCGGTCTCGCGCGACGAAGGAGAACCCCGATGGAAGGCCAGCTCGCCCCTGCATTCGAGCAGGTGCTCCGCCGCAACCCCGGCGAGGCGGAGTTCCACCAGGCCGTCCGTGAGGTGTTCGAGTCCCTCGCGCCCGTCCTCACCAAGAACCCGCAGTACGCCGATGCCGCGGTGCTCGAGCGCATCTGCGAGCCGGAGCGACAGATCATCTTCCGGGTGCCGTGGGTCGACGACACGGGGCGTGTGAACATCAACCGCGGGTTCCGCGTCGAGTTCAACTCCGCGCTCGGCCCGTTCAAGGGCGGCCTGCGGTTCCACCCCTCCGTCTACCTCGGGATCGTCAAGTTCCTCGGGTTCGAGCAGATCTTCAAGAACTCCCTCACGGGCATGCCCATCGGCGGCGGCAAGGGCGGCTCGGACTTCGACCCCCGCGGCAAGTCCGACGGCGAGGTCATGCGGTTCTGCCAGTCCTTCATGACCGAGCTCTACCGCCACATCGGCGAGTACACGGACGTCCCCGCGGGTGACATCGGCGTCGGTGGTCGCGAGATCGGCTACCTCTTCGGTCAGTACAAGCGCATCACGAACCGCTACGAGTCGGGCGTGCTCACCGGCAAGGGCATCTCCTGGGGCGGGTCGCTCGTGCGCACCGAGGCCACCGGTTACGGCACGGTCCTCTTCGCCCGGGAGATGCTCCGCACCCGCGGACTCGAGATGGAGGGCCAGCGCGTCGTCGTCTCGGGCTCCGGGAACGTCGCGATCTACGCGATCCAGAAGGCGCAGGAGCTCGGCGCCAACGTCGTCGCGTTCTCGGACTCGTCCGGCTACGTCGTCGACGAGGACGGGGTGGACCTCGAGATGCTCCGCCAGATCAAGGAGGTCGAGCGGGGCCGCGTCAAGGACTACGCCGCGCGGCGGCCGAACGCCGCCTTCGTCGAGAACGGCTCGATCTGGGACGTGCCCGCGACGGTCGCCCTGCCGTGCGCCACGCAGAACGAGCTCGACGGCGCTGCCGCCCGGACCCTCCTGACCAACGGTGTCCTCGCCGTCGCGGAGGGCGCCAACATGCCTGCCACGCCCGAGGCCGTCGCGGCCTTCCAGGCCGCCGGCACGCTGTTCGCGCCGGGGAAGGCGGCGAACGCCGGTGGCGTCGCGACGTCCGCGCTCGAGATGCAGCAGAACGCCAGCCGGGACGCCTGGACGTTCGAGCACACGGCCGAGCGCCTCGAGGGCATCATGATCGGCATCCACGACCGCTGCGCGGGGACCGCCGACGAGTACGGCAAGCCGGGCAACTACGTCGCCGGGGCCAACATCGCCGGCTTCACCAAGGTCGCCGACGCGATGATCTCCCTCGGCGTCATCTGACGCGCACCGCCCGCCCGCTGGCCCGTCCGTCCGTCGATGACGACGGCCGGGCTGGTGGGCGTCGTGCGCACCCCGGGCGGTTCAGTCGCCGAGCAGGCCGTGCTCCTGCGCGATGAGCAGCGCCTCTTCCCGGGACGAGGCCCCGAGCTTGCGGTAGATGCTCCGCACCTGGCTCTTGATCGTGTTGGCCGAGACGAACAGCTGCGCGCCGATCTCCGCCATGTTCGAGCTGTGCACGAGCTGGCGCAGCACGATGAGCTCCCGCTCGGCGAGCTTGACGGTCGACACCGAGGACGGGAACACGGGCGGCAAGGCCTCGGCCACCTCGAGGAGCTCGGTCCCCGGACCCTCCTCCCGCGCGCCGGCGTGCGCGAGGAGCGCAGCGACGTCGCTGCGCGGGACGAGCATGAGCGGGGTCCGCAGCTGGTGCTCGGTCATGAGGCGGGCCGCGGAGTCGAGGTGGCGCATGGCGGACGGTTCGTTGCCGAGCCGCAGGGCAGAGGACGCCTGGATGACGAGCGCCTCCGCACGCAACCTCACCGACAGGTTCTCCTCCTCGGTCGACCTGCCCACCGTGCGCATCGCTCGTTCCGGCTGACCTGCCAGGAGCAACCACCGGGACCACATGACGGCGATCCACGGAGCACCCTTGGGGTGCTTGCCGAGCATCTGCTCCGCGCGCGCGCCCTGCCCGTTGGCCATCATGAGAGCCGCTCGGCATGCGTCGAGCACCGTCGTGGCGATCCCGCTCACGGCAGGCAGGCTCGACGTCGAGCTCATGTCGATCTCGAGCGCGGCGCTGCCCTCGGCAGCGTGACCCAGCCCGAGATCGATCATCGTCTGGGCGTACCGGAACAGCGGCCAGTGCTCGGTGAGGTTCACGTGCGCGCGCATGATGTGCAGCTCGAACTGGGCGCGCGGGAAGTCGAGCTGCTCGAGGGCGCACAGCGCCTCCGCGAGCCGGTACAGCGCGCCGTAGTACCCGTCCTTCCACCCCTCCGGCCACATCTCGGCGCGGATCTGCTCGACGATGCTGCGGGCCTCGCGGATGTGTCCCTGCATCGCCAGTGAGCCCGCGAGCAGCGCGAGCGCGTGATGCCTGCTCTCCGCGCCGACCGACTCCGCCATGGCGTAGCTCGTGCGGAACGCGCGGATCGCACGTTCCGCCTGACCCGAGTAGTAGAGGCTGAGGCCGAGGTGCTCGAGCATGACGGGCAGGATCGCCGCGAGCTCGTCGCGCTGCTGCATGCTCAGGTCCTCGAAGAGCCGCATCGCGCGGTCGGTGACCGCGACGGCCTGGTCCGCGTTGCCCGTCGACCGCAGGGACGCGCTCTGGATCGTCAGGAGGATGAGCCGTTCGGCCGGCCCGGCCTTGACGCTCCGGAGCTTCGCGGACGCGTTCGCGATGCCGAACATCTCCATCGCGCGCACCCGGTGCGCACCGGACGAGCTGTAGGCGAGGGCCAGGATCATCGCGAGGACAGGGAAGTTGTACAACCTGCGGACGGACAGGGGTGACAGCAACCTGATGAGCTGCTCGGGGTGGTACGACAGCAGCGTGAACCACCGGCTCTGCCCGATGCGCGTCGCGAGGTCGAGGTCGGAGATCGACACCGCGTCACGCAGCGCTGTGAACGGGAGGTCGTTGTCGAGCGCCCAGCTCGCCGCGATGCGGACGAGGTCATCGACCTCGTCCGCGCGCTGGGAGCGCAGTTCGGCGAGCAGGACGGACCGCACGAGCTCGGAGAAGCGGAACGTGCGCTCGCTCGACCGCACGACCCACATGCCGACGCCCGCGCCCTCGAGCTCCATGAGGGCGGCCTCGGCGGCGTCCTGCCCGTCGAGGTTGCCGAGGCGGGCCACGAGCTCGAGCGTGAGCACCTCGGCGACGGAGCACCGGGCGGCGAGCGTCACGAGGTCCGCCGACAGGCGCCCGGTGACGGACTCGTGGAGGATCGTCGCGCTGGTCTCGATGAGGGCGGGGGAGAGCTCGGTCGCCGTGCGGCCCTCGGGCTCGCGGAGCAGGGCGACGATGAGCCCACGGATCGCGATCGCCGAGCCGTCGGTCGCGTCATGGGCGGCCAGGCCCAGCGTCTCCCACTCGTCGAACCCGGCGTGCTTGAACGCCGCTGCGGTCTCGGAGAGGCTGAACCGCAGCGCATCGGGGTCGATGACGACCGTCTCGAGGCTCAGTGCTGTGGACGCGTGCTCGAGCGGACCCAGCGTGCGGGTCGCCACGACCATCGAGAGGCTCGAGCAGTGCGCGAGCAGGAACGCGATGTCGTCGTGGACCTCGGGTGCGAGGACGTGGTGGTAGTCGTCGACGACGATGACGAGCGGGGTCCGGAGCTGGCCGAAACCGCGCACGAGCAGACGACGCGGATCCTCCGACACCCGCATCTCGGCCACGAGACGGGTGAACACCGGGGCGTAGTCGGCGTAACCAGCGTCGAGGACGGTGGAGACCACCTCCCGCCAGAAGGAGAGGCGGGTCGCGGTGCTCTCGTGCGCGGTGACCCAGACACCGGCGACGGACTGGTCCGCGCGGGTGGCGGCCCACTCCGCCAGGAGGATCGTCTTGCCGCTGCCACCGGCCCCGCGGATCACGGTGAGCGGGGCACCGCCGGCGATCTCCTCGACGAGCTCGGGGCGGGGAATGAGGAACGAGGGCACGCGCGGTCCACCGAAGAACCCACCCTGGGGTGGGGCATGCGCGGCGTGCGTAGACATGACCGTCGAGGACCCTTCGCTGACCCTCGGCACACGCGGCGCTCTCGCAGCGATGGCAGCCGATGCTGGGGTGCGAACCGATAGTAGGTGGCAGGGTGTCCGCGGGGGGAGGCATAACGGGGTGAAAGCGCGATGCAGACTGGCAATGCATGGAGTTCCCGACATTATCTGCCGGGAACTCCATGCATTGCGCGGCTGATCTGGGGAATGCGGTCCTACTGCTCGGAAGCGGCCCGGCGACGGCTCACGCGGAAGGCGCCGAACCCGGCGGCGACGAGGGCAGCTGCGGAGCCGAGGAGCATCGCGACGTTGCTTCCCGTGACGGGCAGGGTCGCGGCGGAGGAGGCTGCGGGTGCGGCCCCCTGCTGCGGTGCGGGTGCCGGTGCCGGTGCGGGTGCGGGCGCGGGTGCCGGCGTCACAGGTGCCGGTGCCTCTTCGTAGGCTCCGCCCACCTCCACGACGGGGGGCTCGACGACGGGCGGCTCCTCGACGGGGGGCTCGACGACCGGGGGCTCCTCGACGGGGGGCTCGACGACGGGCGGCTCCTCGACGGGCGGCGCGACGACCGGGGGCTCCTCGACGGGGGGCTGGACCGGCGGCGCCGGGGTGCAGACCTTGGGGTCGTTCTTCGGGGTCTTCATCTCGTGGGAGATGTACGCCTTGCTGTCCTCGTGCGGCCCTTCGAGGAGGTTGTCCGAGATGATGTCGTCGACGAGCTTCTTCTCGGTCGCGGTGCCGTACTTGTAGGTGTCGACCTGGTACCAGCCGGTGCCGCAGTCAGGCATGACGCCGACGTACTTCTGCGGCCAGGTGACCTCACCCTTCTTGCTGCCGGGCATGAACCAGGCAATGACGATGGTGTCCTTGGAGGGGGACTTCCCGCTCCACGTCGCGGAGTGGTCCCACGACGTCTTCGGTGCCTGCTTGGCCGGCGTCTTCCACGAACCCCAGGAGTCGTTGCTCTTCCCCTCGTGCCCCCACGTGCTCGACACCGACTGTGTGACGCTCGACTGCGCACTGCTCGGGACAGCTGCCGCGGACGCGGCGGGAGCCACCAGGAGGCTGATCGCAGCGCCCCCCGTGAGGAATGCGGTAGCGAGCGCCGAGATGCGCATCGTGGCGGCGCGCGGGAACTCGGCTGCTGAGGAGTCGGGCTGGGGGGTGGGAGAGGTGCGCACGGCAGGGTCCTTGTCTGTGCATCGGCCGCACGGGCCCGGGGGGAGAGGCATCGGTGCGGTCAGCGGGGTGGCTGAGACCGCAACAGTGACGTCCCGCGGGATGCCGAAATCGAGGCGCCCGGGATATTAACCCTGCCTTTCACCCTGCACGAGGGATGTGCCCCCGGAATGCGTGTGATAAGTCCAGTTCGGCGATAAACGCTGCTCTCAGGGCACCCCTCTCGTAGAGTCGTGCCGTGCCCACCCGTCGCGTTCACCTCCGTCTGCCCCGGTCCACGCCCGCCGAGCAGATCCGCTCGTCCCTCGAGGAGCTGCGCTCCGAGATGGAGATTCCTCGGGACTTCGAGCCCGGCGTGCTCGCGGAGGCTGAGGCGGCCGCGGCCCGGCCGGCGCCCGACCACTCGAGGGAGTCGCTCGACATCCCGTTCGTGACCATCGACCCGCCGGGGTCGATGGACCTCGACCAGGCCGTCCACGTGGTCCGCACACCCTCGGGCTTCGAGGTGCGGTACGCCATCGCGGACGTGGGGCACGTCGTCGACCCTGGTGGCGCCGTGGACCGCGAGGCCCGGGCCCGAGGCATGACGTTCTACGGTCCCGACTCGCGCATCCCCCTGCACCCGCCCGTCCTGTCGGAGGGCGCAGCGAGCCTGCTGCCGGACGTCGAGCGGCCGGCAGCCGTGTGGCGGGTGCACCTCGACACCCGGGGGGAGATCACCGGTGCGACCGTCTCCCGGGGACTCGTGCGGTCCCGCGCACGCCTGACGTACGCCGAGGCCCAGGCGGCGCTCGACGACGGTACGGCCGACGACGCGCTCCGCGCCCTCCGCGACGTCGGCCGGCTGCGCGAGGTCCTCGAACGCGAGCGCGGTGGTGCCTCGCTCAACCTCCCCGAGCAGGACGTCACGGTGCGCGAGGACGGCACCTTCGGTCTCGAGCTGCGCTCCGTCCTGCCCGTGGAAGGGTGGAACGCCCAGATCTCGTTGCTCACCGGCATCGCGGCAGCGCAGATCATGCGCGCGGGCGGGATGGGGATCCTTCGCGTGCTGCCGCAGAGCGACCCCCGCGACGTCGACCGGCTGCGGCGTGCCGCGCACGCGCTCGGGATCGACTGGCCGCAGGAGATGCCGTACGGCGAGCTCCTCGCCGGGCTGGAGTCCGACGTGCCCAGGCACGCGGCGTTCCTCAACGAGGCGACGTCGTTGTTCCGCGGCGCCGGGTACGTCGCCTTCGAGGGCGATGTGCCTCAGGACGCGGAGCACGCCGCGATCGCGGCGGAGTACGCCCACGTCACCGCTCCGTTGCGCAGGCTCGTCGACAGGTTCGGCACCGAGATCTGCCTCACCCTCAGCACCGGCGGGTCTGCGAGCGACGTGCCCGACTGGGTCCGGGAGGCGTTCGACGAGCTCCCGCGCACCATGCAGCGGTGCGGCCAGCGCGCCAGCGCGTTCGAGCGCGCGTCGGTCGACATCGTCGAGGCTGCGCTCCTCGCGGGCCGGGTGGGCGACGAGCTCGAGGGCGTCATCGTCGACCGCGACGAGAAGGACCCGCGCCGTGGCCAGGTGGTCGTCACCGAGCCGGCGGCGCGCGGCGTGGTCGCGGGTACCGACCCGCTCCCGCTCGGCGACGCCGTCACCGTGCGCCTCGTCGAGGCCTCGATCGAGGACCGCCGCATCGCGTTCGCCTACGAGGGCTGAGCCGTGCCGCCCCGTCGTCGGACCGACCCCGCCGTGGGCCGCGTGGCGCTCACCGCGTGGCGTGCCGGCACGGCGGACACGCGGGCTGTGACGACCGCTGTCCGCTTCACCCTCGAGGAGCTGGCCGACGTCGCTCCCGGCCACGCCGTCGAGGTGCGGGTGCCGCCGTGGGGCGCGGTCCAGTGCGTCGAGGGCCCGCGACACACGCGCGGGACCCCGCCCAACGTCGTGGAGACCGACCCCCAGACCTGGCTCGCGCTCGCCACCGGCCGGGAGAGTTGGGACCACGCCGTGCGTGACGGGCGCGTCCGGGCGTCGGGTGAGCGCTCGGACATCTCCCGCCTGCTGCCGCTCCAGGCGGCGCGCGAGCGCTGACGTCCGCCGTCCGCCGCCGTCCGCCGCAGCATGCACCGTTGACCCACGACGGCGCTCCGTGGTGTCCTGCGTGCACCGGAGTTCACAGCGCCGTCTCCCGTCCGTCACCTCCCGGCAAGATGCGCCGGGTGTGATGTGTGGGCTGGTCCCGACGCAGCGACCGCTGTGCTCCAGCCTGAACAGGTGAACGACGGACGAAGGAGCGCGCGTGCCCACGAGCCACCAGAACCTTGCACGACGGAGGGCGGTGGCAGGCGTCACGCTCGCCACCGCTCTCGCCCTCGGCCCCGGCGTCGGTGCGCACGCCGTGACCACCAGCGAGGACGACCCGACCGTCGTCGGGCCCTCGGCCCAGGCGCAGCCCGTCGAGCTCAACCTCATCGGCATCAACGACTTCCACGGACGGATCGACAGCAACACGGTCGCGTTCGCCGGGACCGTCGAGGAGCTGCGGGCGGCGAACCCGTCCGGGACGGCGTTCCTGTCCGTCGGGGACAACATCGGCGCGTCGTTGTTCGCCTCGTCCTCCCAGCAGGACCAGCCGACCATCGACGTGCTCAACGCCCTCGGGCTCGCGACGTCCGCGGTCGGGAACCACGAGCTCGACCAGGGCTTCGACGACCTCACCGGTCGCGTGAGCGACGCTGCCGACTGGGACCACCTCGGGGCGAACGTCTACCTCGCCGGCACCACCAGCCCCGCGCTGCAGGAGTTCGAGATCCTCGAGATCGACGGCGTGCGCGTCGGCGTCGTCGGGGCGGTGACGCAGGAGACACCGACGCTCGTCACACCCGCGGGCATCGCGAGCCTCGACTTCGGTGACCCCGTCGCTGCCGTCAACCGCGTGACCGCGACCCTCTCCGACGGGGACGAGGCCAACGGTGAGGCGGACGTCGTCGTCGCGATGTACCACGAGGGTGCGTCCGCAGGGACGCCCGACGGTGCGACGCTCGAGGAGGAGGTCGCCGCAGGTGGCACCTTCGCGGAGATCGTCACCGGCACCGACGCGCGCGTCGACGCGATCTTCACGGGCCACACGCACAAGCAGTACGCGTGGGACGCGCCGGTCCCGGGGGCGGCCGGCCGGACCCGGCCCGTGATCCAGACGGGCAGCTACGGGGAGAACATCGGGCAGGTCACCCTCTCCGTCGACCCCGGGTCGTTCGACGTCGTGGACTACACGGTGCTCAACGTCCCCCGCACGACGACGCCGGTCGCGGACCTCGTCGCCACCTACCCGCGGGTCGCCGCGGTGCAGGCCGTCGTGGACGCCGCGCTCGCTGAGGCCGCGATCATCGGCGACCAACCCGTCGGCAGCGTCACGGCGGACATCACCACCGCATTCGCGGACGGCAGGCGCGACGATCGCGGCGCGGAGTCGACACTCGGCAACCTCGTCGCGAACTCGCTGCGTGACACGCTCGCACCCGCCGAGCGTGGCGGTGCCCAGATCGGTGTCGTCAACCCGGGCGGGCTGCGAGCGGACCTGCTCCACGGGCAGGACGGGGTCATCACCTATGCGGAGGCCAACGCGGTCCTGCCGTTCGTCAACAACCTGTGGTCGGTGACCCTCACCGGTGACCAGGTCGTCGAGATGCTCGAGCAGCAGTGGCAGCCCGAGGGCGGCTCGCGACCGTTCCTCAACCTCGGGCTCTCGGACAACGTGAGCTACACGTTCGATCCGGCGGCCGCGCGGGGCGAGCGCATCACGTCGGTGACGGTCGACGGCGAACCGGTGGACCCGGGTGCGGAGTACCGGATCGCGACCTTCTCGTTCCTCGCGACCGGCGGGGACAACTTCTCGGTGTTCACCGAGGGCACGGACGCCCGCGACTCGGGTCTCGTCGACCGGGACGCATGGATCTCCTACCTCGGGGCGAACCCGGCGCTCAGCCCGAGCTTCGCGCGCCGGGGCGTGCAGGCTGGTGCGCTGCCGAGCGAGGTCGTCGCCGGGCAGGCGGTGTCCGTGGAGCTCGCTGGACTCGACCTCACGTCGCTCGGTTCGCCCACCACCACGAGCGTGTCGGCGTACCTCGTCCCGGCCGCCGGCGACGGCGCAGCGGACGGGGCCTGGCTCGCTGCACCGGGCGTGCGGGCCGTCGGTTCGAGCGTGGTGACGAACGGAGCGACGACGGTGACGTTCACGGTGCCGACGGACCTCGCGGCAGGGGACTACGACCTCGTCCTCGTCGCTGATCCCTCCGGGACGACCGTGCAGCTGGCTGTCCGTGTCCTCGCGGCTGTCGAGGGCGGCGGCGGTGACGGCGGTGACGGCGGCGAAGGTGACGGCGGCGAGGGTGACGGCGGCGGAGACGTTGGCGGCGGCAACGGTGGCGGGGACGTCGACGGCGACCTCGGCACCGGGGCTGGCGGAGGGAACGCAGGCGGGCGGCCCCCCGTGGTCAGCGGCCCGCCGCCGGGGACGAGCAGCAGCGGCGGGGCGCTCGCCGTCACCGGTGTCGACACCGTCGGTGCTCTCGGGGCGCTCGCCGCACTGCTGCTCGGAGCCGGGTGGGCCCTTGCGGCCCAGCGTCGTCGGGCGCACGCGGACATGGTCCTGGCGGACGACTGACGGACCACCGGCGCTGTCGACCACCGGCGTCGTGAATCACTGACGCGCCGCCGTACGACCTCGGGCGCCCGCTCTCCCGCCGTACGATCGCGGGCAGGGCCGGCGCCCGACGGTGTCGACAGGGACGTCCAGGAGGATGCATGGAGCTGGTGCGGGGAGCGAACACGGTGCTGCCGGGCGGGGTCGTGGCGATACGGGTCGGCGGGGCGCGGCAGGGGAGCGTCGACGTCATGGCGTTCCAGCTCGCGGAGTCGGGGGCCGTGCGCAGCGACGACGACCTCGTGTTCTTCAACCAGCCGCAGTCTCCCGAGGGTGCCGTCCGGCTCACCGCAGCGGACTCCCTCACCGTCGACCTCGACCGGGTGCCGACCGACGTCACCACCGTCGCCGTCGCGCTCACGCTCGACGAGTCGGTCACCGGGACGCTCGCGTCGTCGGGCAGCATCGCGGTGCTGGTCGAGCCGACCGGCGCCGCGGCGATCGCGTGCTCCGTGGCAGGACTCACGAGCGAGCGGGCCGCCGTGCTCGTCGAGCTCTACCGGCGCGGCGGGGCGTGGAAGCTGCGCAACGTCTGCGCGGGCTGGGACGGTGGGCTGGCCGACCTCGTCCGCGAGTACGGGGTGAGCGTCGACGACGAGCCTGCCGAGCAGGTCGGCGCTCCGACCGCACCCGCTGCTGCCCCGCCCGCACCGCCTGCACCCGCCGCCCCTCCCGCTCCCACGCCACCTCCGCCACCTCCGCCTGCTCCGTCGCCCGCGCCGACGGGCGTCCGTGTCGCGCCGGGGGAGGAGCGCCTGTCGCTCGAGAAGCGCCAGGTGCTGTCGTTGCGCAAGGAGGCGGTGCACCGTGTCCTGCTCACCAAGCAGGCGTCCGACGTGCGCGCCCGCATCGTGCTCGTCATCGACAAGACCGGCTCGATGCACAAGCAGTACGCGAAGAAGGTGGTGCACCGCGTCGTCGAGCGCATGGTCGCGGTGGCCGCCCAGCTCGACGACGACGGGTCGCTCGAGCCGTACCTGTACGCGCGGTCGTTCCTGCGTCTGCCGGACCTCGGTGTCGCGGACCTCGAGACGTGGCCGAGGGAGTACCTGCACCTCTACGGCCGGCACGGCGGGGTGGACTACGACGCGATCGGTGCGACGAACGACGAGCTGCCGATCATGCACGAGGTCATGAGCACGCTGCGGCGCGAGGACCGCATGCCCACGCTCGTGCTGTTCTTCACCGACGGGGGCTTCAAGCAGCGCCGCGCGATCACCGAGCTCGTCTCGCAGGCTGCCGGGCTCCCCGCGTTCTGGCAGTTCGTCGGGGTCGGCCGCGCCAACTACGGGTTGCTCACGTCCCTCGACGAGCTCGAGGGGCGCGAGGTCGACAACGTCGGCTTCTTCGAGCTCGACGACATCGACTCGGTCCCGGACGCGGAGCTCTACGAGCGGCTGCTCAGCGAGTTCCCCGACTGGCTCCGGGCAGCTCGGTCCCTAGGCATCGTCGGCTGACGGCGCACCACCCTGCGCGCACCGACCGGCGAGCCACTCGACGAGGAGCGCCTTCTCGGCCGCCTGGACCCGGCTGCGCAGGCTCGCGACGTCGTCGTCCGGCTCGACGGGCACGGACCTCTGTGCCAGGACGGGGCCCTCGTCGTACTCGGGCGTGACGAGGTGCACCGAGGCGCCGCTCACGTGCGCGCCGTCGGCGAGGACGGCCTCGTGGACCCGGTCCCCGTACATCCCCACCCCTCCGTAGGCCGGAAGGAGCGCGGGGTGGGTGTTGACGATGTTCCCGGCCCACCGGTCGAGCGTCCTGGGCCCGACCTTGCGCATGTACCCGGCGAGCACCACGACCTCCGCCCCGGCCTCCTCGAGCGCCCTGACCATCGCGTCGTCGAGGTCCGCTGGGTCCGGGTGCGTGACGCTGCTGAGGTGGAGCGTCGGGACACCGCGCCGGCGCGCGTTCTCGAGCACGCCGGCGCGGCTGTTGTTGGCGATCACGAGGCACACCTGCGCGTGCACCGACACGCCAGCCGCATCCATGATGTGCGCCGCGGTGGTGCCCGTGCCCGAGCCGAGGATGGCGACGCGGACGGGCGGGTGGCTGGTTCGGGGCGCAGTCATGCGGCAGAGCCTATCGATGCTGGCGGGCGGCGTTCCGGCACGTCCGCACCCGCTCAGGCGCGGGCCGTGACCTTCTTCGGCCCGCCGGTGAGCGTGACCGTGCCCGCCGCCGGCCGGAGCCAGACCGTCGTGCCCGTCGCCAGGCCGAGCGTGCGCGCCTCGGCGCGCGTGACGACGACCTGGACGGTGTGCTCCTCGACGGCGACGTCGCAGCGGACCTCGAAGCCCACCCGCACGGTCCGGGAGACCACACCGCGCACCACGGACGGGTCGGCGTCGCGTGGCGTGGTCTCGACGACGATGTCGTGGGGCCGGATGAGCCGGTCGCTGAGGGTCGTCACCGGCCCGAGGAAGCTCATGACGAAGTCGTTCGCCGGTGCGTCGTACAGGTCGTCGGGGGAGCCCACCTGCTCGATGCGCCCGTCGTTGATGACGACGATCTCGTCCGCGACCTCGAGCGCCTCCTCCTGGTCGTGGGTGACGAACACCGTGGTCACGGGGATCTCGTCGTGGAGCTTGCGGAGCCAGTCGCGCAGCTCCTTGCGGACCTTCGCGTCGAGCGCACCGAAGGGTTCGTCGAGCAGCAGGACGCTCGGCTGCACGGCGAGGGCGCGGGCGAGCGCCATGCGCTGACGCTGCCCGCCCGAGAGCTGGGACGGCAGCCGGTGCGCGAACTGCTCGAGGTGCACGAGCCGCAGGAGCTCGTCGACGCGTTCCGCGGTGACGTCCTTGGGTGTCTTGCGGATCTCGAGCCCGAACGCGACGTTGCGCGCCACGGACAGGTGCTTGAACGCCGCGTAGTGCTGGAACACGAACCCGACGTTGCGCTTGCGAGCAGGCAGCCCGGTGGCGTCGCGGCCCTCGATCTCGACCCTGCCCGAGTCGGCCTGCTCCAGGCCGGCGATGATCCGCAGGAGCGTCGACTTGCCGCCACCGCTGGGACCGAGCAGCGCGGTGAGGCGCCCGGTGGGGATGGACACGCTGACGTCGTCGAGCGCGACGAAGTCACCGAACCGCTTGCTGATCCGCTGGACCTCGATACTCACGACGCCTCCTTGGGCTTGCGCAGGAACGACACGACGATGATGCAGGCGACGGACACGGCCGCGAGGAGGAACGCCGTCGCGTAGGCGGTGCCCTGCTCGAAGTCCTGGTACTTCTGCTCGACGAGCAGCGTCGCCGTCTGGGTCCGGCCCTCGAGGTTGCCGGAGACGATCTTCACGGCCCCGAACTCCCCGAGGGAGCGGGCCAGGGTGAGCACCACGCCGTACACGACCGCCCACTTGATGGCGGGCAGGGTGATGCGCCAGAAGGTCTGGACAGGGCTGGCGCCGAGGCTCGCGGCCGCCTGCTCCTCGTCCGTGCCGATCTCGGTGAGGACGGGGACGACCTCCCGGATGACGAGCGGCAGGGACACGAACGCGGTCGCGAGGATGATCCCCGGCGTCGCGAAGATCACCTGGAGGCCGGCGGACTCGAGGTCGTCCCCGAACCAGCCGCCGCGCCCCCCGTACACGAGGACGAGCGCGAGCCCGACGACGACGGGCGACACGGACAGCGGGAGGTCGATGAGCGCCGACAGGATGCGCTTGCCGGGGAACTCGTACCGCACGAGGAGCAGCGAGATGCCCACCCCGAAGAGGGTGTTGATGATGACCGCCTGTACCGCGACGGTGGCCGTGAGCTGGAGCGCGAAGATCACCGACGGGTCGGACAGTGCGGTACGCAGCGTGTCGAGGCCGTCCGCGAAGGCGCCCTTGGCGACGAGGGACACGGGCCAGCCGACGAGCATGACGAGGTAGACGATGACGGCTGTGCGCAGGCCGTACCGCACGGCCCGGTTGCTACCCACGACGCGCCACCCGTCGTTGCAGGACGTCGAGTGCGACGATGACGAGCAACGAGACGAGGAGCAGGACGCTCGCGACGGCGGCTGCGGCGGTCTGGTCACCGTTCTCGAGGTAGCTGAGGATCCGGACGGACGCGACCTCGGTGCGCATCGGCAGGTTGCCCGACAGCAGGACGAGCGCCCCGTACTCGCTGATGCCGCGGGCGAAGCACAGGGCCGCACCGGCGGTGATCGCCGGGAACAGGGCCGGCAGGATGATGCGGCGCAACGTCGTGAACGAGCTCGCGCCGAGCGACGCCGCGGCCTCCTCGACGTCCCGGTCGAGCTCGGCGAGCACGGGCTGCACCGTCCGCACGACGAACGGCAGCGTGACGAAGAGGAACGCGAGGAAGACCGCCGCGCGGGTGTTCGCGACGTCGACACCGAGCGGCCCGGCGGGGCCGTACAAGGAGAGCAGGACGAGGCCGGCGACGATGGTGGGTAGCGCGAACGGGATGTCGATGAGCACCTCGAGCGCCCGCTTGCCGACGAACCGGTCCCGGACGAGCACCCACGCGATGACGGTCCCGACGACGACGTTCACGGCAGTGACGAGGAGCGCCTGGGTGATGGTGAGCGTCAGGGCGGCGGCGGTCTGCGTGTTCGTCAGCGTGCGCCAGAAGGCGCCCCAGCCACCGCTGGACGTCTCCACGAGCACGGCGATGAGCGGGACGAGCGCGAGCGCGCTGAACCAGATGAGAGCGACACCCAGGCCGACCCCGGAGGTGCGGGTCAGGCGCGCGCCCCCGGCCGGGCGACGCGTGCGCGTCGCCCGGCCGGTGGGCGAAGGTGTCGCTGCGGGAGCGACGGTGGTGGTCACGACTTCCCGGTCTCCGTCTGGATCGTCGTGACGAGGCCGGCGTCCCCGAAGAACCTGTCGTTCACGGCGCTCCAGCCGCCGAAGTCGTCGGCGATCGTCAGCAGCTTCGTCGGGACGGGGAACGGGTCGGACGGGTCGTTGGCCCCCTCGACCGTGACGTCGATGCCGTCCACCAGGGGGCGGAAGCCCTTCTCGGCGAATGCCGTCTGGCCCTCCTCGCTGAGCACGAACTCGAGGTAGTCCTTGGCCTTCGGGTCGGCGTCGACGGTCACCGCGGCGGGGTTCTCGATGAGGAGCGTCGAGTCGGGCACGACGTAGTCGAAGGTCTCGCCGTTCTGCCGGGCGAGGATCGCCTCGTTCTCGTAGGAGATGAGGACGTCCCCGGTGCCGCTCGTGAATGCCGTCGTGGCGTCCCGGCCGCTGCCGGGGAGGGCGGCGACGTTGCCGAAGAACGCGCGGAGGTACTCCTGCGCCTCGGCGTCGGTCCCGCCGTCGGCGATGACACTGCCGTAGGCGGCGAGGATGTTCCACCGCGCGGACCCGGACGAGCCCGGGTTGGGCGTGACGATCGAGATGCCGGGCTGGACGATGTCGTCCCAGCCCTGGATGTTCTTCGGGTTGCCCTCACGGACGACGAGCACGACGACGGAGTCGGAGACGATGCCCTGGTGCTCGCCCGCGTTCCAGTCCTCGGCGACGAGCCCCTCGTCGACGAGGCGGGTCACGTCGCCCTCCAGGGAGAAGTGCACGTAGTCGGCCTCGAGGCCGCTCACGACGGCGCGGCTCTGGTCGCCCGAGGCGCCGTAGGAGCTCTCCCACGTGACACCCGCACCCTCGTCGGTCTCGGACCACAGCTTCTGCGCGGCGTCGTTCGCCGCCTTGGGGACGGCGAAACCGACGATCGAGAGTGTCGTGCTCTCCCCGCCGTCGTCACCCTTCGCCCCGCTCACGGGGGTCGGCGAACAGCCCGAGAGCACCAGGGCTGTGGTGACGGCCGCGATGGTTGCTCGGATCGGGGTGATTCGCATGGGACTGCCGTTTCTCTCGGGCGGGCGCACGGTGCCTGCCGGTGGGTCGTGAGGAGAGTCAACTGCGCCCGCGGCGCCGTGCGAACAGGGGTGTTGGCACCCGAGACGATGTAAACGACGTTCGTTAACGTGCCGCTCGGCGGTAGAGTCGATGCTCGTGACGAGCACACCTCCTGACCCCGCCGAGCAGGCCCGCATCGAGTCGGTCGCCGAGCACGCCAGGGTCCGCCGAGCGCCGCGGTACCGCTCCTTCTTCCTCGTCGGGGCGATCGTGGGGATCGTGCTCGGCGTGGTCGTCGCGCTCGTCGTCTCGGATCCCGGGATGGTCAACCGGTGGGTCTACTTCATCGTCTCGATCGCCGGCGCGAGCCTCGTGACGACGCTTCTCGCGGGCCTCGCGGCGATCGCCGCGGACCGCCGCAGCAGCCGCTGACGGACCGCGGGCGGGTGGCCCGCCGGTGAGCGTCGGTCGGCGCGGACTGTCCTGACATGCCCGGGAGGCCTGTGGGAGACTTGTGCTGTGGCCCCCCGTGGAGATGGACTTCTCAATCATGACCTCATGCCCGGTGAGAAGGGACCGCAGGACGCGTGCGGCGTCTTCGGTGTCTGGGCACCTGGCGAAGAGGTAGCGAAGCTTGCCTACTTCGGTCTGTACGCGCTCCAGCACCGCGGCCAGGAGTCAGCGGGGATCGCGACGAGCAACGGCGAGCAGATCCTCGTCTACAAGGACATGGGACTCGTCTCCCAGGTGTTCGACGAGACCGCGCTCAACGCGCTCACCGGACACATGGCCGTGGGTCACTGCCGCTACTCCACGACCGGTGGGGTGACGTGGGAGAACGCCCAGCCCACCCTTGGTGCGACCGCGTCCGGCACGGTGGCCCTCGGCCACAACGGGAACCTCGTCAACAGCGCGGAGCTCGTCGAGCTCGTCGCCGAGCGCTACGGTGCCCAGCGCCGCGGTGAGCTCGCCCGGGGCAACACCACCGACACCGCGCTCGTCACCGCCCTGTTCGCGGGCGACCCGGACCACACGCTCGAGCAGACCGCGCTCGAGGTGCTGCCGCGTCTGCGCGGCGCCTTCAGCCTCGTGTTCATGGACGAGGGCACGCTCTACGCGGCGCGTGACCCGCAGGGCGTACGTCCCCTCGTCCTCGGCCGGCTGGCTCGCGGCTGGGTCGTGGCGAGCGAGACGCCTGCGCTCGACATCGTCGGAGCGAGCTTCGTCCGGGAGATCGAGCCGGGCGAGCTCATCGCGATCGACGAGGACGGCCTGCGGTCCCAGAAGTTCGCAGAACCCGCCAGGTCGGGCTGCGTCTTCGAGTACGTGTACCTCGCTCGTCCGGACACGACGATCAAGGGCCGCTCCGTCCACGCCGCCCGGGTCGAGATGGGTCGCCAGCTCGCCCGTGAGCACCCCGTCGAGGCTGATCTCGTCATCCCCGTCCCGGAGTCCGGGACCCCTGCAGCCGTCGGGTTCGCCCAGGAGTCCGGCATCCCGTTCGGCCAGGGCCTCACGAAGAACGCCTACGTGGGCCGGACCTTCATCCAGCCCTCGGACACGCTGCGTCAGCTCGGCATCCGGCTCAAGCTCAACCCGCTGCGCGAGGTCATCAAGGGCAAGCGCCTCGTCGTCGTCGACGACTCGATCGTCCGCGGGAACACCCAGCGGGCGCTCGTCCGGATGCTCCGGGAGGCGGGTGCGGCGGAGATCCACATCCGCATCAGCGCGCCGCCCGTCACGTGGCCCTGCTTCTACGGCATCGACTTCGCGTCCCGCGCCGAGCTCATCGCCAACGGCCTCAGCGCCGACGAGATCGGGCAGTCGTTGGGGGCCGACTCGTTGGGCTACATCTCCCACGACGGCATGATCGCCGCCACGGAGCAACCGGCGTCGCAGCTGTGCAGCGCGTGCTTCACCGGCAGGTACCCGATCGCGCTGCCCGACTCGGAGCAGCTCGGCAAGCACCTCCTCGAGCAGGCGGAGCTCCCTCTCGGCGCACCCGAGGACGGGCTGCGGTCCCTCTCGGTCGGTGCTGGCGGGTCGACCGCCCTCGCGCATCCCTGATCGATCCCCCTCCTTCGCGGCGCGCCCCGTGCGCGACCCCGGCGGGTCCCGCCCGGACGCGCCATGTTCCCCCGCCTCGTCCTCACAACTGGAGTCACTCGTGTCTGAAGGCCTCACCTACGCCGCTGCCGGCGTGGACACCGCTGCCGGCGACCGCGCCGTCGAGCTCATGAAGGCCGCGGTCGCCCGGACGCACGGTCCCGACGTCCTCGGCGGTGTCGGCGGCTTCGCCGGACTGTTCGACGTGAGCATGCTCAAGTCCTACGACCGTCCTCTGCTCGCCTCGTCCACGGACGGTGTCGGCACGAAGGTCGCGATCGCCCAGGCGCTCGACATCCACGACACCATCGGCTTCGACCTCGTCGGGATGGTCGTCGACGACATCGTCGTGTGCGGCGCGCAGCCCCTCGTCATGACGGACTACATCGCGACCGGCAAGGTCGTGCCCGAGCGCGTCGCCGACATCGTGCGGGGCATCGCAGCCGCGTGCGAGGTTGCCGGTACCGCCCTCGTGGGTGGCGAGACGGCCGAGCACCCCGGCCTCCTCCGCGAGGACGAGTACGACGTCGCGGGGGCGGCTGTGGGGGTCGTGGAGGCCGCGGACCTGCTCGGTCCCGACAAGGTGCGCGAGGGTGACGTCGTGCTCGCCCTGGGCTCCTCGGGGCTGCACTCCAACGGGTACTCGCTGGTCCGTGCCGTCGTGAAGCACGCCGGCTGGGCCCTGGACCGCGACGTGCCCGAGTTCGGGCGCACGCTCGGCGAGGAGCTGCTCGAGCCGACCCGCGTCTACGCGAGCGACTGCCTCGCGCTCGCCCGGGACACCGCGGCGCAGGTCCACGCGTTCTCGCACGTCACGGGTGGTGGACTGGCGGCCAACCTCGCGAGGGTGCTGCCTGTCGGGCTCAGCGCGCAGGTCGATCGCGGGTCGTGGGCCGTGCCCGCCGTCTTCGACGTCGTCCGTGGGTTGGGGCAGGTGCCGTGGTCAGACCTCGAGAACACGCTCAACCTCGGTGTGGGGATGATCGCGGTCGTCGGTGCCGAGGGTGCCGACGCTGCGCTCGCGCGGCTCGCGGCGCTGGGTCTGCCGGCCTGGGTCCTGGGGACGGTCACGGCGGACGACGGCGCCCGGGGCGCCGACATCGTCCGGGGGTCCAAGGGAGTCGACGGCGGGGCCGTCCGGATGGTCGGCAGCTACCGGGTCTGAGTCCCGGCACCACGAACTGGCCGCCCTGCGCAGGTGCGCGGGGCGGCCAGTTCAGAGGTGTGAGGAAGGGGTAACCCGGTCAACGCTCGTCGGAGCGGTCCGCGTAGCGGTCCCAGTCCTCTGCGTCGTCGGAGACACTCACCGCGCGGCGAGGCTCCGTAGCTACATCGGTTCGGCTGTGACCGGTCAGCTCTTGTTCGAGCGCCTTGTAGTTCGTCTCGGGGCTGAAGTACTTCAGCTCCCGGGCGACCTTGGTCTGCTTTGCCTTCTGACGGCCGCGGCCCATGGCTCCGACCCCCTCAACGTAGAAGCGGGGCGGCAACGTGCTCAGACGTGCGGCCCCGGGGTAAGTTTCGTCTGTTCGTGGGTCAACGGTACATGCTGCCAGCGCCCCCGGACCACCTCTTGGTGGAGGGCAGGGGCGATCTGGTCCTCTTTCGTGATGTGATCTCGGTCTCCACCACGAGTTCTGCACCGTTTTCACCCTCTTCCTCACCCCCCACGTGAGGCGCACGAATCGCCCTTAGTGGGATAGTGGATGAATATGCAACCACCTGTCGCACGCTCCGACACCCCCCGGAGCCAGGTGGCTGCAAGGAATGAGGTCCCCCTATGTCGATCAACCGTGGAGAACCGGAAGTGCTGCTGACCCCCGCCGAGGTGGCAAGCCTCTTCCGTGTCGACCCGAAGACCGTGACCCGATGGGCGAAGGCCGGCAAGCTCTCGTCCATCCGCACCCTCGGTGGCCACCGCCGCTACCGTGAGGCCGAGGTCAAGGGTCTCCTCGCCAACTCCGGCGTGGTCGTCGTCGAGGACGAGCTGAGCGCACGCCGGGGCGCGTGACACGACGTCAAGAGAGGGGCCGTCCCGTCGGGGACGGCCCCTCTCTGCTGCGCGACGAGCGTCAGCGCCGTCGCGCGACCTTGATGACGATCACCACGACCACGACGACGACGCCTGCGGCGGCGCCGAGGAGGACCTTGACGTTCCGTGCGCGGTTGGACGCCACCGGCAGTCCGTTCCCGCCCAGGAGCGCCCCGGTGTCCTCCACCGCGAGCCGGGTGGCTTGAGCAGCGTCGTCCGCGAGTGCCTTCGGGGCGAGCCGGTTCGTCAGCTCGTCCACCGTCGCTGCGAGGTCCGCACGGGCCCGCAGGACCTCCGCGCTGAGCTCGGCCTCGTCCGCGCTCATGACTGAGCCCCTTCCTTCACCGCGGTGACATCGTCCTTGATGCTCGTGATCGTCCGCGTGGGTGTCGGGGGTATGCCTCGCTTGAGAGTCTTCACGCCGATCAGCCCGAGCACGCCGGCGATGACGAACAGGACGAGAGCGACGACAAGAGCGGCGAGCCACAGTGGCATGACCTCGTCGAGGCCGGTCATCGCAGCGTGCAGGGCGAACCCGAGGCCGTAGAGGCTGAGCACCGCGGCGGCGCCTGCCAGCGCGATGCCGACGCCTGCGTGCTTGGCCTTCACGGCGAGCTCGGCCTTCGCCGACGCGATCTCCGCGCGCACGAGTCGTTTCGTCTGCTCGGTCAGCTGCTCGATGAGCGCGCTGATGGAGGGTCGTGGTGAACCGGGCGCAGCTCGCCCGTCGTCCTTCATGGTGGTCATCCGGCACCCGCCTTTCACGGTTGACGCTATCTCAACTCAACCGGTCCCGCGGTGTGCCCGCAACCGCGGACGCATGCCGGTCGTGCGGGGTCGGGCAGACGGTGCCGTGCAGACACAAAAGAACCCCTGGTTGCCCAGGGGTTCATGTGTGGCTCCGACCGGCGTCGATCCGGTGACCTTTCGATTTTCAGTCGAACGCTCTACCAACTGAGCTACAGAGCCTTGACATGAACGCCCGGCCGATGGAACTGACCGGGCGTTCATGATCAAGCGACCCCGACGGGACTTGAACCCGCGACCTCCGCCGTGACAGGGCGGCGCGCTAACCAACTGCGCTACGGGGCCTTGAGGCACTACGTGTGTTTCAAGGATCGTGCTGTACTGCTCTCGCTTCCGAGGCTGACCTCTTGGCGAACCTGGAAGATCGTACCGTACATCTGCGGACTCTCTGACATCCGGTGCCTGAACGCTGCACCCTCAGAGTACCCGTACCCCCAACGGGATTCGAACCCGTGCTACCGCCGTGAAAGGGCGGCGTCCTAGGCCGCTAAACGATGGGGGCCTGGTCGAGGACGGACGAACATGTCGAGAGTCGACGACCTCGCACAGCATAGGGCGCCCGATCCCTCCGGCGCAAAAAGACAGGCGCGGCACGGGCGGCGGCACGGGTGACGCGGCCCGGACCTGTCCTGCGCGACACCCCACCCGTGCCGGGTGGGAGAGGATGGCTGGATGGTCGAGATGTCGCGTGAAGAGTTCGAGGGCGCCGTCAGCGATGGTCTGGACCTCGTCCCACCGGACCTCGCGGCCCAGATGGACAACGTCGTCGTGCTGGTCGAGGACGACGCACCCGAGGACGAGCCAGGCCTGCTCGGGCTCTACGAGGGGGTCCCGCTCACCGAGCGGGACTTCGGCTGGGCGTCCGGCTCGCTCCCTGACCGCATCACGATCTTCCGGAACCCCACGCTCGCCGTGTGCGAGACGCGGGAGGAGGTCGTCGAGGAGGTCGCCATCACCGTGGTCCACGAGATCGCCCACCACTTCGGCATCGACGACGACCGCCTCCACGAGCTCGGCTGGGGATGAGGTCGGAGTGCTTCGGTGCCCGACGAGGAGGGTGGGGGCGGCAGGCCGTGGCCGGTAGCCTGCTGACATGACGATTCTGGTGACGGGCGGGGCGGGGTACATCGGGGCGCACGTGGTGCGTCTGCTGCAGCAGCGTGGCGACACGGTCGTCGTCGTGGACGACCTCAGCACCGGGCGGGCGGACCGCATCGGTGACGCAGCGCTCGTCGAGCTCGACGTCGCGAGCGCCGGGGCCCGTGAGGTTCTCGCCGCGGCCATGCGGGAGCACGACGTCGACGCCGTCATCCACTTCGCGGGACGCAAGCAGGTGGGCGAGTCCGTCGTCCGTCCCACGTACTACTACGAGCAGAACGTCGGCGGGATGACCAACCTCCTCGGGGCGATGGAGGACGCGGGTGTCGACCGTCTCGTCTTCTCGTCCTCGGCGGCCACCTACGGCATGCCGTCGGTGTCGGTCGTCGAGGAGAAGCTCCACGCCGAGCCGATCAACCCCTACGGCGAGACGAAGCTCGTCGGGGAGTGGCTCGGCCGTGCGGCCACGCGCGCCTGGGGGCTGCGGTTCGTGGCGCTGCGCTACTTCAACGTCGCCGGCTCCGGCTGGGACGACCTCGGTGACCCCGCGGTGCTCAACCTCGTGCCGATGGTCCTCGACCGGATCGCCCGCGGCGAGTCCCCGAAGATCTTCGGGGACGACTACCCCACGCCCGACGGCACGTGCATCCGGGACTACATCCACGTCCTCGACCTCGCGCACGCCCACCTGTCGGCGCTCGACCACCTCGCGTCGAACGAGGCGCGTCCCTTCGACGTCTTCAACGTCGGCACGGGTGAGGGGTCGTCCGTCAAGGAGGTCATCGACGGGCTCGCCGCCGTGAGCGGGCTGACGATCACCCCCGAGGTCCTCGATCGCCGTCCCGGTGACCCGCCGCACCTCGTGGGGAGCCCGGCCCGCATCAACACCGTCCTGGGCTGGCACGCCCGCGCCGGCCTGCCGGAGATCCTCCGCTCAGCCTGGGACGCCTGGCAGGCGGGTCCCCGACGCATCGACGTCTGAGACGTCCGTGCTCGAGCGCTCCGGCGTGCCGCACCCGGGCCCGCTCCTGCGTGACGACCAGTCGGGGCTGGTGCTGCCGGTCCCGTGGGGTTGGTCGGTCGTCGACGACGTCGGCGGGGTGACGTGCGAGGCCCCCGGCGCGCAGGCGGACGCGACCGGACGCGTCGTCGGCTCGCAGATCCGCATCGAGGCGCTCGGCGGCACCGACGCGCTCGTGCCCCGGTACGCACCGCCAGTGGCGTCCGCCCAGCGACCTGACCCCGGGCGCCCGCCGGACCGGATGGCGGTCGAGCGTGCGGTCCGCGGGATCGTCGAGGACGCGTTCGCCGCGGACCACCGGGCATGCCTCGTCGACCGACGTCCGTGGCCCCTGAGGTCGCGCGACGGACGCTACGTCGAAGGCGTCCGGGTCGACGTCGCGCAGCACGACATGACGACGCCGCTCATCGTGAGCACCGTCGTCGTCGAGGCCTCGGGCGGTCCCGCCCGGGTCACGGCGTCGGTGCCCGTCGCGCACCAGCGGACCGTCCTGACGGCGGTCGAGCACGCGTTGGCCTCGATCGAGGTGCCGGGGGGCGCGGTGCGGCCCGACGAGGCACACCCCGACGAGGCACACCCCGCCGATGGGCGCCCTGACCCGATCCCGGGCCGGTACGTGCCGCCCGTGGACCAGCTCACCTCGGCCGAGCTCGAGGTGTTCGTCACGGGATCTCACAAGATCGTCCCGCGCTGGCGCCCCGGGCCCGTGCGCGCCGGTCTGCTCACGCCCGACGGCGTGGCGACACCGCTCGGCGACTACGTCCGACGCGCGGTCGGGCGTCCGGACGCCCGGGTGCACCTCGAGCTCGCCGGTCCTCCCGGCACGGACGGCGCGCGGTCGACGTTCGGGATGCTCATGGACCGCCGCGACCACCGCGTCGTGATCCGCGCGGACCTCGGCGTCACGGTGGACGTGCCCGGGACGCTCGGCCGCAGCGTGCGGTCCGCGGTGGAGACCTTCGAGGTCGTCGACGTCGCCGCCGCACCGGCGCGGGCAGCGGCGTGGCTCGGTGCAGGCCCTGCCGGGCCCGGGGCCGACGGCGCGCTGCCCGCGGGCTGGACGGCCGTCGTCACGTCGGCCGTCGCGGACCGCGTCGGGGCGCGACCGCAGGTCACCGCCGTGCCGCTGGGCCCTCCGGGCCAGCCCTGGCACGACTGGCTGCGCCTGGTCGACGCGTTGGGCTGACCACGGTGGCACGCCTGGGCCCGCGGGCCCGGTGCCGGCTCAGCGCGGCCTCGCCGAGCGTGGCGACGGGGAGTTCTCACCACCATTTTGCGCGAGATTCGACCGCCTTACAGCAGGTCTCTCGCGTTATAGTCAAGCCGTCGCCCTCTGGGT
This sequence comes from Sanguibacter sp. Z6_81, assembly GCF_057180625.1. Classification (NCBI taxonomy): domain Bacteria; kingdom Bacillati; phylum Actinomycetota; class Actinomycetes; order Micrococcales; family Sanguibacteraceae; genus Sanguibacter; species Sanguibacter sp. Z6_81. The sequence goes on along the minus strand of NZ_JBXUFV010000001.1, from coordinate 204,292 downwards.
GACGGACCATCGAAACGGCGGGGGCGCAAAACCCCGTCCCGAGCGTATGGAGTACTCGTGGGAGTCAGTCTTAGCAAGGGCGGAAACGTCTCGCTCACCAAGGAGGCGCCCGGCCTCACCGCCGTGACGGTCGGCCTGGGATGGGATGTCCGCACGACGACGGGTGTCGACTTCGACCTCGACGCGAGCGCGATCCTTCTCGGCGCCAGCGGCAAGGTCCTCACGGACGGCCACTTCGTCTTCTTCAACAACCTCACCAGCGCGGACGGCTCCGTCGAGCACACCGGTGACAACCTCACCGGTGAGGGCGACGGCGACGACGAGCAGATCAAGGTCAACCTCGCAGCCGTCCCGGCCGAGGTCCAGCGGATCGTGTTCCCCGTGTCGATCTACGACGCGGCTGCCCGCTCCCAGAACTTCGGCCAGGTGTCCAACGCGTTCATCCGCGTCATGAACCAGGCCGGCGGCGTCGAGCTCGCGCGCTACGACCTCAGCGAGGACGCCTCCACCGAGACGGCCATGGTCTTCGGTGAGCTGTACCGCAACGGTGCGGAGTGGAAGTTCCGCGCCGTGGGTCAGGGCTACGCAGAGGGTCTCGCGGGCATCGCCCGCGACTTCGGCGTCAGCGTCTGATCGTTCACCTGCTTCACCTGCATCACTGCTGACACACATCTCCACAGCACGACGGGCGGCCCGGGGTCTTCGACCGTGGGCCGCCCGAGTGATGTCACCCTAGACAAGGACACGCATGTTCCTGCGCACCTTCGGCTGGTCATTCGTCGTGACGATCGCGGCACTGATCACTGCTTTCTTCTACGGAGGCTGGGAAGCCTTCGTCCTGTGCGTCATCCTCGGAATCCTCGAGGTCTCGCTCTCGTTCGACAATGCGGTCGTCAACGCGAAGATCCTCCAGCGGATGTCTGACTTCTGGCAGAAGATCTTCCTCACCATCGGCATCCTCATCGCCGTGTTCGGCATGCGTCTTGTCTTCCCGCTCGTCATCGTCAGCGTCACCGCGGACCTCGGCCCGGTCGAGGCTCTCCAGCTCGCGATGGAGAAGGGGGACCCCGACACCCCGGGCACCTACGGGTACGCGCTCGCCGAGGCGCACCCGCAGATCGCGGCGTTCGGCGGGATGTTCCTGCTCATGCTGTTCCTCGACTTCATCTTCGAGAAGCGCGAGATCACGTGGCTGTCCTGGCTCGAGAGGCCGCTCGCGAAGGTCGGCAAGCTCGAGAACGTCTCGGTCGTCACCGCCACGGTCCTCCTGCTCCTCGCCGCCGAGCTGCTCGCCGACGATCCCCATGTCGTGCTCCTCGCGGGCGTCCTCGGCATGGTCACCTACCTCGCGGTCAATGGCCTCGGAAACCTCTTCACCGTCCCCGGGGACGACGAGGAGGACGACAGCGTGAGCGCCACCGTCGTGGAGAAGGTGACCCACTCCGGGCCGTCCACCCTCGCGAAGGCGACCGGCAAGGCTGGGTTCTTCCTCTTCCTGTACCTCGAGGTGCTCGACGCGTCCTTCTCGTTCGACGGCGTCATCGGCGCGTTCGCGATCACCCCGGACCCCGTGATCATCGCGCTCGGCCTCGGGTTCATCGGTGCCATGTTCGTCCGGTCCATCACGATCTTCTTCGTCAAGAAGGGCACCCTCTCGGAGTACGTGTTCCTCGAGCACGGCGCGCACTGGGCGATCGGTGCCCTCGCGGCGATCCTGCTCGTCTCGATCAAGGTGCACATCGACGAGATCATCACGGGTCTTCTCGGTGTCGTCTTCATCGGGGCGTCGTTCGTGTCCTCCCTGCGGTACCGGAAGAAGCACGGCACGGGTGCCGACGCATCGGAGACCACGCCCGGCGGGACCGCCGAGACGCGGGACGCGCCCGTCCCCTGATCGTTTCCACCCCCACCCGAGCGGCCCGCAGAAGCCGGGCCGCACCGAAAGGACGCATGCATGTCAGTGAACTTGTCCAAGGGTCAGAAGGTCTCCCTCGCGAAGCCCAGCGGCGGGACCCTCACGCGGGTCCGCATGGGCCTCGGGTGGGACGCGGTGAAGAAGCGCGGCTTCTTCGGCAAGCGCGAGCAGGAGATCGACCTGGACGCGTCCGGGCTCCTCTTCGACGCGGCGGGCCGGCTCGTCGACCAGGTGTGGTTCAACCAGCTGCAGAGCGTCGACGGGTCCGTCATGCACACGGGCGACAACCGCACGGGTGCGGGCGACGGGGACGACGAGTCGATCATCGTCGACCTCACGCGGGTGCCCGCGACGGTGACGACGCTCGTGTTCACGGTGAACTCGTTCACCGGACAGGACTTCACGCAGATCGAGAGCGCGTTCTGCCGCCTCGTCGACGAGGCGTCCAACACCGAGCTCGCACGGTACGACCTCTCGGGGTCGGGGACGCACAACGCCCAGATCATGGCGAAGGTGACCCGTGAGGGAGACGGATGGGCCATGACGGCGATCGGTGCCTCGGCGACCGGCCGCACCTTCGACCAGCTCCTTCCGTCCGTGCGCCCACACCTCTAGGGGCGCGGCAACGACGACGACGGCCCGTCGCCGCACCCCCTGGGGTCGCGGCGGCGGGCCGTCGTCGTCGATCGCGCTGGGTCGGGGCGCTGCCCCTCAGGCTCCGGCGCGCAGGAACTGACCGGCCGTGCCGAGCATCGCCTTGACGGTCTTGCCGTCCTGGAACTCGCCCAGGCCCTCCATCTCCCACACGTCGCCCGCGCCACGCCGCAGCACGCACATGAACACGCCGGTCGCAGCCTTGGAGTCCGTGAGGTCGAACCGGACGAGCTCGGCGCCGTTCGTCGAGTCGACGAGCCGGCAGTAGGCGTTCTTCACGTCCGTGAACCTGTGCCCCGCGAACGAGTTGATGGTGAAGACGACGGCCGCGACCTGGGCGGGCAGCTTCATGAGGTCGACGAGGATGACCTCGTCGTCGCCGTCGCCGGCTCCCGTGAGGTTGTCGCCCATGTGCTGGACGGCGCCCTTGCACGCCTTCTTGCTCATGAACCACGCCTTGTCGATGTCCTTGCCGGAGGCGTCGAGAACGATCGCGGAGGCGTCGAGGTCGATGTTGCCGCGACCTGTCGCCGGGTCCCAGCCCAGGCCGAGCTGGACGCGGGTGAGGGCCGGGGCCCCCGTCTTCGCGAGGCTCACACGCTGGCGCTTCTGCAGGCTCACGCGGCCCTTGTCGAGGTTGACGGGCGCCGACGCGGGTGGCGGCACGGAGCCGAACGCGGGCGCGGTCGGCGGCGGCGCGTACCCGGGAATGGGCGCCGGTGCCGGGGTCGCGCCGAAGGCGGGCGCGGGGGTGCCGTACGTCGGTGCGGGAGAACCGTAGGCGGGAGCGCTCGGCGCAGGCGTCCGGTCCGGGCGGGTGTACGCGGGCGGGGCAGCGGGGGCTGCGGCCGGCGGTGCGGCCGGGGTCCGGTCCGGCCGGGTGTAGGACGGCGCGACAGCGGGCTGTGCGGAAGGCGTCCGATCGGGCCGGGTGTACGACGGCGGGCGCAGCGACGCGGCGTCGGCCGGAACCGAGGGGGCCGGGGGTGCCGCGGCAGGCTGCGCGGGCGCCGGCTCGTCGTCGACGCTGATGCCGAAGTCGGTGGCGAGGCCGGCGAGCCCCGAGGCGTACCCCTGGCCGACGGCCCGGAACTTCCACTGGCCGTTGCGGCGGTAGATCTCGCCCGAGAGGAACGCGGTCTCGGTCGTGGCATCGGTGACGTCGAACCGGGCGACCAGCGTGCCCGTGTCGAGATCCGTGAGGACGAGGTAGAGACCGGGGACAGCACCGAAGGTGCCGCCGTCGGCCGATGCGCCGAGGATGATCCGCTCGACGTCCGGCTCGACGCGTGAGAGGTCGACCTCCAGGGCGTCGTGCACGGAGCCGCCGACGGGCTGCTTCGGCGTCTTGCGGACCGCCCCCGACGCGTGCTGCGGCTGGTTGAAGAAGACGAAGTCGTCGTCGGACCGCACCTTCCCCGTGCCGAGGAGGAGGAGCGCGGACGCGTCGACGTCCGGCGTACCGGGGCCCGTGGTCCAGACGAGCTCGGCGCGGAGGCGGGTGGCGGACAGCGGGATGTTCATCCCCTTGGTCATCTGCGTCATGGCCCCATAGTTCCAGAGGAGTCCGACACATCCACCCCGGCGACGCGTCAGGCGGGCAGCCGCCACTCCTGGCGCAGCCTGCCGAACACCTCGTGGAACTCGGGGAAGGTCTTGCGGACGCAGCCCGGGTCGTCGAGCTCGAGCCCGTCGGCGCGCAGCCCGGCGACGGAGAAGCTCATGGCGATGCGGTGGTCGCCGTAGCAGTCGATGACGGCGGGGCGGGTGTCGCCGGGCCAGATCTCGATCCAGTCGCGTCCGGTCTCGACCCGCACGCCCATCGCCCGCAGGTTCGTCGCGCACGCCTCGAGGCGGTCGCACTCCTTCACCCGCGTGTTGTAGACGTCCTCGATGCGCGTGGGGCCGTCGGCGAACGGCGCGATCGCGGCGAGCGTCGGCATCGTGTCGGAGATGTCACGCATGTTCACGGTCACGCCGCGCAGGACGTCGGTGCCCGTCACCGTCGTGCTGTCCGGGCCGACGGTGACGTCCGCGCCCATCGACGCGAGGACGTCGACGAACGCGAGGTCCCCCTGCATCGCTCCTGCGCCCAGTCCGGGGACGGTGACCGTGTGCCCGGTGATCGCCGCCGCGGCGAACACGTAGCTGGCCGTCGAGGCGTCCGGCTCGATGTCGTACGTGCGGGCCACCGGCACCTGCGGGTCCACCCGGTACGAGCCGTGGCCGCGCGTCGCCCCGACGCCGAACGCGGCCATCATCGTGAGCGTCATGTCGACGTAGGGCTGCGAGACGAGGTCCGTCACCGCCACGTCGAGACCGTCGGCCATCGCGGGTGCGGCGAGCAGCAGCGCGGTGAGGAACTGGGAGGACACCGAGCCGTCGATCTCGAGGTGCGCCGAGGGGATGCCGTCGGCCACCACGGTCATCGGCAGGTGCCCGTCCGCCTCCTCGTACGTCACGCCGACGCCGAGCGACCGCAACGCCTCGCCCAGCGGGCCGACCGGTCGCCGACGCATCTGGGGGGACGCGTCGAACCGGTACCGCCCATGCCCGACGGCGGCCAGCGCGGGCAGGAACCGCGCTGCGGTCCCGGCGTCGCGGCAGTAGACGTCCGCGGTCGGCGCCGGGGGCCCCCCGGGGTGCCCCACGATCGTCCACGCGTCGTCACCGAGCGTCACGTCGTACCCGAGCGAGCGCAGTCCGTCGACGAACGCCTCCGTGTCGTCCGAGCGCAGCGGCCGACGCAGCACGGACGTCCCCGCCGCGCTCGCGGCGAGGAAGAGGGCACGTGCCGTCACGGACTTCGAGCCCGGGATCTCGACCGTCGTCACAGGGTCCACCTCACGTCGTCGGGCCGCGGACGGGATGCCGCGGCAGGTCGCCATCGTATCGAGGGTGCGTCTGCGCACCCCGGTCGTTCCTGGCGCACCTGACCGCTCGGCGGGGTGGGCACCTCTCCCCGGCGTGAGGTGTTCCGGGGCGAGCAGGCGTCAGTTATCGTGACAGCGCGCCCGACCTCGAGCGCCCGGGGTCCCGACAAGCCTCCCCGTCGATCACCAGACAGGGCACCATGCGCCACTTCGACTACCTCAGCCCGGCCGAGACGGACCACCTCTTCTTCCGGCCGCCGACCCCGTTCACGGTCGACAGCCCGCCGGAGATGCTCGCGGTCGCGCTCGGCGCGACCCTCTACAGCCCGGCGACCCGCCCCACGCTCGCGCAGGACATCGCGAAGCGCGCCGCCCTCGGCGTCATCTCCGTGGTCGTGTGCCTCGAGGACTCCATCGCGGACGACGAGGTGCCGGACGCGGAGCGCAACGTCGTCGAGCAGCTGCGGGAGTACGCGCTGTCGGGCCCCGTGGGTCCGCTCGTGTTCGTGCGCGTCCGGGCGGTCTACCAGATCGCGCTCGTCGCCGAGGGGCTCGGTGAGCACGTCTCGGTGCTCGCGGGGTTCGTCATCCCCAAGTTCCTCGAGGACACGGGCGTCGAGTACCTCGAGGCGGTCCAGTCCGTGAGCGAGCGTGCCGGACGGCGCATGTACGCGATGCCCGTGCTCGAGTCCCCGGCGCTCGTGTTCCGCGAGAGCCGGGTGTCCGAGCTCAGCGGCGTGCAGCGTGTCCTGGAGAAGTACCGGGACTCGATCCTCGCCGTGCGGATCGGCGCGACCGACCTGTGCTCCGCCTTCGGGCTGCGCCGCACGCGGGAGCTGACGATCTACCACGTGCACGTCATCGCGGACCTCGTCGCGGACATCGTCAACATCCTCGGCCGGGCCGACGGCTCCGGGTTCGTCATCTCCGGGCCCGTGTGGGAGTACTTCGCGCAGCACGAGCGCATCTTCAAGCCCCAGCTGCGGGAGACACCGTTCATCGAGCAGGACGAGCGGACGCTGCGCATGCGGATGATCGACGCGGACCTCGACGGGCTCATCCGTGAGGTCGTCCTCGACCAGGCGAACGGACTCACCGGCAAGACCGTCATCCACCCGTCCCACGTCGTGGCGGTGCACGCGATGTCCGTCGTGTCGCACGAGGAGTACGTGGACGCGCTCGCCGTCCTCGACACGGCTGGTGGCGGGGCCCGGGCGTCGGCGTACCGCAACAAGATGAACGAGAGCAAGCCGCACCGGGCGTGGGCGGAACGGGTCCTGCTGCGGGCAGAGGTCTTCGGCGTGTACCGCGAGGACACGGGCTACGTCGACGTCCTCAGCGCGAGCCCCCTCCCGTGACGGGGACACGCACCGCCGCCCCGTGGGCGGGGACGTGGGTCACGGAGCGGCTCGGGGTCCGTCTGGGCACCGGGGAGTCGGCCGTCGGCATCGAGCTCGACGAGCTCGTCGGGCTCGCGGTGCGGCGCAACCCCCGCCGCGCCCACCTGCTCGTCTCCACGGTCCTGGGCAAGCACGTGCCGACGGACCCGCGGATCGTGGACGCGGCGGGCGCCCTCCTCGGCCACCTCGCCGCGGACGCCCTCGCGGGCTCGACGGCGGCTGCCGGGGCTGCACGTGCCGCGGACGTCGCGGGGGTCCTGCGGGACGCCCTCGCCGGGCGCGACGACGCCATCGAGCGTCTCGGGGCGTCCCTCGAGACCGTCGCCGACGCCGCGCCCCCCGTACCGTCGGGTGCCGTCGTCATCGGGTACGCGGAGACCGCGACGGCGCTCGGGCACTGCGTGGGGCGGGTGCTGGGCCTGCCCTCGTTGCACTCCACCCGCCGGGCGGTCGCCGGGGTGACCCCGGCCGCCGGGTTCGCCGAGGAGCACTCGCACGCCACGGAGCACCTCGTGCTGCCCGACGACCCGCGCATGCTCGCCGAGGCGGACGTCGTCGTGCTCGTCGACGACGAGATCTCCACGGGGCGCACCGCGCTCAACACGGTCGCCGCGCTGCACGCCGACCAGCCGCGCAGCCGCTACGTCGTCGCGGCGCTCATCGACCTGCGGTCGATCGCCGACCGGGAGCGGTTCGCGACCGTCGCCCGGGACCTCGGGACGCGGATCGACGTCGTCGCGCTGGCCTCCGGTGCGATCGACCTGCCCTCCGACGTCCTCGCGCGGGCGGAGCGCGTCCTGGCGGCCGTCCCGGCGGCGGCGGAGGGCGCGCGGGTCCGAGCTGCGGCCCCGGTCCGCCGGGTGACCGGGTGGCCCCCGGGGGTGCGTGACGGCGGACGCCACGGGTTCCACCCGCACGACGAGGTCCGGCTCGCGGAGGCCGCCGACGCGGTGGCCCGGGAGCTCGCCGACGGGCTCGTCGGCGATCGTGCGCTCGTGCTCGGGTTCGAGGAGCTCATGTACGCGCCACTGCGCGTGGGCGTGGCGCTCGCCCAACGGTCCGCCGCGACGGTGCGGTACTCGACGACGACACGGTCGCCCGTGCTGGCCGTCGACGACGCCGGTTACGCCATCCGCTCGACCCTGGCGTTCCCCGCGCACGACGATCCGTCCGACGGCCCCGGGCCGCGCTACGCGCACAACGTGGACCCCGGCGGTGACACGTCCCGCCGGTTCACGGATATCGTCGTCGTCATCGACTCGCCCGCTGACACGGCCGGACTGGCCGCCCCGGGCGGATTGCTCGACGCCGTCGCGGGGTGCTGCGACCAGGTCCACCTCGTCGTCGTCCCCGCGTACCACCCTGCCGCGCACCACTCTGCCGCGTACCACTCCGCCGCGCACCACCCTGAGGAACTCCCACTGTGACCCTGCACACCGAGACCGCCGCTCCTGCGGTCGCCACGTCGCCCCGACCCGGGGAGACACCGCTCCCGACGCCGCTCCACGGTCCTGCGTTCGGCTCGTACGCCCCGCACGAGGTCGCATGGCTGCTCAGCGACCTGTCCGGCGTCGAGCTCGAGGCGCCCACGGAGGAGCGCGAGGAGGCCATCCAGTCCGGCGGCGCCCACTACGCCGAGTCGCTGCCCGTCGAGTACCAGCCGACCACCGAGTACCAGGAGCTCTTCCACGCTGCCCTGCGCACGTCCGCCGGGCGCCTCGCGCACGCCGTCGGGGTCCTCACCGAGCTCGTCCTCGCCGAGCGCGGCGAGCGGGCGGTGCTCGTGTCCCTCGCACGTGCAGGGACACCCGTCGGGGTCCTCATGAAGCGGTGGGCGAGCTACGCGCACGGCCTCACGCTCCCGCACTACGCGGTGAGCATCGTGCGGGGACGGGGCATCGACCAGGTCGCCCTCGAGTACCTCGCCGCGCACCACGACCCCGCGGACGTCGTGTTCGTCGACGGCTGGACCGGCAAGGGAGCGATCGCGCGTGAGCTGCGCGTCGCCGTGGAGCAGGCCAACGTCGCGCTGGGCCTCACGGAGCGACCGGCCGACGCCGACGACAACGTCCCCGGACCGTTCGACCCCGACCTCGCGGTGCTCGCGGACCCCGGGCACTGCGTGCGCCTCTTCGGCACCCGGGACGACTACCTCATCCCCTCGGCGTGCCTGAACTCGACGGTCTCGGGGCTCGTGTCGCGGACCGTGCTCAACGACGATCTCATCCGCCCGGGGATGTACCACGGTGCGAAGTTCTACTCCGAGCTCCGCGGAGCGGACGTGTCGGGGGAGTTCCTCGACGTCGTCAGTGCCCGGTTCGGGAGCGTCGCGCAGGCCGTGACCACGACGGTCGCGGAGCGTCGTGCCCAGGCGGAACCGGAGGTCACCTGGGCGGGCTGGTCCGCCGTCGAGGCGATCAGCGAGGAGTACGGGCTGGGTGACGTCAACCTCGTCAAGCCTGGCGTGGGGGAGACGTCCCGCGTCCTGCTGCGCCGGGTGCCATGGAAGATCCTCGTCCGGACGGGCTCCGGCGCGGACCTCGGTCACGTGCGCCTCCTCGCCGAGCAGCGCGGGGTCGAGGTCGTCGAGGTCGACGACCTTCCCTACTCCTGCGTCGGCCTCATCCACCCCCGCTTCACCCGCGGAGCCACGGGTGCCGACGGGACGGCGGCGCAGTGAGCGCGGGCGACGTCGACGTCGCGCGGATCGCGGACCTCTCGGCTCCCGTCGTCGCGGCGTGCGACCTCGACCGGACGCTCATCTACTCCGGCAAGGCCGCGCGGATCGGCCTGACCGACGGCGCTGATCCGCGGGCGCTGCTGCGCGACCTGGCGTGCGTCGAGATCTACGACAGCAAGACCCTCTCGTACGTCACGCAGGCGGCCCTGCGGACGATCGAGTCGCTCACCACGCTGGGCGTGCTCGTCCCGGCGACGACGCGGACGCGCGCGCAGTACCGACGGATCACCCTCCCGGGCCCGCAGGTGCCGTACGCGATCACGGCCAACGGCGGGTTCATCCTCGTCGACGGCGTCGCGGACCGGGCGTGGTCGGAGCACGTCCGTGGGGTGCTGGCGGAGTCCTCGCACCCGTTCGACGAGGTCGAGGGATACATGCAGGGCGTGTTCAAGCCCGAGTGGACGAAGAAGCTCCGCAGCGCGGAGGGCCTCTTCTGCTACGCGGTCGTGCAGCGTGAAGCGATGCCGGCCGGATTCGTCGACGACGTCGCGGGCTGGGCGCGCGCGCACGGGTGGCACGCCTCGTTGCAGGGCCGCAAGCTCTACCTCGTGCCGCAGGAGCTCCGCAAGGGCGCGGCCGTGGCCGAGGTGGCGCGGCGGGTCGGCGCCGGGACGGTCCTGGCGGCGGGTGACTCCCTGCTCGACGCGGAGATGCTCGAGGGGGCCACGGCCGCGATCCGACCGGCCCACGGCGAGCTGCACGACGTCGGGTGGTCGTCGCCGAACCTCACGGTCACGGCCGCTGCCGGGGCGGCCGCCGGCGAGGAGATCGCCGAGTGGCTGCTCGCGGCCGCCCAGGGGCGCGCGACCCGCTGACGCGGGCCGCGCGCGCGGGTCAGGCTCCGGCGTGCTGCCCGATCGCCTCGGTGCTGCCGCCGCCCACCGTCCGGTTGCCCCCGGTGTGGGCGACCTCGATGCGGCGGGGCTTCGACTGCTCGCTCACCGGGATGGACAGCGAGAGCACGCCGTCGTTGTACGCGGCGTCGATCTTGTCGAGCGCGAGGCCTTCGCCGACCGTGAGCTGACGTGCGTAGGTGCCCGCGGGCCGCTCGCGGACGAGCCACTGCGCGTCGCCGTCGGACGGGGCGTTCCGCTCGGCGCGGATGGTCAGTGTGCGGTCCTCGACGGAGACGTCGATGGAGTCCGGCTCGACCCCGGGGAGATCGACGTTGAGCGTGTAGTGGTCCCCGGATCGCAGCAGGTCCATCGGCATCGCGGCGGCGTTGCGCGTGCCGCTGACGACGGAGCCGAGCAGGCGGTCCATCTCGTGGAAGGGGTCCCAACGTGTAGCCATGAGTGCTTACCTCCTGGACAACGGCTCCGGACTCTCCGGAGCGCAACCGTGCCGACCGCGAGCCATGCCCGTTTCAGGCCGTATGTCCGTTCTAGCACGTGCGGACAGCGCATGCTCGGCGAGGTCGCGCTCCCGTCGCCGCCCATCGCTGGCGCCCGCTGAGTCCGGACACGGGGCCGCCCCGTCTCGTCCGCACAGGACGTGGCGGGGCGGTCGAGCGCAGGGGAGCTCTCGCTCCTCCTGTCCCCGGAGGTTCCTAGGCGTCCACGGTCTGCGCGGACTCGATCGCCTCGGGTGAGCCGGCGGCGCCGACGGTGCTCGACCCGGCGTGCGTGACCTCGATGCGGCGCGGCTTCGACTGCTCGCTCACGGGGATGGTCAGGGCGAGCACGCCGTCCTGGTACGTGGCGGCGATCTCGTCGAGAGCCAGGCCCTCGCCCACCGTGAGCTGACGGGCGAAGGTGCCGGACGGGCGCTCGCGGACGAGCCACTGCGCGTCGCTGTGGGAGCGGGGGGTGCGTTCGGCGCGGATCGTCAGGGTGCGGTGCTCCACCGAGACGTCGATGGACCCGGGGTCCACGCCCGGCAGGTCGACGGTGAGCACATAGTGGTCGCCGGAGCGGAAGAGGTCCATCGGCAGCGGGGCAGCGTTGCGCGCGCCACTGACGACCGAGCCCAGCAGGCGGTCCATCTCCTGGAAGGGGTCCCAACGTGTAGCCATCGCCCATCACCTCCTTGACGACGACCCCGGACCGTCCGGGGCCTCTGCGCGACCCGGCCCGCCTGGGGCGGCCGGTGCGGCTACGGGACATTTTTTTAGCACTCGCGCACGGCGAGTGCCAACCGGGCGTGTTCGCCGTGAGCGAACGGCGGACACCGCGCTGGGCTTGCCGCAGCGCGGTTCCGGGCGGTGCATCGCCGCTGGTCACAACATGTTCTTCACCCGATCGTCATGACATCCCCCAGCGCGGCGCCTAGCGTGGACGCATGCCCGAAGCCGACGTCCCTGACGCGACCAACGTGCTCCTGACAGTTCTCAGCGTCCTCGGCGCAGTCGTCGTGGCCTTCGTCCTCGGAACCGTCATCTCCGTGCTCACCCGACGCCTCGCGAGCCGGAGCTGGATGGCCGAGGACCTGTCCCGGCGGATGCGCAGACCCCTGCGAGCGGTGCTCATGGTCGTCGCCGTGTGGATCGCGGTCCGGCTCGTGACGGCTCCCTCGCAGGGCTGGCTCCCCTTCGCGGAGCACCTGCTGCTCATCGCCTTCATCATCGTCGGCGCGTGGTTCGTCGGAGCGCTCGCCTTCGTCATCGAGGACGGTGCCCTGCTCCGGTTCCGCACCGACGTCGCGGACAACCGGCACGCGCGACGCGTGCGCACGCAGATCACCGTGGTCCGGCGCGTCACCGTGGCCGTCATCGTCCTGTGCGCGCTCGCGGGGGTGCTCCTGACCTTCCCCTCGGCCCGGGCGGCAGGCGCGAGCCTCCTCGCCTCCGCCGGTGTCGTGTCGATCGTCGCCGGTCTCGCCGCCCAGTCGACCCTGGGGAACGTGTTCGCCGGGATGCAGATCGCCTTCACGGACGCGATCCGCGTGGACGACGTCGTCGTGCTCGAGGGAGAGTGGGGGCGGATCGAGGAGATCACCATGACGTACGTCGTGGTGCACATCTGGGACGACCGACGCCTCATCCTCCCGTGCACGTACTTCACGACGACACCGTTCCAGAACTGGACGCGCCGGGCGGCCGACCTCCTCGGCACGGTGGAGATCGACCTCGACTGGGACGTGCCCGTAGAGGCCATGCGCGCCGAGCTCACCCGGCTGCTCGCGGCGACCGACCTCTGGGACAAGCGCGTGGGCATCCTGCAGATCACCGACGCCGTGGGTGGGTTCGTCCGGGTGCGCGCGATGGCCAGCGCCGTCGACGCCGGGACGCTGTTCGACCTGCGCTGCTATCTCCGTGAGGGCCTCGTGACGTGGCTGCAGCGCTCCGCCCCCCAGGGTGTCCCGCGGGTGCGGGTCACCGAGGGGGCGCCCGAGATCCCCGAGCCTCCGCCCGGGGCCCTCCCGCCCGAGGCCGCCCCGGCCGGACACGCCGCCCCCGCGCCCCCGGCCGCCGAGCAGCCGCGTCTGCCGGCGCGGATCCCGGTACGGGTCGCTCGACCGGGCGTGCGGATGCGGTTGGCCGAGCCCACCCGGGGCGTCCATCCCGCCGACGGCGACCCGCGCGGCGGGCTCGGTGACGTCGCCGAGACGCAGGTGCTCAGCGCGGCGGAGGCCGCAGCCGGCGGACTGTTCACCGGGAGCCCGGCGGCGCGCGAGCGTCTCAAGGCGTTCTCCGGTCCCGGGCGCGACGTCATCGACGAGCGGGAGAAGACCGCACGGATCGCGCGCATCTCCATCGACGCCGACGAGCCGGGGCGCCACGACGAGAGCTCGGACCCGGACGGCCCGACGGCGGTCGACCGCTCGTCCTGACCCTCCGGGCGCCGCGGCTCAGGGCAGGTGGCTGTGCTCCTCTGCCTCTTCCTGGGCCTCGAGGAGCGTGGGCCACAGCGCCCCGTCGGCCGTCAGGTCGGCCGGCGGAGGGGTGCACCGGAACTGCCACCGGTGGTGGTTCTTCGTCACCGTGTAGACGCGGTCGGCCGTGGATGCCGTCCACACCTCTGGCGCGGTCTCCTGCCACTGCATCATGGGAGCCTCCGGGCGGTCGTCGTGGGTGGTGGAGCCTCCGACGCTACCGGCGGTCGTCCCGGTCCGCCCGGGACGCGGCGCGCACCACCGCACCCCGGGCCCCGGTCGTCACGGAGCGCCGTTCACCGTCGGTACTCCTCACGCAGCGGTTTCGCCGCGGCAGGGATCGTGGCCGCGGCCAGCTCGGAGTAGGAGCACTGGAAGGTGCCGCGGTACCCGAAGATCGGGCCCACGACCGGGTTGCTCACGGTGAGGTCGACCCGGAAGCAGCCCGCGTCGTCGTCGTAGTGCTCCCGCAGGACGCCGGTCCCGCTGGCGATCATCGGGAACGAGAATCCGACCGGGCCCGAGTAGAAGCGCTGCGGCCCGGTGCGCACGACGAGCCCGCCGCGCTCGTCGACCTCGAGGTCCAGGTCGACGGCGAGGTGCTGGTGCGTGCCGAGGTAGTCGAGGACACGGTCGTTGCGTGCGTCGTAGACCATCGTCGCGTCGAAGCGGCTGCGGCGTCCGCGGGGGAACTCGAACGTCCGGACGAACGTCACGGTGTCGCGCCCCAGCGAGTCGGTGTAGGCGTAGTTCTCGATCGTGAACGGCACGTCGGTCCCCGTCCGCGGCACGAGGATGTTCCGCCACGCACCGAGCCACAGGAAGGGCACCGTGACGGCGGGTCCGCGCCAGATCTCCTCCATGACGCCGCGCCCCACGCAGGCGTTCTCCCCGTCGGGAGTCAGGCCGAACCGGCGCCGCATCTCGGGGTGGAGACGGTCGGTGTCGCTGCCGAGGGCACGCGCGAAGACGGGGTCGGTGATCATGAGCGCTCCTGTGGGGTGGGGTGGGGCAGGGGTGGGAGCCGCGAGGCGCTGACGCGCTCGGTGATGCGCGGTGGGCGCTCGACGCCGACCGGCGTGCGCCGGCAGCGTCGGGCGCGTGGCACGTCGACGGGCAGCGGGGCGACCAGCACGACACCTGCTGCGGCGAGGAGCCCGAGAGCCCGGCGTCGGGGGCCCCCGGACGACGACCGGGCGGCCACGACGAGCGTGGCCAGGGCCACCACCCGCGCCGAGAGGACGACGAGACTGCGCACGAGGGACGCGCGCGGAGTGATCCCGTCCTCCAGCCACAGGCGCAGGCGGTCGAAGCTCCACGCGGTCATCCATCCGATGAACGGCCGCACGACGACGCGGTCCAGCGTCGCGCCCTGCCAGCCAGGCGTGTAGTCGTAGCCCGTGAGGAACCGGACGCCGTCGGCGTCGGGCACGTACCGCCAGTACCCGGCGCCGGTCGCGATGGGCGAGAGCGCGTCGTCGGCCGCGAAGCGCAACGCGGACGTGCAGCCGCCGTCGGGCCGGTGGCGCTCGCCGAGCGAGATCCCGACGCCGGTCAGGGGGAGGCCCGGCAGCGCGCGGTTGGCGTAGGTGAACTGCTGCGGGTCACCGTCAGGCGTCGGCAGGTGCGTGATCGACGTGAAGCGCAGGTCCCATGAGGCGTGGAGGTCGGGGTCCTGGGTGGCCGTCCAGAGGGTGGCCAGATCCGTCTGGATCCGGATCTCCACATAGATGCGCTCATGTCCCATTTGCGCAAGGCTAGTGGTCGACGAGCATGTCGCGACAGTGGGCGCGAGTGCGGTGGGTCACAGGCGCGCGGTCGAGCGGTCAGCGCAGCCAGGTGTGCCGGCCGACGAGTGCTGCCCACGGGCGTCCCAGGCCCCAGGTGTCCCCGGCGTTGAGCGCGGCGAGCAGCACGACGGCGAGGGCGAACACGAGGTGCTGGTCGACGAGCGGGTTCTGGCTGCCGGAGTTGAACGGCCAGCTCGCGACGTAGAGCGTGAGCATGAGGATGGCGCCGGCGACGGCGGCGATGCGCAGGCCGATCCCGAGGACGAGGGCGAGGCCCACGCCCAGCATGCCGAGCATGAACAGCCAGTCGGACAGGGGGCTGGCCATGGATGCGAGCAGGTCCTTCGCCGGCCCCTCGACGCCGTCGCTGCGCAGGTAGCCCTGGCTGGGGGCGCCGCCATGGATCCAGGCGCGGTCGGACGGGGTCGCGAAGCCGAGGCCGAACGCCTTGTCGAGGAAGGGCCAGAGGAACACGAGACCGACCGCGATGCGGAAGACGGCGAGGATCCGCCGCGCCGCGACGTGGGTGACGACCGTCTCTGGGGCGGCGGTCGGGCGTGAGTCGAGGGTGCTCGGGGCTGCGTTCGTCATCGTCGCTCCATCTTCAAGCCTTCGTCGTTGAATGTTGAATGGCTTGCGGAGCGTAGCGCGAAACGGGCATTCGTGTCTTTAGTCCTAAAATGTTTCGTCTGATCGCGCCTCGAGGCCCTGGCCAGCTGCGGCAGAGCGGCCCGCGAGGACGGCGAACGCGTCGCGGAGATCCTGCGGCGACACCGCCGTGACGGGAACGTCGAACCGCACGAGCGCGGCCGCGAGCGACATCCACGACCAGGACCCGACGACCACCCGGCAGCGGTCCGGACCGAGGTCCGTGACGATGCCGTCGGGCAGGAACGGCGCCACCTCCCGCGTCGACAGGGCGAGGACGGCCTCACCGACGCACGGAAGGTTGCCGAACTCGTCGGAGCCCGTGAAGCGGGCGGCGAGGAAGGTGCGGACGTCACCACCCGGGACGGTCCGCGGTGCGAACCGGGGACCGGTGGGTGTGCGCGGCCGGAGGCGGTCGAGGCGGAACACCCGCCAGTCGTCACGGTCGAGGTCGTGGGCGACGAGGTACCACCGGCCACCGTGCGCGGCGACGTGGTGGGGTTCGACGCGCCGCGGCACGGGAGCCGCGCCGTCGGGGTCGTCCGCCGCGCCGTAGTCGAAGCGCAGCACCTCGTTCGCACGGACGGCCGCCATGACGGCGAGCAGGACGTCGGGGTCCGTCCGTGGAGTACCCGGGTGCTCGGGGAGCGTCGTGAACCGCACGGCATCGAGACGGTGGCGCAGCCGGGAGGGCAGCACCTGACGCACGGTCGCGAGCGCTCGCAGGGCACCTTCGCCGACAGGCCCGACGGACCCGGCCGCGGTCTGGAGGGCGACCGCCAGGGCGAGGGCCTGGTCGTCGTCGAACATCAGCGGCGGGAGCTCCGCACCTGCCTCGAGCCGGTACCCGCCGTCGGGTCCCTTCACGGCGTCGATCCGGTAGCCCAGCTCACGGAGCCGCTCGACGTCGCGCCGGACGGTGCGGCTGCTGACGTGCAGCCGGTCGGCCAACACGTCACCAGGCCAGTCCCGCCGCGTCTGCAGCAGGGACAACAGCGTGAGCATGCGCGACGAGGACCCCATGCGCCCAATCTTCCTCGAGAAGAGGACAGAAACCGACCGCTACTACGTCGATGCTCGTGGGAGGGCCGCACCGAGCGGCCCGCCCGACGAGGACGAGGAGTCCACCATGACCATCGACGTCACACCCCACCTGAACTTCCGCGGCGACGCCCGGGACGCCCTGACCTTCTACCGGTCCGTGTTCGGCGGCGAGCTCGCGATCATCAGCTACGCCGACATGGGGACGACCGACCCCGCGACCGCCGACCACGTCGTGTGGGGCCAGGTCTCCGCACCGGACGGCTTCCGGGTCATGGCCTACGACGTCTACCCCCACCTGCCGTGGGACCAGGGGCAGGACCCGTTCTTCGTGTCCGTGCGCGGCACGGACGCCGACGAGCTGCAGCGGTACTGGGACGGGCTCGCGGACGGGGCAACCGTGACGCAGCCGCTCGCCGCGTCGCCGTGGGCGCCCTTGTACGGCCAGCTCACGGACCGCTTCGGCGTGACGTGGGTGCTCGACATCGCGGTGGACCAGTCTGCTGGGTGACGGGACCGCTGGGTCACTGGGCCGCTGGGTGACTGGGTCGCTGGGTGACTGGGGCCGCTGGGTGACTGGGGCCGCTGGGTGACTGGAGCCGCGGGCCGCCGGGGAACGCCCGGCGGCCCGCGCCTACGTCGTGGCCCCGGAGGCGTGGCGCTGCGTGGAGAGCACCCGGGAGAACACGACGACGAGCAGGCCCGCGACGGGGACGACGACGAGTCCTGTCCGCAGGCTCGTGGCGTCGGCGATCGCTCCCACCAGCGGTGGGGACACGAGGAACCCGAGGCGCAGGAGCCAGCTGACGAGCGTCAGGCCTGTGCCGGGGGCGAGCCCGGGGATCTGGTCCGCCCCGTGCATCGCGGCGGGGATGAGGGTCGCGATGCCGAGGCCTGCCAGTCCGAACCCGACGATCGTCCCGACCACGCCCGGTGCGGCCAGGGCGGCGCCCATCCCCACGAGCACCACCGCCCCGCCGGTGCGGGCGACGGCGCGTTGCCCGAACCGGTCGACGAGCGGGTCCCCGAGCATCCGCCCGACGAACTGCATGCCCTGGAGGGCGATGAACCCGAAGCTCGCGACGAATGCTGTCGCGCCGAGGGAGTCGGCGAGGTAGATGGCAGCCCACGAAGCCCCGGCGTCCTCGACCATCCCGCCCGACGCGGCGATGACGACGAGCGCGAGCAGGATGCCGTAGGCGCCGGCGCGGGAGGCGGGAGCGGGGGCGCCGTGGCCGGCGACCGTCGACCGGGCAGGTGCCGTCTGCGGTGCGGGGACGACGGGGTCGCGCGGCTCGGGGCCCGGGAGCATCCACCGGCAGGCCAGCAGGGCGACGAGCGCGAACGTGACGCCCGAGACGACCATGTGCCGGGCGGGCGAGAGCCCTGCGTGGGCGAGCGCCGCGCCCATGAGTCCGCCGAGCACGGCGCCCATGCTCCACACCGCGTGGAAGGAGTTGAGGATCGACCGCCCGTACAGCCCCTGGACACGCAGCCCGTGGGAGTTCTGGGCGACGTCGGTGATGGCATCCATCGCGCCGGCGAGGAACAGGCCGACCGCGAGCGCCGTCCACGACGGCGCGGCGCCCGCAGCGATGAACCCGAGGGCGGCGAGGACGGTCGACACGAGCGCGACCCGCGAGGAGCGGAACCGTCGGATGAGGACCCCTGCGCTGAGCCCGGACACGAGAGCGCCGAGCGAGTACGCCGCCACCGCGGTGCCGAATGCCGCGTTGGACAGCCCGAGCGCGTCCTTGATCTCCGGGTACCGGGGGAGCAGGTTGGCGAAGAGCGCCCCGTTGGTGAAGAACAGCACGGCGACGGCCACGCGTGCGCGGGAGGCGACCCGGGCGGGCGCTGCGGGCGGTGCCGGGGCGGCGGACGCGGTCATACGGCGGCGCTCCTCCTGCGGTGGGCGGTGACCGGACGGCGTACAGCGGTGCGCGCCACGTCCGTGCCGGCGATCGCCAGTGATGCCGACGCTGTGGGCCCCGTGGGGCTCGAACTCTCGCCGAGGTGCTGGTGAGAGGCTGAATCTGCGAGATCCCGCCATTTTTGATCACTACAGATGACACAGAATCACGGGGGCTCACGGGAGAGTGTGCCCAATCTGTGCCCAGGGTCTTCCATACGCTGCGAGGTCGTGCCCATCATGGAGGCATGAACCGAGAAGCGAGCCTGGCAGACGAAGACCCGAGAGCGGCGGAGAAGGCGGAGAAGACGGAGGTGGCTCTCTCAGAGGAGTCCAACGAGCCGTTGAGCGAAGTCCTGAAGCGGGAGCGGCCGTTGGCCTGAGAGCGGGCTGAGATGCACCGAGGGGCCGGCGCCCAGACTGGGCGCCGGCCCCTCGGCGTAGGCGCTGGCCGATCGGTCCCCGTCATGCGGGGGACCCTGGTGACCGGCCATCGATCCTGAGCCCTGAGGAGGCCTGGGTCAGGCGACGTTGACGCCTGGGGTGATCGAGGCGAGGGGGGGTTCATTTTCGTTGCCATTCCAACGATTACAAAGCCCCGACCCGCCCCGAAACTCGGGGGGAGAATGACTACTGCCGGCGGTGTGGTCCTGACCGAAGTCGCGCAGAGATCTGGACCCCCTACCCCGGGTGAGCCGACGTCGCCGGCTCACCCGGTCGAGGTCACGCGGCGGTGAGTTTCACCGCTGCGAAGGCCTGCGGTCGCTTCACGGCGAAGCCGTATCGGCCCTCGGCTCGGAGGGTGACGAGGTTCTTCGTGAAGTTCTCCCCGGATCGGTCGGCGTCGAGCTTGAGGTCCTCGCGGACCAGCAGCTCGCACTGGTTCCAGTCCGCGAGGAGCGCCGTGCCCGCCGGCACCGACGCCGACACGATGCGCGGGATCGTCCCGAAGATGTTCTCGAGACTCGACGTCGTGACCGCGTACCGCCCCTCGAGGTCGGTCGTGAGGTCGAGCGCCTCGGCGTCGGTGGGGTTGAAGACCCACGCCGTTGGGTTCTCCTCGAGGTGCTGCATCTGCGTCCGGGCCTTGCGGATGGTGGTGAACGGGCTCACGGAGTAGGCGACGCTCACGATGCCCGAGGTGCTCAGGATCCCGGTGACGTTCTCCCCCTCGCCGTCGCCCGAGACGACCTGGGCCTCGACCGCTGCCAGGACGCCGCGGAACATCTCGCTCTCGAGGACGGCGACCATGCCCTGGTAGTCCTCGAGGTAGCGCTCCGGGATCGGCTCCGAGAGGTGAGCGATGACTCGGGCGCGGTCCTCGACGTTCTTGAACGTGAAGACCGACGTCGGCTTGAGCGCCCCGTCAGCGACCGGCGCCGCGTTGTTCGTCCGCACGGTCTGTCGAAGGAAGCTGAACTCTCGTCCGTCCCCGAGCTTCGAGCGGTTGATGATGACGTCGATGAGCCGTGTCGGGTTGTCGGGGAGTGCGACGACGCCGGGCGTGATGACGTTGGCGACGTCGACGGATCCGGTGACGAGGGCCTTCACGCCGTACTGGTCGGCGGTGTCTGCGATCTTTGAGGCGGCCTTGCCGGCCCACGAGGAGCCCTTCACGTGGGCGCCGGGTGCGGGTGCTCCGCGGCCGCGGCCGGTGTGGCCCCCGACCTCCGACGCGAGGGACTTCGCTTCGGCGAGGATCGCGTCGTCAGCCTTGAGGCCCCTGATCTTCTCGAGGAGCTCGCGGCCCTTTGACATGTGCGCGTCGAAGGCGCTCTTCTCCGAGCCGCTGAGCGGCCGGCCGTCCGCGGCTGCTGCCTCCGCGATCGCGCGGGCGGACTTCGTGGCCGAGCTCGCTTCGGCCTGGAGGGTGTGGAGTCTGGTGCTCATGATGGTTCCCTTCCGGGAGAGAGGGTGCGCTCATGCGTCGCACGCTGAAGGTGGGGAGGTCCCGGGCTGCGCTCTCGCGGACGGGTTGAGCCGGTGCCGTCGTGGCGCCGGTGTGACCGCTGGCGGTGCTGCTCGCTCGGTGGGGCCGATAGGCGGACGGGTTGAGCCGTCGCCGTGAGGCGTCGGTGTGACCGCTGGCCGTGCTCCTGGGCGACGACGCTCGTGCCCGTCGAGCTCCTCGAACTTGACCCGGGAAGGTTCCTCGTTCTTGGCCGGACGGGGCGTGCGATGACGCTTGCGCTCAGCATAGCCATGGGCTCCGACGTCAGGTAGCCGCGGCGCGCGTGAGGCCGTCGAAGATCCTCAAGCGCTGGGTCTCCGGGTATCCCGTCAGGAGACTGGCGGCCAGCCCGCAGGCAGCGTGTGCGAGCTCGTGGGGCTCCTCGGTCCCCTGCAGCAGCTCGCTCGTTGCGTCTTGGTCGCCGGCGAGCATCGCGCGGGTGACGGCGATCGCCTCGAGGCGCGCGGTCTGTCGTTGGGTGTGGGTCACTGGGATTCTCCGTTCGTGGTTAGTGCGGGGGTGTGGCGGTCCCTCGGGATCACGCCGGCGTAGACCCCGGCCTCTCCCGGGTGCGCGGTCGCGTAGTCGGAGCAGGCGCTGAAGGTGGCGCAGCTGTGGCATGCGTCGGCGGCGGAGACCTGGTCGGCGTGGACGTTGCTCGTCCACCGCGTTCGGCTCGAGGTGGAGCCGGTGAGACACGGAGGGACATGACCGCGGTCGGCATTGACCTTGATCGCGATGAGGAGGGCCGCGTGGTCCGTCGCCGTCATGCCGGCTCGCTCGTGGCGATGTACCGGGCGTGCTCGGTCGCTCCGTGGCGGAGGTGCGGCTTGCAGGTGAGACACGGGATCGGCCGGCCCTCGTTGTCCTCGCCGAGCCAGCCGCGAGCGCAGCGGTGGTCCGGGTCGTCGAGCTCCCACGTTCCGTCCGGCTTGGGGCTGACGAGCGGTGGGGTGTCTGTCATCAGTTCCCATGTCCCGTCTGGTCGGGGGTTTACGAGCGGCCGGGTCTCGGTCATGCGGGTACCGCCTCGGGTTGTCGTCGAGGGATGCGCCCGACGTCGTCGGGGTGTCGGTCGCCGGTCTTGACCTCGGACCAGCAGCTCGAGCAGTGAGCAGCGCCCTGGGTGCCGTGCTCCTCGCAGCGTGAGGTGTCGTTGCTCGGTGTTGGGCTCGTGGGGGTCGGCGTGGTGCGTGCGAGGTCGGCGAGGTGGTGGAGCAGGAGTGCCGGACCACGGGCACCGCTGAAGTCCTTCGCTGCGAGCGCCCGGGCGAGGTGGGGGGCGGTCCAACCGGCGGCGTCGAGCTTGCGAGCGCTCGCCGTGAGCGTGGCGTCCGTCAGGCCGGCCGCGAGGCGTTGAGATTTCATCTCCACCACCAGCCCGTCGACGTTCGTTCGGGCTGTGGGGGGTGCCGCTGAGGGCTCGACCCGCGCCCTAGTTGGTTGGGGTTGTAGTTCTGGTTGGGGTTCGGGTCCGCGAGGCGGACGGCTGATGTCGTCTCGCGGACGGCTGGTGTCGCGAGGCGGACGGCTGAGCGTGTCAGGGGTCCGCGAGGCGGACGGCTGGGCATCGTCCAGAGGTTCGTGTGGCGGACGACTGATGTGGGCCGGAAGCGTCAGGGCGTACCTGGTCGAGTAGTTCTGGCGGGCGGGTTCCGAGACGGTCAGCCACCCGGCCTCCTCGAGCCGGCGCCGGGCGTTGATGTACGCCGTGCGCCCCAGGCCGGTGTGCTGAGCAAGCGTCTCGGGTGCGACGAAGACACGCGAGGTGCCGTCGCCGGCGAACTTCTCGTAGGCGAGGGCGACGAGCTTGTCGAGCGAGCGCAACTCCGTCGACTCCCACACGGCGTCACGCCAGCGCATGCGCTCCACGCCGACGAAGTAGCCCCCGGGCGATGTGGGGGCACCGCGAGCGCCCGCAGGGGTCTCCTGGGGGCGCTCGCGGCTTCGTGCTGGGGTGTTCACGCTTCCGTGTGCTCCTCGTCGGCTGCGGTGGGTGCGAAGCGCACGAGGGGGTGCAGGACGAACTGCTGCGCGCCGGCGCGGATCTCGCCGGACGGCGTGCAGTACTCGTGGCGCTCGAGCTCGTGCAGGAGATCGTCCCGGGCGGGCGTCGCGAGGTGCAGGGCGTACCGGACGCGGTCGAAGCGCTGGCGGGACCAGCCCATTCGCATGCGGAGCGCGCCGACGCCGACCGTGGAGACCTGGTCGCCTCCGGGGGTGGCGTCGGACACGACGGAGAGGAAGAACGCCTCCTCCCCGGTGACCCGGACGAGCCCGCCCGTCACGGCGTCCTGGACGAGGACGAGCAGCGGAGGGGGCGAGGGGACTGCGGCGGCGGCGCTCATGCGGGGGCCGGCACGAAGTCGTCGCGGCCGGTCGCGAGCTCGACGACCGCCTCGAGCGTCCGGATCAGCTCACGCACCTCGGGAACGGTCAGAGGGGCGACCGTGCTGGCCTGGCCGTCCTCGACCCGGCCGAGCTCCACCATCGGACGAGGGGACGCCACGGTCGTGACGCCGAACAGCCGCACGTACAGGCTCGGCAGGCGGTAGCCGTCCTCCTCCCAGGCAGCAGCTCCACCGTCGCGGAGGCGAACGTAGGCGACGTCCGACGCGTGCTTCGTCCGGCGCTCGCCGACGACGTGCGCGTGCTCCCGCTGGCCCGCGGCCGCTTCCCGGCAGTGGACGCACCACGGGACGACCGCGTCGACGGCGAGGGGGTCGGGTGAGCCGAACGGCACGAGGGGGTCGGTTGCGGCGGCGAGGCGTTCCCACGCTGCGAGGTGCGGGGCCCGGACGTCCGGGACGACGGTGCTGCCGTCGTGGGGCTGCAGGGTGCTCATGCCGCCACCTCGCTTGTCGTCGAGCCGTCGAGGAGGTCGGCCGCGCTGCAGAGCAGGGCAGCGAGCCGTCGCGCGTCGGCCGGCTCGAGGGTGAGCGTGGTCGTGTCGGGGCCGGTCCGGTCGATGATCGTCACCTCGGGATCGGCGACGGGCTCGACGCTCATCCGGCCGGCGCTGGGGGCGAGGGCGTGCGACTCGCTGACCCGGACACCGACGACGTGCTGCATGCCGTTGACGAAGTCGGGCTCGAGGTCGATCGTCCCGACGGTCGCGCTGTACGTGACGAGGTCGCCGTCGTAGTCGTACCGCTCCGTCCAGTGCGGCGTGGGCCAGGCTGCGAGCGCCCTGGGTGCCTCTTCGCGGGCGCTGAACTCGAGCTCGCGCACTACGGTGCTCAGCCTGGGGTCCTGCCGTGCGCTCGCGGCGAGGGAGCGGTGCAGCAGCTGATCGACCGTGGGATCGCCGGTCTCGGCTGCCCAGGCCGCGCGGAGCAGAGCAGCGGGCTCCGGCGGGGTGGGCTCGGTCACGACGTAGTCGTCGTAGCTCGCGGGGGCGTAGACGTAGTCGCGGGGGGCGTCGAGGTCGGCGAAGAGCGTCGCGGTGTAGTCGTCCGCGATCTCGACGAGCACGGGCATGTCCTTCGGGAGACTCGCTTCCTTCCGGCTGAGCGCGTGCGGCGCTGGCATGAAGTTCAGGCGGCGGGTCGTGATACCGCGGACGAGCTCGCGTGCTGGCCTGGTGTCAGGTGTGGGCTGTACGGTGCGCATAGAACTTCCTGCCTCTTCGCGGTGGTTGGTGTTCTTCCGCCCCGGGGCCGTGTCAGCGGCCACCGGGGCTTTCTGCTGCTCGGGTGCGGCCGTCGTCATGACGTGGCCGCGAGCGCCGGGCGGTCCCCGGTCTGGGTGTACTTCTGGGACTCGATGTACGCCTCGACGTCGGCCCAGTCGTAGCGGATGGTGCGGCCGCCAGTGGGACGGACGAACTTGGGGCCACGGCCCCGGAAGCGCAGCTGTGCGAGCTGCTCGACGCTCGAGCCCAAGTACTCAGCGACCTCAGCGGGTGTCGCGAGCGGGCGACGGTTGTGCTCCATGGACCCTCCTCGTGTGTACGTGATCCTGCATACCTGAGAAGTAGACCATCTGCCGAAATCCTGGTCAAGTGTGCGAGTTCTCGGATACTCTGCAGCCATGTCACAACCGTTCGAAGACCGCATGGAGGAGTCCACTCTCACGATCGCCGAGGCCGTCGGGATCAACGCTCGGCGAGTGCGACAGGACGCTGGCGCCACCCTCGACGACGTTGCTCGCGCGGGTCGTGACCTCGGCGCGAAGTGGACGACCTCGCGCGTCGTCGAGCTCGAGCGAGGAGCCCGTACCTTGTCCGTGGCGAACCTCGTTCTCCTCACCGCGGCGCTCTCGGTGGTGACCAGGCGGGGGGTGCGGCTGGCCGAGCTGGTCGCGGGGCCGCACTTCGTCGAGATCTCGCCCACGCTCGATGCTTGGGCGGACCACCTGAGCGGAGCGTTCCTGGGTGAACCGTTGTCGCCCAGCGAGCCTGACGGGCCTTTCCGCGGCTTCAGCGCGAGCGTCGGTTCGCTCGACGAGCTGCGAGCTACGTTGCGGCGCGACCTGCCCGGCAAGGACACATCGGACTGGCAGGTCGCCGAAGCTGCGCTCATGCCGACGGGGCTGACCGAGCAACGGGCTGCTGCTTCGATCGGCATCGCGCCCTACACGCTGAACGCGATCGCGCTGCGACTGTGGGGGAAGTCGTTCGCGGCCGAGCGTGACGGCCGAGCCGACGCCGGAGCCACCGTGCAGGGGCGGGGCCAGGTCACGCGCCAACTGCGGCGAGAGATCCGGGCCTACCTCCGGGAGGAGCGCCATGGCGACGATTGAGTCCTACGAGACGACGTCGGGCCGGCGGTACATGGTTCGGTACCGCACTCCGGAGCGCGGGCAGACGAAGAAGCGCGGGTTCCGCACGAAGCGCGACGCCGAGGCGTTCGCGGCGACGACGGAGGTGTCGAAGCTGCGGGGGGAGTACATCGACCCCGGGGCAGCGAGGGCCGTCGTCGGGGACCTGGGCGGCGCGTGGCTACGCCGGCAGACGCACCTGAAGCCGTCCGCGCTGCGGGTCGTCGAGAGCGCGTGGCGGATCCACGTCGAGCCGCGCTGGGGACGTGTGGCCGTCTCCGACGTCCGCAAGACCGCGGTGCAGACCTGGGTGTCCGAGCTCGGTGCCGAGAAGAGCCCGACGACGGTGATCCGCTGTCACGGGGTGCTCGGGTCGATCCTCGATGACGCCGTCGACGACCGGCGCATCCTCACGAACCCGGCTCGAGGGATCAACCTGCCCCGCAAGACGAAGAAGGAGCACGTCTACCTCACGCACGCCCAGGTCGACGCGCTCGCCGACGCCGCGGGCCGGCACCGGACGCTCGTGCTCGTCCTGGCCTACTGCGGGCTGCGGTGGGGGGAGGCGGCGGGGCTGCGGGTACGGGACCTCGACATGCTCCGCCGGCGACTGCTCGTGAACCAGAACGCCGTCGAGGTCGGGGACCGGATTGAGGTCGGCACCCCGAAGAGCCACGAGCGGCGCAGCGTGCCGTTCCCAGCGTTCCTCTCCGAGGCGCTCGCAGCGCTCTGCGAGGGCAAGGGGCGCGACGACGTCGTGTTCACCGGGGACCGCGGCGGGTACCTCAAGCGCTCGAAGACGGCCAAGGGCTGGTTCTGGCGAGCTGCGCGCGATGCCGGTATCGAGGAGTCCATCACGGCGCACGACCTGCGTCACACGGCAGCGAGCCTCGCGGTCAGCGCCGGCGCGAACGTGAAGGCCGTCCAGCGGATGCTCGGGCACGCTTCGGCGAGCATGACGCTCGACGTCTACGCCGACCTGTTCGACGACGACCTGGACGCCGTTGCGGTGGCTATGGATGTTGCCCGTTCGCAGCAGGTTGTGCCCATTCCGTGCCCACGGAGCGTCTGAGCGGGGTGCTGTGAGCGCCGAGATCGTTGCCGTTGCAGCGATCCTGAGGGGTGGCGCGCGGTGGGCCCCGTGGGGCTCGAACCCACGACCCGCGGATTAAAAGTCCGATGCTCTGCCAACTGAGCTAGGGGCCCGGTGAGCCGTCGTGGGGTTGCTCCCGGTGGCCGGCTCGCCAGCGAACAGGTTACGCGGTTTCGTGCGTGGACGCGGTCACCCGGGTGCGGTGGCGGCAGGTGCTCCGCCAGTCCGCCCAGGATCTTCACACGGGTGCCGGCAGCCGCGACCTGGTGCGGATGCGTGGACGCCGGAGAGCGATCGAGGCGGGCGCGGGAGCGGTCGTCACGGCTCGTTCCGATTGCGGGATCACCCGGTCCTTGGTTCGGTGGTGGAGACCGAACGACTCCCGTCGGGGTCGTCGCCAGGTGGCAGCACCTGTGTGCGACGACCCGGGAGTGCCCGACGAGAGGACACCCTCATGCTGACTCTGACCGACAACGCCCGTCTCGCCGTCCAGGAGCTCGCCACGCAGGCGAACCTTCCCGAGGACGGCGGCCTGCGCATCGCAGCCGCCGACGGCGCGCCCGGCGACTTCGACCTCGCGCTCGTCTCCGAGGCCAAGCCTTCGGACAAGGTCATCGACCTCGAGAGCACGCACGTGTTCGTCGAGGAGACGACCGCTGAGAGCCTCACCGGCCTCAAGCTCGACGCGCAGCCCGAGGGACAGGCGACGGCGTTCAGCCTCGCCCCGCAGAGCTGACCGCGGCGGACAGCGCCGCACGCGACGACGCCCCGGGGTGTCAGAACTTCGGCAGGTCCTCCACCGACCATGCGCCGATCCACCACGACCCCAGGGCGAGCGCCCCGAGGGTGACGAGCAGGAACACCCCGACCCAGAAGAGCCCGGGCAGCGGCGTGATCCGGGCGAGGATGTCGGCGTCGGACGCCCGCGCGCGGCCGCTGCGGCGCGACTGCTGCAGCTCGACGACCGGTCGAGGGGCGGCGAGGAGCAGGAACCACGTGACGAGGTAGGCGGCAGCCGCCTGCACCTCGGTGCTCGCGAACCACGAGACGAGCCCGAGCGCGATGCCGCTCACGAGGATCGACCACAGGCCGAACCAGTTGCGGATCTGCAGCAGCATGAGCGCGAGCACGAGGACGAGCAGCCACAGCAGCCCCACGGCGTGCCCCTGGCGGAGGAGGAACGCGGCGCCGAGGCCGACGAACGCCGGTCCGGTGTACCCGGCGAACGCGGTGAGGATCATCCCGGGTCCGGTCGGCCTGCCGCGGGAGACCGTCAGGCCGGACGTGTCCGAGTGCAGCCGGATACCGCTCAGCCTGCGACCGGTGATCAACGCGGCGAACGCGTGCCCGCCCTCGTGCGCGATCGTCACGACGTGCCGCGCGAGCCGCCACGACGGGCCCCACAGCACGACCGCGAGGGCCACCGCACCCGTCGCCCAGACGAGCCGCTGGTCCGGTGCGGGCAGCGGGTCGGACACGCGCGACCACACCTCGGAGAAGAACGACGTCAGGGAGTCCACGAGGAGCATTCGACCACACGGGTCGTCCGCGACGGGAGGGGTCGGGCCGTGCTGCACGGCGCCGACCAGCACGGACGTCGCACGCGTCACAGGGACGTTTCCCCCGTTCAGCCGCCTCACGTGAGACGATGGGGGTCAGGCCGTGCAGTTTCTGCGCGCCGAGCGTCGAGGGAATCGCCCGACGGCGCATAGAGAAAAGGCACCCCTTGACGAACTCCACGCGCTCCGGCGCGCCTGCAAGCACATCCGCGACCACCGCAACGGCAACGTTCAGCGACTTCGCGATCCCCACCCCGATCATCACGCACCTCGCGGCGAACGGCATCGACGCGCCGTTCCCCATCCAGTCGGCGACGTTCCCCGACACCCTCGCAGGACGCGACGTCCTCGGCCGTGGCCGTACGGGCTCCGGCAAGACCCTCGCGTTCTCCATCCCCATGGTCACGCGCCTCGCCGCGACCGCCGGTCGTCGCCGCTCGAGCCGCCCCCGTGGCCTCGTGCTCTGCCCGACGCGCGAGCTCGCCAACCAGATCAACGCCGTCATGGAGCCCATCGCCCAGCTCCTCGGCCTCAAGACGACCGTGATCTTCGGTGGCGTCGCCCAGTCCCGCCAGGCCAACGCCCTCCAGGGCGGCGTCGACATCGTCATCGCCTGCCCCGGCCGCCTCGAGGACCTCATGGGCCAGAAGCTCATCAGCCTCGACGACGTCGAGATCACCATCCTCGACGAGGCCGACCACATGGCCGACCTCGGGTTCCTGCCCGGCGTGAAGCGCATCATGGACAAGACCCCCGCCAAGGGCCAGCGCCTGCTGTTCTCCGCGACGCTCGACCGCGGCGTCGACCAGCTCGTCAAGCGCTACATGGACGCGCCCACCACGCACTCCGTGGACAGCGCCGAGTCGCCCGTCTCCACGATGGTCCACCACGTGTTCGAGGTCGCTGACGCGGGCGCCAAGCGTGACGTCGTCAAGGAGCTCGCGTCCGGCACCGGACGCCGCGTGCTCTTCACGCGCACCAAGCACCAGGCGAAGAAGCTCGCGAAGCAGCTCACCGCCGACGGCGTCCCCGCCGTCGACCTCCACGGGAACCTCGGCCAGGGCGCGCGCGAGCGCAACCTCGAGGCGTTCTCGACGGGCACCGTCAAGGTCCTCGTCGCGACCGACATCGCGGCCCGCGGGATCCACGTCGACGAGGTCAGCCTCGTCGTGCACGTCGACCCGCCGGCCGAGCACAAGGCGTACCTGCACCGTTCCGGCCGTACGGCCCGCGCCGGGTCCGCCGGTGACGTCGTGACGATCATGCTCCCTGAGCAGCGCGGCGACGTCCGCGACCTCACACGCCTCGCCAAGATCACCGCGCAGCCGCAGAAGGTCACGCCGGGTGACGCGCGCATCAAGGGCCTCGTCGGTGACTTCGCGGCCTACGTCAAGCCCGCTCCCGTCGTCGAGCAGCCCCAGCAGCAGCGCCAGGGCGGGGGCGGCCGCGGCCGCTCCGGTGGTGGACGGGTCGCCGGTTCCGGGCGCGTCGCGGCATCCTCGGGTGCCAGCAGCGCACGTGGTTCCGGCCGCAGCGCGAGCAGCGCCGGCAGCTCCCGCGGCGGCCTGGTCCAGTACTCCTCGAGCTCGACCGGCTCCGGCTACACCTCCGGTGGCGAGGGTGGCGGCCGCGGTGGCCGCAGCCGTCCCGCCGCGAGCGGTGGTGGCGGCCGCCGCCGCCAGGGCTGAGCACCACCAGCACGCAGCACGACCAGCACGACGATGGGGCCCACCGGAATCTTCCGGTGGGCCCCGTCGTTGCTTGTGGGCGAGAGTGGGACCAGGTCCGCGCCCGCACGAGCGGGTCGACCGCAGGGTCCGAGGAGGAGAGAGCATGTCGTACGAGATCGAGAAGACCGACGAGGACTGGCGCCGCGAGCTCAGCGCCGAGGAGTACGCGGTGCTGCGCCGCGCGGGCACCGAGCGACCGGGGACGGGCGAGCTGCTCCACGAGGGACGTGAGGGCATCTACCGGTGCCGGGCCTGCGGCAACGAGCTGTTCCGCTCCACCACGAAGTTCGATGCCCACTGCGGCTGGCCGAGCTTCTACGCCCCGCAGGACTCGAGCGCCGTCGAGCTCGTCGAGGACCGGGGCCTGGGTATGGTCCGCACCGAGGTGCGGTGTGCCCGGTGCGGTTCCCACCTCGGGCACGTGTTCGACGACGCACCCCAGACCCCCACGGGCGACCGCTACTGCATGAACTCCGTGTCCCTGTCGTTCGACGAAGCCCCGGCGTAGTGCCCCCGGAGATGCCCGGGGAGGTCACGACGTTGTCCTCGAGCGTCGTGCACAGCACCGGGTCGATGACCGTCCGCGAGGACTGGGTGCGGCACGCCGACGGCACCCCGCGGCTCTACGGCGTCGTCGAGAAGGACGACTTCGTCGTCGTCGTGCCCGTGCGGGACGGCCAGGTGTACCTCGTCGAGCAGTACCGGTATCCCGTCCGGGGTCGGTACTGGGAGCTGCCCCAGGGGTCCGGGCCCGGAGACGACCCGGCCGTGGTGGCCGCGGCCGAGCTGCACGAGGAGACCGGGCTGCGGGCGGGGGTGCTCGAGCAGATCGGCACCATCCACGAGGCCTACGGGTTCGCCACCCAGCAGGCGACCGTGTTCCTCGCCACCGACCTCGAGCAGGGTGATCCCGAGCGCGGAGCGACCGGGTCCGGCACGCGGGGCCGGTGGCTCTCCGTGGAGGCCATGTGGGCGATGGTCGACGACGGACGGCTCACCGACGCCGCGACGCTCGCGGCCGTCGCCCTCGCACAGCGACGCGGCGGGCTGCCCACGGCCTGAGGCGCTGGGCCTCCGGCCGCACCGCTCCGCACGAGAGCCGGCCGCACCGCTCCGCACGAGAGCCGGCCGCACCGCTCCGCACGAGAGCCCCGCGGGTCCGTCAGGGACCAGCGGGGCTCTCGTCGTCGGGCAGGAGGTCAGCGCTCCGCGCCGGCCGCGGCCTCGGGGGCGGCGACGCCGCTCGCCCGCAGCTCCTCGAGCTGCTGCTGCACACCGGACTTGTGGCTGAGAGGCACCTCCTTGAGGAAGAGGACGGCGACGAGCGCGATGACGGACAGCGGCGCGGCGATGAGGAAGATGTCCGCGACCCCCGCGCCGTACGCGGCCTCGACGACCTGCTTCACCGGGCCCTCGAGCTCGTTGACGTTGGGGATGCTGCCACCTCCCGAGGGTGTCCCCTCGATGCCGATCTCCGCGAACCCGGTCGCGAGCTCCGAGCCGATCCGGCTGCCGAGGACGGCACCGAGGACCGCGACGCCGACCGTGCCCCCGAGGGACCGGAAGAACGCGACGGTCGACGTCCCGGTCGACACCTCGCGGTGGCTGAGGGTGTTCTGCGCGGCGAGGACGAGGTTCTGCATGAGCATGCCCATGCCGGCACCGAGGAGGAAGAGGTAGATGCCGATGAGGGCCATGTTCGTGTGGTAGTCGATGGTGCCCATGAGCGTGAGGCCGACGGTGAGCAGGACCGCGCCCGTGACCATGTACCGCTTGTACCGGCCGCTGCGGGAGATGAGCGCACCGGAGACGGTCGAGGCGATGAACTGCCCGGCGATCATCGGGATCGTCAGCACCCCGGACATCGTCGCCGACTTGCCGCGGGCGACCTGCATGTACTGGCTGAGGAACACGGCGGTGCCGAACAGTGCCACGCCCACGGCCACGCTCGCGATCACGGTGAGCACGAGCGTGCGGTTCTTGAACAGCGTCAGCGGGATGATCGGCGCCTCGACCCGGCTCTCCACCCACACGGCGAGCCCGAGTGCGACGAGGGAGCCGCCGACCATCGCGGCCGTCTGCCACGACGCCCAGTCGAACGTGCCGCCCGCGAAGGTGACCCACAGGAGCAGGCCCGAGATCCCGACGGACAGCAGCAGCGCGCCCCAGTAGTCGAGCGGGACCCGGACCCGTGGCAGCTTCGGCAGGTGCAGCGTGCGCTGCAGCACGATGATCGCGGCGATGGCGAAGGGGATGCCGACGAAGAAGTTCCAGCGCCATCCCACGGAGTCCGTGAGGACGCCCCCGAGGAGCGGCCCGCCGACCATGCCCACGGCCATGATGGCTCCCATGAGCCCCATGTACTTGCCGCGCTCGCGCGGCGAGATGATGTCGGCGATGAGGACGGTGGCGAGGGCCATGAGGCCGCCGGCGCCGATGCCCTGCAGGGCGCGACCGGTGATGAGGATGGCCGGGTTGTGGGCGAACCCTGCGATCGCGGCGGACACCACGGTGATGACGAGCGCGATCTGGATGAGGGTCTTGCGGTTGACGATGTCCGCGAGCTTGCCCCAGATCGGCGTGCTGATCGTCGTCGTGAGCAACGTCGCGGTGACGACCCACGTGAACGCGGACTGGCCGCCCTCGAGGTCCGAGAGGATGCGCGGGAGCGAGGAGGACACGACGGACGTCGCGAGGATCGAGACGAACATCCCGAGGAGGATCCCGGAGAGCGCCTCGAGCACCTTGCGGTGGGTCATCTCCTCGGGTTCTCCCGGGAGGTGGGCGTCAACGGCCGGCGCGGCCGAGGGGTGGGGCGTGGTCATCAGTGGTGGTCCTTCTGCTGCTGCGCGGTTGTCGTGGTGCCAGCGAGCGTGCTGGCGAGGGCGGTGACGTGACGTACCGCCTCGCGCAGCTCGTCCGGTCCCCAGGCGTGGAACGTCTCGGTGAGGGTGGTGGTCAGGCGTTGCTCGATCTCCTCGACCGCGGTGCGGCCGTTCTGTGTGAGCTCGATGGAGCGGGCGCGCCGGTCGTCGTCGTCGACCGTCCGGCCGACGAGTCCGAGGTCCACGAGGGTGGTCACCTGACGGCTCGCGACGGACAGGTCGACGCGCAGGTGCTGCGCGAGGCAGTTGGTCTGCACCGGCCCGGTGCGGCTGAGGTAGCGGAGGATGGCGACCCCTGCGCGTGGCAGGGTCATGTCGCGGGCCAGGTGGGCGCCGATGTCCCGTTGTGCGCGCGAGAGCTGCTCGAGCGCGCGGACGAGGTCCTGGACGGGAAGGTCAGAGTGGGGCACGGGTCTCCTGGGGTGAGTCATCCACTCTAAGAGGTTGCTTGCAGAATGCAAACACTTGCGGACGTGAGATCCCGCACAGCACGACGCCCGGCCGAGGCGGCGAACCGCACCGACCGGGCGCTGTGACCCGTTCCGACGAGCGTGCTACCGGTTGTGCTCGTCCATGTCCTCGAGCTCCTTGTTGTGCGTCTCCTTGACCTTGGTCAGCACGAAGAAGAAGGACAGGAGAGCGAACGCACCGTACATGCCATACACGATCTCGAGGCCGAGCCCGTCCGCCATCGGAGGGAAGGACACGGTGATCAAGAAGTTCGCGATCCACTGCGCGGCCGCCGCGAGGGCCAGTGCCGAGGCGCGGATGCGGTTGGGGAACATCTCGCCAAGGAGGACCCACACGACCGGGCCCCACGTCGCGCCGAACGCGACGACGAACACGTTCGCGGCGATGAGAGCGATCGGGCCCCAGGGGTCGGGGAGCGAGACGTTGTCACCCGAGCCCGTGGCCTGGGTGAACGCGACCGCCATCGTCGCGAGCGACAGCGTCATCCCGGCGGAGCCCGCGAGCAGCAGGGGCCTGCGCCCGATCTTGTCGACGAGCGCGATCGCGATGAAGGTCACGACGACGTTGGTCACGGCTGTGATCGTCGAGAACGTGAAGGAGTCGGAGTCGTCGAACCCGACCGAGCGCCAGAGCGTCGTGGAGTAGTAGAAGATGACATTGATCCCGACGAACTGCTGGAACACGGACAGCAGGATCCCGACCCAGACGATCGGGAGGAGACCGAACCGGGGGCCTCGCAGGGACGCGCTCTTCTCGAGCTTCTCGGCCTCGCGGACCGAGTCGCGGATCGCCTCGATCTTCGCGTCCACGTCGACGGGACCGAGGACCGAGCGCAGCACCGTGCGTGCTTCCTCCACCTTCCCGGCTGCGACGAGGAACCGGGGAGACTCGGGGACCGTCAGGGCCACCCACGCATAGATCGCCGAGGGGATGACGGCGACGAGGAACATCCAGCGCCATGCCTCGAGCCCGAAGAGGCTGTCGCCGAGGGCGATCGGCGTCCCGGCCGACACGCTGCCGGCCGTGGAGGCCAGGAGCTGGTCGGAGAGCAGTGCCGCGAAGATGCCGAGGGTGATGGCGAGCTGCTGCAGCGACGCGAGCCGCCCACGGATGGCGGTCGGCGAGATCTCGGCGATGTACGCGGGGGTGATGACCGAGGCGACGCCGATCCCGAGCCCGCCGACGATGCGCCACAGGATGAGGTCCCACACCGCGAAGGCGAAGCCGGAGCCGATCGAGGACACGAGGAAGAGGATGGCGCCGAAGAGCATGACCTTCGGCCGCCCCCACCGGTCCGCCAGCCGGCCTGCGTACCAGGCGCCGAGCGCGCAGCCGAGGAGCGCGACGGCGACGGAGAAGCCCGTGAGGGTGGCGCTGAGGTCGAAGTCCGTCTCGATGGCATCGACCGCACCGTTGATGACGGAGCTGTCGAACCCGAAGAGGAAGCCGCCGACGGCGGAGGCGACGGCGAGGGCGATGGCCTTGCGATGAGCGGTGCGGACCTCTGCAGACTGAGAGCCGGAAGAGCCGTCCTGTCCGCCTGCGGGGCGCTGTGTCGGATCCATGCGCGGTGCCTCTCACTCGTGTCCAGCCTGCTCGGCGGGCACCATCCGACACGCGTGGCGTCGGACGCCCCTGGTCCTTCACACTGTATCGATGAGCGACTCCTTCGGCGCGGGCAACGGACATCACGGTAATTCCGGGCGCGGGACGCCGCGCCCACGCAGACCGGCGATGCTCGACCCGCGTGACGCGGACGAGATCCCGGGCGACCTCGACCCGGCACTGCGGGGGGAGATCGCCCACACCACGGCGGCCGCGATCGTGCACCGCGCCCGGGCGTCGGAGGATTCCGTCGTCGTCGAGCGGCTCGTGCGCCTCGTCGAGACCGAGGGGCTCGACGTCGTCGCGGGGCTGTGGGCGGACAGCCCGGCCGAGACGCTCCCCGGAGCGCTGTGGCGGCTCTATGTCCTGCGCGAGTGGGTACGTCGTGACCCGACCACCGTGGCCGACCGTTACCGGCTCGGTCTCGACGCCGCGCCCGTGCACGACGTCGTCGCGGGTGTCGTCACACCGCCCGGACCCGAGGACGTACGGACAGTCGCCGACGCCGTCCTCTCCGGGGTCTTCCAGGGTGACCTCGCTGTCGCCCTCGAGCGTGCCGGTGCGTTCTGCCGGGTCCTCGCGACGGGTGCCGCGTTCGACGCCGACCACGTGGACACCGTGGACGCCGGCCACGCCACCCGCATGACGCGCGGAGCGGCGTCGCTCGTCCGCACCGCCGAGGAGCTCGAGCACGCCGCCGGGCTGTGGCGTGCGGAGAAGCTTGACTGAGAGCGTCCCGCAGACGACCGGGATCCAGCGCCACGCTCTGAGCGAACCCCTCCACAGCGACTGTGCAGGGCCCGGCCGGGGCGCGTAAAGTCATCTGCGACGTCGGGCCACGGTAGCCCCGGGCTCCACATTAAGCCGCTACGAGCGGCCTTTGCGCCGACAGGCGCTCTGTGGTCCGGCGTCCCCCCTCCTGGCCCGCCGCGGCGGTGCATCCAGTGGCGTGGCCGGGGCCGGTCCGGCCGGTGTCGCCTGCGCGACACCCCGCGAGTTGTGTGTTCACCAAACCGCTGCCCTACTCTGTATTTGATCAGTCGATCGCCAAGATGCTGCCGCGTCGTCGTCGTTGTCGGACGACCACGCCCGCCCCAACGGAGCCTGCTGTGCGCCTGCGCCTCACCCCGCGCGATACCTCCTTCTTCGATCTTCTCGCCATTTCCGCGAGCCATCTTGTGACGGGAGCGAACCTTCTCAGCGAGCTGCTCGGCGCGGACCGGGCAGACCGCAAGCTCATCGCCAAGAAGCTCGTCGACGCGGAGCACGCGGCGGACGAGGCCACGCACTCGATCATGCGGCGCCTCAACCAGACGTTCGTCACCCCCTTCGACCGGGACGACATCTACGGTCTGGCGTCCGCGCTCGACGACTGCATGGACTACATGGAGGAGGCCGGCGACCTCATCGTGCTCTACAAGCTCGACGAGCTCCCCGCCCGGGTCGCCGACCAGATCCAGGTGCTCCAGCGGTGCGCCGAGCTCACCGCGGAGGCGATGCCGCACCTGCGGTCGATGGGCGACCTGTCCGAGTACTGGGTCCAGGTCAACAGCCTCGAGAACCAGGCGGACAAGATCCACCGCAAGCTGCTCGCGCAGATGTTCGACGAGATCACCGACCCCATCCAGCTCATGAAGCTCAAGGAGGTCGTCGAGACCCTGGAGCTCGCCGCGGACGCGTTCGAGACCGTCGCGAACATGGTCGAGACCATCGCGCTCAAGGAGTCCTGAGTCCCGGTGGAACTCGCTCTCGTCGTCGTCGTCGTCGCGCTCGCCCTGAGCTTCGACTACACCAACGGTTTCCACGACGCCGCCAACGCCATCGCCACCTCGGTCTCGACGCGCGCACTCACCCCTCGCGCCGCGCTCATCATGGCCGCCGTGATGAACTTCGCCGGGGCGCTCCTGGGGACGGAGGTGGCGGAGACCATCGCCAAGGAGATCGTCAACCTCGACGACGCCTCCCCGCATGCGGCGCTCGTCGTCGTGCTCTGCGCCCTCGTGGGGGCCATCACCTGGAACATGATCACGTGGTGGTTCGGCCTGCCCTCGTCGTCGACCCACGCCCTCATCGGGGGACTCGTCGGTGCCGGGCTCGCTGGCGGCCTCGGGATCTACGGCACGGCGATCGTCGACAAGGTCGTCCTGCCGATGATCATCTCGCCGCTCGTCGGGTTCGGCCTGGCGTTCGCCGTCATGGTCGGCGTGCTGTGGCTGTTCCGCAACGCCGCCCCGAGCAAGACCACGCGCCGCTTCCGCATCGCCCAGACGGCGTCGGCGGCCGCCATGGCCCTCGGCCACGGCCTGCAGGACGCACAGAAGACCATGGGCGTGATCTTCATGGCGCTCATCATCGGTGACTTCGCGGCGGCCGACGAGGGCATCCCGCTGTGGGTCAAGCTCGCAGCCGCTGCCGCGATCTCGCTGGGGACGTACTCGGGCGGGTGGCGCATCATGCGGACCCTCGGGCGCAAGATCATCGAGCTCGACCCGGCGCGCGGCTTCGTCGCCGAGTCGGTCGCGGCGGTCGTGCTCTACGTCAACGCGTTCGCGCTCCACGCGCCCGTCTCCACGACGCACACGATCACGTCCGCGATCATGGGCGTCGGCGCCACGAAGCGGTTGTCCGCGGTCCGCTGGGGCGTGGCGAAGAGCATCGGCATCGCGTGGGTCCTCACGATCCCCGCTGCGGCTGCGGTCGCCGCCGTCATGTACTGGGTCCTCCACCCCTTCCTCGGCTGACCCGGCGGCGTCAGCCCGCACTGCCACGACGACGGCCGTCCGACCCACCCGGGTCGGACGGCCGTCGCCGTCCGTGGCGCTAGTACAGCGGCGGACGGATGCGTTCCACCCCGACGACGCGCGGCCCCTTCGGCCCGTTCGTCACGTGCGCGACGAGGGCCTCGCCCGGTTCGAGGAACGGGTCCTTGGTCGGCAGCGCGCTGGCGACGGGGCGACGGGAGTGCTGCCCGAGGACGTCGAGGACCGTCGGCAGCACGGGACGGTGCGTGCACAGCACGACGGGCGACTGGGACTCGAGGAGCAGCCGGACCACGGCCGCGACCCGGCCGGGGGACCGCTCGTGCGCAGCCTCCGCGAGGTGCTCGCTCGAGAGCGACTGCACGGACGTGGCACGGGCGTAGGGGCGGATGGTGTCGGCGCACCGGGTCCACCTGCTCGTGACGACGGTGACGACGCCGAACGCCGCGAGCACCGGGACGAGGGCCGCCGCGTGCGCGTGGCCGATGGGCGTCAGCGGTCGGTCGGGTTCCTGACCGACCCACGCGGTACGGGGGAGGGACCGGCCGTGCCGCGCGACGACGAGCGCCGTCGTGCTCAGGCGTCCACGCTCGAACTCCCCGACGAGCGCGTCGAGGGGGACCCGGTCGGCGGCGCGCGTGAGCTTCTTCCGGGCGGTCTCCGCGGCGAACCAGCCCATGTCGTCGATCTCCTGCGGCGAGACCGGCGCGACGGGAGCCCGGGCGGTGAGGGCCGGGTCGTCCTCGGACGCGGCGGTCGCGGCCCAGTAGTGGACGCGTTTCACGTGGCCGTCGGGGGTGAGGTACTGGAGCCCGGGCAGGGGGACGCCGAGGACGACCTGCGAGCCGGTCTCCTCCGCGACCTCGCGGACCGCCGTGGCGGCCAGGGTCTCCCCGGGATCGAGCTTTCCCTTGGGCCACGACCAGTCGCCGTACCGGGGACGATGGATGAGCCGGACCTGCAGGGCGCCCTTGCGGACGCGCCAGACGAGCGCCCCGGCCGACTCGATCACCGAGGGCTGCTCGCTGGGGTGTGCGCTCACACCTGCCGATCCCCGGACCCGGTAGGCACCTTTGACCGTTGCGTCGCTCACCTGCCGAGGCTCATCCGGCGACGCTGGCGGGAGATGAGGACCTCCTGGGTGTCGAGCAGCGGCTCGCCACCCGGTCCGAGGTGGTGACGCGTCCACGTGCCGTCGGGGTTGAGGTGCCACGTGGAGGCGGAGTCGGACATGGTCTCGTCGATGAGGTCGACGAGATCGCGGATCTGGCCCTCGTCGGCGAGCCGGACGAGGGTCTCGACCCGGCGGTCGAGGTTGCGGTGCATGAGGTCGGCGGAGCCGATGAAGACCTCCGGTCCGCTCTCAGGTCCCTCACCGATGGCAGGACCGGAGCTGTTCGCGAACGCGAAGATGCGGGAGTGCTCGAGGAACCGCCCGAGGACGGACCGCACCCGGATGGTCTCGCTCAGCCCCGGCACCCCGGCGCGCAGCGCGCAGATGCCGCGCACGACGAGGTCGACGGGCACGCCGAGCTGCGACGCCCGGTAGAGCGCGTCGATCGTGGCCTCGTCGACCATGGAGTTCACCTTGATCTTGATCCACGCCGGCTTGCCGTCGCGGGCCGCCGCCGCCTCACGGTCGATGCGCTCGATGAGCCCGGACCGCACGGACCGCGGTGCGACGAGGAGCCGGTGGAACCGCGACTGCGGCGCGTAGCCGGAGAGCTGGTTGAACAGACGGGTGAGGTCCTGGCCGACGTCCGGGTCGCACGTGAGGAGCCCCAGGTCCGTGTAGAGCCTCGCGGTCTTCGGGTTGTAGTTTCCGGTGCCGACGTGGCAGTAGCGCCGCAGCCCGTCAGGTTCCTGGCGCACGACGAGCGAGAGCTTGCAGTGCGTCTTGAGCCCGACGATCCCGTAGACGACGTGCACGCCGGACTGCTCGAGCTTGCGCGCCCACGAGATGTTGTTCTGCTCGTCGAAGCGCGCCTTGATCTCGACGAGCGCGAGCACCTGCTTCCCCGCGTCGGCCGCGTCGATGAGGGCGTCGACGATCGGCGAGTCGCCCGACGTGCGGTAGAGGGTCTGCTTGATGGCGAGGACCTTGGGGTCTGCCGCGGCCTGCTCGAGGAACGTCTGCACCGACGTGGAGAACGAGTCGTACGGGTGGTGCAGGAGGATGTCACGCTCGCGGATCGCCGCGAAGATGTCTGCCGGGCTCGCGCTCTCCACCTCGGCGAGGAGCCGGTGGGTGGTCGGGACGAACCGTGGGTAGTGCAGGTCGGAGCGGTCGAGGTCGGCGATGAGGTTGAGCCCGGTGAGGTCGAGGGGCGCCGGCAGGGTGTAGACCTCGCTCTCGACGACACCGAGCTCGCGCAGCAGCAGCTCGCGGATGCGTGGGCTGATGCCCTCGGCGAGCTCGAGCCGGACAGGCGGACCGAACCGGCGCCGCAGCAGCTCCTTCTCCATGGCCTTGAGGAGGTTCTCGGCGTCGTCCTCCTCGACCTCGACGTCCTCGTTGCGGGTCACCCGGAACGTGTGGTGCTCGACGATCTCCATCCCGGGGAACAGGTGGTCGAGGTGGTGGGAGATGATGTCCTCGAGCGGCACGAACGACGTCGGGCCCTTGTCCATCGCCTGCGTGCTGGGTGCGCTCGGCCTTCCCTTGGCGTCCACGGCGATGAAGCGGGGCAGCAGTGCCGGGACCTTCACGCGGGCGAAGTGCTCCTTGCCGGTGCCCGGGTTGCGGACGAGGACCGAGAGGTTGAGCGACAGCCCGGAGATGTACGGGAACGGGTGGGCCGGGTCCACCGCGAGCGGGGTGAGCACCGGGAAGATCTGCTTGCGGAAGAACTTGTGCAGGCGGTCCTGCTCCTGCGACGAGAGCTCCTCCCAGCGCACGAGCGTGATGCCCTGGTGAGCGAGCTCGGGCTGCACCGCGTCGGCGAACGCGCGGGCGTGGCGTTCCATGAGGACGTGAGCCCGGTCGCCGATGGCCTCGAGCACCTGACGGGGGGTCCGCCCTGAGGCCGAGGTGACGGCCAGTCCCGTGGCGATGCGTCGCTTGAGGCCGGCGACCCGGACCATGAAGAACTCGTCGAGGTTCGACGCGAAGATCGCGAGATATCGCACGCGCGCCAGGAGCGGCTGGGTCTCGTCCTCCGCGAGCTCGAGGACACGCTCGTTGAAGGCGAGCCAGCTGAGCTCGCGGTCTCCGAACCGGTCGTCCGGCAACGGTGGCATGTCCTCGAGCACCGGGGTCCGGGGGAGGAGCTCCTCCGCGATGTGCTCGGCGATGTGTTCCGCGAGCTCCGGGTCGATCGCGCCGGAGCGCGTGAGGACCTCCGGCGCGCCGGGCGGACGGGGCGTTGTCGTCGAATCGGTCATGGGTTCATCGTGACACCACTCGGTGAACTTTGGGTGCCGGTCGCCGCCGCGGCCCGCGTCAGGTCTCGCGGGGTCAGCCGAGCTGGACGTCCACCGCGGCCCGCGTGAATCCCGCGGACGTGTACGTCCGCACAGCGACCTCGTTGGACCGGTCGGTGTAGAGCTCCGCCGTCGTCACGCCCGTCGCGGCGAGGTGGTCGAGCCCGACGCGCGTGAGCGCCGAGCCGAGGCCGGTGCCCTGGGCGTCCGGGTCGACGCCGACGACGTAGATCTCGCCCACACGCCCCGGGCCCTCCTGCTCGGCCGGGACCTTGAGCCAGATCGAGCCGACGAGGGTGCCGTCGCGGTGGGCGAGGAAGAACGCCTCGGGGTCGAACCAGTCCTCGCGCTCGCGGGCGAGGACGTCGGCGACGCTCACCCGTCCCTGCTCGGGGTGGTCGGCGAAGGCACGTGCGTTGACTCGTACCCAGTCCGCCTCGTCCTCGCCGGGACGGAACGCCCGCACGGTCACGCCGTCGGGCAGGCCGCGACCCGTCGGTGCGTACCCGCGCAGGTCGAGCGTGAGGCGCCACAGCTCGCGCACGACCTCGAGCCCGGCGGACGCCGCCAGGCGCCGCGCAGCGGGCAGGTCTCCGTGTGCCCACACGGCCAGCGGGTGCGCCGCGTCGGTGCCCGGGCGTGCCACCGCTCGCGCGCGTGCTCTGGCGAGCAGGGCCGAACCGACGCCGTGCTGGCGCGCGAAGGGGTGGACGAGGAGCTCCGCGCTCACGGCGCCGGGGGCACCGAGATCGAGCTGGGCATACCCGGCCAGGTCGTCGGCGGCCCGCACGAGCAGGTGCTCCACCGCCGCGGCATCGTCCTGCAGCCACAGGAGGGGTTGCTCGGACAGGGGGGCGACCCCGTCGACGTGCTCGGCGGCACGTGCCAGGCGCCGCACCGCCGCGGCGTCCTGCTCGGACAGGGGGCCGCTGACGGTCTCGATCTCGGAGTCATCCACGACGTCGATTCCATCACGTCCGAGCGGTGCCCCGCCGCGCGGACGTCAGGGACGCACGACGTGCACGACAAGCAGGCCGTCGGCGTCGGCGCCGGTGAGCGCGACGAGCCCGTCGAAGCTCGTCACGCGTCCGAGGTCGACGATGCCGACGTCCGCAGCGTCGAGCGACCACAGGACCGATCCGTCCTCCGGGGACAACGACCGGACCGTGCCGCCCTCCTGGACGACGTAGGAGGTGCCGTCGCTGGACGCACGGGCCGGTGCCTGCACGTCCATGGACCAGCGTGCCGAGCCGTCGTCCAGGTCGAGCGCCACGACCGTGTCGACGCTCATGAACACCACCGCGTCGCCCACGAGGCGCGGCGAGCCGTCCGTGGCGACGTCGGCCGACCAGAGCGACTCGCCGTCGGACGTGGCGTAGCCGTGCGCGGTCGACCCGTCGGTCACGACGAGGACCTCGGGCGACGGTTCACCGGGCCACACCACGGTGGACCTGCTGCCCGGATGCCGGACGAGCTCCGTGCCGTCCGGGTCCAGCCAGACGGTCGTGTCCGCCGTCTGCGAG
Organism: Sanguibacter sp. Z6_81; assembly: GCF_057180625.1. Classification (NCBI taxonomy): domain Bacteria; kingdom Bacillati; phylum Actinomycetota; class Actinomycetes; order Micrococcales; family Sanguibacteraceae; genus Sanguibacter; species Sanguibacter sp. Z6_81. The sequence goes on along the minus strand of NZ_JBXUFV010000001.1, from coordinate 161,746 downwards.
ATCACGGCTCCGTCGGCCAGGAGGCGTAACAAGTGGCCCGAACCCTCTTTGGGGGCGCTCCACGCCTCCGCGCCGTCCGCGGCGTCGAGCACGGTGAGCGTCGAGCCCTCTCCCGCGACGAGCACGTGCTCGTCCGTGAGGCTCACTCCCGGATCCCCGTCGCGCTCCCACAGGACCTTCCCGGTCGCGTCGAGCAGGGTGATGCCGCCGGCTTCGTGGACGAGGACCCGCTCGGAGGAGAGGAGCGGTGGCGCTCCGATCGCTGTGCCCGACCACAGGTCTGCGCTCGTGCCCGTGCGCGGGTCGACCGTGACGACGACATACTCGCCGGTGTTCCGCATGCCCGTGCACGCGAAGGTCTCGAGCATCGCGGAGCACCCGGTGAGGCCGTCGGACTGCGGGACGCTCTCGCTCCAGAGGCGGTCGCCCGTCACGGCGTCGATGCCGACGAGGGCGGCGATCGCGTTGGTCCCGTAGACCGCGAGCAGCACGACCCTGTCGACGACGGGAGGGCCGGCAGCCTCGGGGAGCAGGACCGTGTGCGTCGCGTCGACGACGACGCCCTGTTCCTCGAGGTCCGCAGCCGTCAGCGTCCAGGGTGCAGCAGGGGCCCACGTGTCGCTCGGTGGGGCGGACGGCTGGGCGGACGGTGAGGCCGACGGCTCGTCGTCCTGCCGGGTCTCGGCGGCGTCCGTGACGTCCGCTCCGCCCAGGACACCGGTGAGCGCCAGCGTCGCCAGCACACCGGCGACGAGCGTCAGTGCCAGCGCGACGACCCACGCGACCACCGGCCGCTGCTGGCGTGCGGTGTGCACCGGCGGCCCGGGCGGTGCGCCGGGACCTGCGGGCGGGGGCGGGGGGAACGAGGGCTGTCCGGGCACGGTCGGAGCGTAGCGGACGGGACGTACCGGGCGGACCACCCGGAACCGTCCAGGCCCTCGACGGTTCCGGGTGATCGGCGGACGGCTCAGGTCGTCGGCTCTGCGGCCTCCTCGGGCAGGTCCGACCCCGTCGCTGCCCGGTACATCGACGTGAGGTCCGCCACCGGCGCGAAGAACGCACCGTGCTGCGTGTCGAAGTGGATGACGGCGATCGCCGAGGAGGGGTGCGCGAACCCGTGGACGGCCGCCGCGGGCGGGATCGCGAGGATCCGCTCGGGGTCTTCCAGCGCCCGGAGCTCGGCATAGGCCCGCGCGCGCGCCGGCGTCGTGAAGGCGAGGACCGCGGTCCCCTGCTCCATCTTGACGGCGAACGGCTGGATGGCCTCGCCCTCGCCGCGTGGCACGAAGTACCAGCGGTCGAGCGCGAACACGGCGCTCCACAGTGCACCCAGCGCGGAGCTGTCACCGGCGCGCGCACGGGCATCGAACGCGAGGCGGTCGATCGCCGTGACGACACCCGCAGCCGCGTTGGTGCGGCCCGGGCCACCCACAGGCCCGATGACCGCCTCGGCCAGGGCCCGCACGACCGCCGGCGGTGCGCCGAACGCCGCGTCCTTCGGGTTGAACAGCAGGATCTCGACGCCAGCAGCCGCGAGCTGGTCCGCAGCCCCGAGCATCTCCGAGGGCGGCGAGGCGAACACCTGGTCGGCGCCCCCGCGCCCGTCCTCGGCGAACGCCACGGCCCGCTCGAGGTCGGTGAACACGGGCAGGGCCGGCTTGCCGTTGGCCGTGACCGTCACCGACCGGAGACCGGGCGAGGCGTCCTTCACGAAGAACCATCGCTCGAGCGGCAGCACACGCCGCCACAGGGCACGCCAGCGCGCTTCCGAGTCGGTCTCGTCCACCGCCCCGACAGCCTTGCGGGCGAGCGAGTCGATGACGGACGGGTCGGTGGGCGTCGCGACGGAGTGATCTGTCATCCAGACATCATCCTTCACTCGCGGCCGACGGCTTCGCCAGCCCGCTGGAGATGAGGTCCATCACCGAGGAGTCCGCGAGGGTCGTCGCGTCCCCGACGACCCGGTTCTCCGCGACGTCGCGCAGCAACCGGCGCATGATCTTGCCGGAGCGCGTCTTGGGCAGCTCGGGCACGACGAGGATGCGCTTGGGCTTGGCGATCGGCCCGATCTCCTTCGCGACGTGGTTGCGCAGCATGGCCTGGACGTCGTCCTGGACGGCGTCCTCGGCGAACTCCGAGCGGAGGATGACGAACGCGACGACGGCCTGGCCCGTCATCTCGTCCGCAGCGCCGACGACGGCAGCCTCCGCGACGATCGGGTGCGAGACGAGCGCCGACTCGATCTCCGCCGTCGAGAGACGGTGGCCGGAGATGTTCATGACGTCGTCGACCCGGCCGAGCAGCCAGACGTCGCCGTCCTCGTCCTTCTTCGCGCCGTCCCCCGCGAAGTAGATGTCCTTGAAGCGCGACCAGTAGGTGTCCTTGAACCGCTCGAGGTCGCCCCAGATGCCGCGCAGCATCGACGGCCACGGTTGCGTGAGGACGAGGTACCCGCCTCCGCCGTCGGGCACCGGCCGTGCCTCGTCGTCGACGACGTCTGCGGCGATCCCCGGCAGCGGGGTCTGCGCCGAGCCCGGCTTCGCTGCCGTGACGCCCGGCAGCGGCGAGATCATGATCGCGCCGGTCTCCGTCTGCCACCACGTGTCGACGATGGGTGTGCGGTTTCCGCCGATGACCTCGCGGTACCACATCCATGCCTCGGGGTTGATGGGTTCTCCGACAGAGCCCAGCACCCGCAGCGACGTGAGGTCGTGCTGGTCCGGGATCTCCCGGCCCCACTTCATGCACGTGCGGATGGCCGTGGGCGCCGTGTAGAGGATGGAGACCTTGTACTTCTCGACGATCTCCCACCAGCGACCCTTGTGCGGGGAGTCGGGCGTGCCCTCGTAGATGACCTGGGTGGCGCCGTTGAGCAGCGGCCCGTAGGTGACGTAGCTGTGCCCCGTGACCCATCCGATGTCTGCGGTGCACCAGTAGACGTCCGTCTCCGGCTTGAGGTCGAAGACGTTGCGGTGGGTGAACGCCGTCTGGGTGAGGTACCCCCCCGTGGTGTGGAGGATCCCCTTGGGCTTCCCCGTGGTGCCGGAGGTGTAGAGGATGAACAGCGGGTGCTCGGCGTCCACCCACTCGGGGGTGTGCTCGACGTCGGCCGCGGACATGGCCTCGTCCCACCACACGTCCCGGCCGTCGGTCCAGGCGACGTCCTGACCGGTGCGGCGCACGACGAGCACGTGCTCGATCGTCGTCGCCGGAGCGCCCTCCTGGGGGGCGATCGCGTCATCGACGGCGGGCTTGAGCGCCGAGGGCGCTCCGCGGCGGTAGCCCCCGTCGGCCGTGATGACGACCTTGGCCCCCGCGTCGAGGATGCGGCTGCGCAGGGCGTCGGCGGAGAACCCGCCGAAGACGACGGAGTGCGGGGCGCCGATGCGCGCGCACGCGAGCATCGCCACGACGGACTCGACGAGCATCGGGAGGTAGATGACGACGCGGTCGCCGCGCTCGACGCCGAGCGACGACAGGACGTTCGCGGCACGGGAGACCTCGCGCAGCAGGTCGGAGTACGTGACGGTCCGGGTGTCACCGGGCTCGCCCTCGAAGTGCAGGGCGACGCGGTCGCCCCGGCCTTCGACGACGTGCCGGTCCACCGCGTTGTAGGCGGCGTTGAGGGTGCCGTCCGCGAACCACCGCGCGACGGGCGCCCCCGACCAGTCGAGCGTCTCGGTGAACGGTTTCTGCCAGGTCAGGAGCGAGCGGGCCTGCTCCGCCCAGAACTCCACGGGGTCGCCGGTGGCCGCGTCGTACAGGGCCTGGGTCGCGTTGGCCTGGGCGGCGAACTCCTGGCTCGGGGGGAAGGTCCTCGTCTCGTGGAGAAGGTTCTCGAGACCCTGGTTGTCCTGTGACACAAGCTACCTCCGGTGCGCATCGACGCTGGTGCGGGCGGTGGGAGTGGTCGCCCCCGGCGGCAGTCTAGTGTGTCGCGCGCCACACCTGCTGGCGCGCGCCGTCCGATTCGCCCGGAGACCTGTCCGCACGCAGCGGTCCGGCGGACACCGCGTACCCGAGCCCGACGACGATCCCACCGACGAGGTTGCCGAGGCCGGCGACCCCCATGTTCCGTGCGAGCTCCAGCCATGAGGTCTCGGGGAGGCCGCCCACGAGGCCGAGGCCGAACACCGTCATGTTCGCCACGACGTGCTCGAACCCGGAGGCGATGAACGCCAGGAGGCACCAGAAGATGACGATGAGCCGCGCCACCTCCGACGTGAGGCGCACGGCGGACCAGATCGCGAGGCAGACGAGGACGTTGCACAAGACAGCCCGGGCGAAGAGCTCGGGGGTCGTCAGGCCACCCTTGAGCTCCAGGAGCGAGGTGAGCATCGCCCCGGCCGGGGTGCCGGGAGCAGCGACTCCTGAGACGTGCACGAGGACGGCGAAGACGAATGCGCCGGCGAGGTTGGCGAGGAAGCAGAACGCGAGGGTCACCCCGCCGCCGACCCAGGTGATGCGGCCCGCGAGCGCACCCTGGGTGAGGGTCATCATGTTCGACGTGACGAGCTCACCGCCAGCGGCGACGACGAGCGTGAGGGCGATGCCGAACACCGCACCGGAGACGAGCTTCGCGGCGGGCGACCCCGCGGCCAGGAACGGTCCGGCGGCGCTGATCATGAGCACGATCGCGACCCCGATGTAGGCGCCTGCGAGCATCGACTGCACGGCATAGGCGAGCGGACGGCGGGTCGCGGCCACCTTGGCGACGGCGGACTCGTGCTGGGCGGCGAGGGTCTGCGGGATCGTGAGCACGGACCAAGCATCCCGCGCCCTCCGGGACGCTCGCGGGACCAACGGCCCGACGCGAGGGCTCCCCGCGGGTGCAAACGTGCGGGGGGCGGAGCATCCCTGCCCGGCGTCCCGAGGATGGACGCCGGGAATCGAGGGGCGCCGGGCGTCGTTGCCCACGACATGACCGATTCACCGCTGCTCTTCCAGCCGCTCACGCTCCGCTCCCTGACGATCCGCAACCGGGTGTGGCTCGCGCCGATGTGCCAGTACTCCTCGGTCGACGGGATGCCCGGCGACTGGCACCTCGTCCACCTCGGCGCACGTGCGCAGGGCGGGTTCGGGCTCCTCCTCACCGAGGCCGTCGCGGTCGTGCCCGAGGGGCGCATCACCCCGCAGGACGCGGGTCTGTGGTCCCAGGAGCACGCCGACGCCTGGGCGCCCGTCGTGCGGTTCGTCCACGAGCAGGGGGCGGTCATCGGCGCGCAGCTCGCCCACGCCGGGCGCAAGGCCTCGACGTTCCGCCCCTGGGCGCCGTCCCAGGGCACGGTCCCCGTGGCCGAGGGTGGCTGGGAGACCGTTGGCCCGTCGGCCGAGGCGTTCCCCGGGTACAGCCCGCCGCGCGAGATGACGGCCGAGGAGATCGCGGCCGTGCCCGAGCAGTTCGCGGCCGCCGCCCGCCTCGCGCTGAGCGCCGGGTTCGACGTCGTCGAGATCCACGCGGCCCACGGATACCTCCTGCACGAGTTCCTCACGCCCCTGGCGAACACGCGCACGGACGCCTACGGCGGGTCGCTCGAGAACCGGGCGCGCCTGCTGCTCGAGACGGTCGACGCCGTCCGGGCCGCGTGGCCGCAGGACAAGCCGCTGCTCGTGCGCGTCTCGGCGACGGACTGGCGCGAGGACGGCCTGCAGGTGGGCGACGTCGCGCAGGTCGCGAAGGAGCTCGCCACCCGCGGCGTCGATCTCGTGGACGTCTCGACGGGGGGTGCCGCGCCTGCGGACATCGCCGTCGGCCCCGGGTACCAGGTCGCCGCTGCGCGGGAGATCCGCGAGGCGTCCGGTCTGCCGGTCAGCGCGGTCGGGCTCATCACCGATCCCGCGCACGCCGAGTCCGTGCTCGCCGACGGGTCCGCGGACGCCGTCATGCTCGCGCGCGCGGCGCTGCGCGACCCGATGTGGCCGCTGCGGGCCGCCCACGAGCTCGGCGTGCCGCGGCGCGAGGCGGGCTGGCCGGACCAGTACGCCCGCGGGGCCTGGGAGTAACGCTCAGGCCGGCTGCACCACGGAGGCCGCGGCCTCGACGGCTGCTGCGACGAGCGTCGTCACCTGGGGGTTGAACACGCTCGGGACGATGTACGTCGCGTTGAGCTCGTCGTCGTGGACGACGGACGCGAGCGCACGCGCGGCGGCGAGCAGCAGGTCGTCGGTCACCTCGTGCGACCGGGCGTCGAGCAGCCCGCGGAACACCCCGGGGAAGGCGAGCACGTTGTTGATCTGGTTCGCGAAGTCGCTGCGCCCGGTCCCGACGACCGCGGCGTGCTTCGCGGCCTCGTCCGGGTCGACCTCCGGCCGTGGGTTCGCCATCGCGAAGACGATCGCGCCGTCGGCCATCCGGGCGACGTCGTCGCCGGTGATGACGTCCGGCGCGGAGACGCCGATGAAGACGTCCGCGCCGACCATCGCGTCCCGCAGGGTCCCGCTCACCCCGCGCGGGTTCGTGTGGTCGCTGATCCACTGCAACGACGGCTCGAGGCTCGTGCGCTCGCGGCACACGACACCGGCGATGTCGGCGACGACGACGTCCTGCGCCCCGGCGGCGAGCAGCAGCTTGAGCACCGCCGTCCCGGCCGCGCCCGCTCCGGACAGGACGATCCGTACGGTCTGGAGCTCCTTGCCGACGACCTTGAGCGCGTTCGTCAGCGCGGCCAGCGCGACGATCGCGGTGCCGTGCTGGTCGTCGTGGAACACCGGGATGTCGAGCTCGGCGCGCAGCCGGCGCTCGATCTCGAAGCACCGAGGGGCGGAGATGTCCTCGAGGTTGATCCCCGCGAAGACGGGAGCGATGGCCTTGACGGCCGCGACGATCTCGTCGACGTCCGTCGTGTCGAGCGCGATGGGGAACGCGTCGATGTCCGCGAACCGCTTGAACAGCGCCGCCTTGCCCTCCATGACGGGCAGGGAGGCGAGCGGTCCGATGTCGCCGAGGCCGAGGACGGCGGTGCCGTCGGTGACGACCGCGATGGTGTTCCGCTTGATGGTCAGCCGACGCGCGTCGGCAGGGTTCGCGGCGATCGCCTCGCAGACGCGGGCGACGCCGGGCGTGTAGATCATCGAGAGGTCGTCGCGGTTGCGGATGGGCACCTTCGACTCGATCTGCAGCTTGCCGCCCAGGTGCAGGAGGAAGGTGCGGTCGCTCACCGGACCGACGGTCACACCGGGCAGGGCGCGCAGGCCGTCGACGATCTGCGTCGCGTGGTCGTCCCCACGGGTGGCGCACGTGACGTCCACCGTGATGCGCTCGTGGCCCGACGCCGTGACGTCGAGCGCGGTGACGATGCCGCCGGTCTGCTCGATCGACGTCGTGAGCTCGCTCACCGCCGTGGGCCGGGCCTGGACCTCGAGTCGGACCGTGATCGACGAGGAGACGCTCGGCGCTGAGTTCATCTCGCCACACTAGCGGCGTGCGGCGGCCTCGGCCGGACACACCGACGGCACCCCGGTGAGGGGGCGCCGTCCGCCAGCGGGAGATCGGGTATCAGGCGTGCATCATCGTTGTTGCTACGGGGCCAGCCCGGTCAACATGTCCGTGACGTGGACTGTTCGCGCGTGGGTTCCGATCTCCGTGTGCTGTTGTCCTTCTTTTCTACCCTTCCTCGGCGGATATGGGAAGGGGGACGGCGTCTGCCGATCGCCTGCCCGGTGCCGTCCATACCCCTCCGGGCCCCGTGAGCGACGAGAGGCGGCGGTTCCCGTAGGGTCGGTCCACCGTCCCCGCGTCGCCACCGTCCCCGCGTCGCCAGCGTCCTCACGAGGAGGTGCCGTCGCCCTGGGTACCGCACTGTTCGCCCCTGAGACCTTCAACCTTGCTGAGACGACCCGCGCCATCGAGGTCGCGCGGGCGCTGCGTGACCGGCACGAGTGCGTCTTCATGGGGTACTCGCACCGCTACGCGCACCTCGTGCGCTCGGCCGGGTTCGAGTACCACCCGCTCGAGCCCGTGCTCACCGACGCGCAGGCCGACCAGCTCGTCAGGGTCGACCAGGGCAGGGGCGTGCGGCACCCGTTCACGACGGCGACCGTCCGGACGCGCGTCGACCACGAGCTCGCGCTCATCGATCGGGTCGGGGCCGACGTCGTCGTCATCGGCACGACGCTCAGCCAGCTCTTGTCCGCGCGGATCGCCCGCATCCCGCTCGTGTACGTCAAGCCTTTCGCCTACTCGCTGCCGCACATCCGCCAGATGACGACTCTGCCGCTCCTGCCGGGCCACCACGTCGTGCACCGTGCGGTGAACGTGCTCGCCGCACGCGCCCTGCGCGCCGCCGCCGAGCGGATCACCGTCAAGCCCCGAGCGTTCCGGGTCGTGGCGCGCGAGTACGGGATCACCCTGCCGCGCCGGACCATCGAGGCGCTCGACGCCGATCTCAACCTCGTCGCGTCCGTGTCCGGATTCCTCCGCGACCACGAGCTGCCCGACGACTACCGGTTGGTCGGGCCCGTCTACGCGCGGCTCGACGTGGACGTCCCTGCCAGCATCCTCGACGCCGTCGCCTCCGCACGGTCAGCCGGCCGGCCTGTCGTGTACTTCGCGATGGGCAGCTCCGGGAACCGCCGCCTCGTGCGCCGCGTCCTGGCAGCTCTCTCGGCGATGCCGGTCACCGTCGTCGCACCGGTGACCCACTATCTGGAACCGGGCGACCTCGCCGAGCTGGGCCCGCACGTCCACGTGTGCGGGCTCCTCCCGGCCCATCGCATGGGCGACCTCGTCGACGCTTCGGTGATCCACGGCGGGGAAGGGACGGTCCAGACCGCGATCCTCAGCGGGAAGCCGTTCGTCGGGATGGGCCTGCAGATGGAGCAGCGGTGGAACATCGACGACTGCGTGGAGTTCGGCAACGCGATCCGCGTCACTGCGCACCAGGTCGGACGCACAGCGTTCTCGGCCGCGGTGCGGCAGGTGCTCTCCGACGAGCGGCTCCACCGCAGGGCGCACGACCTGCGTGCCCGCCTGGCCGACGTCGACGGTGCCGCCGCCGCAGCAGACCACATCGACCAGCGCCTGGCCCGGACACCGCTCTCGTGACCGACGGATGGCGGCCCTCGCGACGGGAGCCCGTCAGCGGGTGCGGCCGCGTACCGCGCGCCACGCGAGGTACGCGCCGAGCCCGATCGCGAGGAGACCTGCGCCCGTGAGGGCCGACGTGCGTGGCGAGATCCGGCGGCTCAGGGCGATGGGCCGGTCGAACGTCAGGACCTCCCACCCGTTCTCCGCGGCGAGCCGGCGCAGGGTCTTGTCGGGGTTCACGGCGAACCCGTGCCCGACGACCTCAAGCATCGGGGCGTCCGTGATCGAGTCGGAGTATGCGTAGGACCCCTCGAGGTCGTACCCGCGTTCCTCCGCGAGGTCACGGATGGCCGTCGCCTTGTTCTGCCCGTAGGCGTAGAAGTCGATGAGGCCGGTGTACCTGCCGTCCTCGACCTGCATCTGCGAGGCGATCGCGTGGTCGGCACCGAGCACCGCGGCGATCGGCTCGACGAGCTCGTACCCCGACGCGGAGACGATGACGACGTCGCGCCCGGCCGCGTGGTGCTCCTCGATGAGGTCGACGGCCTCGGAGTACACGTACGGGTCGATGTACTGGTGGAGGGTCTCGGCGACGATCGACGTCACCTGGTCGACGGGCCACCCGGTGACCATCGAGCTGAGGTGGGCGCGCATGCGCTCGGTCTGGTCGGCGTCAGCGCTACCGACCATGTAGAGGAAGTGCGCGTAGGCGTTGCGCAGCACCGCGCCGCGCGTGATGAGCCCGCCTGCGTAGAAGGGGCGGGAGAACGCCGCGGCGGACGACGTCGCGATGATCGTCTTGTCGAGGTCGAAGAACGCGGCCGTGGGGCTGTGGGCCTGGTCGGGGTTCACGCGCTGAGCGTAGCCCGGACGCCGCATGCGTGGCGGTGTGACGCAGTGCACGTGCGCCCGCCATGCGCGGGAACGGGAGGCGCCCCACACTCAACCTTGAAGCCTCAAGTACCGATGTTCAACTCTGCCGGACGCATCCGCGCACACCGCGCCCCACGATCAGGAGCCCGCCATGCTGGGAAAGCCGCGCCGCCGACCGTCCGCGCAGTCCGACGTCGCGGAGGCGCGGGCCGACGTGGGCGCCGTCACGGCCGTCCTGCGCGCCCTGGCCGGCGCCCGGACGAGGCAGGACGCCGTGCGCTCGGCGCTCGACGCCGTCCGTGAGCAGTTCGGCTGGGCGTACGGCTCGGCCTGGCACGTGGTCCCCGAGGACGGCGTCCTGCGGTTCTCCCAGGAGTCCGGGGACGTCGGGGCGGAGTTCCGTGAGGTCACGCTCGCCGCGTCGTTCGCCGAGGGGGTCGGCCTCAGCGGGCGTGCGTGGCAGGCGAAGGATCTCGTGTTCGTCGCGGATCTCGGAGAGCTCACCGACTGCGTCCGGGCACCCGCCGCCCAGCGGGTGGGGGTCCGCAGCGGCATCTGCTTCCCGATCGTCGAGGACGGCGCCGTCACCGGGACCATGGACTTCTTCACCACGGAGGAGCTCGTCCCGTCGGAGCAGCGGCTCGACACCCTGCGGTCCATCGCTCTCCTCGTCTCCCAGGCCGTCGAGCGCGTGACCACCATGGAGCAGCACGCCGACGCGGGTCAGGACGTCGCCGCGGTCACCGCCGTGATGCGCGCGCTGTCGGCCGCCACCGACCGCGAGACCGCGCTGCGTGATGCGCTCGAGACGATCCGCAGCGGCTTCGGGTGGAGCTACGCGTCCTACTGGGCGATCAGCGCCGCAGACACCGCCCTACGGTTCGTGCAGGAGTCCGGGGACGCGGGCGAGGAGTTCCGCGCGGTGACCCGGTCCGCCTCGTTCGTCGAGGGCGTGGGGCTGTCGGGCCGCGCGTGGCGGTCGAAGGACCTGGTGTTCGCTCCTGACCTCGGGACGGTGACCGACTGCGTGCGTGCGCCGGTCGCGCGGCGCGCGGGCGTCAGGTCGGGTGTCTGCCTGCCGATCCTCGTCTCCGGCCGGGTCGTGGGGACCATGGACTTCTTCGCGACGACGACGCTGGCCCTCTCGCCGGGTCGTGAGGACGCGTTGCGCAACACCGCCTTCCTGCTCGGACAGGCCCTCGAGCGGATCGAGGCGTCAGCACGGCTCGCGGCGGCTGCCGAGGAGCTCGTCACGTCGATCGGCGAGGCGGAGCGCAACGTCCTGGCGGCGGGTGCCGTGGCGCTCGACGGCGAGCGGCTCGCAGCGGACGCCCACGTCGAGGTCTCCGGGCTGGGTGCGTCGAGCGCGGAGATCGGTGAGGTGGTCAAGGTCATCCAGCGCATCGCCGCACAGACCAACCTCCTCGCCCTCAACGCGACGATCGAGGCCGCTCGTGCGGGGGACGCCGGGCGGGGGTTCGCGGTCGTCGCCAAGGAGGTCAAGGACCTCGCCAACGAGACCGCGGAGGCGACGACGGAGGTGGACCGCAAGGTTCGCGCCATCCAGGACCAGGTCGAGCGGGTCGTCGCAGCGCTGGCGGACATCCGTGGTGTCGTCGAGCGCGTCAACGAGACCCAGGTCGCCATCGGCGGAGTGCTCACCCAGCAGGCTGCCGCCACGCGCGCCATCCTCGGCTGAGGGCGGACCGCCGGGTCGGGCGGAGGGGACGAGCCGGGCCCCTGCGCGAAACGGGCAAAGGGTGCAGACCGGGATGAGCCATGTCACGATGACACGACGCGGCCCGTGAGTGTGGGGCCGTCCGGCAGCGTCGACGGAGGGGGCACCGCGATGGCAGTCCCGCCGAGGACCACGACGGCAACGACCGGGGCGCCAGGGGCGTGGGCCGTCGGCCTCCTCGCTGTCGCGCTCCTTGCGTCGTGCTCCGCCCCCAGCGGTGAGACACAGGGTGAGGACGAGGCGGCCCTCGTCCTCGCTGACGGCTACGAGCTCGGCGGGTACAACCCCGTGGCGGGGTACGGAGCGGCTGGTGACGCCAAGATGTACGACGGGCTCGTGCGCCTCACCGGAGGCGAGGGCATGCCGGGCTTCGAGCCCGCGCTCGCCACCGCCGTGCCCGTCGCCAACGAGGACGCGACCGTCTGGACGGCCACCCTCCGTCCCGGGGTGACGTTCTCCGACGGCTCGACGTTCGACGCAGCCGACGTCGTGGCGACCTACGAGGCCATCCTCGACCCGGCGTCCGCCTCCGAGGCGGTGACCTCGTACGACATGATCTCGGAGGTCGTGGCGACCGATCCGAGCACGGTCGAGTTCCGCCTCGCGTACCCCTACGCGCCGTTCCTCGCCAAGCTGCTCATCGGGATCGTGCCGTCCGAGGCGCTCGCGGAACCCGGGCTGGCGGCCGAGTCCTCCCTCAACACCGAGCCCGTCGGCACAGGCCCGTACACGCTCGTCGACCTGTCTCCCGACCGCGCGGTGCTCGAGGCCAACCCGGACTACTGGGGCGGCGCGCCGGAGGTCTCCGAGCTCACGCTGCTCTACGTCGCGGACGACAACACGCGGGCCCAGCGGATGAGCTCCGGGGAGATCGACGGGACCAACCTCCCGCCACTCCTCGCCAACACCTTCAGCGACCGGGAGGGCACGACGGTCACCGCGCACACGTCGGCGGACTGGCGCGGGGTGTCGTTGCCGGCCGGCAACGCTGTCGCGGGCGACCCCGCGGTCCGGATGGCGCTCAACCTCGCGGTGGACCGCCAGGCGATGATCGACAACATCCTGGGCGGGCACGGACGGCCCGCCTACACCCCGATCCCCGAGGTCTACGGCGACGCGTTCGAGCCCACGGCGACCTTCGAGCACGACCCAGGGGCAGCAGAGCAGATCCTCACCGACGCCGGGTGGACGGTCGGCACGGACGGCATCCGCGAGAAGGACGGCCAGCGCGCCGAGCTCACGATCATGTACAACTCCGTCGACACCGTGCGCCGGGACCTCGCCCAGGCATTCGCGTCCGACGCCCTCGCCGTCGGTGTCGAGGTCAACCTCGAAGCCCTGTCCTGGGACCGCATCGACCCGCGCATCAGCACCGACGCGGTCCTGCTCGGCGGGGGAGACGAACCGTTCGACCCCGACACCCAGGCGTACGACGCGCTGAGCTCGGTCTACGCCACTCCCGGCGTGGGCAGCATCTACAACAACGCGAGCGACTACTCCAACCCCGCGGTGGACGCCGCCCTCGAGACAGGCCGGCACAGTCTCGATGCCGACGAGCGGGCCGCCGCGTACCGGGACGTCCAGAGCGCCTACGTCGAGGACCCGGGGTACGTGTTCCTCGTCTTCCTCGACCACACCTACGTGTCCACCGACTCCGGCTGGACGATGTCCGGCCAGGTCCTCGAGCCGCACGCGCACGGGGTCACGTGGGGACCCTGGTGGGCGCTGCAGTCGTGGACACGCAGATGACGACCGCCGTCGGCAGACCGGCCCACGACAGTCGTCGGCGAGCCCGAGGCTCCCGGTCCACGACCGTCCGGGCAGCGGGCAGGCGCGCCGAGCGCCGCCGGGCCGTCGCGGCCATGGTCGGACGCCGGCTGCTGTTCATCGCCCCGGTCGTCGCCCTCGTCTCCGCCGGGCTCTTCGCCGTGGCGTCCGTGTCGCCCTTCAGCCCGCTCGTCGGGTACCTCGGCACGCGCTACATGACGACGAGCGAGGTGGACAAGGCCCGCATCTCGGATCAGCTGGGCCTCGAGGACCCGTGGTACCTCACGTGGTGGCACTGGGTGCAGGGCGTGGCCACGGGCGACCTCGGGATGTCCCGGTCCTTCCAGCAACCCGTCGCCCAGGTCATCGGTGAGCGGCTGCCGTGGACGCTCCTCGTCGTCGGGATCTCGTTCGCGGTGGCCATCAGCGTGGCGCTCCTCGCGGGCGTCGCCGCCGGGATCCGCAGCGGCAGCTGGTTCGACCGGCTGCTCACGGGGGCGTGCATCGTCATCCAGGGGACCCCACCGTTCATCCTGGCGCTCGGCGCCATCGCCGTCCTCGCGCTCGGGCTCGGGTGGTTCCCCGTCGCCGGACTGACCAGCGGCGGTGCGGACCCCACCGTCGGCCAGGTCGCCCGGCACATCGTGCTGCCCGCGTCCGTGCTGGCCGTGGCCCAGATCCCGTGGCTGCTGCTCGCGGTGCGCCAGTCCGTGGTCACCTCGTCCGGCGAGGACTTCGTCGCCGGCGCCGTCGCGCGGGGCCTGCCCTGGCGGCTCATCACCCGCCGCCACATCCTGCCCACCTCGCTCGGGCCGTTCACCAACGTCGTCGGGGTCCGCCTGCCCGAGCTCGTCGTGGGCGCGGTGCTCGTCGAGGAGATCTTCAGCTGGCCGGGGATCGCCGGTGCGATCGTCACGTCGGCGAGCAACCTCGACATGGCGCTGCTCGCCGCGCTCACGGTGGGCACCACCCTCGTCGTCCTGCTCGGCTCGCTCCTCGCCGACGTCGTCGTGGCGTTCCTCGACCCCCGGGTGAGCACCGATGGCTAGGCGCCGCGTGCTCGTGGCCTCCGCGCTGCTGTGCGTCGTCGCGCTCTACGCGGCGCTCGTGCCGTGGATCGCCGGGGTCGACGACCGCGTGACCGACTACTCGCAGGCCCGGCTCGCGCCGTCCCTCGACCATCTCTTCGGGACCGATTCCGCGGGGCGGGACCTCTTCGTGCGGATCGCCTCCGCGATCCGCACGTCGCTGCTCGTCGCGCTCGTGTGCGCAGTCCTCGCTACGGTGATCGGCGTGATCGTCGGCACGACGGCAGGGCTCGTCGGCGGGTGGCTGGACAGGATCGTCATGCGCACCACCGATGCGGTGAACGCCCTGCCGCACCTGCTCCTCGGGATCGTCATCGTCGCGATGTTCCGCGGCAGCCTCCTCGCGATCGTCCTGTCGATCGCCCTCACGCACTGGACGCAGGTCGCGCGCATCATCCGCTCCGAGGTCCTCAGCCTGCGCCAGCGGCACTACATCGACGCCGCCGTCCTCGCCGGCGCAGGCCGGCAGCACATCATCACGCGCCACCTCGTCCCCGCCGCCGCGCCGCAGGCGATCATCGCCGTCGTGCTGCTCATGCCGCACGCCGTGTGGCACGAGTCGACGCTGTCGTTCCTCGGGTTCGGTCTGCCACCCCACGAGGCGAGCCTCGGCACGCTCCTGGAGGAGGCACGCAGCTCGTTGCTCCTCGGCGGGTGGTGGACGCTCGTCTTCCCGGCCGCGGTGCTCGTCCTGACGACGGTGTGCGGCGCCATCGCCGGGACGTCCCTGCGCACGATCCTCTCGCCACCCCAACCGTCGGAGCTACGACTATGAGCACCGCTCCCTCGGTCGACCTGGCCGGTCTGCGGATCTCCGGCCTCACCGTCCGGCTGCCCCTGGCGAGCGGGCAGGTGGTCCACGCGGCGAGCGACGTCGACCTCGCCGTGGCGCCGGGAACCGTCACCGCCCTCGTCGGGGAGTCCGGGTGCGGCAAGTCCATCCTCGCCGCCGCGGTCATGGACATGCTCCCCGCGGGCGCCCGCCGCACGGGCACCATCACAGTGGGCCGCGCGGACAGCGTCATCGACGTCTTCGCCGGCGAGCCCTTTCGTGGGCGCCGGGCGGCTCTCGTGTCGCAGTCGGCGGCGACCCACCTCACCCCCGTCCGCAGGGCACGGTCCCAGCTCGCCGAGGCGATCCGCGTGCTCGGTACCGCGCACACCCCCGAGGAGCTCGCGCGGCGCGCGGGCCTGGACCCGGCCGCGCTGGACTGCTTCCCGCACGAGCTCTCGGGCGGCATGGCGCAGCGGGTGGCCATCGCGGGAGCGCTCGCCGGGGACCCGGACGTCATCGTCGCGGACGAGCCCACGGCGAACCTCGACCGGTCCCTCACCGACCACGTGCTGGCGCTGCTGCGCGGGTGCGCAGACGCAGGAGCCGCCGTCCTGCTCATCACGCACGACCTCGCGTCGTTGGTCCGGACCCACGTCGCGGACCGGGTCGCGGTCATGTACGCGTCCCGGATCATGGAGACGGGGCCGGCCGACGAGGTCCTCGAGGACCCGCTGCACGACTACACGCGGGACCTGCTCGCCGCGCTGCCGACCCGGGGGCTGCACCCGATCCCCGGCAGCCCTCCCGTGCTCACCGACCTGCCGGACGAGTGCGTCTACCACCTGCGGCGACCGGAGAGCCGCCAGTCCGGCGGACCGACGACGCTCGTGAGCGTCGGCGACCGCCAGTACCGGACCCGGACGGAGGCCTCATGAGCCTGCGAGCGACGGAGGTCACCGCCGGGTACGGGCGGGGCCCGGACGTGCTGGAGAAGGTCAGCCTCACGGTCGCGCCCGGGTCGGTCGTCGGCCTCACCGGTCCGTCCGGGACCGGCAAGACGACCCTCGCGCGCGTCCTCGTCGGGCTCGACCGGCCGCGGTCGGGATCCGTGACGATCGACGGCGTCGCGTCGCCGGGAACCCGCTTCGGCACCCCGCGCGCCGTGCGCGGGTTCGTCGCGATGCTCTTCCAGTCCCCACGGACCTCGACCGACCCCCGGCTGACCCTCGGGTCGATCATCGTCGAGCCTGCGGTCGTCGCCCGCCGACGCGTGGACGTCGCAGGGCTTGCGCGGCGGGTCGGGCTCACCGCGGACCTTCTCGAGCGACGACCCCACCAGGTCAGCGACGGCCAGCTGCAACGCGCCTGCCTGGCGCGCGCCCTCGCGCAGAGCCCGCGCTACCTCGTGTGCGACGAGGCCACGTCGATGCTCGACGCGGCCACGACCGCTTCCCTCGTCCGGCTCGTCCTCGACGAGGCGACCGGTGGTCTGGGCGTGCTGCTCGTCAGCCACGACACCGACCTCGTGGCGGCGTGCTGCAGCTCGGTGGTGGAGCTGCGGGCGCATGGAGCGAAAGGGGCAGCCGATGACCGATAACACCTTCCGGGCGCTCGTCCTGGAGGACGACGCCGACGCGGCGGAGTTCCTCCGGATCGCTCTCGAGAGACACGGCGGCATGGTCGTCACGACGACGCGGACGGCCGAGGAGGCGCTCGCCGCCCTGCGTGCCGACACCTTCGACGTGCTCGTCAGCGACATCCAGCTCCCGGGGCGGTCCGGCCTGGAGATCCTTCCCGAGGTGCGCGCGATCGACCCCACGCTGCCGATCATGATCGTCACCGCGTACCCCACCTTCGACCATGCCGTCGAGGCCCTGCGAGAGGCGGCGGACGAGTTCCTCGTCAAGCCCGTCCCTGCGACGCTCGTCGTCCGGCGGGCGACCGAGCTGGCCGCGCGCGCCCGCGACGTCCGCCGCGCGTCCCGACAGCGCGTCCTCGCCGTCGGTGCGCACCCCGACGACATCGAGATCGGCGCAGGAGGAACGCTCGCCGCGCACGCGGCGGCCGGCGACGAGCTCGTCATCCTCACGCTCTCCGGCGGAGCCGTGGGCGGTCCCACGAGCGAGCGGCACTCCGAGGCCGCAGCGGCCGCCGCGGTCGTGGGGGCCCGGCTCGTGCACCTCGACTTCCCGGACACGCGCCTCGACCCGGCCGCCGGGCTCATCACCGCGATCGAGGAGCTCGTCGCCGAGGTCGTCCCTGACCGCATCTACACGCACGGGGTCCACGACCGTCACCAGGACCACCGGGCGGTGCACGAGGCGGTGCAGGTCGCAGCACGCCAGGTGCCCGGCGTGTGGTGCTTCCAGAGCCCGTCCTCCACCGTGAGCTTCGCGCCGAACAGGTTCGTCGACATCGAGGGGTTCCTCGACACGAAGATGGAGATGCTCGCCGCGTTCGTCTCCCAGAGCCACCGCGAGTACATGCAGCCGGACGTCGTGCGGGCCGCAGCGCGCTACTGGGCCCGGTTCAGCCCGGCGCGCCTGGTCGAACCGCTCGAGACGGTCCGGGCGAGCGAGGCCGTCGCCCGGTCGGCGTCGGTGCGCGCGACGTCCGCCGTCGACGGGCAGGGCGCCGACCCCGCGCACGGCGCAGGCTGACCGACCGGTCATGACCGGCAGCGCGGTGGCGCGGGGTGGCAGCGCGTGGTCGGGCGACGACACCATCGGTCGGCGCCAGATCCCCGTCACCATCGGGGTCGTGGTCGCCGCCGTCGTCCTGCTCACCGCAGGCACCCCGGCCCGACCGTCGTTCATCGTCGTCGCCACGGCTCTGGCCGTCGGCGTGCAGCTCGGCGCGGCGTTCGGGCGCTGGTCACACTGGCCCCTCGAGTTGGCCTACGTGCCGCCGGTCGTCCAGATGGTCGCGATCGTGCTGCTCGACATCGGCACCGGCCTCGACACCATGGTGTTCGACGTCCTGCTCATGGCTCCCGTCCTCGGTCTCGCCGCACTGCCGCTCCGGGGGAGCCTGGCGCTCGCCCTGACGGGCGCGGCAGTGGTGCTCCTCGTGCCGGTCGTCCTGGACACCGGCCGGTTCCAGCCGATCCTGCACGCCATCGTCACCATGGTCGTCGTCGGACCGATCGCCGTCGGCGTGCACTCGATCGTCCGTGTCTCGCGCACCCAGGCGGAGGATCTCACCACCGCGGGGGAGGCGCTGGCCCTCGCCGCGCGGGAGCTGCGCGACTCCCGGGACACGCTCGCGAGCATCCTCGCCGCGGCGACCGAGCAGGGCTTCGTCGCGACGGACATGCGCGGGGAGATCGTCTCGGTGAACGCCGGCGCCGAGCGCATCTTCGGGAGGACCGCGACGGACCTCGTCGGGCGCAACGTCGTGGAGCTCGTCGCTCACCACCCCGACCCGTTCCAGGCGGCACTCGCGGACGAGCGACCAGGGTTGGCCGAGCTGGTCGGGTCCGCAGCGGACGACGGCAGCGTCGTCACCGAGTGGGTCGGGCTCCTCGCCGACGGCGCCCGGCGTGACCTCGAGGTCGTCGTGACCCCGAGGCCGGCCCTGGCGGGGGCCACGCCGGAGCTGCCGGCGGGTTACCTCTTCGTGGCGACCGACGTCACGCGCCGGCACGAGGAGGAGAGCGCGCAGGACCAGTTCATCGGCCTCGTCAGCCACGAGCTGCGGACTCCCCTCGCGACGATCCTCGGATACGTCGAGCTGCTGCTCCTCGACGACGACAGGCTCGACGCGGAGCAACGCGGCTACCTCGAGGTGGTCGAGCGCAGCGCCGAGCGGCTCCGCGGCCTCGTCGACGACCTCCTCACCAGCGCCCAGATCGTGGCGAACGGATACCCCCTCGACCCCGCCGAGGTCGACGTCGTCCAGGTGGTGCACGACGCCGTCGAGAGCGAGCGCCCGACAGCCTCCGCGGCGGGCGTGACGTTCCGGCTCGGCGGTGACCCGACGGTCCCGCTCGTCTCCGACGCGCAGCGCCTCACCCAGGTGGTCACCAACGTCGTGAACAACGCCGTGAAGTACAGCCCCGAGGGAGGCGTCGTCGACGTCACCGTCACTGCCCACGACACGCCGGACCGCGGACGGGCCGCCCGCATCCGCATCGTCGACCATGGTCGGGGCATCGCGCCCGACGAGCTCGAGCACGTCACGGAGCGCTTCTACCGGACGCGCGACACCCGTCGGCTGAGGGTCCGCGGCGTCGGCCTCGGCCTGTCGCTCGTGCGCACCCTCGTCGAACAGCACGGCGGGACGATGGCGATCACGAGCGAGCCTGGTCGGGGGACGCAGGTCGACATCCTCCTGCCGGACCTCCGCCCGGGGCCGTCGACGCCTGCGGACCTCTAACCGTCGCGCGCCTGTGGCACCCAGACGGCGGCGAGCGCCGTCCAGCACGGCGCAGACATGAGGGACAGCGGGGTCACGTGGACCGAGGTGACGCCGTTGGTGCCCGCGAGCCGCACTGCCTCCGACATGGTCTCCACGGAGACCGGCTGGACGCCGTCGGGCCCCCACAGGCCGACCGACACGGTGAACCGGTCGAGGTCGGCGCCGCTGCTCGCCAGTGCGGCGGTGAGAGCCTCCACCTCCGGGACGGACCGTTGGAACGAGCCCACGTAGGCCCACACGACGAGCTGGTCGACGGACCGGAGCAGGATCTCGAAGTCGTGGCCGCTGGACGCGTCCCCGGCTGCCAGGTCCGCCCAGTCGACGCGGACGTCCATCGCGAGCTCGATCTCGCGCCCCTCACCGCCACGGACCTCGTCGAGTGCTGACCGCATGCGCCCGAGAAGGTCGGCGACGAGCTCCGACCGCCAGGTGCCGAGCTCGGGGGCTTCCTCGTCGATCTGGCCCGCGGGGTCGCGCGGCCAGTCCGTAGCGCCGGTCATCTGCTGGTAGAGCGCGAGGTCGTCGGCGCCGAAGCTGAAGTAGCTGAGGAACAGCTCCGTGACCGTGATCTGGCTCGGCCCGTAGCGCTCGCCGAGGGCCACGACGTACTCCACGAGCCTGTCACCGACCGGGCCGTCCGTGATCGCTGTCGCCGAGGCCTGGTAGGCGTTCGGCTGTCCGTCGGCCGCGACGCCCGCGATCGAGGGGTCCTTCGCGATCCATGCCGGGACGTAGGCGTCCACGACGAGGCCCACCCGTCGTGGGGTCCCGTCGGCGGAGGTCTGCAGGGCGCGCGCGGCGCGCGCGAGATGGTCGGTGCCGGGTTCACCGGCCGCGTCGGGGTAGGCGTCCCAGTCGAAGGCGGTGAACTCGACGCGTCCGGCGTTGAGGTCGACCGCGTTGGCCTCCACCTCGTCGAGCCTGTCGTCGATGGCGGTCCAGTCTGTCGCAGGGTCGATGACGAGACCGAAGTCGACGCTCATGGCCCGCACGTGCGCGGGTCGCTCCACCCGGGGCAGGAGCGGCGGCACGTCCTCCCACGGGCGAGCGACGAGGAGCGACGCACCGACCAGCGCCACGAGTGCCCCGAGGATCATGACGAGCCACGGCCATCGTCGTCGACGAGGCCCCGCACGGAGACCGTCCCGCTCCTGTCGAGTTTGTTCCATCGTTCCTCCGCGTTCTGGAGCTCGAGCCGGGCCGCGTCGACCATGACGAACGTCATGAGCGCCGAGTACGCGGGCCACAGGACCACCGTCCACAGGTAGCGCAGGTCGCCGGGGGCGTGGTCGAGGAGGATCGCGAGAAGGAGCAGCGCCAGGGAGACCGGCAGGCCGACGAACACCAACCACGGCCACCACCACCCAGGCAGCCATCCCGTCCCCTCGACGGCCACGACGACCGCGAGGGCGGCCACCCCGGCGACCTGCATGAACGGCGCGACGATCTGCGCCAGGCTGTTGTAGAGGAGGTAGACGCCGAAGCGTCCGTAGCGGGGGTTGCCGACCATGGACAGGTGCATCGACGTGACCTGCAGGAGCCCGCGCGCCCAGCGCACCCGTTGGCGCCACAGGCCCCGGACCGTCGACGGCGACTCGGCGAAGACGAGAGCGTCCGGCGCGAAGGTCACCCGGTAGCCCGCGCGGTGGATCCGCCAGGTGAGCTCGAGGTCCTCACCGAGCGTGTGGGTGCTCACCGGACCGGTCCGCTCGAGCGCACCGCGCCGGAAGGCGCCGACGTTGCCGGACACGACAGGCAGACAGTCGACGACGTCGAGGGCGCGCCGCATGAGTCCCGTCCCGAGGTGGCTGATGAGGGACAGCAGGCGGGTGAGGACATGGTCGAGGTTGACGGGCCGGTCGTTGCCGCAGACGGCGCCGACCTTCTCGTCTCGGAACCCTCGCAGCAGGCGGGTGACGGTGTCTGGCCGGAAGAGGCCGTCTGCGTCGACGAGAAGGATGACGTCGCCCTGTGCCCGGGCGATGCCGAGGTTGAGTGCGGCCCCCTTGCCGGCGTTCTCCTGGTGCAGCGTGACGACCTGCGGATGAGCGTCCGAGAGGCGTCCCATGATCGCGGCGGTGTCGTCGGTGGAGCCGTCGTCGACGCAGAGGATCTCGAGGTGGGGATAGTCGCTGCGCAGGACGGAGCGTACGCACTGCTCGATGACGACGGACTCGTTGTAGGCGGGGACGACGACGCTCACGTTCGGGGCCTCGTCGAACACCGGCCCGTACCCTGCCAGGCCGGTCCCGTCCCGACGCCGTCGGACCTCGAACACGAGGGCGAAGGGGACGAGCGCGAGCCGCACGCCGCCCACGACGAGCAGGGAGGCGCCGACGACGATGAGCAGCGCGACGAGGACGCTCATGGTCAGCCCGGCCAGTCCCCGAGCACCGCGTCGAGGACCTCCGGGGCAGCGTCGCACACGGCGCCGAACCGAGCGTTGACCTCGAGGACCACCGGCGTCCCGTCGGCCGTGCGGCGGACGTCCATGTCCAGGGGCCCGACGAGGTCCAGCGCCTGTGCTGTCCGCACCGCCACGTCTGCCACGTCCACGACAGCGTCCGGGGTCGGCCGTGCGACGGCCGTCGCGTTACCGACGCGCCCTTCCCGGCGCCCCGCCTTCTCGAGGACGACGACCACGCAGCGGCCCGACGTGGGGGACCGGTAGACCTGCGGGCTGTACTCGACGCCCGGGGCGAACTCCTGGAGGACCCACGAGGCGTCGAGGGTCTCCCACACAGGGTCCTGGGGCTCCTCCACGACGTGGACGCCCCGCCCACCCCGAGCGACGCGCGGCTTGACGACGACGGGCCTCCCCTCCGCCCACGCGAGCGCCTCGGCAGCCGAGCCGATGCCGGCGGCGGACCGGTGCCGGGGGACCGGGATCCCGTGTCCTGCGAGCGCCCACATGGTGAGGAGCTTGTCTGCGGCGACGGCCGTCGGGCCCGGTTCGGACAGGACGACCCTCGTGCCGAGTCCCGCGGCCCGGACGAGGACCGCGAACCGGAGGAGCTCCTCGGAGACGGTGGCGACGACAAGGTCCGGGTCGCGCCGGGCGAGCAGGTCGAGCATGGCGGTGTCGTATGCCGGGTCTGTCGCTGCGGGTGCGGGTTCGATCATCTCGTAACCCTCGACGGGGCGCGGGGCGAGGTCGACTCCGAGCAGCCGCGTCGATCCCGCGCGCTCGGGGCGGGAGAGCTGGGCTGCGAGGGCCCTTCCGGCTGGTCCCGCGGCGCCGGTCACGAGGATGGTGCGCCGTCTTTCTCCGGTTATGCCCATCTTTGGATGATACGGGGGGTGCTGTCGGTGCGCAGCGGCGGGACGTGCTCCCTCGATGTCCCCCACAGGTCGGTGTCTCCGGCGGTCGCGCACACGCGGGGGTCTCTCGGACCCGGGGGCAGGCAAGGACTGGCGAACCTGGTGGGACATCTGTCGAGGAGAGGGACGCGCATGCCGTTCGAACAACGCCCGGGCGACACCGTGCGGCGCGAGGTGATCGGCGTCGTGGGGGCGCGGGGTGGCGTGGGGGCGTCCGTCCTCTCCGCGACCCTCGCGCTCGTCGCCCGTCGGGGCGGGGAGCGCGTCACCCTCGTCGACTGCACGCCGTGCGGCGGAGGCACCGACGTCGTGCTGGGGATCGAGGAGGAACCCGGTCTTCGCTGGCCCGACCTCCACGCCGCGCGGGGTGAGGTCAGCGGTGACGAGCTGCGGGCGCTCCTGCCCGGTTGGCAGGGAGTCGCCGTGCTCAGTGCGGACCGGCGCCGTCCGGCACCCCTGCCGGACGCCGTCCACGCGGACGTCGTACGCGCCCTGGCCGCGGTGAGCGACGTCGTCGTCGACGTCCCCGCTGGCGAGGTGTCACGGTGGGGCCCTCACTGCACGGCGCTCGTCGTCGTCGCACGCTGCGACCTCACGTCTGTGGCGGGAGCGGTCGCGGCACTCGCCGCCGCTCCCGAGGTCCCGGTGGGGCTCGTCACGCGCGGACCGGCGCGCGGCCGACTCGCGCCGTCCGACGTGGCGCGGGCCGTCGGCGTCGATCTCTGGGCGGACCTGCGCACCGACCCAGCACTGCCCGGGCGCCTCGAGCGCGGCGAGGGCCCGCGTGCGCACACGGAACGCGGCCGTGCTGGCGACCTCGGCAGAGCAGCGCGGGCCGTGCTCGACGCGAGCAGGTCCCACGTGGCGCGAGGACGGAGCGGCATGTGGCAGGGCCCGCCGGTGGGAGCAGGCGTGGGCGAGCCGCGACGGCGCGCCTCATGACCGACGACGGCATGCTCGCGTCCGTCCGGCGCCGACTGGCCAGCACCGGCACCGCCCCGACCACGGACGAGGTCGTCGCGGCCGTACGCTCCAGCGGACCGGTGCTCGGCAGCACCGCGCTCGCGGAGATGATCCAGGAGGTGCGCTCGCAGCTGCTCGGCGCCGGACCCCTGCAGCACCTGCTGGATTCCGAGTCCGTCACCGACGTGCTCGTCAACGGGCCCGACGACGTCTGGGTCGATGCGGGACGCGGGCTCGAGCGCGTCCCGCTCTCGCTCGGCAACCCGCGAGCGGTACGTGACCTCGCTGTCCGGCTCGCTGCGTCGGGCGGGCAGCGGCTCGACGACGCGAGCCCCACCGTCGACGCCCGGTTGCCCGACGGAACCCGACTGCACGCCGTCCTCGCGCCGTTGTGCACGGAAGGGGCCGTCATCTCCCTGCGGACCATGCGGTCCCGCGCGTTCACCCTGCCCGAGCTCGTCGCGGCGTGGATGGTCCCTCCGGCCTGGGAGCCGGTGCTGCGTGCCCTCGTCCGTGAGCGGGCGAGCATCCTCGTCTCCGGCGCGACCGGGACGGGCAAGACGACGCTCCTCGCCACCCTCCTGTCCCTCGTCGACCCGGCCGAACGGATCATCACGATCGAGGAGGCGCGCGAGCTCGCGCCGTCCCACCCGCACGTCGTGCACCTCACGGCGCGGCACGCCAACGTCGAGGGCACGGGAGAGGTGAGCCTCGCCGACCTCGTGCGCAACGCCCTGCGGATGCGTCCCGACCGGATCGTGCTCGGTGAGTGCCGGGGCCCGGAGGTCCGCGACGTCCTCACCGCGCTCAACACCGGCCACTCGGGAGGCTGCGCCACGATCCATGCGAACACCGCAGCAGACGTGCCCGCGCGGCTCGAGGCGCTCGCCGCCCTCGCGGCGATGTCCCGCGAGAGCCTCGCTGCTCAGGCGCTCAGCGCCCTCGACGCCGTCGTGCACCTGCGTCGGGTCGCCGCGGCGGACGGCGAGCGGCGGCGGTTCGTCGGCGAGATCGCCGTCGTGCGACGGGACGAACGGGGACAGCTCGTCGTGCGCCCCGCCCTGCGCTGGGACGGGATCGGGGCGCCCACCGAGCACGCGGACTGGCAGCAGCTCGCCGAACGGCTCGGACCCACCGGATGAGCGCGGTGGCCCGGTGGTGACGTCTGCGCTGCCGGGGATGCTCGTCGCGCTCGCGGTCCTCGCCCTCGCCCCACGCGGGCGCCGGGTCCGCGTCGTCGGGAGGCAGGGCCCGCGGTGGAGCGGATCGCGTCGGGTCCGGGGCCGGGGACGTGCGGAGGTGACGATGGAGGTCGTCGTCACGCAGGTCGCCGCCCTGCTGCGCAGCGGCCTGCCGCCGCAGCGCGCGTGGGAGCTCGGCAACGTGCGTGTCGACGTGCACGGCATCCCGGACGCCACGGACCTCGCTGAGCGTGTCCTCGGGTCGGCGGCGCGCGCACGCCGCGGGACGCGCCTCGACGCCCTCGTGGGTGGGCGGCGCAGGTCCCGCGCGGCGCAGGCGGCGCAGCGGCAGGCCGCGGCCGTCGTCGCGGCCTGCCGTCTCGCCGCGGAGGTGGGAGCACCCCTCGCGGCGGTGCTCGAGTCGATCGTCGCCACCCTCGTCGCCGCCGCCGAGGCGGAAGCCGACCGGGATGCAGCCCTGGCCGGGCCACAGACGACGGCGCGCGTGCTCCTGTGGTTGCCCCTCGTCGGCGGGGCGCTCGGCTCCGCGCTCGGCGCAGACCCCGTCCGGCTCGTGCTCGACGGCGGCCTCACGGCGCTCGCACCGGTGACCGGGGTCGTCCTCCTCCTCCTGGGACGGACGTGGAGCGCGCGTCTCACCGACCGGGCCCGCGTGGCGGGGAGTCCCGCGTGACCGCCGTGGACGAGAACCTGGCCGCAGCCGTGAGCGCCGGGCTCGTCGTCGCTGCTCTCGCGTGGTGCGCCCTCGCTCCGTGGCGCACGGCGGGAAGGCGCCGGTTGCACGTGCTGCGCGGGACCGGGCGCGGCCTCCCGGGCCGAGCCGCTGCGCGACAGACCGGCGGTGCGCCGCCGGTCCAGCTGGCCGTCGTGCTCGACCTCCTCGGCGCTGCGCTCGGGGCCGGGTGCGGGGTTCCACCGGCGCTCGCCGCCGCCGGGCACGCCCTCGGGGGCGAGGACGGTGCGGCGCTGCGGGCCGTCGCCTCCGCCCTGCTCCTCGGAGCAGACTGGGACGGGGCCTGGGCGACAGCCCCTGACCGGTTCCGTCCCGTGTGCGACGCGCTCCGGCCGGCCTGGACCCACGGCGCCGCGCCCCGGGAGGGTCTTCGCGTGGCAGGTGTCCAGGTGACGAACGAGGCGCGTGCTCGGGCGCGTACCGCCGCCGCGCGCCTCGGCGTCCACCTCGTGCTGCCGCTGGGTACGTGCTTCCTCCCGGCGTTCGTGCTCATCGGCCTCGTGCCCGTGCTCGTGTCCCTCGGGTCCGGCCTGTTCGGATGACCGCGGTGTCGGTGTCGGCGCGGCGCCCGGCCGGGTGCGCGCACTGAACACGTCCCGCACAGGTCACCCGGTGCCCGGGACGTCCACACGGGGTGCGGTGCCGGTGGCCCGGGGCCGCCGCACCGCCGCACGCTCGGTGCATCCGGCGGGACCGACGGCGACCGCGCCCCGGCAGCCGGGTCGACACAGGAAGAGGCACGCCCATGACACGCCAACGGGAAGCACGCACGAGCCGGATCCGACGACGGTGGGGGCACGCGGTCGCGATGGTGCGCTCCGGCGCGGACGACGGGATGGCGACGGCCGAGTATGCGATCGCGACCATCGCCGCCGTCGGGTTCGCCGGACTGCTCATCGCCGTGCTCAAGAGCGAGACGGTCCGTGGGTTGCTCAGCGGACTCATCAGCACGGCACTGAGCGTCGGCTGATGCGCACGGACCACCGCCGGGGGTCGCCGGAGCGTGCGACGTGGGTGCCGCGCGGCGATCGCGGGGCGGTCACCGCCGAGCTCGCGGTGGCGCTCCCCGCGGTGGTCCTCGTCCTCGTCGCGGTCCTCGTCATCGCCATGGCCGGGACCTCGCAGATGCGGGCAGCCGACGCCGCTCGTGCCGGTGCGCGCGCAGCGGCTGCGGGTGAGTCGGACGGACGCGTCCTCGAGATCGCCCAGCAGCTCGCAGGAGGTGACGGGACGGTCACGACCGTCCGGGCCGAGCCATGGGTGACGGTCCGTGTGACGACGCCGGTGGGCGGGGGCCTGTTCGGCGCCGGACCGCTCTCGGCGTCTGCGGAGGCGACGGCCTACCTCGAGAGCGCCGTGGCGGACGCGGCCGGTGGTGCGAGATGAGGCCGGACGCGAGGGACGCAGGCAGCGGGACCGTGCTCATGCTCGGGGTCGTCGCGGTCGTGTGCCTCCTCGCTGCGGTCGTCGCCGCGCTGGCGGGGTCGAGCAACGCCCGCGGCACCGCGCGAGCTGCGGCCGACCTGGCGGCCATCGGCGCGGCGAGCGCGCAGATGCACAGCAGCGACGACCCGTGCGCCCGGGCGCGCGCGGTCGCCGGGCGCAACGACGCGACGGTGAGCACCTGCTCCGACGCGGGGGACGGGGTGTTCGTCGTGAGCGTGCAGGTCCCTGCTCCGGGCGGCCGCTCCGCGGTGGCCACGGCCCGTGCCGGCCCCGCGTCGGCAGCACGCTGAGGTCGTCCGTGCCCGGCTCCGTGGTTGCGGTCCGGGTTCCACGTGCGTTCGCCGGTCGCCGTCGCGCTGCGGAATCTCGCGGTCCGCGCCCTGCCGGGTGGGCATGCGGCCGCGGCGGGCGCTGCCCTCACCACGTGGCGGGTTCCCTCCGGCCCGACGTCCTCCTGATGCGCCCACGCCCGGATCGCCGTACGGTCGAAGGACATGCCCCCCCGATCGGAAGGAACCCTCATGAGCCTGGGTGACAAGATCTCCAACGCCGCTGACGACGCCAAGGGCAAGGCGAAGGAAGCGACCGGGAAGACGACCGACAACGAGCGCCTCGAGGCCGAGGGCAAGGGCGACCAGTCGAAGGCCGACCTCAAGCAGGCCGGCGAGAAGGTCAAGGACGCCTTCCGCGACTGACCGCCCGCCACGGCGCACGCACCACCACGGCCCTTCGCGCCCCACGCGCGGAGGGCCGTCCGCGTG
This sequence comes from Sanguibacter sp. Z6_81, assembly GCF_057180625.1. Classification (NCBI taxonomy): domain Bacteria; kingdom Bacillati; phylum Actinomycetota; class Actinomycetes; order Micrococcales; family Sanguibacteraceae; genus Sanguibacter; species Sanguibacter sp. Z6_81. The sequence continues at coordinate 133,635 of NZ_JBXUFV010000001.1, read as the reverse complement.
TGCTGGGGCTTGTCGTCGGACGGGTCCGGGCCCTCGTCCCCTAGGATTCGAGGCGGGCATGGACGTCGACGCGCAGGACCGCTCGGCCCAGTTCCATGAACAGCTTCACGACCCGCTCCGCTGAACCCACCGCGTGCCGCCCCCGGAGGTTGCCAGGATGTCTGCCCACACCGCGATCGAGTCGCTGAGCGTCGACGAGCTCGTCGCCGAGCACGAGCGACTGAGCAGCCAGTACGCGCAGCTCCAGGCGCGGGGCCTCACGCTCGACCTCACGCGTGGCAAGCCCGCCCCCGAGCAGCTCGACCTCTCGAACCGGCTGCTGTCCCTCCCGGGCGACGGCGACTTCCGCGACGGCGCGGGTACGGACACCCGCAACTACGGCGGCCTCCTCGGCCTGCCCGAGCTGCGCGAGATCTTCAGCGAGCTGCTCAACGTCCCGGTGGAGAACCTCCTCGCCGGCAACAACGCGAGCCTCGAGATCATGCACGACCTCGTCGTGTTCTGCCTGCTGCACGGCACCGTGGGCTCGCCGCGCCCGTGGTCGCGTGAACCGGTGGTGAAGTTCCTCGCCCCGAGCCCGGGCTACGACCGGCACTTCGCCATCACCGAGTCCTTCGGCATCGAGATGATCCCCGTCCCGCTGCACGCCGACGGCCCGGACATGGACGTCGTGCGGGAGCTCGTCGCGAACGACCCGGCCATCAAGGGCATCTGGACCGTGCCGACGTACGCGAACCCCACGGGTGCCGTGTACTCCGAGGCGGTCACGCGCGAGCTCGTGTCCATGCCGACCGCAGCGCCCGACTTCCGCATCTTCTGGGACAACGCCTACGCCGTGCACACCCTCGTCGAGCACGGCGCCCCGGCCCTCGACGTCCTGGGCATGGCCGCCGCGGCGGGCAACCCGGACCGTCCGTTCGTCCTCGCGTCGACCTCGAAGATCACCTTCGCGGGGGCCGGCGTGAGCTTCTTCGGTGCCTCCGCCGACAACATCGCCTGGTACACCACGCACTACGGCAAGAAGAGCATCGGACCGGACAAGGTCAACCAGCTCCGTCACCTGCGGTTCTTCGGTGACGCCGCGGGCGTGCGGGCGCACATGGCCAAGCACCGGGCGATCCTCGCGCCGAAGTTCGCGCTCGTCCTCGAGATCCTCACCGAGCGTCTCAGCGGCCGGGACGTCGCGACGTGGACGACGCCGGAGGGTGGGTACTTCGTCAGCCTCGACGTCGTGCCCGGGACCGCGAAGCGCGTCGTCGAGCTCGCCAAGGCGGCCGGCATCGCACTGACCGGCGCCGGGTCAGCGTTCCCGTACGGCACCGATCCGCTCAACCAGAACATCCGCCTGGCGCCCAGCTTCCCGTCCCTCGAGGACGTGCGCGCCTCGATGGACGGCGTGGCGACGTGCGTGCTGCTCGCTGCCGTCGAGCACCGGCTCGCCCGGTAGCGGGCGGCTGTCTCCTGGAGCCGGGAGCGGTTCGCCGGCTCCAGGAGGGTGGCGGTGACGGTCCGGGCGGAGGTCAGGCGTCCGTCGGCGGCTCGGGCAGCACCCGGGCGACGAACTTCGGTTCGGGCTTGCCCAGCAGGTATCCCTGGACCATCCCGCACCCCGCGGCGCGCAGGGTGGACAGCTGGTGGGGCTCCTCGACACCCTCGGCGACGACCTCGATCCCGAGCTCTCGGGCGAGGGCGAGCACGCCCCGGACGAGGGCGTCGGAGCCGCCCGCGGTGAGGGTCTTGACGAAGCTGCGGTCGATCTTGATCTGGTCGACCGGGAGGGTGTGCAGCCAGGCGAGCGTGGAGAACCCCGTGCCGAAGTCGTCGAGCGAGATGCGCAGGCCCATCTGCCGCAGCTCGTTGAGGTGGTCGATGACGCCGTCGGCGTCGGTGAGCGACCGGCTCTCGACGATCTCGAGGTGAAGCTGGTCCGAGCTGAGGCCGTTCTCGGTGAGGGCCGCCCGGACCGTCGGCAGCAGCCGCTTGTCGAGGAGCGTCGGGACGGCGAGGTTGACCGCGACCCGCAGCGGCTCCGGGACCTGTCCCTTGCCGGCCGCTGGCCGCCAGTCGACGAGGGCGCGGCACGCGGCACTGATCGCCCAGAGGTCGAGCTCGGTGATGAACCCTGACTCCTCTGCGAGCGGCAGGAAGGCCCCGGGTTGCAGGAGACCGAGCCGCGGGTGCTCCCAGCGCAGCAGCGCCTCCGCGCCCACGACGACGCCCTCGCCCGGCGTGGACACGTCGACGATGGGCTGGAAGTGCAGCCGCATCTGCCCGCGGCTGATCGCCTGGCCCAGCTCGGCCTCGAACGACGGCGCACCGGCCCCGGACGCTGCCTGACCGTCGACGGCCACCTGGTCCCGGCCACGTTGCTTGGCCTCGTTGACCGCGGCGTTCGCTGCGGCGAGCAGGAGGTCCGCGCGCCCGCCCGATCCTGTGTGCAGAGCGACGCCGATGCTCGACGTGATGCGCACCTCGCGTCCCTCGAGGCGCAGCGGCTGGTCGAGGCACTCGACGAGCCGTCGCGCGATGGCCACCGCATGGTTCTCGTCGCCGACCCGGGGAAGCATCACCGCGAACTCGTCGCCGCTGAGGCGCGCGACCACCTCACGGGCGGACAGCTCGTCGCACAGGCGCGCCGCGACCTGCCGGAGCATCTCGTCCCCGGCGGAGTGGCCGAACCGGTCGTTGACCTGCTTGAACCGGTCGAGGTCGCAGAACAGCACGGCCGTCGTGGCGGAGTCGTCGGCGCGGCCGAGCTCGTCCTCGAGGAGGCGGGCGAACAGGCCGCGGTTGGGCAGCCCTGTCATGGAGTCGTGGTCGGCCTGGAACTGGACGGTGGCGAGCAGCCGCGTGCGCTGGAGCGCGGACGTCGCCTGGTCGGCGACCCCGACGATGCGTGCGACTGCTTCTCGGCGGGTGGTCCCGGGGACGCGGAACGGCCAACCGACCGCCACGACCCCGAGGAGGACGTCGCCAGCGAGCAACGGTGCGGCGATCGTCGTCGTGGAACCGATGGCGGTGAGGTACGCCTTGAGCCCTGCGCTCGCCTGGTCCACGTCGATGATCACGGGTCCGCGGTGCATGAGGAGCTGCACGATCTCGGGCGTGTCGTCCGCGCGCACCGTCGAGCCGTACAGCGCGTCGCGCTGGTCGGCCCGGTGCCCGTGGCCGGCGACGGGTCGCAGCTCTCCGGCCGCCGCGTCCCACAGGAGCACGGTGGCGCTGCGGCCGCCGGCGATCCGGGGCAGGGCCCGGGCCACGACCTCGGCCGCGGCCTGGTCGTCGCGTGCGGCCGTGAGGTCGTTCGCGAGCGTGAGCAGTGCGGTCGCGCGCGTCGTCTCCCGACGGCTGGTCTCCAACGCTGTGAGCATGTCGAGCGCTGCTGCCGCATGGCGGGCGTACGCCTCGAGGAGCGCACGGTCCTCGTCCGAGGCAGGCCTCCCGGGGGTGCGGACCGCGACGAGGTGACCGTGCATGGCCCGGTCGGAGGCGATGTCGACGACGACGACCTCCTGCCCGGGGTCGTCGTACGCGAGCACGGCCGCGGTGAGTGCGTCGACCTGCTCCTCGTCGAGACCTCGGGAGCGGACGGTGGGCTCGTCGTCGTCACGGACGACGAGGAGGTAGGACGCCGGGACGACGGTGGCTGCGCGCGCGACGATGCGGTCGAGGACGGTCTCGACGTCGTCGCTCGCGACGAGCTCCGACGCGGCGACCTGCAGGTCACGCAGCTGGGCGCGCAACGCGCCGAGCTCGGTCTGGGTCGTGGAGCGTCCCTCGGTGGCGGGGGAGGACAGGTCGTCGCCCACCCAGCTGAGCTCATAGAGGCAGCTGGGTGCGCCGGTCGCCTGGCACTCGTCGTGCTGGACGGTGCCCGCGGGGAGGCCGAAGATCGTCGGGACGGCCGCGAGCGAACCCTCGGCGAGCTGGCAGTCGAGGGGGTGCGCGGGGAACCCGCGGCGTTGCGTGAGGCGGACCGTCGCTGCGGCCGGACGGACCCGGACGAGAGTCATGTCTGCGGTGGTGGTGAAGGCGGGCATCGCGTACGGGAGGGAACGGATGACGTCGCTGGGCGTCGTCGCGGCGCGGAGCATCGCCGTGCTGGCCTGGTTGTCGATGGTCAGGCCGATGTCCCGTGCGACCTGCACGGCGTTCGTCGTGGCACGGCGCGGGGCGTCGGGATCGCCGAGCACCTCGACCATGGCGGCCAGCAGCCGCAGCCGCTCGTCGTAGGTGATGCAGCTCGTCGGGTGCTCGAGCTCGACGAGCCGCTCGTCCATGCCCGCGGTCGTCAGCAGGCGGGTGACGGCGTGCTCACCCGCCTGGGCGCGCACGTATCCCAGTATCAGCGCTGCTGTGGCGCCCGCGGTCTCGCACATCGGTGTCGTCATCATCTCCCCCCGGTGATTATCGGCAGACCGGGGCGAGGCTTGAGCCGTTCTCCGGGAAAGATCGTCCGAGCATCGCGGGGCGGACGTCATCGGCGCCCGCGGGGCGCGTGGGACAGGACCGTGTCGAGCAGCCGGACGGCACCGGCCTTGTCGAGCGGGTGGTTGCCGTTCCCGCACTTCGGTGACTGGACGCACCCCGGGCACCCGTGCGAGCAGGCGCACCGCGCGATGGCGTCACGCGTGGCATACAGCCACTCCTCGGCCATCGCGTACCCCCGTTCCGCGAACCCCGCCCCTCCGGGGAAGGCGTCGTACACGAACACCGTAGCCCGCTCGGTATCGACGTGCAGTGCGGTCGAGACCCCGCCGAGGTCCCAGCGGTCGCACGTCGCGAGGAGCGGGAGCAGGCCGATGGAGGCGTGCTCCGCCGCGTGCAGCGCGCCGGGCGCGACCTCTGCGTCGACCCCGGCCGCCGCGAGCAGCTCGGCCGAGACGCTCCACCAGACCGCGACGGTCCGCAGCGTCCGCACCGGGAGGTCGAGGAGCTCGGTGCCGAGGACCTCCTGCCCGGGGAGCCGGCGGCGCTGGAAGCTCACCACCTGGTGCGAGACGTCGACCGTGCCGGCCGCCCACTCCACGTGCGCGCGTCCGTCCGCTGCCCGCTCGCCCCACGTGCTCGACCGTGACTGCTCGACGACCTCGATCGACGTCACCGACCGCGACCACGTGCCGTGGCCGACGTCCTGGCGCGTGACGAGGGCGACGTGGTCCTGCAGGTCGTACTCCTCGACGACGAACGTCTCGCCCTGGTGCACGTACACGGCGCCGTCGTGCACCGACCCGTCGGCGGCCCCCGCGTCCACGGTGCCCAGCAGACGACCCGTGGCGGACTCGACGACCGAGACGGGGGTGCCGCCCTCACCGCGGATGTTCGTGAAGCCGGCGGCGTTCTCGTGGTGCGTCCAGTACCAGCCGGAGCTCCGGCGGCGCAGGGTGCCCCGCTCGGTGAGCTGGTCGAGCAGGCGTTCGGCGCCGGCGCCGCCGAAGGCGGGCAGGTCGGTCGTGCGCAGCGGCAGCTCCGCCGCTGCGGCGCAGAGGTGCCCGGCGAGGACGTAGGGGTTCGTGGGGTCGAAGACGGTGGCCTCGATGGGCGTGTCGAAGATCGCCTCGGGGTGGTGCACGAGGAAGGTGTCGAGGGGGTCCTCGCGGGCGATGAAGGCCACGAGGCCGTCGGCGCCGGCGCGCCCGGCGCGTCCGGCCTGCTGCCACAGGGAGACCCGGGTACCGGGCCACCCGATGACGAGGACGGCGTCGAGCCCGGAGATGTCGACGCCGAGCTCGAGCGCGTTCGTCGTGGCGAGCGCCCGGATCTCGCCGCTGCGGACCGCGCTCTCGAGGGCCCGGCGCTCCTCGGGCAGGTATCCGCCGCGGTACGCGGCGACCTGGCCCGGCAGCGAGGGGTCGACGGCGCGCAGGTGGTCCTGGGTCGTCGCGGCCACAGACTCCGCGCCGCGCCGCGAGCGGGTGAAGGCCAGCGTGCGAGCACCACGGGCCGTGAGGTCGGCGAGGAGATCCGCGGCTTCGGCCGTCGCGGACCGGCGGGGGCGCTCGAGGGTCGGTCCGGTCCCGGCGGGGCCGAGGTCGACCGGGTCGGCGTCGTCGGGCACGGGCTCGTCACCGGGTGCGCCGCCCGGTGGTGCGGGGATCTCCGGCGGCTCCCACAGCACGAAGGTCTTGCGTCCCGCGGGCGACGCGTCCCGGGTCACGGCGACGACGTCGCCGGGCTCGACGCCGACGAGCCGCGCCGCGCTCGTGGCGGGCTCGGCCGTCGTCGCGGACGCGACGACGAACGTCGGTCCGGTGGCGGGCGCGGGTCCGGGCGGCGCGTAGTGCACGGCGAGCCGCTGCAGCCGGCGCAGGACGAGCGAGACGTGCGCGCCGAAGACGCCCCGGAACGCGTGCCCCTCGTCGACGACGACGAACCGCAGCGACCGCAGGAACCGTGCCCAGCGCGCGTGTCCCGGCAGCATGGCGAAGTGCAGGTAGTCGGGGTTGGTGAGCACGACGTCGGCGTGGTCCTGGATCCACCGGCGAGCGGTGAACGGGGTGTCGCCGTCGCACGTGTCCACCTGCACGTCCCGGACGGCGGAGGCCCGCAGGAGCCGGTTCACCGAGGCGAGCTGGTCTGCCGCGAGCGCCTTGGTGGGGCTGAGGTACAGGACGCTGCCGCGGGTGCGGGTGGACTCGATGCGGCCGGGGTCGAAGGTCTCGCGTGCACGGTCCCCGCGGACGCTCGTGAGTGCGGGCAGCCAGAACGCGAGCGACTTGCCGGAGCCCGTGGACGTCGCGAGCACCGTGTGCGTCCCGGACCATGCGGCGTCGGCGGCCTCGGTCTGGTGCACCCAGGGGCGTTCGACGCCGAGCGCCCGGTACCCCGCGACGAGCGAGGGGTCCGCCCACGTGGGCCAGTCGCCCCGGGTGCCGTCCCGCGCCGGGAGGTGCTCGACGTGCAGGATCCGTCCGTCGCGCCGCCCACCAGCCCGCAGGACGTCCAGGAGGTCATCGACTCGGGCCACCCCACGATCCTCCCACCTCGATTGGTTCGTGGCCGCAGGGCCGGGCCGTGACCATGACGGGGGCCGCCCGCGGTCATCGACCCAGGACGAACGACTGGATCGCGACGACGGCCGCCCCGCGGGCCCACAGTGCGAGCTCCGGGCTCTGGAGTGCGATCTCGGGGTCGGCGGTCCGGGTGTCCCGCCCGGCATGGAGGCCCGCGAGCATCGCGTCCCGTGCGACCTCGGCAAGGCGCACGCCCTCGCCGCCGAGGACGATGCGCTGGGGCAGCGTGAGGTTCGCGACCGCCGCGAGCATGGCCCCGAGCGCCTGACCGGCGGGGTCGACGACGGAGCGGGCGGCGTCGTCGCCCGCCGCGGCCAGGTCGAGGAGCTGGGCGTAGTCCACGGCACGGCCCAGGGCGGTCCGGGCCCGCGCGAGGAGGGCGCCGATGGTGAGCATCGTCGTCGCGCAGCCGACGTGGCCGCAGTCGCCCACCGGTCCGCCGGGCGCGAGCGGGAAGTGGGAGAGCAGGCTGAACCCTGCCTCGGGGCTGACGACGGCCGCGCCGTGCACGACGAGGCCGTACCCGATGCCGGCCCCGACGGTCACGAGGGCGAACCGGTCGCAGCCGCGTCCCTCGCCGAACCAGTGGGTGGCCTCGGTGACGGCGACGACGTCGTTCTCGACGACGGACGGGAGCCCGGTGCGCTCGGTGAGGAGCCGGGCGAGCGGGAGGTCCTGCCAGCCGAGGTAGTCCGCGCGGGTCACGGTGCCGGTGCGGGTGGCGTGCCCGCCGAGGCTCACTCCCAGGCCCGTGACGGTCACGGCGCCGGCCGCGGCCTGCAGGCCGGCGACGAGGGACGCCACCACCTCGACGACGGCCGCCGGGTCGTGGTCGGTGAGGGGGGCGTCGGCCGACGTGAGGATCTCGGCGCGCAGGTCGGTGAGGGCGGCGTAGGCGTGGTCGCCCGTGAGCTTCACGCCGATGAAGTGGTGCGACGAGGGCACGACGGCGAGGGGCTGGGTGGGCCGGCCCCGCCGTGGCCCGCTGCTCCCGCGGGTGGGTGGCTCTGCTGCCTCGACGAGCAGGCCACCGTCGACGAGGGGCTTGGTGAGCCGGGTGAGGCTGCCCGCGGAGAGGCCGGTGCGGCGGCTCAGCTCGCTCCGCGACACGGGGCCGTCGAGGAGCACCTCGAGCGCGATGCGGCGCGCGGTTCCGCTCAGCGGCGTCCACGTGAGGTCCGCGCGCGGGCTGCTCGTCATGATTGACACCCTACTAACTTTCGGCGTAGAACTAATGGGTCGCGCCGCGGGAGTCGCCGGGCGCGCCGCCGACCCCCGAGGAGCAGCCGTGCCCGACGCAGTGCCCGACGTCCACCCAGCCACCGACTCCGCTCCCGCCAGCCAGACGCCCGACGTCCTGCACCTGCGCGCCTCGGGCGTGAGCCTCGTGCTCGACGTGAGCGGCGAGCTCCTCCCACGCATCCTGCACTGGGGCGCGGACCTCGGCGACGTCCCCCTCGCCGAGCTCGAGGACCTGCGCCGTGCGAGCGTCCCCCAGGTCGTCAACTCGACCATCGACGCCGTCGTCCCCCTCGCCGTGCTGCCCGAGCAGTCCGTCGGCTGGACCGGGACGCCGGGCGTCACCGGGCACCGGCACGGCACCGACTTCTCCACCGCGTTCCGGGTGACGTCCCGCGCGCTCCTCGAGCACGGTGCTCCCGGCACCCCCGACGACCTCCTGCCCGGCGCCCAGCGCCTCACGGTCCACGCCGTCGACACCTCCGCGCAGCTCGCCGTCGAGCTCGACGTCGAGCTCCTCGCGGCGGGCGTCGTGCGCACCCGCGCGACCCTCACGAACACGGCTGCAGCAGGCAGCGACCGCCCCGAGTACACGCTCGGCGGCATGGACCTCTCGCTGCCCGTGCCGACCGAGGCCGACGAGATCCTCGACTTCACGGGCCGCTGGATCCGCGAGAGGTCCCCCCAGCGCAAGCCGTTCACCTACGGCACCCACCTGCGCGAGGTCCGCAAGGGCCGTGGGCACGACGCGACGCTCCTCGTCATCGCCGGTCGCAGCGGGTTCGGGTACCGGACGGGCGAGGTGTGGGGAGTGCACGTCGCGTGGTCCGGCAACTCGCGCATCGCCGCCGAGCGCATCCAGGGCGGCGCCCGCCACCTCGCCGCCGGCGAGCTCCTCCTGGCCGGCGAGATCATCCTCCAGCCCGGCGACGCGTACCGGTCCCCGTGGGTGTTCGGCTCCTACGGCGAGGGGCTCGACGCCATGTCGGGTCGGTTCCACACCTACCTGCGCTCCCGCCCCCACCACCCGAGCACGGCCAACGGTCGTCGCGATCGCCCTGTGCACATCAACGTGTGGGAGGCCGTGTACTTCGACCACGACCTCCCCCGGCTCACGGCGCTCGCCGACGCGGCCGCCGCCGTCGGCGTCGAGCGCTACGTCCTCGACGACGGTTGGTTCCGGCACCGCCGCGACGACCGCGCGGGCCTCGGCGACTGGTACGTGGACGAGGACGTGTGGCCCGACGGGCTCACCCCGCTCGTCGACCACGTCCGTGGCCTCGGCATGGAGTTCGGCCTGTGGTTCGAGCCCGAGATGGTCAACCCCGACTCCGACCTCGCCCGCGCGCACCCGGAGTGGATCATGGCGACCGGCGACCGGCTCCCGCCGGAGTCGCGCAAGCAGCAGGTGCTCGACCTCGGTCACCAGGGTGCGTACGACTACATCCTCGAGCGCATCGACGCGATCTGCACCGAGTACCCCATCAGCTACATCAAGTGGGACCACAACCGCGACCTCATCGACGCCGGGCACTCCCCGACCGGCCAGGCCGGGGTGCACAACCAGGTCGAGGCCCTGTACCGCCTCATCGACGAGCTCAAGGCCCGCCACCCCGGGCTCGAGATCGAGAGCTGCTCGAGCGGCGGAGGGCGCGCCGACCTCGGCATCCTCGAGCGCACCGAACGCATCTGGACCTCCGACACGATCGACGCGCTCGAGCGGCAGAGCATCGAGGCCGGCACCGGCCTGCTCGTCCCGCCGGAGATGATGGGGTCCCACATCGGTTCCCCGCACAGCCACACGACCGGCCGCCACCAGGCGCTCACGTTCCGTGCCGGGACCGCGTTCTTCAGCCACCTCGGCATCGAGTGGGACCTCGCCGCGGCGAGCGAGGAGGACCGGGCGGCGCTCGCCCGCTGGATCGCGGCGCACAAGGCCCACCGCGACCTGCTGCACACAGGCACGGTCGTCCACGCCGACCACCCCGATGGCGCACTGTGGGTGCACGGCGTCGTCGCGGCGGACGCACGCGAGGCCGTCTACGCCGTCGTGCAGCTCGCGACCGCACCGGACCACGCGCCGGGCCGGGTGCGGCTGCCCGGGCTCGCCGCCGACCAGCAGTACCGGGTCCAGCCGATGGACCCGGGCGAGGACGGTCGCTCCGGCCACGGGTTCGGCCCGCGGTGGTGGTCCGAGGGGCTGCAGCTCTCCGGCCGCATCCTCGAGCGCGTCGGCGTGCAGGCCCCCATCCAGCGGCCCGAGCACCTCGTGCTCCTGCACGTCACCGCGGTCTGAGACAGCCACGAGAGGTCCACCCATGACGTCCACCGACACCCCGCTCGTCCGCCGGACCGCCACCACCCTGGCGGACGGGCGGGAGCTGTTCTACTTCGACGACTCCGAGCCGTACGTCTCCGGTGGCGCGACCCGCCGCCTCGACGACCCGCGGCCCCTGCCGGGACGCTACGACCCCGTGGCGGTGACCGACGAGCACGGCCAGCAGGTCACGCGCCCGGTGACCGGACCGACGATGCGCTACGACGTGCTCACGGGGGAGTGGGTCCCGCACGCCGCACACCGGATGAACCGCACCTTCCTGCCGCCGGCGGACGCGAACCCGCTCGCTCCCGCCCGACCAGGTGCCGCCTACTCCGACGGGGAGATCCCGGCGGAGGACTACGACGTCGTCGTGTTCGAGAACCGGTTCCCGTCGCTCATGCGCATCCCCGGGACGGTCGACGAGGCCACCCTGCTCGACGGCGAGGAGCTCTGGCGGGTCCGGCCGGCGGTCGGGCGCTGCGAGGTCATCTGCTTCTCGCCCGACTCGACCCAGTCGCTCGCCACGGTCGGGCCGCGCCGGATGCGCACGATCATCGAGGCGTGGGCGGACCGCACCACCGAGCTGTCGCAGATCGACGGCATCGAGCAGGTGTTCTGCTTCGAGAACCGCGGCCAGGAGATCGGGGTGACGCTCACGCACCCGCACGGGCAGATCTACGCCTACCCGTACCTCACGCCGAAGACCGACATCATGCTCCGCCGGGCGCGCGCCCACCGGGAGCGCACCGGACGCAACCTGCTGCGTGACGTCCTCGACGCCGAGCTGCGCTCGGGGCGGCGCATCGTCCTCGAGTCCGAGCACTGGGTCGCCTACGTCCCGGCGGCCGCCCGCTGGCCCATCGAGGTGCACCTCGCCCCACGGCGTGACGTCGCGGACCTCCCCGGGCTCACCGACGCCGAGCGGGTCGACCTCGCGGACGTCTACCTCGAGCTCCTCGCCCGGATGGACCGGTTCTTCCCGGCGGGCGAGGACGGGTCCCCGACGAGGGCGCCCTACATCGCCGCGTGGCACCAGGCGCCGGTCCGGGAGGGCCGCGACGACCTGCGGCTGCACCTGCAGCTCTTCTCCATCCTCCGGGCCCCCGGCAAGCTCAAGTACCTCGCCGGGTCAGAGTCGGGGATGGGGGCGTGGATCAGCGACACCACGCCGGAACGCATCGCCGACCGCCTCGTGGAGGTCGCCTCATGAGCGAGCACGCACCGCAGTGGCTCGACGCCTGGAGCGTCGAGGGCGGGACGGGTCGAGCGCGGGCCGCGTTCGCCGAGGCGTTCGGCGCCGAGCCCGACGGCGTGTGGTCCGCGCCGGGACGCGCCAACCTCATCGGTGAGCACACCGACTACAACGGCGGGCTCGTCCTGCCGTTCGCCCTGCCGCACCGCACCTACGTCGCGGTGCGTCGCCGGGACGACGACACCGTCCGGCTCGTCTCGGGCCAGGAGACGCACCCGTGGGAGGGGCGGCTGCGTGACGTCGCCCCGGGCACCGTCACGGGGTGGTCCGCCTACGTCGTCGGCGTCGCGTGGGCGCTGCGAGAGGCCGGCTACGAGGTCGGCGGCTTCGATGCCGCGGTGACCTCGTGCGTCCCGTACGGCGCCGGGTTGTCCTCCTCCGCCGCGCTCGAGTCCGCGGTGGCCGTCGGTCTCGACGCGGTGCTCGGGCTGGGGATCGACACGGGCGGTACCGACGAGGGCCGCAAGATCCTCGCCGCGGCGTGCATCCGGGCGGAGAACGAGATCGCCGGCGCGCCGACGGGCGGGATGGACCAGGCGGCATCGTTGCGGTCCCGGGAGGGGCACGCGCTGCTGCTCGACTGTCGCAGCCTCGACGTGCGGCACATCCCGTTCGACCTCGCGGCCGAGGGCCTCGCGCTCCTCGTCATCGACACGCGCGCGGAGCACCAGCTCGTCGACGGGCAGTACGCGGCACGGCGGACGACGTGCGAGGCGGCGGCGCGGGTGCTCGGTGTCGGGACGCTGCGCGAGGTCGAGGACCTCGACGCGGCCGTCGCCCGGCTGCGGGAGCCCGGGGCGCTGGACGGCGTCGGGCAGGCTCCCGAGACGGTGGTGCGCCGGGTGCGCCACGTCGTCACGGAGCTCGCACGCGTCAGGGAGGTCGAGGCGCTCCTCGACGCCGGACGCACGGCCGAGGTCGGCGCGGTGCTCAGTGCGGCGCACGACTCGCTGCGGGACGACTACGAGGTGAGCTGCCGTGAGCTCGACGTCGCGGTGGAGGCAGCGACCGCGGCCGGAGCCCTCGGCGGGCGGATGGTCGGTGGCGGGTTCGGCGGGTCGGCCATCGCGCTCGTGCGTGCCGACGAGCTCGAGCAGGTCGCCGGCGACGTCACCGAGGCCTTCGCGGCCGAGGGCCTGGCCGCTCCGGCGTTCCTCGTGGCGGTCGCGGGGCCTCCCGCGGGCTGACGCAGGGACCTTCGTCCCGCCGGACCGGGCTCCAGGGCGACAAAGATCTACATCTAGTGGCCGAGTGGTCGCGGTTCGCCAAGATGTAGGGGTTCACGATGGTCGATGTCGACGTCCGCTCAACGATGCGCGAGTACCTGGACCGCACCGACTGGCGGGTCAACGCCAACGCCAACCAGGGGTACTCGCTGGGCGGTCTCATCCTCAGCACCGCCGGCAAGGTCACGGCCAACTACTGGCTCTCCGAGGTCTACCCCGCGGAGGTCGGCGAGGCGCACCGCTCCGGTGACCTGCACATCCACGACCTCGACGTCTTCGGCGGGTACTGCGCGGGGTGGTCGCTGCGGATGCTCCTCGAGCAAGGGTTCAACGGGGTCCCCGGGAAGGTCGAGTCGGACCCGCCGCGCCACCTGTCCTCAGCCGTCGGTCAGGTCGTCAACTTCCTCGGGACGATGCAGAACGAGTGGGCGGGTGCCCAGGCGTTCAGCTCGTTCGACACGTACATGGCGCCCTTCGTCCGCAAGGACGGTCTGAGCTACGAGCAGGTGCACCAGTGCATCCAGGAGCTCGTCTACAACCTCAACGTCCCGTCCCGCTGGGGCACCCAGACGCCGTTCACCAACCTCACCTTCGACTGGACCTGCCCGGCGGACCTGCGGGACACGTCCCCGCTCGTCGACGGCACCGTCATGCCCTTCACGTACGGGGACCTGCAGGCCGAGATGGACCTCATCAACCGTGCCTACATCGAGGTGATGACCGCCGGGGACGCGGCCGGACGGGTCTTCACGTTCCCGATCCCGACGTACAACATCACCGAGGACTTCCCGTGGGAGTCGCAGAACGCCGCCCTGCTGTTCGAGATGACCGCGAAGTACGGGCTGCCGTACTTCCAGAACTTCCTCAGCTCCGACCTGGAGCCGGGCATGGTGCGCTCCATGTGCTGCCGGCTGCAGCTCGACCTCCGTGAGCTGCTCAAGCGCGGCAACGGACTGTTCGGCTCGGCGGAGCAGACCGGCTCGATCGGCGTCGTCACCGTGAACTGTGCCCGCCTGGGCTACCTGCACCGGGGGGACGAGGCCGGGCTGCTCGCGGCCCTGGACCGGCTCATGGACCTCGCCCGCGACTCCCTCGAGATCAAGCGCGTGGTCGTCCAGCACTACATGGACGAGGGGCTGTTCCCCTACACCCGGCGGTACCTCGGCACCCTCGACAACCACTTCTCGACGATCGGCGTCAACGGTCTCAACGAGATGGTCCGCAACTTCACGGCTGATGCGGCCGGCACGAGCGAGGACATCACGACTCCCGGCGGGCACGCGATGGCCATGCGGCTGCTCGACCACGTGCGCGCCCGGATGGTCGAGTACCAGGAGGCGACGGGGCACCTGTACAACCTCGAGGCGACGCCCGCCGAGGGCGCGACGTACCGGTTCGCCAAGGAGGACCGCGCCCGCATGCCCGGGATCCTCCAGGCCGGCACCGAGGAGAACCCCTACTACACGAACTCCTCGCAGCTCCCGGTGGGTTTCACGGCCGACCCGTTCGAGGCGCTCGTGCGCCAGGACGACCTGCAGCGCCAGTACACGGGGGGCACCGTGCTGCACCTCTACATGTCCGAGCGGGTGTCCTCGGGCGACGCCTGCCGCGAGCTCGTCCGCCGCGCACTGACGTCGTTCCGGCTGCCGTACATCACCATCACCCCGACGTTCTCGATCTGCCCGCGCCACGGCTACCTCGCCGGCGAGCACCCGACGTGCCCGCGCTGCGCCGACCTGCACCCGGACGCCCCGCCGCAGGAGTGCGAGGTGTGGACGCGCGTCATGGGATACCACCGTCCCGTGAGCTCGTTCAACATCGGCAAGAAGGGCGAGCACGCCGAGCGGCGGATGTTCGAGGAGGCGTGGGCGTGGACGTCAGCGGTGCCCACGGAGCGCGCGTCGTCCGGGCACGCGGCGCTCGCCGCCGCCGAGCAGGGGCCGGCATGACGACCGCGGTCCGGCCGACCAGGGCAGCCGATCCGGTCCGGCGGGTGCGACCGGCGCGCGCCGTGGACATCGCCGGCGTGGAGACGTTCTCGAGCTGCGACTGGCCGGGCAGGCTCGTCGCGACGGTGTTCCTCCAGGGGTGCCCGTGGCGCTGCACCTACTGCCACAACTCGGCGATCATCGACCCGCGGGCACCGGGGACCGTCCCGTGGACGGACGTCCTCGAGCTGCTCGACGCCCGGCGCGGGCTGCTCGACGGCGTCGTGTTCTCCGGCGGCGAGCCCACCCGCCAGTCCGGCCTGGCGGATGCCATGCGGGACGTGCGCGAGATGGGCTTCGGCGTCGGGCTGCACACGGGAGGTGCGTACCCGAGGCGGTTGGCGGACGTCGTCGGTCTCGTCGATTGGGTGGGCTTCGACATCAAGGCGCCCGCCGCCAGGTACGAGGACATCACCGGCGTACGTGGCAGCGCGGCCGCACCGTTCCGCTCGCTGCGGCTCCTGCTCGACGCCGACGTCCCCGTCCAGGTCCGCACGACGGTCGACCCGACCGTGCTCACCGACAGCGACATCCTGCGCATGCGGCAGGAGCTCGTCGCCCTCGGCGTGACGGACCTCGTCCTCCAGGAGGCCCGGCCGGACGGTGCGCCGTCCGAGTTCGTCGCACGGCTCGCGGAGCACCGTCGCGTCGACCGGTGAGCACCGCGGTGTCGACCGGTGAGGGTCGGTGCGTTCTGTCCGGTTCGTGCGTAGACTGCCGGGCATCGTCGCGCATGTGAGCCGCGTCACACGCGCGCACTCGTCAAGGAGGACGGATGCTCGAGCTCGGGTCTGCCAGCATCACCATCGTCGCTGTGATCGCCGTCATCGGGCTCGCGTGCCTCGTCGTCGCGATCGTCCTGCGCAGGCAGGTTCTCGCGGCGGACGACGGGACTCCCAAGATGCAGGAGATCGCCCGCGCCATCCAGGAGGGCGCGTCCGCGTACCTCAACCGGCAGTTCCGCACCCTCGCGCTGTTCGCCGTCGTCGTGTTCGCCCTGCTGTTCCTCCTGCCCGGCGACACCGGGATCCGCGTCGGGCGCTCCGTCGCGTTCCTCCTCGGAGCAACCTTCTCCGCCTCGATCGGGTACCTCGGCATGTGGCTCGCGACGCGGGCGAACCTGCGGGTGGCCGCCTCCGCCATGCACCCCGGGGCCCGTGCGGCGGGGGCGCGGATCGCGATCCGGACCGGCGGTGTCGTGGGCATGTGCGTCGTCGGGCTGGGGCTGCTGGGCGCCGCCGGTGTCGTCCTGCTCTACCGGGGCGACGCGCCAGCCGTCCTCGAGGGCTTCGGCTTCGGTGCCGCGCTCCTCGCGATGTTCATGCGGGTCGGCGGCGGCATCTTCACCAAGGCCGCCGACGTCGGCGCCGACCTCGTCGGCAAGGTCGAGCAGGGCATCCCGGAGGACGACCCCCGCAACGCCGCGACCATCGCGGACAACGTCGGCGACAACGTGGGTGACTGCGCCGGGATGGCCGCCGACCTCTTCGAGTCCTACGCCGTCATGCTCGTCGCGGCGCTCATCCTCGGCAAGGCTGCCATGGGGGAGGAGGGCCTCGTCTTCCCGCTCGTCGTCACCGCGATCGGCGCGTTCGTCGCCGTGCTCGGCATCCTCACCACCCGGGTCCGCGGAACCGAGAGCGGGCTCCGGGCCATCTACCGCGGGTTCTACGTCTCCGCCGTCGTCGGCGCAGGCCTCGCGGCCGTCGCCGCGTTCGCGTACCTGCCGTCCTCGTTCGCGGACGCTCCCGGCACCGTCGACCTCGATGGTGTCACGAGCGACCCGCGGGTCCTGGCCAGCCTGGCCGTGCTCATCGGCGTCGTCCTCGCCGGCGTCATCCTCTGGGTCACCGGCTACTTCACGGGCACCACCTCGAAGCCCACCCTGCACGTCGCTGCGACCTCCCGTACCGGAGCGGCGACCGTCGTGCTCTCCGGCATCGGTGTCGGCTTCGAGTCCGCCGTCTACACCGCCGGGATCATCGCCGCCGCGATCTGCGGTGTGTTCCTCCTCGCCGGCGGATCCATCGGCCTGTCGCTCTACCTCGTCGCGCTCGCCGGTTGCGGGCTCCTCACCACCGTCGGTGTCATCGTCGCGATGGACACCTTCGGCCCCGTCTCCGACAACGCGCAGGGCATCGCAGAGATGTCCGGCGACGTCGACGAGGACGGTGCGCAGGTGCTCACGGACCTCGACGCCGTCGGCAACACGACGAAGGCGATCACCAAGGGCATCGCGATCGCCACGGCCGTCCTCGCCGCGACGGCACTGTTCGGCTCCTACCGCGACGCCGTGACCACCGCGATCGCGGACATCGACGACGCGGGGGCCAACGGCATCGTCGACGCGATGCTCTCCTACGACATCACCTCGCCGGTGACGCTCGTCGGGGTGATCCTCGGGGCGGCGACCGTCTTCCTCTTCTCCGGCCTGGCCATCGACGCCGTGACGCGCGCCGCCGGCGCGATCGTCTTCGAGGTGCGCCGCCAGTTCCGCGAGCACCCCGGGATCATGACGTACGACGAGCGCCCCGAGTACGGCAGGGTCGTGGACATCTGCACGCGGGACTCCCTGCGGGAGCTCGCGACGCCCGGCCTCCTCGCGGCGTTCGCCCCGATCGCCGTGGGGTTCGGGCTCGGCGTGGGTCCCCTCGCCGGGTTCCTCGCCGGGGCCATCGGCGCCGGTGTCCTCATGGCCGTGTTCCTCGCGAACTCCGGCGGCTCGTGGGACAACGCGAAGAAGATCATCGAGGACGGCCACTACGGCGGCAAGGGGTCGCTCGCCCACGAGGCCGTCATCATCGGGGACACCGTCGGCGACCCGTTCAAGGACACCGCGGGACCGGCCATCAACCCCCTCATCAAGGTGATGAACCTCGTCGCGCTGCTCATCGCTCCGGCGATCGTCGCGATGAGTGTCCCCGACGACGCGAACCACGCCCTGCGCATCGGCGTCGCGGTCCTCGCCACGGCCATCGCGTTCGGCGCGATCGTCGCCTCCCGGCTCCGCGTCGCGAAGCTCGACGCCCAGTCGCTCGACGAGAAGCCGCTCGAGGCGCACGCCCAGCTCTAGCCGTGCGACCCGCTCGTCCGACGCATGTCGACGAGCAGGTCGCACGGGCGCCACCTACCGTGGCGGCCATGAGCGACGACGACGAGCAGCTCCGGGTGCTCAGCTACAACATCAAGGGACTGTCGATCGACCGGTCCGCGGTGCTGGAGGTCGTGCGCGAGTCCGGTGCGGACGTCGTCGCGATCCAGGAGCCGCCGCGCAGGCTCACCGGGCGACGCCGGATGCGCCGCTTCGCCGAGGACGTCGGCATGGTCTGCCTCGTGGCGGGTGGAGGCCCGTTCGGAGCGTTCACCACCGCGCTCCTCGTCACGCCGCAGGTCGCGGCACGTGCTGTGCGCGTCGCGGGGCGACCCCTGCCGTGGAAGTGGTGGTACCGGCGCGCGCGGCTCGTGTGGCCGACGCGGCGCGGCTACGCGCTCGTCGACCTCGGTGACGTGGTCGTCATCAGCGTGCACCTCGGCCTCGACGCCAGGGAGCGCGCGGACCACGTCGCCGCACTCACCGGCATCGTGCGGGCGGCGGGGCCCGGGCGGTGCGTCGTCGTCGGTGACCTCAACGAGCCGCCGGACGGACCCAGCTGGGCGGGGTTCGCACCTCTCCTGCGTGATGCCGCCGCCGGTTCTGCGGACCGCACCTTCTCCGTCGCGAGGCCGCGCCGGCGGATCGACGGGGTGCTCGTGGGGTCCGGTGTCGCGGTCGATCGGGTCGAGACCCTCGGCACTCCCGCGGCGCACCGTGGGAGCGACCACTTCCCGGTCGTCGCCGACCTCCGTGTCGCGGCCCAGCGGGGCATCAGCGGGTGATCTTGCGGCCGGTGCATGGGGAGAGGTCCACCACCGATCCGGTTGCGGGGCCTCGTGCCCGCCCACCACTATGACTCCATGACCACTCACACGAAGCGTTTTCCCGTCCTCGCGACGTCCGGCGTCGCTGTCCTCCTCGCAGGTCTTCTCGCTGGTTGCAGCGGTGGCGGCGACGTCGACAAGTTCTGCACGGACGCCGACGAGATCCAGAACATGACGTTCATGGATGACATCGACCCCTCGGACGAGGAGGGCTACAAGACGGCTCTCGCGGACGTTCAGGACCAGATCGAGGCGGTCGACCCGCCCAGCGACATCAAGGACGACTGGGAGACGCTCACCGACGCTCTCGGCTCGATGATCGACCAGATCTCCGACCTCGACATCACCAACCCGGACGACCAGGAGAAGTTCCTCGCCGCCACGGAGGAGATCGACTCCGACGAGGTCACCGAGGCCGGCGAGCGGGTCGACGAGTTCATGGCCGAGAACTGCGAGGCCTGACGCTCGCGTCATCACGCTGCACGAGGAGGCCGTCCCGCCGTGCGGGGCGGCCTCCTGCGCGATCATGGAGTCATGACCGTCCCCTCGCAGCGCCCTGGCCCCACCACCGATCCCCGACTCGTGGACGCGCTCCGCGAGGACCTGCGGTCCGCGGTGTTCACGGTGAGCGGTGTCGAGGAGCTCCTGGGCCCGATCGCGTCGGCGGCGCTGCACCGGGAGCAGGCGCTCCCCGCCCTGCGAGCGACGCAGCGACCGGAGCCGGTGGCCGTCCTCACCCGTGCGTTCGTCCTCGGCCGTCCCGTGCGCGCCGCCGAGCTCGACGCCGCCCTCCCCACCCTCGGAGCCGACGGCGCTGTCGCGCTAGGGCTCGTGGACCGCGCGGGCGCGGGCGCGGACGACGACGTGGCGCCCCTCATGGACCTGCGTCCCTACTCCGCCGACGATGCCGCCGGACCGGTGAACTGGTGGCTTGCCTCCGACCTCGGGGAGCTCGCGACCGGCACCCGTCTCGCGGCGGACCACGTCCTCGGCGCCGGTGGCGCGTCGACGACTCTCGCGCAGGTGACCATGCGGACCCCCCGGGAGCGCGTGCTCGATCTCGGGACGGGCTGCGGCGTGCAGGCCCTGCACGCCGCGCGCCACGCGCGGCACGTCGTCGGGACGGACATCTCCGCCCGGGCGCTGCGGTTCGCCGCGTTCAACGCGGCGCTCGACGGTGCCACGCTGGACCTGCGGCTGGGATCCATGCTCGAGCCGGTCGAGGGCGAGGAGTTCGACCTCGTCGTGTCCAACCCGCCCTTCGTCATCACCCCGCGCCGCGCCGGGGGCGGCGCGGGGATCCCCACGTACGAGTACCGCGACGGCGGCCGTGCGGGCGACGACCTCGTCCGGGACCTCGTCACGGGCGTGGGCAGCGTGCTCGCGCCCGGTGGCGTCGCGCAGCTCCTCGGCAACTGGGAGCACCGCCGCGGCGAGCCGTGGACGGAGCGCGTGGGGTCGTGGCTCGACGAGGCGGGACTCGACGGCTGGGTCATCCAGCGGGAGGTCCAGGATCCGGCGGAGTACGCGGAAACGTGGATCCGCGACGGCGGTACGACGCCGGAACGTGAGCCTGACGCGTGGGTGGCCGCGTACGCCGCGTGGCTCGACGACTTCGCGTCGCGCGACGTCGAGGGTGTCGGGTTCGGCATCGTCACCCTGCGCCGGCCGCTCGACGGCCGACCGACGCTGCGCCGTCTCGAGGAGCACACCGGCTCGGTCCGGCAGCCGCTGGGTGGGCACCTCGCTGCGAGCCTCGCGGCGCACGACTGGTGCGCTGCCCGCTCGGACGCGCAGCTCGCCGACGAGCGGCTCGTCGTCGCGGACGACGTCACGGAGGAGCGGTTCTACACGCCCGGGGCGAGCGACCCGGACGTCGTGCTCATCCGGCAGGGCGACGGCCTGGGGCGCGGGGTGCACTCCTCGACCGGTCTCGCTGCGCTCGTCGGAGCGTGCGACGGCGAGCTGACCGTCGGCCAGCTGCTCGGGGCCATCGCCGAGCTCCTGGCTGTCCCGGCCGACGACCTCGCCGCCGAGCTGCTGCCAGCGGTCCGCGGTCTGGTCCGTGACGGGTTCCTCGTCAGCGCTCCGTAGCGCCGTTCGCGCCGAGGATCATCTCGAGGCTGACCTCGAGCAGTGCTCGCCCATCCGCACCGGCGTCAGCGACGACGTCCCCGGTGGCATCCGCCAGCTGCTGCACGCCCAGCACCGTGGCGAGCGCGAGGGTCGCGCGTGTCCGGGCGTCCTGCGGCGGATACCCGACCTCTTCGAGGATGGAGGCGGTGACCGCCAGGCGCCGAGCGGTGACCCGGCGCAGGACGTCGACCACCCCGGGGTGGTCCGTCTGGGTGTAGAGGAGCATCTCGCCGCGGCGCGGCGAGGTCCGCCGGGACACGGCGCGGGACAGCAGGGCGAAGCGGTCCCGGCCTGTCCCGGGTGCGGCCTCGATCCCTTCGATGATCCGCTCCGTCTCGGCGGCCCAGCGCTCGAGCACGGCGGTGAGGAGTGCCTGCCGGTCGGCGAAGTGCCAGTAGAAGGACCCCTTGCTCGTCCCCATCGTGCGGGCGAGGGGCTCGACGCGCACGGCGTCGAGGCCGTCCCGGGTGAAGGTGTCGTACGCAGCGTCGACCCAGCGGGACGCATCGTGGCGAGTGACGGGCGGCATGACCATACGGTACCGTCTGGATTGCGCCATACGGCACCGTATGGGTCCGCTCGAGGTGGGGAGCCGGGATGACACATCAGCCGACGTACGTCAGCAGGGCCTTCGACGGGATCCCCCGTCCCGACTTCGCCGAGATGGCCATCACGGCAGTTCCCCCCGGGGCGGTGACGGACCCGGTGGCCTGGGCGCGCGAGATCTTCTCGGTGCGGCGAGCGCCCGCGTGGGTCCGGATCGCGCTCGGCCTCCGGCAGCTCCTCGCGCCGCTCGTCGGCGTCCCGCGGGCCCGTGCCGACGTCTTCCGGGTCGACGACGTGCACGGCGAGGAGGCGGTCATCGTCACGCCGGACAACCATCTCGACTTCCGCGTGGGTGTGGGTGTCGACGCGGCTGCCCGGCTCGTGCGGGTGACCACCGCCGTCAGTGTTCACGGGCGGCGCGGGCGCCTGTATCTCGCGCCGGTACGCCTCCTGCACAGCCCGGTGCTCCACGCGATGGTCCGAGCCGCTGCCGGCCGGATGGAGGGGCGCCCGCCCACGTCCTAGACACGGTCTCCAGCGAATCCACACACGTCTGGCATACCTTGGACCCGTGAACTCCGACCTCCGACCCACGCTGCTCGTGGCCGACCACGCAGACCGCCGGGTCTCGCGCGGCCGACGCGTATGGGCGCTGGTGCTCGGTGCCGTCGCCGTCGTCGGATTCGTGCTCGTGTGGGGCACCCTCGTCGCGGACGTGCGCGGGCAGCGCCTGGAGGAGCTCGCCTTCGAGGGCGCCACCCGCGGCCAGAACACGCTGTGGGGGATCGCCGAGTCGGTCCTCGACATGGTCTCGGTGGGCTTCGTCGTCCTCGGCGTCGTCATCGCCGGCGGCATCGCCCTCGTGCGCCGACGGTGGCAGCTCGCCGCGCAGGTCGCCGTGCTCATCGGTGGCGCGAACATCTCCACCCAGGTGCTCAAGAAGTGGGTCCTCGACCGTCCGGACCTCGGTGTGGACTCCCTGAGCAACAGCTTGCCCAGCGGGCACACGACCGTCGCCGGGTCCGTGTCGATCGCCCTCGTGCTCGCCGTGCCCCGCCGCGCCCGGCCGGCGGTCGCCGTCCTCGGGGCGGCGTACACCGCGGCGACGGGCATCTCGACGCTCGTCGGGCAGTGGCACCGTCCGAGCGACGTCATCGCAGCCCTGCTCGTCGTGCTGTTCTGGGGGGCGCTCGTGTGCGGCGTCTCGCTGCCCTCCGCGCTCGACCCCGCTGACGTGGCGGCGGATGCGGAACGCGCAGCGGTCGGGCCGCGGGCCACCGGGACGGCCTGGGCGGTGCTCGTCCTGACGATGTGCGCCGTCGTCGCCGGTGCCGCCGCCGCGTGGGCGATCCGGCAGACCGCGCCCGTGCTGTCTGGTTCGGAGTCGGTGTCCCGCACCGCCGAGGTCGTCGCGTACGTCGGTGGGGCGTGCGGTGTCGTCGCCACGACAGCCTTCGTGTTCGCTCTGCTCCTCGCCCTGCGGCAGGCTGTCGCCCGTCCCCGCTGACGCCCCGCCCGGTGTGACGCCCCCGCCGGGAAGCCGTAGGCTGCAAAACCGGGCCTCGAAAAGCCCGTGCTCGTGGCGTGCGGCCCATCGTCGTCCGCCCTGACCCGTTCCGCACCGTCGTTCTGGAAGCAGGCTCTGAATGTCCGCTGGTCGCAAGCTCGTCATCGTGGAGTCGCCCGCCAAGGCGCGCACGATCGCCGGATACCTCGGCGACGACTACGAGGTCGAGGCGAGCGTCGGGCACATCCGCGACCTGCCGCAGCCGTCCGAGATGCCGGCGGAGATGAAGAAGGGGCCCTTCGGGAAGTTTGCCGTGAACGTCGAGGGCGGGTTCGAGCCCTACTACGAGGTCTATGCGGACAAGAAGAAGAAGGTCGCCGAGCTCAAGCGTGCGTTGAAGAACGCCGACGAGCTCTACCTCGCGACCGACGAGGACCGGGAGGGCGAGGCCATCGCCTGGCACCTCCTCCAGGAGCTCAAGCCCAAGGTCCCGGTCAAGCGCATGGTCTTCCACGAGATCACCAAGGAAGCGATCCAGCGCGCCCTCGAGAACACCCGCGAGCTCGACGACCGCCTCGTCGACGCCCAGGAGACCCGCCGCATCCTCGACCGCCTGTACGGCTACGAGGTGTCGCCCGTGCTGTGGCGCAAGGTCCGCCAGGGCCTGTCCGCCGGGCGCGTCCAGTCCGTCGCGACGCGCCTCGTCGTGGAGCGTGAGCGCGAGCGCATGGCGTTCGTGCCCGCCAGCTACTGGGACGTCGCGGGTGAGTTCACCACGGTCGCCGGGGACGACGCCGGGGAGTGGTTCTCCGCGAAGCTCGTCCAGGTGGACGGCCAGCGGGTCGCGACCGGACGCGACTTCGACGACTCCGGGCGCCTGAAGTCGTCCAAGGGCGTCGTGCACCTCGACGAGGCCGCGGCGACGTCGCTCGTCGCCGCACTGAGCGACCAGCCGGCCGAGGTCCGCAGCCTCGAGACCAAGCCGTACACGCGCCGCCCCGCCGCTCCGTTCACGACGTCGACCCTCCAGCAGGAGGCGTCGCGCAAGCTGCGCATGTCCTCGCGGCAGGCGATGCGCACCGCCCAGACGCTGTACGAGAACGGTTACATCACGTACATGCGGACGGACTCCCCGTCGCTGTCCACCCAGGCGACGGACGCTGCCCGGCGCCAGGCCGCGGAGCTGTACGGGCCGGAGTTCGTGCCGGACGCCCCGCGCGTCTACGCCTCGAAGAACAAGGGCGCGCAGGAGGCGCACGAGGCCATCCGTCCCGCCGGGGACTCGTTCCGGACACCGGCGCAGGTCTCGCGCGAGATCAGCGGCGACCAGTTCAAGCTCTACGAGCTCATCTGGAAGCGCACCGTCGCCTCGCAGATGGGCGACGCCCGCGGATCGACGGCGTCGGTGCGGCTGGGCGTGACCGGCACCGCGACCGCGGACGGTTCCCGGCCCGACGCCGTGTTCGCGGCGTCCGGCACGGTCATCACCTTCCGCGGCTTCCTCGCCGCGTACGAGGAGGGCCGCGACACCGAGCGCTACGACACGGACACCGACGGCGCCCCGAAGGCGAAGAAGTCCGACGGCGACGTCCGGCTCCCGCAGATGGCCCAGGGCGACGCCCTGACGTCCCGGGACCTCGCCGCAGACGGTCACTCGACGTCCGCGCCCCCGCGCTACACCGAGGCGAGCCTCGTCAAGGCGCTCGAGGAGCGGGGCATCGGCCGTCCCTCGACGTACGCGTCGACGATCTCCGTCATCCAGGACCGTGGCTACGTCCTGTCCCGGGGGCAGGCGCTCGTGCCGAGCTGGTTGGCGTTCGCCGTCATCCGGCTCCTCGAGGAGCACTTCGGCACGCTCGTCGACTACGACTTCACCGCTGCGATGGAGGCCGACCTCGACGCGATCGCGGCCGGTGACACCGAGCGCGTCGAGTGGCTCACGCGGTTCTACTTCGGTGCGGAGGGTGCCGGTGACGGCGCGCCGGCCAACGCGGGCCTGCGCTCCCTCGTCGAGCACCTCGGCGACATCGACGCGCGGGACATCAACTCCGTGCCGATCGGTGAGGGCATCACGCTGCGCGTCGGGCGGTACGGCCCGTACATCGAGGACACGGCGGCCGAGGTCGCGGAGGGCGAGAACCCGCCGCGCGCGTCCGTGCCCGACGAGGTCGCGCCGGACGAGCTCACGGTCGCGAAGGCGCGCGAGCTCCTCGAGACGCAGGGCGACGGGGACACCGTCCTCGGCCAGGACCCGGCGACGGGCACGACGATCGTGGCCAAGGCCGGTCGGTACGGGCCGTACGTCACGGAGCTGCTCCCCGAGCCGACGTTCGAGGAAGGGCTCTCGGCGGCCGCGCTCAAGCGGGCGAAGGCCGCGTTGCCGAAGCCGCGGACCGCGTCCCTGCTCAAGACGATGTCCGTGCAGACGGTGACGCTCGACGACGCCCTCATGCTCCTGTCCCTCCCGCGCGTGGTGGGCACCGACCCGGAGACCGGCGTCGAGATCACGGCGCAGAACGGGCGGTACGGGCCGTACCTCAAGCGGGGCACGGACTCCCGCACCCTCCCGAGCGAGGAGGCGATGTTCACCGTCACGCTCGACGAGGCGCTCGAGATCTACGCCCAGCCCAAGCGTGGTCGCGGTGCGACCGCGGCGCCGCCGCTCAAGGAGCTCGGCGAGGACCCGACGTCGGGCAAGCCGATCGTCATCAAGGAGGGCCGCTTCGGGGCGTACGTCACCGACGGCGCGACCAACCGGACGCTGCCCAAGGACGTGACCATCGAGGGCATCACGCACGAGCAGGCGGTCGAGCTCCTCGCGGAGAAGCGGGCCAAGGGCCCCGTGAAGCGCACGACGACGCGGGCGACCGCGAAGAAGGCGCCGGCCAAGAAGGCCCCTGCGAAGAAGGCACCGGCGAAGAAGGCCGCAGCCAAGAAGCCGCCGGCCGCCTGACACGCGGTCCGGCCCGCGGCCCCGCCGGGGGTCCTCCGCTAGCGTTGGGGCATGACAGAGAGCAACGCCGCCCTGATCGCGCAGAACCCGTCGGTCGCCTCGGCGTCCGCGTCCGTCTCCACCACGCAGACGGCTCCCTTCCAGGACATCACCGGGAGCGCCGCGTCGCCGATGGACGCTCCGGCGATCCGGTGGGGGATCCTCGGTGCCGGCGGCATCGCGGGAACGTTCGGGCGGGCCGTCACCACCGCGACGTCGTCGCGCGTCGTGGCTGTCGGATCACGTGACCCCGAGAAGGCCCGCGCGTTCGCGGAGGCCAACCTCGGGGCCGACGCCGCTGCCGCGCGGCTGCACGGCTCCTACGAGGACCTCGTGGCGGACCCGGACGTCGACGCGGTGTACGTCGCGACGCCTCACTCGCACCATCGCGACCACGCGCTGCTCGCCGTCGCGGCCGGCAAGCACGTGCTCGTCGAGAAGTCGTTCGCGCGCAGCACCGGGGAGGCGCAGGAGATCTTCGACGCGGCCCGCGAGCAGGGCGTGTTCGTCATGGAGGCCATGTGGACGCGGTTCCTGCCGCACGTCGCGGCGCTGCGCGCGGTGCTGGCCCGTGGCGAGATCGGCGACGTCGTCTCCCTCGTCGCCGACCACGGGCAGGCGTTCGCCGCCGACCCGGAGCACCGGTTGTTCAACCCCGACCTCGCGGGCGGCGCCCTGCTGGACCTCGGCGTGTATCCCGTGTCGTTCGCGCACGACATCCTGGGTGTCCCGACCTCGATCACGGCTCTCGGACAGCTCACGGAGACGGGCGTCGACGGCCAGGTCTCGATGGTCCTCGAGTACCCCGACGACGTCCATGCGCTGCTGCACACGACGCTGTGGTCCCGGACGCCGACCACCGCGTCGATCTCGGGCACTGCCGGCCGCATCGAGGTGGACGGCGCGTTCTATGCCCCTTCTGCGTTCCGGGTGATCCGTTCCGACGGGTCCGTGACGAGCTACGAGCGTCCCGCGGTCAAGGGGCTGGAGTTCGAGGCAGCAGAGGTCGCGCGGCGCATCACCGCGGGTGAGATGGAGTCCCCGCGCATGACGTGGCAGGGCACACTCGACGTCATGCGCACGATGGACGAGGTCCGTCGGCAGATCGGCCTGACCTACCCCGGGGAGAGCACCGCACCATGACCTCTACACCACTCGCGCCGTCATCCTTCGCTGCGGTCACCGAGGCGGTCCCCGACCCGCTGGAGGCTCCCGCGATCCGTTGGGGGGTCCTCGGGGCCGGGTACATCGGCGGGTCGTTCGCCGACGAGGTCGCGCGCTACACAGCGGGCGAGGTCATCGCCGCTGGTTCGCGGGACGTGGCCAAGGCCGTGAAGTTCGCTGCGAAGCACGGGATCGAGCGGGCGTACGGCTCCTACGAGGAGCTCGTCGCCGACCCGGACGTCGATGCTGTCTACATCGCGACGCCGCACTCCCACCACTGCGACCACGCGCTGCTCGCGATCGGCGCCGGCAAGCACGTGCTCGTCGAGAAGGCGTTCACGCGCAACACCGCCGAGGCCCGCCAGGTCGTCGACGCCGCGCGGGCCGCGGGCGTGTTCTGCATGGAGGCGATGATGACGCGGCACCTGCCGCACGTCGCCGTCATCCGGGAGATCATCGCGCGCGGCGACATCGGTGAGGTCCGCGAGGTGCGTGCGGGGTTCAACGTGCAGGTCGACTACGACCCCGAGCACCGGCTGTTCAACCCGGACCTGGCCGGGGGCGCCCTGCTCGACCTCGGGATCTACCCGCTGGCCTTCGCGGTGGACGTCCTCGGGGTGCCCGACGAGGTCCGGGCCACGGGTCTGCTCGCCCCGACGGGCGTCGACGTCCACGAGACGATCGTCCTGCGGTACGGGCAGGAGGCGCTCTCGACGCTCACCACGTCGGTCCGTGCGACGTCGCCCGCGAGCGCGCACATCATCGGGTCCACCGGGCGCATCGACATCGCACCGGACTACTACCTGCCGACGACCTTCACGCTCCGGCGGGCAGACGGCTCCACCCAGGAGTACGACGGTCGGCCGCGCGACGCCGCGGGCGCCCTCCTCGGCGGGGGCAAGCAGTACGAGGCGGCGGAAGTGGCGCGGTGCATCTCGCAGGGGCTCACCGAGAGCCCCCGCATGACGCTCGACCAGACGCTCGAGCTCATGGTGCTCATGGACGACGTCCGTGCCCAGCTCGGGGTCGTCTACCCGGACGAGCGGCCGAGCCCCTAGCCGCGGCCCGCCCCGTCAGGCGTCGGTCGTGTCGTGCGGCGCGCGTGGTGCGGGCCGTGTCCCGTCAGCGGGGGCGGACACGACATAGCTGCGTCCGTCCGGCCCGACGACCCGGGTGAGCTCGGTGCGCAGCGTCGCGTCGCGGTTCACCTCTGCCTCGCTGGGCGGGCGCACGGGGGCGGTGCTGCTGCCCACCTGGGCGGGGCCGAAGATCGGCAGGAGCTTCTCGGTCATGCGCATGCCCCGCGTCCTGCCCGCAGGCGTCGCCGTCGTGGGCTTCGGGCGGCGTCGTCCGAACACGATCAGACCTCCCTGCTCGTGCCGCCGGCCGCGGCGGTCTCCCGCACGGCGGGGGCGTCGAGGACGGCGAGGGAGCCGTCCGGGCACGCGATGATCTGGACGCTGCCGAGCCCGTCGGTGTGCGCGTCGGCATCGAGGTCCGCCAGGTCGTGGGTGCCGCCGACGGCGAGCGTCGTGCACCCGGCGGCG
This sequence comes from Sanguibacter sp. Z6_81, assembly GCF_057180625.1. Taxonomy (NCBI): domain Bacteria; kingdom Bacillati; phylum Actinomycetota; class Actinomycetes; order Micrococcales; family Sanguibacteraceae; genus Sanguibacter; species Sanguibacter sp. Z6_81. The sequence goes on along the minus strand of NZ_JBXUFV010000001.1, from coordinate 104,787 downwards.
CGGCCCGCGGCGAGTCCCGCCGGGGCGTCCTCCACGACGAGGCAGCGCTCCGGGTCCACGCCGAGGCGGGATGCGCCGAGGAGGAACGGCTCGGGGTCCGGCTTGCCGTGCGCGACGTCGTCGGCGGTGACGACGACGAGCGGCTGGTCCATCCCGGTCGCCGCGAGGCGGGTGACGGCGAGGTCCCGGGTGCAGGAGGTGACGATCGCGAAGCGGCTCGGGGGGAGAGTCTCGAGGAGCTCACGGACCCCGTCGAGGACGACGACGCCCCCGGTGTCCGCGAGCTCGATGGCCGTGATCCGGGCGAGGGCGGTGTCGACGTCCTCCGGCGGCAGGAGCCCGGAGACGATGTCCCGCGCGGGTGTGCCGTGCGGGATCTGGAACGTCTCGGGGTCGAACCCGTGCTCGCCGGCCCACAGGGACCAGCTGCGGTCCACCGCCTCGATCGAGCTGATGAGCGTCCCGTCCATGTCGAGCAGGACGGCGTCGAACGTGCGGTCGCTGAAGGCCTCACCTGGTGTCACCACCCGACCAGCCTATGCGTGAACCCTGTGTGGACGGGCCCGGTTAGGGTGGCATCGTGAGCGACCCCACCCCCAGCGGCTACTTCATCTCCTTCGAGGGCGGCGACGGTGTCGGCAAGACGAGCCAGGCGCGCCTCCTCGGGGACTGGCTGCACGGCCTGACGGGACGCGAGGTCGTCCTCACGCGCGAGCCCGGGGGCACGGAGCTCGGTCAGGTGCTCCGACAGGCGGTCCTGCACGGCGGGGACATGGACCCCCGCGCGGAGGCTCTCATCTATGCGGCGGACCGGGCGCAGCACGTGGCCCAGACCGTCCGGCCCGCCCTCGAGCGCGGCGCCGTCGTCATCACCGACCGGTACCTCGACTCCTCCGTGGCGTACCAGGCGGGCGGGCGTTCCCTCGGGGCAGCGGAGGTCGAGGAGCTCTCCCGCTGGGCGACGCAGGGGCTCATGCCCCACGTGACCTTCCTGCTCGACCTCGACCCCGTCGCGGCGTCGAGCCGGCTGACCGGCTCCCCGGACCGCCTGGAGCGGGCGGGCGACGAGTTCCACCGCCGGACGCGGCAGGCGTTCCTCGACCGTGCGGCGGAGGATCCCGGGCGCTGGGTCGTGATCGACGCCGGACTGCCGCTCGACGACGTCCAGGCGCGCGTCCGTGCGGCGGTCGCCCGGCGCCTGGAGCTTCCGGCCGGGAGCGCCACGTGAGCGTCTGGGACGACGTCGTCGGGCAGGAGGACGCCGTGGCGACGCTCCGCGGCGCGATCGAGGACCCGGCCGCGATGACCCACGCGTGGCTGCTCACCGGTCCGCCGGGATCGGGGAGGTCCAACGCCGCGCGCGCGTTCGCGGCGGCCCTGCAGTGCGAGACGGGCGGCTGCGGCGTGTGCCAGGCGTGCACGACGACCCTGCGCGGGACCCACGCGGACCTCACGGTCGTGGCGACGGAGAAGGTGACGATCGCGATCGACGAGGTCCGCGACCTCATCACCCTCGCCTCCAGGTCTCCCTCGCAGGGCCGCTGGCGGACGATCATCGTCGAGGACGCCGACCGCATGGCCGAGCGGACGACCAACGTCCTGCTCAAGGCGATCGAGGAGCCACCGCCCCGCACCGTGTGGTTGCTGTGCGCGCCGAGCCCGCAGGACGTCATGGTGACGATCCGCTCGCGGTGCCGCGGGGTGTCGTTGCGCGTCCCGCCCGTCGAGGCCGTGGCCGCGCTGCTCGAGTCCCGCGACGGGGTGGAGCCCGCCGTCGCGCTCGCCAGCGCACGCGCCGCACAGTCGCACATCGGTCTGGCCCGGCGTCTGGCACGCGATGCGGGCGCCCGGGACCGGCGCTCGTCGGTCCTGGCGATCGCGCGCCGCATCCGGGGCGTGCCGGACGCCGTGATCGCCGCCGGCGAGCTCGTCGAGGTCGCCCAGGCGGAGGCGAAGGCCGCGACCGAGGAGCGGGACGCCACGGAGAAGACGGAGCTGCTGCGGTCGCTCGGGGCGGAGGCGGGACAGAACCTGCCGCCGTCGTTGCGCTCCCAGGTCAAGCAGATGGAGGACGACCAGAAGCGCCGCGCCACGCGCCGCCAACGCGACGTGCTCGACCGCGCGATGATCGACCTGCTGTCCCTGTACCGGGACGTCCTCGTCGTGCAGCTCGGCGCGGAGGTCGACCTCGTCAACACCGAGCTCGCGGAGTCGGTGCGGACGCTCGCGGAGGAGTCGACCCCGGAGCAGACCGTGCGGCGCATGGACGCGATCGGCGTGGCACGCACCCGCCTCGCCGGGAACGTCTCACCGGTGCTCGCGCTCGAGGCGATGGCCATCGCGCTGCGCCCCCAGGGGTGACGCGCCCGGACCGGGTTCACGTTCTCATTTGTCAGGTTCATTCGTTAGTTTTGACCTGTGACCCGACCCGAGAACGCCCTGACGCCACCCGACGACGCATCCGTGGGGCGCGGGTCACCCCGGTCCGGGGTCGGCGGGCGTACGCGCGCCATGCAGGTCATGGCCGCCGTCGCGGGCGCGTCGCTCCTGCTCGCCGCGTGCGGCTCAGACCCGGCACCGAAGTCGCGGACGAACATCGAGGTCACCGCCGAGCCCACGGACGAACCGAGCGCCGACGACCCGCGCGACCGCCCGCGGCCGGACGAGGACATCCCGGACGATCTTCTGCCGTTCTACGAGCAGGACGTCGCGTGGGAGAAGTGCGGCAGCTTCGAGTGCGCGGACATCACCGTGCCGATCGACTGGGACAACCCGTCCGCCGGGTCCTTCCCCCTCGCTGCGAAGCGCCACCTCTCCACGAACGACCCCATGGGCACGGTCCTGCTCAATCCGGGCGGCCCCGGAGGGTCGGGGGTGGAGTTCGTCACCTACGTGCCGCTCATCTGGGGCGCGCCGCTCATCGACAACTACGACGTCCTGGGCTTCGACCCCCGCGGGGTGGGTGACTCGAACCCGGTGACGTGCCTGACGGACGAGGAGAAGGACGAGGCGAACGCCAAGACCTACCCGCTCGACGACGCGGGCCTCGCCGAGATCGAGGCCGACGCCACGGAGTTCGGCGAGAAGTGCCTCGCCAACACGGGCGTCATCCTCGGTGAGGTCGACACGCAGAGCGCCGCACGGGACATGGACGTCATCCGGTACGTCGTCGGAGACCCCCAGCTCAACTACCTCGGGTACTCCTACGGCACGCAGCTGGGGGCGACGTACGCCGGCCTCTACCCCGAGAAGGTCGGGAAGATGGTTCTCGACGGGGCCATCGACCTGCGTCTGACGCCGCACGAGCAGAGCCTGCAGCAGGCGGTGGGGTTCGAGAACGCGCTGCGTGCGTACGTCGAGGACTGCCAGACGGACGCGGGCTGCCCGGTGAAGGGGACGGTCGACGAGGGCATGGCGCAGATCCAGGCGTTCCTCGACGGACTGCTCACGTCACCGCTGCCCACCGACGACCCGGACGGGCGGGAGCTCACGCAGACGGCGGGCTTCTACGGGATCGCCCAGCCGCTGTACTCGCAGCAGCTGTGGGGGACGCTCACGACCGCCCTCGAGTCCGCGTTCGCCGGTGACGGGTCCGAGCTGCTCGACAGCGCGGACGACTACAACGGTCGCAACGACGACGGCACGTACGCGGACAACCAGGGGGAGGCCTTCCGAGCGATCAACTGCCTCGACTCCCGCGGGTCCACCGACCGGGCGACGATGGACGCCGAGGCCGCCGAGATCACGGCGGCCGCCCCCACCATGGGGTCGTTCTTCGGGTACGGAGGCCTCACCTGCGCGACCTGGCCGTTCCCGGCGGTCGTGCAGGACTTCGACCTCTCCGCCCCCGGTGCAGCGCCCATCGTCGTCATCGGGACGACGAACGACCCGGCCACCCCGTACGTGTGGGCCCAGGGTCTCGCGGACCAGCTCGAGTCCGCCGTCCTCGTCACCTACGAGGGGGAGGGCCACACGGCGTACGGCATGTCGAACGACTGCATCCTCAACGCCGTGGACGAGTACTTCGTCGACGACATCGTCCCGCCGGACGGGCTCGTCTGCTGAGCCCAGCACGCGCGTCCGGCACCCGCTTTGGTGACTGGGCCTCCGGCTATGTAGAGTGAGCGCGGTTCTTCACACAGGTCCGCGGCGCACGCCGCAGTCCGCGTGACGACCGGCCGCCTTAGCTCAGTCGGTAGAGCGTCTCACTCGTAATGAGAAGGTCATCAGTTCGATTCTGATAGGCGGCTCACACGGAAACCCCGTCTCACCTGCGGAAACGCAGTGAGGCGGGGTTTCTTCTTGCCCGGGAACGGGCCGATTCTGGGGGCACTGTGGGGCACTCGTGTGTTTGAGGCGGTTGGACGGGGCTGTCCGGAGCGGTGCGGCGCGAACAGCTGGGGGCAGTTCGGCAGGCGAAATGCCCCCAGGGGTCGCCGCCGTAGGGTGACGCGTGCGGCGGTGTCGGTGGCTCGGGGACCTGACCATGACGTCGATCCTGCCGCGCATGTGCGTTGAGCCTGCTCCAGATGCGTGGGACCGGGAGATTCCCGGGATCGACCCGGCCTGGTAGACGAACGCCGATATCCACGCGGGTCTCGGGACATCGTGGGTCGTCGGGGGGACCCGGCACGCAGCGACGGGACGCATGGGGACTTGTGCCCAGTGCGGGAACTTGCGACGGGTGACACTCTGGCACCAGACGCCCATCGGCGTGCGAATGCCCGCAATGACAGCCGGAGAGAACCCTGTGCGCCCTGGTGTCGACATGCGGCCGAACCTGCTGAAAGCGCGCGCTCAGGACGTGGTCTGCACGGATGTGCACAACGCCGAGGACGACGAGGTCGACGCCAACGACCCCGTGCCCTCGAAGGCGGTGGAGCTCGTCGGTGCCTCGTTCGCGGGGTTCGAGAAGGGGCAGGGGGAGGGGGCGGAGTGATGAGCGGGAGGCGCGCCCTGGTCTGGCTCTCGACGGTGCTCGTGTTCGGGCTCGCGGGATGCGCGAGCCCCGATACGAGCCCGATCCCACCTGTGGCTGAGGCCCCGTTCGTCTGTGACGGGGTATCCCTGGACGGCGTCGAGCTCGCTCTCGGCGATGAGATCGTGGACACCACGGTGACGGCTGATTGGAGCGGGGAGCGGGACTTCTTGTGTCTTCTCAAGACCGGCAAGACGTCGAAGTTCCTGATAGTTCAGCACGAAGTCACCAGGTCGGCGCGTGAGGGGATCACCGGTGATGAGCTTGTGCTCATGTACTGGGAGGAGCGGGGGGCTGATCCGCTGGAAGCGGACGCACCGGGGGCAGGTTTCCAGTATTCGACCGAGTCGGACTCGTACACCGCCGTATGGGTGTGCGACGGCTGGAAGACAACGGTCGGCCTCGACGGGGACGTGAAGGGCCGGGACGGTCGAGCGGATGCCGAGGCGCTGCTGGTGTCGATGTTGCCGTGGGCCTGCGGTGACGAGGAGGCCCCGGTCGCGACCGTGGAGCGGGTCGAGGACTAGGGCTCGTCGCGCCGGTTCCCGGTCGGGGTGGACTTCTCCCCATGTGTGCGGTTCGGGGATGTCCCGATATGGTCGGCCCGCCGGACATTCCCTGGCGCGGTCGCACGCGCGACGCGAGAGACGATGACATGAGGTTCCGCCGGTGATGAGCGGGACGGGGCGGAAGGACGGGCGGAGTGATGAGCGGGAGGCGCGCCCTGGTCTGGCTCTCGACGGTGCTCGTGCTCGGGATCGCGGGATGCACGAACCCCGATACGAGCCCGATCCCACCCGTGGCTGAGGCCCCGTTCGTCTGTGACGGGGTATCCCTGGTCAGCGTCGAGCTCGCGCTCGCCGACGAGATCGTGAACACCACGGTGACGGCCGATTGGAGCGGGGAGCGGGACTTCTTGTGCTTTCTCGAGGCCGAGAGCGAATCAAAGTACCTGATAGTCCACCATGAGCGCACCAGGTCAGCGCGTGAGGGGATCACCGGTGATGAGTTTGTGCTCATGGACTTGGAGGAGCGTGGGGCGGATCCGCTGAAAGCCGACGCACCGGGGGCAGGTTTCCAGTACTCGACCGAGTCGGACTCGCACACGGCCGTATGGGTGTGCGACGGGTGGAAGACCTCTGTGAGACTCGACGGTGACGTCGAGGGCAGGGACCGTCGGGCAGACGCCGAGGCACTGCTGGTGTCGATGCTGCCGTGGGCATGCGGTGACGAAGAGGCTCCGGCTGCGAGCGCCGGTATCGAGGTCGCACTGGGCTAGGTGTAGTCCTTCTGACGACACGTCGGTGCCGGGGATCGCCCGGACGCTGCCCGTCGGCTCAGCCCACCGGGTCCAGCGGCAGCTGTGCGCGCAGCGATGCGAGCAGCCTGGGCGTGGCCGGGGTCAGCGGGTAACGGCACTCGGGCGAGGAGATGAGACCCTGCTCGGCGAGCCAGGCTTTGAGCGGGACCGGGTTGGGTTCGCCGAAGAGGAGCGGAATCCATGGGGCCAGCTCGTTCCACGTGGCGAGCGCCTCGTCCCGGCGGCCTGAGGTGAGCCCGGTGAACACCGAGACGAACCGTTCTGGGACGACGTGCGCCGCGGCGAGTATCCCGCCAGCGCCACCGAGCGCGACGCACGCGTAGAACATGTGGTCCTCGCCGGTCAGGACAGCCAGACGGCCCGCGCCCTCACGGATGAGCTCGAAGCTCTGCTTCGTGTCCCCGGACGAGTCCTTGACCCCGACGATGTTGGCGTGCTGGTCCGCCAACGCCAGGAGAGTCGTGTTCTCGACGTTGACGCCCGTGCGATACGGGATGTTGTAGACGATGACCGGCCGGTCGGTGGCCTCGCACACCGCGCCGAAGTGCGCCGCGAGCCCGGACTGCGACGGTCGGTTGTAGTAGGGCGCGGTGACGAGATACCCGTCGACAGGGAGAGAGGCGTGAGCCTCGACCTGCCGCGCGACCGAACGGGTGTCGTTCCCGGCGATGCCGAGGTAGATGGGGAGCGCACCGCTCACGTGGTCCGCCACGAGGCGGACGAGGTCGTCGACCTCATGGCCGGCGAGCACGGGTGACTCTCCGGTGGTGCCGGCGAGCACGAGGCCACCGATCCCCGAGGAGGCGTACCGGTCGAGGAGGCGCGTCAGGGATGCGTGATCGAGCGCGTCGTCCACGAAGGGGGTGACGATCGGCAGGAGGACGCCTCGGGGAGAGTTCGTGCCGGCGCTCATGGCGACCTTCCTTCGTGCGTAGCAGACAGCTCGCCAGCGATCCTCATGGCACCCGAGGATACGCGGACATAACCCGCCAGAGCGGGTGTGGCTGCGCATTCACCAACGGGTGCCCCGTTTCGTGACGGTCAGCGCCGTTCGATCAGCCCGCGGACGTATGCCGCCTGGCCGACGTGCTCGAGGTCGTCGGCGAGGATGCTCACGAGTCGCACGGCGAGGGTGACGGGTGGGTCGTAGGAGCGGTCGACCACACGGTCGAGGTCGCCCTCGCTCAGCTCGTCGAGGATCTCGCGGGTCCGCGCGAGGGTGGCCTCGTGGTACTCGACGAGCTGGTCCGCCGTGACGCCCCGGACAGCGGCGACCTGCTCGGGAATGTGGCCGTAGCCCGTGTCGGACGGGTCGAGTGCCAGGCCGAAGCTGTCCGCCCAGCCGGCTGACGTCCAGACCTCCGCGGAGCCGGCGAGATCAGCCATCTGCGCGTCCTGGACGCGGGACGTGTGCCACAGGAGCCACCCGATCGTGTTGGCGCCCTCCTCGATGCGGGTCTCGAGCTGCTCGGGGGACAGGTCGTGCGCAGCGTGCAGCAGGCTGTCCCGCACGCGGGTGAAGCCGTCGGTGAGGATGTCGAGAGCGTTCACGGGTGCCTCCGTCGTCGGGTGCTGGCGAGGACGACACGTCGCCGGGCTCGTCCCGTCCACACTGGCACAGGCAGGAGCGGGCGCAACGGGAACAGGCCGTCCCCCTCGTGAGGGGACGGCCTGTCTCGTCATCGTGTGCCAGGGGCTGGGGTCAGCCCTCGCTGATGCGGCGGTGGTGCGCCAGGAGTGCCGCGCCGGCTCCGACGAGGAGCAGTGCCAGCAGGGCGACCGGGATCACCTGGCTGCCGGTGGTGGCGAGCCAGCCGTCGTCGGCCGTCGTCCCGCCGGAGCCGTTGCCGGTCCCGGAACCCGAACCAGGTCCGGCCGGGGCCGACGGCCCGCCGGGCTGTGCCGGGTCCGTCGGGGTGCCGGGGGCGCCCGGGTCCGTCGGTCCGCCCGGCGTGCCCGGGTCGACCGGGTTCGTCGGCTCGGGGATGACCGGAGCGGCCTGCACGACGACAGGTGCGCTCGCCACGGCGACAGAGTCCTCGAACCCGGCCGCGGTCGCGACGGCGGTGACCGTGAGCTCCTTGCCCACGTCGGCCGCAGTCACCGCGTAGCTGTCCGTCTCCGACACGACGGCCGCCGCAGCGACGTCCGCGGTCGGGTCCGTGAGCGTCCACACGTAGCTGACGTCCGCGTCGGCGGGGTCGGTCACGGTCGTGGCCGTCACCGTCTGCCCCTCGCGCACGTCACCGGTGATGGCGACTGCCGACACGACGGCGCGTCGGGTGACGTCCACCGTGTAGGTGCGGGTCGTCGCGCGGTCGGCCGCGGTCACCGTGAGGGTGGCCGGGCCGGCGGTCTCGTCGCTCGCCTGCGTGATCTCCACGGTGGCGTCGGAGTCGACGGGGACCGCGCTGATGACCGGGTAGCGGGAACCATCGACGGTCACCGCGTAGTCGGTCACGTCACCGGTGAAGCCCTCGAGGGCGACGCCGTCGACCCGCAGCGCCGCGAGGTCGGCGACCTCGGCGACGGACGGTCCGTCGGCGAAGATCTCCACCTCGGAGACGATCATGTGGGTGTTCGGGAACGCGTTGAGCGTCACGCGCACGCTCGTCGTCGTGACCCCGAGGTCGATGTCGACGATCGGCGCGGAGCCGTCCGCCGGTGCGTCGACGGTGAGCGCGGGGTCGGGGACCGACACCCACTCCGTGCCGTCGAGGTAGTCGACGGTCATGGTCTGCGCCCAGGACGTGGTGCCGTCCTTGTAGAAGTGCGTCCGCACGCTGTTGATGTCGCGCGGTTCGGCGAACGTGTACGTCAGGGTGCTCGTGGTGGGCTTGTTGGCGGAGACCCAGTTCGACCAGCCCTTGTCGGACAGGGCGAGGTTGTACGTGCGGTCGATGCCGTACGTGCCCTCGGTCGACGACGCGACGGCGCCCGAGACCTCGGGTGCGATGTTCACGTCGGTCACCGGGGTGACGATCACCGAGAGGGTCGCCGGCACGGGGTCGCCGGCCGGGTCGTTCGATGCCGCAGAACCCGGGATCGTGACGACCCCGACGTCCGCGAACGAGTCGTCCGTGAGACCGGTGAAGTCCCACTCGACGGTCGCGTCGAACCGCTGGCTCGACGCCCCGATCTGGGCGGGGACGACCTCGGGCGCGGCGTCGACCACGGACTCCAGCGTGATCCCCACGTACGTCGTGAGGGAGACCGGGTCGCTCGACACGAAGCCGCCGACGTCGACGATCGCCCGAGCCTCGAAGGTGTTGCCGAACACGTCGGTGCCCTGACCGAGGACGGTCACGGAACCGGTGGTGTCCCACACGGCCGGGTCGACCGTGTCCCAGGTGACGGGGGCGGCCACACCGGCGCCGTGCCGGTACTGCGGCACGACGGCGGACGGCAGGGTCGGCTCGACACCGGCGATGGTGCTCACCGGGACGTCGGGCACCGAGACGATCGCGGTGTCACGGACGGTCCAGCGCTGGTGCGCACCGCCGCTGGAGCCGTAGACGCCGACGGGGGATCCGTCGGCCGTGGCCTGTCCACCGATCTCGAGCGCCAGGGCGAGCGAGCCGTTGACGAGCGACCAGGTCGCGCCGTCGGTGGTGTTGAACGTCCACCACGCCTCGGGGTCGGCCATGGCGTCCGCGACGCTCATGGTGCGGTAGTCGGTGCCTGCCGCGGTGGCGGCGAGGACGCGACCGTCGGTCGTCGTGAGGACGAACCGGCGCTCGTGGTTGCCCTCGATCTGCGGGACCTCGTGGAACGTCCACATCTGACCGGCGACCGCGTCGCTGGTCGTGGCGAGGTCGTTGATGGTGAGCGTGTCCGCGCCGGCCGTCAGTGCGCGGCCGGAGCCGGTGCCGACGAGCTGGTAGGAACCGCCGTCCTCGACGGGGAACGCGTCCTCGGCGACACCGGAGACGCCGTCGATGACGAACGTCGTCACAGACCTGGCCGGGACGTCGAGCGTGACAGAGGTGGCGCCAGCGGGGATCGCGACGGGCGTGCCCTCGACGAGAGCGTTCGTCCCGGCGTCCTCGACTCTCGGGTCCTCGGTCGTGACGACCGGGGTGACGGTCGCACCGGGGGCGATGGTCGCGAACTTCGACAGGTCGAGCGTCAGCGAGCGCGCGGCGGTGGTGTCGTTGATGTGCACGACGGTCGCGCCCGAGTCGTCTGCCTTGACCGCAGCCGTCGACTGGTTGTTGTTCGTCGGGATGACGTGGTCACCGGGGCGGATGAACTGCGTGTAGTTGCGCGCGGTGTTGTACTTCGAGTTCGTGACGATCTTGCACTCGGCCTCGGCCGGCATGGGCTCGCCCTCGGTCCACCCGGCGTCCGCGAGACGACGCTCGGAGTACCCGACCATGCCGGGCTCGTTGCAGTCGAAGTCGATGAAGACGGAACCCCAGTTGAGGTTCTCCACCTTCTCCATGTTGTAGTAGTCCTCGACCTCCTGCCAGAACACCCAGGCGGTGGGCTCGAGCTCGCGGAGGTCGTCCGTCATGCGCTGCGCCATGCCGAGGCCGCCGGTGATGGTGACGGGGTCGAAGCCGGTGCCGACGAAGTCTCCACCGACCTCGCTCATCCACAGGTCCTTGCCTGCGGTCTTCGCGATATCGCGGGCCTGGAGGCGCCCGTTGGTGCCGTACGTGTGGACGTTGATCTGTCCGACGTTCGCGCGGGTCTGCGCGTCGTACTGCCGCCACGCGTTGACGAACTGGGCGGGGTTGGTCTCGTCGTTCGCGGAGATGATCGCGTCGGTCGTCGAGGTCTCGAGGCGCTCGGCGAGGAGGTTGATGACGTTCTGCTGGTCGTTGGCGTCAGGCCCGGGGCAGATCTGCGCCCCCTCCTGCGTGGTGCCGCCGCCGACGGGCCAGCCGTCGGGGCCGAGCGCGGGGGTGCCCCAGTAGCCGTTGCACGGCTCGTTGAACGGGTCGACGGTCTTGAACTCGATGCCGTACTCGTCCTCGATGTGCTCCGTGACGTTCGTGAGGTAGGAGACGAACTTCTGCGGGGCGTCACCGGTCGCGAGGAGCTGGTCCGAGCGCTTGTCCATGGACCCGGTGACGAAGCCGGAGGTCGTCATGAAGTAGGGCGGGGAGTTGCTGAAGGCCTCCCAGACCATGTCGTCCTTGCTCTCGGCGAGCTTCTCGACCCACCAGCGTTGCGTGGCGTCGGCGTCCCAGTTGTACGAGGCCGGGTCCTCGGCGTCCCAGGAGTCGAGGTAGGCGGCGCGGTCGTCGTAGTTCGAGGTCACGCCGTCGGACGCGTCGAGGTCAGGTGCCCACCAGCCCTCGACCGCACCACCGGGGCGCAGGTAGTCGGGGACGTCGCTCGCGTTGCCGCCACCGATGTTGTAGCGCGCGACGTTGAGGTTGAGGCCCTCCTCGCCGAACACGAGCTGGTAGAGCTCCTCGCGGATCTCCTCGGGGTAGTCGCCGGTCGCGTTGGCGAACCAGACGAGGCTCGTGCCCCAGCCCTCGAACTCCGGACCGGCGTAGGCCGGGTTCGGGGTGACGACGACAGGTGCGGGGAGCGCGGGTGCTGCGGAGGCCTCGGGGGCCCGGGGGATCTGGGTGAGGACACCTGTCGCGCAGAGTGCGACGACTGCGCCGGCAGCCGTGGTCCTCCGTCGCCAGGATTGGGGGTCGTTCATTGTCAACCTTCCGCCATTGGATGGGACGTTCACCCTCGTCGCGTGCGGAGGGCTCCTGAGGATCCTCTGATGTTTACGTAAACATTGTCAAGGGTCAGTCGCGCCGTGGTTGCTGGACGACCCGCTCAGGCGCGCGGTCGCGGAGGTGCGGTGCTCGCGCGCACCACGAGCTCCACGGGCACGAGCCGGCGCGTGCCGGTGAGGACCTCGCCGGACCGGATCTGCTCGAGCAGGAGCTGGACGAGAGTCGCGCCGATCTGCGTGAAGTCCTGGGAGACGGTCGTCAGCGGGGGCCACAGGTACTCGGCCAACGGGATGTCGTCGAACCCGACGACGGAGATCTGGTCCGGCACCGCCAGGTCGTTCTCGTGCAGCGCGCGGCACAGCCCGACGGCCATCTCGTCGTTCGCGCTGAACACCGCCGTGATCCCCGGGTCGCGGGCGATGCGCAGGCCCTGGTGGTACCCGGACGTCGCGGACCAGTCCCCGAGGTACGGCTCCGGCACGGGCCGCCCTGCGTCCGCGAGGCATGCCCGCCAGGCCTCGAGGCGCATCTGCGCCGGGTAGGAGTCCGCAGGCCCCGCCAGGTGGTGCACCGTGCGGTGACCGAGGTCGAGGAGGTGCTGCACGGCAGCGCGCGTGCCCTCGGTCTGGTCGGTGGCCACCGCGGGATGGCGACCGACGAACCGGGAGTCGGAGACGACGACCGGCATCCTCGCCGGCAGGGACAGGGTCTCCGGACTCCCGGTCTCCGCACGGATGATGATGAGCCCGTCGATCGCCTGGTGGGTGAGCCGGGCGACCGCGGCGCTCATGTCGTCCGACGACGGGCTCTGCACGTCGACGAGGCTCACGGTGTTGCCCTCGCGCCGCGCCGCGTCCACGACGGCCTCGAACGTCCGGGACTCACCCGTGCGCGCGAGCCGGTGCGCGATGACGCCGATCGCGTCGAAGTGGGCGTACCGCAGGGCGCGTGCCGCCGAGTTGGGTGAGTAGCCGAGCTCCTCCATGGCCGCGAGCACCCGACGGCGGGTGTCGGGCTTGACGGTCTGCGAGCCCGTCGAGACCCGCGACACCGTCTGGGAGGACACCCCGGCGAGCGCCGCGACGTCGGCCATCGAGGGTCCCGACCGCGGGCGACCGCGGCGGACCGGGCGCGCGGCGGCCTGCTGGTCGCCTCCAGAGCTCATGGACCGATGATAGTTGCGGGCGATAGCGGGGTGTTCTCCCCATGTCGAACGAGCGTCCTGCCCTGTCGGCACGGGCCGTTCCTGGCTAGTGTGCCGCGAGTGACCACCTCAGCGAACCCCGGCCGGCCCGCCCCGCTCGCGCAGCCCGACGAGCGCCCCCGCACGAGCGCCCTGCGCCAGGCCGCCCTGCGGCTGGCGACCTTCGCCGTCACGGTCGTCTACCGCCTGTACCGGGTCCACCCGGCGCTGTGGCGGTTCACGGCGCGCAACTACCACCCGGCGATGGAGCGGTTCGCGCGGCTCAACGCGTGGATGATCTGCCAGCACGCCTACCTCGACGTGCCCGCGTACCGGCGCTACATCGAGGAGGACGGTTTCCGGTTCCGCTGGTGGGACCTCACCAACTACCGGCCCACCTCGAAGGCGGACTACGTCGACCGGTACCCGGAGGCGGCGCGGTGCTGGGACGGGCGCATCGAGACGATCGGGACGGTCGTCGACGAGTCGAGCGGGTCGTCCGGCACGCCGTACAACTGGATGCGTTCCAAGCGTGAGCTCAACACCGTGCACAAGAACGTCGCGGGGTACATCACCCTGCTGTTCGGCACGAAGAAGCTCTTCGCCATCAACGCGTTCTCGATGGGGGCGTGGGCGACGGGGACGAACACGGGCATCGCGATGTCGAAGATCGGGATGGTGAAGAACACCGGCCCGGACATCGACAAGATCGTCGACACGCTGCGCCATTTCGGTCCCGGCTACGTCTACCTCGTGTGCGCGTACCCGCCGTTCCTCAAGCACCTGCGGGACCGCCTCGACGCGGAGGGCCTCGACTGGGACTCCTACGACCTCAACGGGTTCGTCGGTGGAGAAGCTCTCACCGAGGGGCTGCGCGACTACCTCGAGGAGCGGTTCGGTCGCGTGTACTCCGGCTACGGCGCCTCCGACCTCACCATCGGTATGGCGGGGGAGAGCGACCTCTCGGTGTTCCTGCGCCGCGCCCTGGTGAGCAACGCCGCGCTGCGCCGTGAGGTCCTGGGCGACGACGAGAGCCGCACGCCGATGATCTTCCAGTACAACCCGCTCGAGACCTACCTCGAGACGACGGACGACGGCGAGCTCCTCGTCACCCTCAACTCCGCCGACATCATGAGCCCCAAGCTCCGCTACAACATCGGTGACGAGGCGCGGATCTTGTCCTTCGACGAGATGCGCGAGGCTGTGTGCCGGCAGGCGGGCGGTGGGCAGTCCCGCCTGACGTTCGCGTTCGAGCGCGCGTTCGCGGTGCAGCGCATGAAGCTCCCGTTCGTCCTGCTGTTCGGCCGCAAGGACTCGACGATCTCCTACATGGGTGCCAACCTCTACCCGCTCGACGTCGAGAACGGCCTCTACCTCGACAACCCGCACGCTGCCGCGATCGAGTCGTTCAAGCTGTCGCTCGTGGAGATCGGCGAGCACGAGCAGCGCCCCGTCATCCACCTCGAGCTCCGCGCTGGCGCCGTGCTCGACGCCGACGACCGCGGCGAGCTTGCCCGCCTTTCCGCCGCCGGGGTCCTCACGCACCTGGCGACCGTCTCGAGGGACATCAAGCAGTCGCTCGAGGAGGACCCGACGGCCTCCGACGTGCGCGTCGAGGTGCACGACTACCGGTGCGGGCCGTTCGTCGGCGGGCAGCAGAAGATTAAGAACGTCTACCTCGTCGATGCCGACGACCGGGGCGGTGACCCGGACGCGCCCGCCCGGGAGGCGCACGTGACCGGCCCGGAGCGGGAGTCCGGCACGGCGCGGGAGACCGGCACGGTGGCCTGATGTTCACCACCGACTTCTCGCGGGCTCCCGTCCAGGGCCGGGCCGATGCCATGGTCGTCGTCGAGCGTGCCGGTGGCTCGCGGGAGTGGCAGCGGGCGGTCCGTACCGCCGTGCGGCGTGCCGGCGGGCACCGGTGGGACCGCGCCGTCCGCGTCGGTCGCGGTCCCGGGACGGTCCGGGCGGTGCTCGGCTACTTCGCTACGCGCGCTGACGTCGAGGCGTTCCTCGCGGGAGCAGCCCACCTCGCGCCCGCGCGCATCCGCGTCCTCGAGGCGCAGGAGCAGGGCTACACCAACGGCGTGTGGCGAGCGGAGGGGCCGACGATGGCGGTCAACGACCGCTTCGCCGCGCTCGACCGGGAGGAGCGTGCTGGCCGGACGCCACCGCTCGTCGTGGGGAGTCGTGGGCCGGCGACGGCGTCGGACCTGCCGACCGGTCCCAGCACGATCCGGTTCTACCGGGACCAGGCACGCGCGGTGCTGGGGCGTGCCCGCCCCCGTCCTAGCCGCGCGCGAGAGGTCGACGCTGGCGGCACAGCTCTGTCCGTGGCGGCTGGAGCCGTGCGGACCCCTGCGGACGGTGGCGCCACCTTCATCGGTGCGACCCGGTACCGCGGCCTGCACTCGTGGGCGATCCAGTCCCAGGAGTGGTTCCCCATGGTCGCCAAGATGCAGCGGATGCCCGGGTTCGTGTGGCACACGATCTACTGGCAGGCGCCGTTCACCCTCGGCACCCTCGCGTTCTTCGACACGCGCGACGACCTCCTGGCGTTCGCCCGGTTCCCCGAGCACCGCCGCCTCATGGAGTGGATCGTGCGCGGAACGCGCAACGGCAACGGCGGGTTCATCCGCATCCACCTCGCCGACGGACCGCCCCGCCAGCTCGGCGACGTCGCGTGAGGGTCACGCCCGTCGTCTCCCGGGCCGACCTCCAGGAGTTCTGCGACCTGCCCCGGCGCCTGCACCCCCAGAACCTCGCCGTCCCGCTGCTCGCCGCCACCGTCGAGTCGTGGTGGCGCGGCACCAGCCCGCACCCCGGTCCGGTGCACCTGCTGCTCGTCCGGGACGACTCCGGGACCGTCGTCGGCCGGACGACCGTGCACACGGACCCCCGCCTCGACGCCCGCCTCGGGGCGCGGTCGCTGCTGTTCGGGGCGACGGAGTTCGCCGACGAGGCCGCGGCCCGCGCGCTCCTCGACGAGCTCGAGCGGCGCGCGGCCGGCTACGACCAGCTCTTCGGCCCGGTGTCCCTGCTGCCCAACCAGGCAGGCGGTGTCATCACCTCGGGCTTCGCCGACCGCGGCTTCGTGGACTCCGCGTGGAACCCGGACTGGGTGCCGGGCGTGTACGAGTCGCTCGGGTTCGTCCGCTGGGGCGAGGCCGACACGTGGGTCGTCGACGTCCCGGCTGACGCACCGGTCGAGCCACCCACCGCGGCCGAGTGGTCGGCTGCGGGCGTCGAGCTGGAGTACGGGCGGCGCTCGCGTGTGCGGGCGCTCGTCCCCGAGCTGCGCGCGCTGCTCAACCGGTCCTTCGCCCAGCTGCCCTACTACACGCAGATCACCGCCGAGGAGATGGCGGCCGCGACGGACGGCCTGTCGTTCCTGCTCGACGAGAAGCTCTTGCTGCTCGCTCGCGATGCCGCGACCGGCGACGCGCTCGCGTTCGTGCTCGTCGTCCCGGACATCACGCCGTTCGTGCAGCACGTCGGAGGGCGCCTGTCGTGGGTGCGCCAGCTCGAGCTCCTGGCCACCCGTGGCAGGTACCGGAAGGACGCGATCCTCATCGTCCAGGGCACGGACCCGGACCACCAGGGCCGTGGCCTGCTCACCCTGCTCACCCGGCAGCTCCACGCGAACCTCGCCGAGGGCGGGTACGCGCGCCTGCGCAGCACCTACGTCGGGCGGGACAACCCGGCGTCCGCGCGCCAGTTCGAGCGGGTCGGCGGGCAAGAGCTGCACGGGTACACCTTCTATCGCCGTCCCGTCCGGGAACCCGGCCCGCACGACGCGGCCACGGTCAGGTCCGGTGCGCCGAGCCGCGCGGACCTCGACCGATACCTCCGCGCGGCGGGCCGTGCCCCGTCCGCGCACAACGCCCAGCCGTGGCTGCCCCGCGTCGTGGGGAGCACCGTGGAGGTCGCCGTCGCGCCGGGCCGGACGCTCCCGGCGGGCGACCCGACGGGCCGCGACCTCCTCCTCGGGCTCGGGGCGTGGACCGAGTCGCTCGCCGTCGTCGTCGCCGACGACGGGTGGACGCTCGCCGTCCGCCCGCAGCCGGCCCTGGCCAGCGCGCACGCAGCGTCCGCCGGGCCGGTCCTCGAGCTCGACGTCGTTCCCCGGGTGACGTCCGACGTGCCCGCCACGCGCTTCACGCCCGACGACGTCCGCGACCGCCGCGTGCACCGCGGCACCCTCGGCCGCGGTCCCGAGATCTGGGGCGACGGCGCCCGGACCGGGGCCGCCCTGCCGGACTGGCTCGCCCTGCGCGAGGTCGACGACGCGACGATGCGACGCCTCGTGGCGCGCGGGTTCGCGTACACCGCAGCGCACCGTGACGTCGCTGCGGAGCTGCTGGCCTGGCTCCGGCTGAGCCCCACGCACCCCGGGTACCGCCGGGACGGGATGACTGACGTCATGCTCGGGATCCCCGCACCGCTCGCCCGGGCGCTCGCACCGGTCACCCGCGGCGTGCTGCGCGGGCCGGCGCTCGCCGCCACCTCGTTGGTCGCGCGCGGGGCCGAGGTCCTCCTGCGCAGCAGGCCCGGGTCTCCCTCCGGGCTCGACGAGGGCCGACCGGGCAGACGCTGGGTGGGCAGACGCTGGGTGGGCAGACGCTGGGCGGGCAGGCGCCGCGCGGTGGCGCCGCACCACCTCGTCCTCGTCGCCGACCGGTCCCTGCTGCCGGAAGAGCGCGATGCAGCTGTGCCGGGAAAGCCCGACCTGGGCCTGCCTCCCGCAGCGGTCCTCGAGGTGGGTCGGGCGCTCCAGCGGCTCTGGCTGCACGGCCACCGCTCCGGGGTCGTCGTCTCGCCCCACTCCGAGGTCATCGACTCGCCCGACGCGCGGCACGGCCTCGTCCAGGGGCTGGCGCTCGGTACGCACGAGGTCCCGCTCGCGGTCTTCAGCGCCGGCGGTGCGCAGGGGACGGTCGCCCGGTCCCCGCGGCTCGTCGACCCCTAGGCCGTGGCGTCCCGCGGGCCGTCTGGCAGCGTCACGCGGCTGCGCGCAGCTTCTCCAGCAGGGGACCTGCTGCCTCGTCGAGGAACCGCTGCTGGCCCTCGTCGCCCACCTGGACGACGGCGATGTCGGTGAAACCGGCCTCGAGGTAGGGCAGCGCGGCCTCGACGATCGCGTCGAGGTCCGGTCCGCACGGGACGGACGCGGCGACGTCCTCCGGGCGGACGAACGCCGTAGCACCGGCGAACGCCTCGGGCGTCGGGAGGTTGGCGTTGGCGCCCCAGCCGAGCCCGGACCAGCGGAACTGCTCGTGCGCGCGGGCCACGGCGGCGTCGCGGTCCGGGTCCCAGCACACCGGGATCTGGGCGATCTTCCGGGACGCTGGCAGCGACTCCTCCCTCCGCACCGCGTCCCAGCGCGCGAGCAGGTCGGCGTCCGGCTCCGTGGTGATGAGGTGGTCGGCGATCGGCGCGAACGCGGCGACGGACTTCTCGCCCGACACGGCGACGCCGATCTCCACGGGGGTCTCGGGCACGTCCCAGACGCGGGCGGAGTCCACCTGGAAGTGCGCTCCGCGGAAGTCCGTGACCTTCCCGGTGAAGAGGTCGGAGATGATGTGCAGCGCCTCGACGAGCATCTCGTGGCGCTCGTCCACCGCGGGCCAGCGCTCCCCGACGACGTGCTCGTTGAGGTTCTCGCCCGAGCCGAGCCCGAGCAGGAACCGTCCGTCGGACAGGAGGCCGAGCGTCGCAGCCTTCTGGGCGACGACCGCCGGGTGGTACCGCATGGTCGGGCAGGTGACGAAGGTCATGAGCTCCACGCGCTCGGTGGCGTGGGCGACTGCTCCGAGCACGCTCCATGCGTACGCCCCGTGCCCCTGCGCGGCGAGCCAGGGCGAGTAGTGGTCGCTCGACACCTCGAAGTCGAAGCCCACGCGCTCGGCCGCCACGCCGTACTCGACGAGTGCCTTCGGGCCGGACTGCTCGGTCATGAGGGTGTATCCGAATCGTGTCATCCCACGATCGTCACCGCCGTCGTCGCCGCTCGCATCCGCGGGAAGACGCGGCCCTCCGGTCAACAACACGTAGGGGAAATGTCGGGTTTACACCGTAGTAACCCGATGGAGGGTGAAGGGGAGGGCGAAAGTCTGTGGATGGGTCGGCCTCCGGTGGCGGAGAGAGTAAAATTTCGGATATGCAATCGACTGTCACGTTCCGAATCACCACGCCCGAGGACAATGTCCAGCGGGTGCTCAACCGCCTCAAGCTCAAGGCCCAGTCGGGGTTCGGCGACCAGGGGCGGTTCGTCGACGCCTCCCGGGACACCTCCGCCAAGGAGCCGGCCGTCCGCGTCCGGGTCAACGTCGAGGCGCTCGCCCCGTCCAAGAAGGAGCTCGGCGCCTTCGTGTCGACCCTCGAGGACGTCATGAAGCAGGGTGGCGGCATCAAGGTGAGCAAGATCGCGGTCACCGACGTCAACCCGCTCTGACCTGGGCTCCCGTCGAACAGCCGGCGGGACTCAGGCTGGCGCCGCCCCCTGCGGCGCGGCTGCTCGTGGCACCGACGCCGCGAGGAGGCCGGCCGTGGTCATGAGCACGAGCGCACCGAGCACCACGAGCAGCGGGACCGTCCAGCCACCTGACGCTGTGTGCACCGCCCCGAGGGCGAACGGTCCCGCAGCCGCCGCCGAGTAGCCGATGGTCTGCACCATCGCCGACATCCGCCGTGCCTCCGTCTGTCCCCGGCTGTGGTGGACGATCAGCGTGAAGATCACGGTGAAGTTCCCGCCCTGAGAGATCCCCGCCGCGAACGCCCACACCGGCCAGAGGCCGGGGGCGAGGAGGAGTCCCAGCGGGAGCGTGAGCCACAGGGCGGACATCGTGGCGAACACGGCACGCAACGAGACGCGGCGGGCGACGAGCAGCGGGACCCCCACCCCGCCGACGACCCCTCCGAGCTGGAAGAGCGATGCGGCGCCCCCTGCCCCGCCCGCTGTCATGTCCCGCAGGTCCGCCAGGACCGACGGGAGCCAGGTCGTCATGGAGTAGTACGAGAACGACTGTCCGCAGAAGGCCAGGGTGAGGAACCACGCGACGGGCCTGCGCCACGTCGCCACGGAGGGCGCCGTGCCCGGGAGGGCTCCCGCGAGGAGCGGGACGGTCGTGACAGGGCGGCCGGCGGTCGCCCGCCGCCACACGAGAGCGGCGACGACCATGAGCGTCGCCCACGACGCGAGAGCCCAGCGCCACCCCAGCGCATCGGCGAGCGGCGCGGTGAGGAGCGTGGTCAGGACGCAGCCGAGATTGAGGGCTGCCGTGTACAGGCCGGTGACGATGCCCGCCGACTGCGGGAAGTCGCGCCGCACGAGGGCCGGCACGCAGATGTTCCCCACGGTGATGGCGGCACCGATGAGGATCGTGCCCGCGACGGCCGTCCCGAACCCGCCGGAGGAACGCACGACGGTCCCGAGGAACACGACGGCCAACGACAACGAGATCGCCTTCTCGAGCCCCACCCTGCCCGCCAGGAGGGACGCCAACGGGGCGACGAGCGCGAAGCACAGCACCGGGATGCCGGTGAGGAGCCCGACGGTCTCGCGGGTGACGTCGAGCCCGCGGGCGACCTCGTCGACGATGGGCGCGAGCGCCACGAACGGTCCACGGAGGTTGAGCGCGTAGACGAGGACGGCGGCGAGCAGCAGGCCCGCCGCTGCGGGGCTGCGCAGCGCCCGGGAACGGTCAGGAATGATGGGTCCTTCCAGGGCGACGACGACTCGTCAGGGTACGCCACCGGGCGGGTGCAAGATCGGGCGTGCCCGGCACACAGAGCAGTGACACGACGTGAGATGCAGCACGACGAGGAATGGCCCTCGGCGTGCTCCTGGTTGCCCCGGCAGCCACCGATGCGGGGAGCCGACGATGACGCTGAGCACCGGGACGCCGGCCAGGGAGAAGGCGTGGTTCGACGACCTCTTCCGCGCGCACGCAGGAGCCGTCTTCCGGTTCGTCGTCCGCCGTGCGGCCCGCGACGACGCCGACGACCTCACGGCCGACGTGTTCGTCGTCGCCTGGCGCCGACGCGAGGAGGTGCCCGAGGGATTCGAGCTGCAGTGGCTCTACCGGACGGCGGGGTTCGTCGTGGCGAACCATCACCGCAAGGGTCGGCCCGTGCCGGTCGAGGAGGTCCCGGAGGAGGCGGCGCCGGAGGTCACGGAGCACGTGGTCATCGAGGACCTCGACGTCCGCAGGGCGTTCGCGACCCTCCGCCCGCGTGACCAGCAGATCCTCCTCCTCGCTGCGTGGGAGGGGCTGCGGGGTGAAGAGCTCGCGGGCGCGCTCGGGATCTCGCGGGGCGGGGCCGACGCGGCCCTGTCGCGGGCACGCAGCCGGCTGGAGGACGCATGGCGGGCACCGGTCGACGACGAGCCTCGCGTGGACGTGGCGCCGCCAGCAGCAAGACCGCACGGCGTGACGACACAGACCCGGTAGTGGACACCCACCCCACCTGACACCCCGGAGGTTCTCATGAGCAGCACCGACCCAGCCGCGTCCCGCCCCGTGACGCCCGGGGAGGAGAGCGCCTTCGACCGGTTGGCGGGCGCCGACCCCGCGCGCGACGTCGACCCTGACCTCGCGCGCGTCCGGGCACGCATCGATGCGTCCGAGCACGCTCCCGCGGCTGTCGTGCCACTCACCGGACGTCGGCGTCCGGCCCGGTGGTTGCAGGTCGCCGCGGCGTCGGCCGGTGTGCTCGCGATCGGTCTCGGTGGCTACGCGGTGGGGAACCAGGAAGCCGAGCCGACAGTCGCTGCAGGCGAGCAGAGCCCCGAGCAGCCAGGACCGGAGGACGAGATCGCGTCCGGAGCAGCGCAGCCGGGGGCCGCGGACGAGCGGCATCTCGCCGGCCCGGACGCGGGAGCAAGCATGGCGGACATGGCCTGGTACGGCGGCCGCACCGTGTTCGACTCGGCAGGGCTGTCCACGCAGGCAGCGTCCGCTCGCGCATGGGCGTTCGACGGCCAGGCGCTCTCCTCCGCGGAGGCGGCGGCGCGTGTCGCCGCGGCGTTCGGGCTGACCGACACCCCGACACCGCTCTACGGCCAGTGGCACGTCGGACCCGCGGACTGGACCGGGGCGTTCGTCGACCTCACCGCCGACTCCCTCGGGTCGTTCTCCTTCACCGACACGACCCTCGACCCGTGGGCGGAGGGTGCGTCGGCCGCCCCGCCCGACGATGTCGCGACGGCGGAGCTCGTCGACCTCATGACCACGCTCGGCGTCGACCCGGCGGGGTACGAGATCAGCGTCGACGCCGGCTACGACATTGCCGCCACCGTCGTCCGGGCCGTCCGGCTCGTCGACGGGCAGCAGACCCCCCTCACCTGGGAGGTCATGGTCACCGCAGACGGGATCGCCTCCGCCTACGGCCAGCTCGCCACCCCGGTGGACCTCGGTGAGTACGACCTCGTGAGCCGGCAGGACGCCGTCGCACGCCTGGGCGACCCGCGCTTCGGCGCGGGCGGCATCACCGCGTACGCACGCAACGACGTGGGCGGGATGGTCGAGCCGGCCGACGGTTCGGCGTCGAGCAGCACGCTCGTCGGGCCGGAGCCGCTCGAGGACGGTGCTCCTGCAACGCCCCCCGTGCCGCCGGCACCGGGTGGGACGTTCGCGTGGCCGGTCGACCTCGTGACCATCACGGGTGCGACCCTCACGCTCGGCATGCACACGATGCCGGACGGGGCGAGCGTGCTGCTTCCGAGCTACGAGCTGACCTCGGACGACGGCAGCTCGTGGACCGTCGTCGCGGTCGCGGACGCGCACCTCGACTTCTCGTCGGTCCGCTGACGCGACCCGCTCGGTGGGGAGAGCCGGCGCTCCTTCAGGGCTCCCGCCCGCTGCGCCGCGCCTGACGGGCGTCAGGCGCGTTCGGCGACCCGGCGGGACATCGTGCGCTGCAGCGTCACGCGTGTCTGGTCGATGAACGTCGTCATCCAGTCGCGCTCACCGGCGATCCAGCGCCGGGCGACGGCGTCGACGGGGAAGACCGTGCCACGGCACAGGTCGTCCCGCACGGCCACCGTCGTGATCCGGTTGTCCGCCGCGACCATCCAGTGCGCGCTCATCGAGCGGGCGACGAGGACGTCACCCAGGGCGATGCCGAGGGCCGTGATGACGTGGTTGGGGTTCCACCGGTTGCCCTCCTCGGCGGCGTGCCACGCGCTGGCGTACGTGTCGAACAGCTCGGAGATGACGTGCAGCGACGTGATGTCGACGTCGGGTGCGCGCAGGTGGAGCCGCAGCTCCTCCATCCACACGAGCTCGACGGGCGAGGGGACACGGAGCTCGACGTGCTCGTCGGTCGACGCAGCGGGGCGACCGGTGGCGACGGTCGGGTCGACCGGTCCACCGCTCGGCGTGCGCAGCGGCAGCTTCATGCGCTCCTCATCGGCCACGCGGTCGAGCCGCTTAGCCGAATCGCGACACTTCACCCTCGTGCGGCTACGGTGGTGAGGTCACGCCCCGAACCCACGGAAAGAGGACTCCATGCCTACTCGTACCGCTCGGACCGCCTGGAACGGCACCCTCCAGGACGGTGGCGGCCAGGTCGAGCTGTCGAGCTCCAAGGTCGGCACGTACGACGTGTCGTTCCCCAAGCGTGCCGCGGACGACGCCGGGGGGACGACGAGCCCCGAGGAGCTCATCGCTGCGGCGCACTCGTCCTGCTACGCGATGCAGCTCTCCGCGGTCATCGGCGAGGCGGGCGGCACGCCGGTCGCCCTCGAGGTCGGCGCCGACGTGACGCTCGAGCCGGACCCCGCGGGTGGCTTCCACATCACGAGCATCGCGCTCACGGTCCGCGGCGAGGTCGAGGGCCTCGACGAGGCCGGGTTCCTCGAGGCTGCGGAGAACGCGAAGGCGACGTGCCCCGTGTCGAAGGCGCTCACGGGCACGACCATCACGCTGGACGCCGCGCTCGAGAGGTGAGGCCCCGCTAGAGAGGTGACGCCCGCACGGTGTCAGGCTCTGGTGCACGACGACGTGCCCGGAGAGCCTGACACCGTTCGGGCGGTGGGTCAGTCGATCGTGACGGCCTGGAGGACCGGCAGGCGCGCCGCCCGGACCGCGGGCCACACGGCGGCAAGGACGCCGACCACGACGGCGATCGCGAGCATGATCCCCAGCTGGCTCCACGGCACCACGAGCGTCGTGAACCCAGCGCTCGCGAACACCGTCGGCATCCCTGCGGCGAGGAGCACACCCACCGTGAGCCCGACCACCGTTCCGAAGACCGCGGTGAGGACCGACTCGATCGTGATCGTCCCGGCGAGCTGCATCCTGCCCAGCCCGACGGCACGCATGAGCCCGATCTCCCGGGTCCGCTCGATGACGGACAGGGCGAGGGTGTTGACGATGCCGAGGATCGCGATGACGATCGACAGCCCGAGCAGGGCGTAGAGGATCACGAGGATCTGGTCCACCTGGCTGGCGAGCTGGCTGACGAACTCCTCCTTGTCGAGCACCGTGAGGATCTTGTACGGCCCGACGGCCTCGGTGACGGCATCCTGCAGCTCGGTCACGCTGACTCCGTCGGCAGCCGAGACCATGAGCGTCTCGACGTGCTCGGCGACGTCCGGCTGGATCGTCGGTACCTGGTCCGCGGGCATGACGACGGGCACCGCCAGGGCGGGGGAGCTGATGATCGCGCCGACCGGGAGCGTGAGCTCCCCGGCCTCGGTGCGGAACGTCAGCTCGTCGCCGACGGCCCAGCCACGTGCCTCGGCGTCCGCCTTGTTCACGGCGACCGCACCGGTGGCCAGGCTGTCGAGGCTGCCGGAGAGCGCCTCGGTGGTGAAGCTGCGCCCGAACGACTCGGCAGGCATGCCCAGCACGAACAGGGACTCGCCCTGGTCGCCAGCGGGCGTCTCGTCGTCGGTGATGAACGCCATGCCACCCGTCATGGTGTCGACGAGGCCGACCTCGGGGAGCTCGGAGACGGCATCGACGGCGCCCGACGGGATCGTGAACGTCGCGGACTGCACGAGGAGGTCGGAGAGCGCCTCCGTCTCGACGACGGACCGCATGGAGGCCTGCGTCGAGGCGGCGAGGACGGACGCCCCGCCGACGAGCGCCATGCCGATCATCAGTGCGCTCGCGGTGCTGGCGGTGCGCCGGGGGTTGCGCGTGACGTTCCCGCGAGCGAGCATCCCCAGCGGTCGGAGCGCGACGACGAACGGTGCGGCCATGACGCCGAGCACCGCGCGGGCGAGCACGGGGGAGAGCAGCAGCACGCCGACGACGACGCCGACCGCGCCGTACCCGAGGAGCGACCCGGTCCCGGCGTCCGCATCCGCTGCCGCCCGGGCGACGGCCGCCACGACCGCGCCGGTGCCGCCACCGACGAGCACGAGGCCGAGGATCCCGCGGACCCGCAGGGACGCAGCCTGTGCGGGCGAGTCGTCACGCATCGCTTCGACCGGTGCGACGAGAGCAGCACGGCGGGCAGGCAGTGCTGCGGACGCGACGCTCACGACGATGCCGACGACGAGGGAGATGACGACCATGCCGGTCGTCAGGGGCACGTCCCCGGCGAGGTCCATGCCCATCGACTCGAGGAGCGCCTTGACGACGGTGACGAGCCCGAGCCCGCCCGCGATGCCGATCGCGCCACCGAGCGCACCGACCGCGGCGGCCTGCACGAGGATGGACGCGAACACCTGACCGGGGGACGCACCGACCGCGCGCAGGAGCGCGAACTCCCGCTGCCGCTGCCGGACGGTCATGGCGAACGTGTTGGAGATGATGAACCCGCCGACGAACAGCGAGATCCCCGCGAAGATGAGCAGGAACGTCTCGATGAAGCCGAGCTGGGACTCGACGTCGGCGCCCGCCTCGGCGCGGAGCGTGTCGCCGCTGAGGACCTCGACGGGCACGGCGCTCGTCGTGCCGGCAGTCGCGGCCTCGACCGCGCTCGTGAGAGCCGACGGGTCGGTGCCGTCCTCGCCGTAGACGACGATGTTGGCGACGAGCCCTTCGGGCGCGAACGTCGCGGCGGCGGTCGCCTGGTCGAGGAAGACGATCGTCGCACCAGCCATCGAGGCGCCGAGGTCGACGATCCCGGTGAACGTGGCCTCCTGGAGCGTCCCTCCGAGGACGATCGTCGTCGTGTCGCCGATCTCGAGACCGGAGCTCTCGGCGGTCACGGCCTCGAGGACGAACTCGTCGGAGGCCGTGGGCGCGGCGCCGTCAGCCAGGGTGTAGCTGGGGTCCGCAGCGTCGAAGGCGAGGGCGAAGCTCGGGGATCCGGCGCCCGAGACGACAGCGGTGTCGTCGGCACCGACGAGCACGACGGGCCCGGTGTAGTCGGCGAACGCATGCTGGACTCCGTCGACCTCGGCGACGGTCGCGGCGAGGTCGGCCGGGACGAGCGTCCGGACCTCCCCGGGTGCTGCGCCGGCCGAGGTGAGCTGGGCGGCCTCGTCGGCGCCGCGGATGTACACGTCTCCGGCGTAGCCGGCGTCGACGATCCCGTCGAACGTCGTGGAGAGCATCTCGCGCAGCGCGAAGGTCCCCGCGACGAAGGACACGCCGAGGACGACGGCGAGGATGGACAGGGCAAGACGAACGAGGTGCGCGCGCACGTTGCGCAGGGCGACCCTGAGCATCAGACGGCCACCTTGCGGGTCAGGCTGCCGAGGACCTGGAGGATCGCGTCCGGCGTGGGCTCGGTGATCTCGTCGACGATCCGGCCGTCTGCGAGGAACAGGACGCGGTGCGCGTAGGACGCGGCGACCGGGTCGTGGGTGACCATGACGACGCTCTGGCCGAGGTCGTCGACGGAGCTGCGCAGGAACGACAGGACCTGGCGCGACGATGTCGAGTCGAGGTTGCCGGTGGGCTCGTCGGCGAAGACGACGGAGGGCCGGGAGACGAGGGCGCGGGCGCACGCGACGCGCTGCTGCTGTCCGCCGGAGAGCTCTGCGGGCCGGTGCTTGAGGCGGTCGCCGAGCCCGACGGCCTGGACGACGGCGTCGAGGTGGGCGCGGTCGACGGGCTTGCGGGCGATGTCGAGCGGCAGGGTGATGTTCTCGGCGGCGGTGAGCGTCGGGACGAGGTTGAAGGCCTGGAAGATGAACCCGAGCTGGGTGCGGCGCAGCTTGGTGAGCTGGCGCTGGTTCATGCTGCTCACGGTGAGCCCGTCGACGACGACCGTGCCGGACGTCGGGGTGTCCAGGCCGGCCATGCAGTGCATGAGCGTGGACTTGCCGGAGCCCGAGGGACCCATGATCGCGGTGAATCTGCCGCGCTCGAAGTCGACGTCGACGCTCGCCAGGGCGTGGACCGCTGTCGAACCCTTGCCGTAGGTCTTGACGAGCCCGCGGGCTGTCGCGATGGCGCCCGTGGCGTCGCCGGGAGCGCCGACTGGTGCCGCACCGGCACCTGGGCCAGAACGGACGGGAGCGGAGGAAGCGGACATCGGCGAACTCATCTCTCGGGAGCGGCGTAGAGCTGGAAAGGTGCGCGGGGCTGCTGCTCGTCGGGAGACCGGCAGCCGTGCCGCGTCGTTGATTCCATACTGGCCGCACCGTGAGGTCCGTGGCGATAGGGGACCCCCCTGAACTCACCCTGAGGTTGTCCCCCGACCGCCCCGGGAGGGTGTGCGCACGATGAGCGTCGGGGCCCCACAGCGTCAGACCCTGGTGCACGTGTCCGTGCACCAGAGTCTGACACCGTGTGTGGGGTGGGGGTCAGTCGACCGTGACGGCCTCCAGGACCGGCAGGCGGGCCGCGCGGATCGCCGGCCACGCGGCCGCGAGCACGCCCACCACCACAGCGATCACGAGCATGAGACCCAGCCTGTCCCAGGGGATGAGGAGGGTGGAGATGCCCGAGCTCGCGAAGACGGTCGGGATCCCGGCTGCGAGGAGGACACCGACCCCGAGTCCCACGACGGTGCCGAACACCGCGGTGAGCACCGATTCGATGGTGATCGTCCCTGCCAGCTGGGCCCGGCCGAGGCCCACCGCGCGCATGAGCCCGATCTCCCGGGTCCGCTCGATGACGGACAGGGCCAGGGTGTTGACGATGCCGAGGATCGCGATGACGATCGACAGTCCGAGCAGGGCGTAGAGGATCACGAGCAGCTGGTCCACCTGGCCGGCGAGCTGGTCGACGAACTCCTCCGTGTCGAGCACCGTGAGGACCTTGTACGGGCCCACGGCGTCGGTGACTGCGTCCTGCAGCTCGGTGAGGCTCACACCGGCGGCGCCGGAGACCAGCAGCATCTCGACGTGCTCTGCCGCATCAGGCTGGATCGCCGTGATCTCGTCGTCCGGGATGACGACGGCCCCGGTGAGTGCCTGGGAGTTGACGACGGCCCCGACAGGGAGGGTGACCTCTCCGGCCGGCGTGCTCAGGGTCAGCTCGTCGCCGACCTTCCAGCCGTTCTCGTCCGCCTCGGCCTTGCGAACGGCCACCGAGCCCGTGTCCAGGCTCCCGATGTCGCCGGACAACGCCTTGGTGGTGAAGGTCCCGCCGAAGGCGTCGGCAGGCATCCCGACGATCATGTGCGAGTCACCCGCCTCGCCGGTGGGAGTCCCCGAGTCGGCCACGAACGCCGTGCCCCCGGTCATCGCGTCGACCGCGTCGACCGCAGGGAGCCGGGTGACGTCCTCCACCGCGCCGGAGGGCACCGTGAACGTCGCGGACTGGACGAGCACGTCGGCGAGGACCTCGGTCTCCACGACCCCGCGCACGGAGGCCTGCATCGAGGCTGCCGCGACGGATGCCCCACCGACCAGCGCCATGCCGATCATGAGGGCGCTCGCGGTGCTCGCCGTCCGTCGTGGGTTACGGATGACGTTGCCCCGGGCCAGCGAACCGAGCGGCCGGACGGCGGCGACGAACGGAGCTGCCATGACCCGCATGGCAGCACTCGCCAGGACCGGCGCGAGCAGCAGCACGCCGATGACGACACCGAGGGCGCCGAGACCGAAGAGCGAGCCTGTGCGGGCGTCCTCGTCGGCTGCGGCCTGTGCGAGCGAGGCCACCACCGCTCCCGTCCCGCCTCCGAGGAGCACGAGGCCGACGATGCCGCGCAGCCGCAGGGATGCCGACTGACCCGGGCTGTCGTCACGCATGGCCTCCACCGGGGCGACGAGCGCCGCCCGCCGCGCGGGCAGGGCCGCCGACGCGATGCTCACGCCGATACCGACGACGAGCGAGACGACGACCATGGTGGAGGTGACGGGGATGGACCCCGTGAGCTCCATCCCCATGGTGGTGAAGAGGCCCTTGAGGCCGGTGACGATGCCGAGCCCGCCGAGGATGCCGAGGGCGCCGCCCAGTGCGCCGACGGCGCCGGCCTGGACGAGGATCGAGGCGAACACCTGGCGCGGCGAGGCGCCGACGGCCCGCAGGAGCGCGAACTCCCGCTGCCGCTGCCGAACCGTCATGGCGAACGTGTTGGAGATGATGAACCCACCGACGAACAGCGAGATCCCCGCGAAGACGAGCAGGAAGGTCTCGATGAAGCCGATCTGGGACCGGATCTGCTCACCTGCCTCGGCGCGGAGGGTGTCGCCCGTGAGGACGTCGAGAGCTGAGCCGCCGCCCGGGCTCGTGGCGGTCGCGGCCTCGACCGCGCTCGCGAGAGCGACCGGGTCGGTGCCGTCCTCGGCGTAGATCGTGAGGGTCTCGACGAGGCCCTCCGGTGCGAACGTCGCCGCTGCGGTCGCCTCGTCCAGGTAGACGAGCGTGGAGCCCGTCGTCGAGTCGCCGAGGTCCACCGTGCCGGTGAACGTGGCGTCCGTGAGGACACCGCCGAGCACGATCGTCGTGGTGTCGCCGATCGTCAGCCCGGAGGATTGCGCCGTGGCGGCCTCGAGGGCGAACTCGGTCGGCCCGGTGGGGGCTGTGCCGTCGGTGATCGCGTAGGTCGGGTCGGCCTCGTCGAAGGCGAGGGCGCGACTCGGCGCGCCGCTGCTGCTGACGACCGCCGTGTCGTCGGACCCGACGAGCACCACGGGGCCGGAGTAGTCGGCGGCGGCGTGCTCGACGCCGTCGACCTTCGCGGCCACGGCGGCAAGGTCTGCAGGGATCGGTGCCCGGGTCTCGGCGCCTGCGGCGCCGTCCTGGTCGCCGGCTGCGGCCTGGTCGATGCCGCGGACGTAGACGTCACCGGTGTTGCCGGCGTCGACGATGCCGTCGAAGGTCGTCGTGAGCATCTCGCGGAGCGACAAGGTCCCGGCGACGAAAGACACCCCGAGGACGACGGCGAGGATGGAGAGGGTGAGGCGCACGAGGTGCGCGCGCACGTTGCGCAGGGCGACCTTGAGCATCAGAGGGCCGCCTTGCGTGTGAGACCGGTGAGGACCTCGAGGACCGACTCCGGCGTCGGGTGCAGGACCTCGGCGACGATGCGTCCGTCTGCGAGGAACAGGACGCGGTGCGCGTACGAGGCGGCGACCGGGTCGTGGGTGACCATGACGACGCTCTGGCCGAGCTCGTCGACCGAGCGGCGGAGGAAGGTGAGGACCTCCCGCGAGGCGGTGGAGTCGAGGTTTCCGGTGGGCTCGTCCGCGAAGACGACGGAGGGCCGGGAGACGAGGGCGCGGGCGCACGCGACGCGTTGCTGCTGTCCGCCGGAGAGCTCGCCGGGGCGGTGGGTGAGGCGGTTGCCGAGCCCGACGGCCTGGACGACGGTGTCGAAGTGGGCGCGGTCGACGGGCTTGCGGGCGATGTCGAGCGGGAGCGTGATGTTCTCGGCGGCAGTGAGCGTCGGGACGAGGTTGAAGGCCTGGAAGATGAACCCGAGCTGGGTGCGGCGCAACTTGGTGAGCTGGCTCTGGTTCATGCTGCTCACCGTGAGGCCGTCGACGACGACCTCACCGGATGTCGGGGTGTCCAGGCCGGCCATGCAGTGCATGAGGGTCGACTTCCCGGAGCCCGAGGGGCCCATGATCGCGGTGAACTCACCGCGAGCGAAGTCGACGTCGACGCCGGCGAGCGCCTGGACGGCGGTCGAGCCCTTGCCGTACGTCTTGACGAGGCCGCGGGCGGTGGCGATGGCGCCTCCGGCGGGAGTGGTGCCCCGGCCGGTGGCCGCGGCCCTCGTCACGGAGGGTGCAGATGCGGAGGAACTGGACATGGGGAACTCATCTCTGGAGGCAGGTGCGGGATGTGTGAGGAAGCGGAGTGGCGTACGACTGTCGGAAGCCGGACATCCGGTGCGCTCCGCCGCTATGTCCATCCTGGCCGGATCGCCCGGTCTGTGGCGATAGGGGAGTCCCCTGAACGCACCCTGAGGTTTTCCCCCGGACCACCTGAGAGGATGTGCCGGTGACGAGCGCCGAGAACGACCCGCAGCGCGCCGCGTTTCGTCGGAAGTTCAACGAATACTGGGGCCAGGGTGACCCCCCGCAGACCCCGGCCGACCTCTACGACCCGCTCGCGGACGCGCTCGGCGACGCGTGGGGCGCCCGCCGAGGCGTGGAGGCCGCGGTCGACGAGATGACGGTCGTCCTCGACCGCCTCTGGGGCGGCCGCCTCACGCCACGGGCACGCGCGCGGCTGGTCGAGTGGCTGACGGGGCCCGACTCAGGGCTGTGACGGCTGGCGGATGCGCGGGCCGCCCACGGCCCGGGGTGCGGCAGCGGGCTCGTGCTCGGCTCAGGTGTCGAGATCGCTCGTGAACCGGCGCTTGGAGCCGGCGGCGAGCTCGTGCGGGTCGGCGACGACCGTGTGCGTGACGTCGCGCCCCAGGAGGCGCTGCAGGGCGGACGCTGCCGCGACGACGTCCGTCGCGGCTCCCGTCGCGGGGAGACCGGCGAGGTGCACGCTCCCCGCGCCGTCCTGGTGCAGGTGCCAGGCGGCGAGGCCGTAGGCCTGGAGCAGCTGGGTCGCGTCGACCGACGGCACCCACGCGCCCGTGCTCGTGCGGTACCGCACCGGCGAGCGGCCCTCGAGACCGAGCAGCGTCGTCGTCCAGGTACCGTCCGGCTGCTGGTCACGGCGCAGCGCCGCCTGGTCCCCGGTGCGGTAGCGCACGAGCGGCAGGTAGGGGTTGTCGTCGACCGTGACGACGACCTCGCCGCGCTCGCCGTCCGGCGTGGGTTCGCCTGCGTCGTCGAGGACCTCGACGTGGAGGCGCCGCGGCAGGACGAGGTGCTCCGTCGGTGCTCCCGGACCGTCGGCGCCGGTGGGGTCCCACGCGAGGAGCCCCGCCTCGCGGGTCCCGTACACGTCGATGACCGGCACGCTCCACCGGTCCACCGCGCCCGCGCGCGCGGCGGGCGTGAGGTGCGCCGCGCCGGAGAACACGACGAGCGGGCTGAGGTCGAGGCCCGGCAGGGCCAGCAGGCTGAGCAGCGCGGTCGGCGCCGTGCTGATGACCTGCGGGTTCGTCCGCTCGAGGAAGGCCGCGCGGTCCGCGGGGTCCCGCCACGCGGCCGGGTGCAGGTTGATGCGTGCCATGAGCGCCTCGGAGTGCGCGGTGAGGGCCGACGCATAGGTGAAGGCAGCCCGTTGGTCGACGACGTTGACGAGGCCGAGCCGGTCGGGCACCGGCTCCCAGCGGACACCGACGCGCGCCGCCATCTGCCGGAACAGCACCACCTCCGTCGCCGTGGACAGGGGGTGCAGGGGAACGACGAGGGAGGCGCCGCTGCTGCCGGAGCTTGACCCCTCGAACGCCCGCTCGAGCGGGACGTCGACCGGGACGAAGGACGCGACGTCGGACATGAGGTCGGCGCGGGTGACCGGCCGGAACGCGGCGAGCTCCGCGGGCACCGGCCCGTCGCGCCGGGCGAGCGCCCGGTACCGGGGCACCGTGCGCTGGACCCGGTCGAGGAACGCGGGCAGCCAGCCCGGTTCCGGTGCGTGCGGGGCGCGCGGCGCATCCGGGCCTGACGCCGGGGCGGAGCGGGGCAGGTGCTCGCCTGCCTCGAGCCGCTCGGCGATCCGCTGGAGCTCGACGAGGTCGTCCGTGGTGAGGCGGTCCCCGCACTCGTGGACCCAGTCGGGCGCGCGCGGGTGGTGCGTGACCTCCCCGAGACGAGCGTGCCCGGCCGGTGAGAGGGTCGGCCACCGTTCGCCGGGCGTGAGAGCGACGGACGCCCGGGGCGCGTACTCGGTGAGCGCCGGGTCCGGAACGCCACGAGGGAGGGCGGCCTCGTCGGCCCCCTGTGCTGACGCTCCGGGCTGTGCTGACGCCCCGTTCTGTGCTGATGCTCCGGGCTGTGCCGGCGCCGCGGGTGCTGGCGACGGCTCAGACATTGCTCACCTGTGCCGCGGCCTCCCGTGCCCGCTGCTGCCGCAGCTGCTCGGCGAACTCGGCCGAGCGGCGGGCCTCCTCGGCCATCTGGGCCAGGACGTGGCGTTGGATCGCGGTGCTCACGGTCTGCCAGCGCGCGTCGGCGGCGGCGGCGGTCTCGCCGGCGGGGTGCAGGCCCACGGCCCGGAGGATCCCGCGGGCGGCTTCCTCCCGGGTCGCGGTCGTCGTCGGCCACGCGTGCGGGTCGAGCGCAGGGGCGAGGGCGGACCCGATCGTGTACACGGCTGACACGGCCCACCTCGCGCGCTGCTCCGGCGCGACGTACGGCACGCCGGAGCCGTCATGGGCGGCGTGCACCGCCGGGTCGAGCAGCACCCACGACGTGAGCGCGGCCGAGCGGGCCCGGAGGTCGGCGACCGCCGGGTCTGTCTCGATGAAGAACGCACGCAGGTACCGCAGGTCCCCGCGGCTGAGCGTCGCTCCCGGCGCGATCATGGCCGCGGCGTCGGCCACGATCGCCGGTGCCGCCGCGGGGCGCACGGACCCGGGCGCGGGGACGCAGTCCGCCGGAGCGAGGGTGAGGCGTTGCATGACGTCGCGCAGCGGCGGGCCGGGCTGCGTGCCGCGTGCCGGGTCGAGGAGACCGTCCTGGGAGTGCCGTCCTGTCGTCATGCGTCCTGTCCCCACAACCGGCGCGCGAAGTCGCGCGCGAAGGTGATCATCTCGTCCCAGCTGCTCACGCCGTACACGTCGTACCCCGGGGCCATCGCGGCGTACCGCGCGGGGGAGCGGGTGTTGAGCACGAGGGTCCCGCCACCCCCGGCGGCGCGCACGGCGCGCGCGGCGACGGTGGCGTGCGCGTCGTAGTCCTCGGGAAGCTTCCCGTGCCCGTCGGTGAACATCGTCACGACGCCGTCGTCCGAGATGACAGCCACGTGGCACGGCCGTCCGCCGGGTGTCTCGAGGTGTGTGCGCTCGAGCAGCTGCACGGGGAAGGAGGTGCCTCCTCCGAAGTGCGCGACGATCGCGCCGAGGACCGCGTCGGTGTCATGTGTGAACCCCTCGGTCCCGGCGATCTGGTGCGGGCCGCTCCATGTCGTGGCCTGGACGCGGGCGCCGGTGCGCAGCGCGGACAGGGCGAGGATCGCCCCGGCGAGGGCGACGGGGGCGCCGTCGCGTCGCGGGTCGGGCATGGACCCCGAGGAGTCGAGGTAGAGGTCGAGGTCCACGGGCAGGAGGGCGACGTCGGCCGCCGACTCGGTCTCGTAGTGGCGCCGACGGGTCGTCATGCCGGGGATGACGACGGGTGAGGCGAGCGTCGTCGCGGTCCAGTCGACGTCGGCGAGGTCGTCGCCCGTGTCCCACACGTCGTGCCCACCGAGGAGGGGCTCGGGTGCCCGTTGCTGACGGCGGACGGGGAACGGCACGAGGTGCTGTGCGGCGTGCTCGCGGTACCAGGCGATCGCCGCGTCCCGCGGGTCGGCCACCGCGCCGAGCGCCTGCAGCGCTGCCGCGTAGTCGGCCGGGCTGAGGGAGTTGCTCGTCGACTGCGGACCCGCCTGGTCCTGCGGCGGTGCGTCGGTGGTGCTGCTCCCGCTCGTCTCGCCGAGGTCCCCCACGACGCGGCGGTCGAGCGCGGGGTGCTGCGGTGCGCGGGTCGCACCGGGGTCGGTGGCGAGCCCGGGGATCGCGGTGCCGGGGCTCTCGTGCTGGTCGCACCACGTGCCGTTGCCGCGTCGCCCGTCCGTGCCGCGCGGCTCTGCGCCGGGTGTCCGCAGGAAGGGCCGGACGAGCATCGCGAACCCGCCGACGCCGCCGACCGGGTCGTCGGCGTACGTCCGCACGAGCCGGGCGAGCAGCTGCGCCTGGCCCTCGTCGTGCGGTCCGGGACCGCTGAGCTCACCGGCCGGGACCGACCACAGGATCTCGTCGGCGCGCAGCACGAGACGCATGACGGCGTCGTCCTGTGCGGGCGGTCCGAGGGCGCGCCACACCGCGACCATGTCGACGCCGGCCCTGGACTGGAGGCGGTCGTTGATGAGGAGGTCCGACCACAGGTTCGTCACGAGGGGGATCGCGTCGTCACGGTCGAGGAGACCGAGCCGGGCCTGGGCTGTGAGCCGGCCCGCGGTGAGGAGGTCTCCCGGGGAGAGCACGTGGTGGCCGATCTCGTGCGCGAGGACCGCCACGGCGTGGTCGGTGAGGTGGTGCTCCTCGGCGAGCAGGACGTCGATGTTCACCTCGACCGCGCCCAGGCTGAACCACGCGAAGCTTCCCACGCCGGTGGGTTGCTCGCCGGCGTCCCGCAGCGCCGGTGGGTGCAGCCGCGTGAAGCGCCCCCAGGCGGCGAGCGCGTCAGGCCACGCGGCGAGCCATCGGTCGCGCAGCGCGTCGAGCCCCGTCGTGCGAGCACCTCCGGCGTCGAGACCCGTCATGCGGGCACGAGGACGAGGTCGAGGTGGAACGACGTGGCTCGGCTGACGAGCGTGGCGCGTCCCACCGAGGCGAGCCCGGTGATCTCGTCCTCCCACTCGAGCATCCGCAGGACCTGCGTGGTGCTGGCGACGTCGACCCCGCGGGACGGGGGTGACTGCGGCGTCGTTCCAGGGTCTCGCAGCACCGCGTGCCCGTGGGCGTCGGCGAGCACGAGCCAGCGGCTGCCGTCCGCCTCGACGGCCCACGTCGGGGTCTGCGCGGGGACGACACCCGTGACGACCGCCGGGGCGACCCAGGAGCCGCCGAACCCCCGGAACGCTCCGTAGCGCGCGACGGTGCCCGATCCCGGCGCGCCGGGCCACGTGAAGGGGTCGGCGGTGTTCGCCGCGAGGGCGTCCCGCGGGCTGACCTCCGAACGGGTGAGATCGAGCAGGTGCGCCAGGGCGGCGTCGGGCACGCCGGGGGCGACCGCGAGCGCGGCGCGTCGTGCCCGCACGAGGCCGGAGCGCCACGCTGCCACGGTCCCCGCGGCCCGCAGCGCGTCGTCGCTGTCCAGGTGCGGGCAGGCTGCCGCGAGACGCCGGCCCCACGCGGCGAGATCGGCGCCCCGACCGATGCGCGACGCACCGCTGACGACGAGCGCGAGGGTCGCCCGCGGAGACCGGGCGAGCGGCTCGGGGAGCAGGGGGAGGACCTCGAGGACGACGCGCCGCTCGGCGGACCGGTCGTGCCAGAGGCGGCGGACGGCGAGGTCCCCGACGACGTCCACGAGAGCACGGCAGACCTCGTCGAGCGCCGGCGCGGGCAGTGACGCCGCGAGTGCGGTCACGGTGGGTCCGAGCTCCCGGAGGGCGCGTTCGAGGACGTCGCGCGGGGCACCGGAGGCGCGCGCACGGCCGAGGGAGGCGTTGAACGTCTCCCGCTGCGTGGCGAGCTGGGCCTGCCACGCGCCCTGCTGACCGGCGCACGGCTCGCCCCGGTTCGCGACGGCTGGGTCGCTGGTCACTGGTTCCATCGCAACCAGGACAGGTAGTTGGTGTAGCGCTGGTGGGCGTACTTGAGCACGAGGGCGTCCTCGTAGAGGTGCCCGTAGAGCTTGCGGCCGTCCTCCCAGCCGTCGAGGATCCCCTCGATCCGGGCCATCCGGGACAGGACGACGTCCTCGGCGAGCCCGTCGAGGCCCGCTGAGACCTCGGCGAGCACGTCGCCCACTGGGTCGGACGCGTCCAGCCCGTAGGAGTCGTACTGGCTGCACGCGTCGTCGAACATCGCGCGGATCCACGAGACGCGGTCGGACCGCAACGGCTCGCGGGCGGGGTCGTCGAACACGGGGGACTGCTGGTCGGGCACGAGCTTGTCGTGCAGCACGAACGGCAGGACGGCGCGCAGGTCGTCGAGCCCGACGACCGGGCGCCCCCGGAAGTACGCCATGGCCTTCGCGTACGCGACGAGCGACTGCAGCGCCCGCACGGACAGGCCGTTGAGGGTCTGGGAGCCGATGTCGCTCAGCCGGTCGCGCCCGGAGTCGTTGCGGGCCAGCAGGTGGGGGTCGATGCCCGCGAGGCGCGCGGTGTCCTTGGTGCGGTACTCGAACTGCCACGCCGAGCCCTCGAGGAGCTCGAGCTGGCTCGCGAAGAACTCGAGGCGACGGCGCACGGGCGCGTCGATCCGTACGGTCTGGATCTCGCGGTGCAGGCGCTCGTGCTCGGCGTCGTCGAACACGATCCCCTCGGGGACGGCCTGCTCCGGGCGGATGCCCTGCTCGGCGCGCTCGACGAGCTCACCGAGGAACCGGTTGTTGAAGGGCAGCGCGTGCACGACGACGTCGATGCGGTCCTTGAGGGCCTCGACCACCTGGTAGGTGCCGCCGCCGGCGTCGTCGTTCGCGGTGAGGTACCACGCGGACTCGCCCGTCTCGTAGAACTGGTCGAACACCTCGACGTACCCGTCCGCGAGCACGGTGAGCAGCGCCGACTGGGTGCGGGTGGGGATGCGGTTGTACTCGTCGATGATCTTCACCCGCATGCCCAGCCAGGAACGCCACGCGACGTCGACCTCGGCCAGCGAGCCCGCCTGGACGAGGTCCTTGGGCAGCGGGGTGCCGAACAGGTCGCTGACGGTCAGCTGCGGGTGACCGTGCTGCATCGCGCGGCGCACGTCCTTGACGGGGTACCCGGCGAGCACACCCATGAGGACGGCACTCGCGGTCTTCCCGCGGCCCGGGCCGCCGACGAGCAGGCAGCGACCGCGCACCGCGAAGGTGAGCAGGGGCAGGAGGACGAAGCTCGAGTACGACTGGTCGGACGGCAGCGTGAGGCGCGCCTTGGAGTCGCCGAGGGCGTAGCTCGTCTCGGGCGTTCCCGGTCCGGCGGAGAACTCGACGTCGTAGTGGGGGGAGATGATCGCGTGGTTGACCACCCAGAAGTACGCCTGGCGGAGCTTCTCCGCGAGGTCGACCTGCGGGGCCGGGCCCTGCCCGCTCGTGCTGGCTCCGCCGGGGAAGAGGTCCGCGACGTCGAGGTCGAACGGGTCGGCGCCCGGCCCGTACGCGTCGGCGCGGGGGTGCGGGCGGGTCGGTGCGTCCGAGACGTGCCCGAGCGACGCGTGGTCGCGCGCTGGACGGGCGGTGTCGTGCGGGTGTCCGGGGTCGTCAGCGATGCTCGGGGTCACGTGCCCGAGTGTGCCACTTCCGGGTGCGCGGGCAGCGGAGCACGGACACGTCGTGGCGGACGCGGGACCGGGACGGGGCGGGTACCGGCTGACCTCGTCAG
Source organism: Sanguibacter sp. Z6_81 (assembly GCF_057180625.1). Taxonomy (NCBI): domain Bacteria; kingdom Bacillati; phylum Actinomycetota; class Actinomycetes; order Micrococcales; family Sanguibacteraceae; genus Sanguibacter; species Sanguibacter sp. Z6_81. The sequence goes on along the minus strand of NZ_JBXUFV010000001.1, from coordinate 66,164 downwards.
CGAGCGACGACGACGGCGTCCTGCCCTCGCTGGTCCATGGGATCGGCCACCCACCGCGGCCGCGCGAGCAGCGGGTCCACGAGCGCCACGGCCGCCGCGAGGCGCTCCTCCCGCGAGCCGCGCAGCTCGACCCACGGGGCACCGTCCGCCGTCTGTGCCGCCAGGGCCTCCCGGAACCGCTCCTGCATCGCGTGCCGGATGTGCTCGCCGTCGCGCAGCCCGTCCTGGACGAACGGGATCTCGTCGCCGGTGAGCAGGTAGAGATCAGGGACGCGCGCGGCGGCGACCGCTTGGACGCTCGCCGACGGCGCACCCATGTACCGCTCGTGCCAGAGCGTCGTCGCGAAGGCGTCGGTGTCCGCGACGACGAGCGGGACCGGGGTGCGTGCAGCGGCGGCGTCCTCGGTGCGGCACTGCTCGCGGGCGATGAGGTCGAACTCCGCCGTGTGCCAGGGCGCCTCGAGACCGCCGGGCCGGATCTCGGACCACTCCCGCCCGTACTCGGGCACCGGTGGGAGCCCGTAGTGCGCCTGGAGGTCCTCAGCGAGCGTCGTCGTGCCCGTCGACTCCGCGCCCAGCACGACGACGCGTCGGGCGAACCACGCCCGGACCGCCGGGGGCAGGGCCCACCAGTGGGCCCCGGGATCGGCGCGGATCGCGGACCCGGACACGCTCACCGCGGCGCGCCCTGGGTCCACCTGGACCCAGGTCGCGCCGAACCGGCGCTCCATCTCGGCGCCGTACGTGTCCGACGTGAACACCGCGTCGACCGGACCGAACGTCTGGCCGGCGCGGTCGGTGCCGGGTTGCGCGGTGAGCAGGTCCCGCATCGTGGCGATGTGCATGTCCCAGGCGGCGTCGCTCGCATAGTCGACCGGGGCGTCGTCGAGCCCGGTGACGACGTGCGCGCCCGGCAGCTCGTCGCGCAACCACTGCGCGCGCAGCCCGGCGGGGATCGACTCCTGGGAGGCGTACAGCACCTGGACCGTGACGTTCTCGCACCGCGACAGGGCGGTGCGCACGAGGTTGAGGTGGCCGGCGTGCACCGGGTAGAACTTGCCGATGACGAGGCCGTGGGAGAACCGCGTCACCGGGCGTCCGGCCCCGCCTGTGCGGCGGCGGGCTGTGCCCCGGCGCCGGGAGCCGGCTCGCTGCGCGCACCGTCGGGAGCGGCCCGCATCTCCCGCCGCCAGTCCCGCAGCCCCAGCGCGCACAGCCCGATGAACCCGACGTACAGCGCGGCGGTGAGGTAGAGCCCGAGCGAGACGTACATGCCGACGAAGAGGACGTCCGCCGTGATCCAGACCCACCACGTCCCGATCCACTTGCGGTTGAGCATGAGCTGCGCGACGAGGCTCAGCGAGGTCGTGAGGGAGTCCATGACAGGAGCCGACGAGTCGGTCCACGTGCCGAGCACCCCCACGAGCACGAGCACAAGGACGCCCGCGAGCGCCGCTCCGGCTCCCCACACCCACCGCGGTGTCTCACGTGGCACCAGCGCACCGCCGTCGGCCCCGCCACGCAGCCACCAGTACCAGCCGAGCGCCCCCAGCCCGAGGTACACGACCTGCAGCCCGGCGCCCGCGTAGAGCCCCGACGAGGCGAACAGCACGACGTACACGAGGTTGTTGACGATCCCGATGGGGAACGTCCACACGTTCTGCCGCACCGCCAACCACACGCACAGCGCACCCGTGACGAACCCGATGATCTCCTCGACCGACATGGCGACCAGGATGGCAGGCGCGGGGCGCGGGTGCGTCCGACGGTGGGAGAATGTCCGTCGTGACCAACGCTGTGGATGTCGAGATCACCGGGCCCGATGGCCGCCCCCCCGCGGGAGCGACCACGAGCCGCAGCGACGACGCGTCCCGCGCGGACCTCGTCGCCGCCCTGCGCGCCGCGGTGGACGGTGACGTCTCCGACTCCGCGCTCACCCGCGGCGAGTACTCGTCCGACGCGTCGAACTACCGCGTCGTGCCGCAGGTCGTCGTGCGCCCCAAGGACGTCGACGACGCGCTCGCGGCCATCACCGTCACACGCGAGGCGGGCGTCCCGCTCACCACGCGTGGCGCGGGAACCTCGTGCGCCGGCAACTCGATCGGGCCCGGCGTCGTCATCGACTTCTCCCGGCACGTGCACACCATCCACCACATCGACCCCGAGGCCCGCACCGCGCGCGTCGACCCGGGCGTCATCATGTCCTCGCTGCAGAAGGCCGCCGCGCCGCACGGCCTGCGGTTCGGCCCCGACCCGTCGACGCAGAACCGCGCGACCCTCGGCGGGATGATCGGCAACAACGCGTGCGGCCCGCACGCCGTGGCCTACGGGCGGACGTCGGACAACGTCGTCGAGCTCGACGTCGTCGACGGCACCGGGCGCCGCTTCCTCGCCGGCGCGGACGGGCAGGGCGTCGACCGCATCCCCGGCCTGGGCGAGCTCGTCTCCGCGAACCTCTCCCTCCTGCGCACCGAGCTCGGCCGCTTCGGCCGCCAGGTGTCCGGGTACTCGCTCGAGCACCTGCTGCCGGAGAACGGCACCGACCTGGCGAAGGCCCTCGTCGGCACCGAGGGCACCGTCATGTCGATCCTCGGCGCGACCGTCAACCTCGTGCCCATCGCCGGCGCCCCCACCCTCGTCGTGCTCGGCTACCCCGACATGCCCGCCGCCGCCGACGCCGTCCCCGCCCTCCTCGCGCACAGCCCGCTCGCCGTCGAGGGCCTCGACGCGCGCCTCGTCGACGTCGTCCGCCGAGCCAAGGGGGCCGACTCCGTCCCCGCGCTCCCGCCGGGCGGCGGGTGGCTCATGGTCGAGGTCGGCGGCGCGACGCAGGCCGAGGCCCTCGACAACGCGCGTGCCATCGTGGCCGACTCGGGCACCGCCGCGAGCCGCATCCTGCCCGCCGGCCCCGAGGCCACCGCGATGTGGCAGATCCGGGCCGACGGCGCCGGCCTCGCCGGCCGCACGGCGTCGGGCGACCAGGCGTGGCCCGGCTGGGAGGACTCCGCGGTCCCGCCCGCGAAGCTCGGCCCCTACCTGCGCGACCTCGACGCACTCATGGCCCAGTACGGCGTCGACGGCCTGCCCTACGGTCACTTCGGCGACGGCTGCGTCCACCTGCGCATCGACATCCCCCTCGAGGAGTCGGGCGACATCCTGCGCCGGTTCATGACCGACGCCGCGGCGCTCGTCGGCAAGTACGGCGGCTCGCTGTCCGGGGAGCACGGCGACGGGCGCGCCCGCTCCGAGCTGCTGCCCGCCATGTACTCGGCCGAGGCCATCAGCGTGTTCGAGCAGTTCAAGGCACTGTTCGACCCCCGCGACCTGCTCAACCCCGGCGTCCTCGTCCGCCCCGACGCGGTCGACGCGCACCTGCGCCGCCCGCAGGCCAAGCCGATCCTCGCCACGACAGGCTTCAGCTTCGTGCACGACGACGGCGACTTCACCAAGGCCGCACACCGCTGCGTCGGCGTCGGGAAGTGCCGCGCGGACTCCACCGCGGCGGGCGGGTTCATGTGCCCGTCGTACCTCGCGACGAAGGACGAGAAGGACTCGACGCGCGGCCGGGCGCGTGCCCTGCAGGAGATGGCGAACGGCACGCTCGTCACCGGTGGCTGGCGCTCGCCCGCGGTGCACGAGGCACTCGACCTGTGCCTGAGCTGCAAGGCGTGCTCGAGCGACTGCCCCGCAGGCGTCGACATGGCGCAGTACAAGGCCGAGGTGCTGCACCGCACGTACAAGGGCCGCCTGCGGCCGATGAACCACTACGCCCTGGGCTGGTTGCCCCGCTGGGCACGCCTGGCCAGCTACGTGCCGAAGCTCGCGAACCTCGCCCTGAGCATCACACCGCTCGCGAAGACCGTCCTCGCCCTCGGTGGCATGGACACCCGCCGCTCGATCCCCGCGTTCGCCGAGGTCCCGTTCCGGACGTGGTGGAAGCGCGAGGGTCGCTCTCTCGCCGCGGGGGGCACGTCGACCGGCGAGGCTGCCGCGCGCAAGCCCAAGGTCGTCCTGTGGACCGACTCCTTCAGCGACACCCTGGCGCCCACGGTCCCCGAGGCCGCCGTGAAGGTGCTGCTCGCCGCCGGGTACGACGTCGTCGTCCCGGAGGACGAGGCCTGCTGCGGACTCACGTGGATCAGCACGGGCCAGCTCGACGGAGCCAAGAAGAAGCTCTCCGGCCTCCTCGAGGTGCTCGGTCCGTTCGCGGTCAACGGCATCCCCATCGTCGGGCTCGAGCCGTCCTGCACAGCGGTGCTGCGCTCCGACCTCACCGACCTCTTCCCCGACGACCCGCGCGCCCAGGCCGTCTCGACGGCCACCCGCACCCTCGCCGAGCTGCTCACCGACCCGCTCACCGCGCCCGACGCGGACTCCGGCTGGGCGATGCCGGACCTCAGCGACGTCACCGCCGTCGTGCAGCCGCACTGCCACCACTACTCCGTCATGGGCTACAGGACGGACGAGGCGCTCCTGCGCGGGGCCGGGGCACAGATCCGCACGCTCGCCGGGTGCTGCGGGCTCGCCGGGAACTTCGGCATGGAGAAGGGCCACTACGACGTGTCCGTCAAGGTCGCCGAGAATGCGCTGCTGCCCGCCCTGAGAGAGGCTGAGGACGGCGACATCTTCCTCGCCGACGGCTTCTCCTGCCGCACCCAGGCCGACGACCTCGCCGGCGTCAAGGGCAAGGCGCTCGCGGAGCTGATCGCGGAGAGGCTGTAGCCGGACCGAGCGGCCCGCCGCACGTCGAGCGAAAGAGGGACCATGTCACGCATTGCCATCCTGGGAGGGCACGGAAAGGTCGCGCTGCTCCTCGCGCCGATCCTCGTCGCCGACGGCCACGAGGTCACGTCCGTGTTCCGTAACCCCGAGCACGAGGCCGAGGTCGCCGCGACGGGCGCCCGCCCCGTCGTCGCCGACATCGAGCACCTCGACACGCGGGCCCTCATGGACATCCTCGAGATGCACGACGTCGTGGTGTGGACCGCGGGGGCGGGTGGCGGCAGCGCGGAACGTACCTACGCCGTCGACCGCGACGCCGCCATCCGCGCGATCGACGCGGCGCGCGACGCCAAGGTGCGCCGCTACATCCAGGTGTCGTACAAGGGGGCGCGCACCGACCACGGGGTGCCGGAGGACAACGCGTTCTTCGCGTACGCGGAGGCGAAGGCTGCCGCCGACGAGTACCTGCGCCAGTCCGACCTCGACTGGACGATCCTCGGGCCGAGCGCCCTCACACTCGACCCCGGCACCGGGCGCATCGAGGTCGGCGCGGACCTCGAGACCGGCGAGGTGCCGCGCGCCGACGTCGCGGCGGTCGCGGCCGCCTGCATCCGCAAGCCCGGCACCATCCGGAAGTTCATCGAGTTCAACTCCGGGCCGACGCCGATCGAGGACGCGCTCAACGCGCTCTGAGATCCCCAGCGACGAGACCTGCAGACACACCACTCCCACAGAACCGAGGTACGTCGTGCTCTTCGCCTTCTCCGTCGCCCCGCTCGGTGCGGGCGAGTCCGTCACCGGGCCCGTCGCCGAGGCCGTCCGTATCGTCCGGGAGTCCGGGCTGCCGAACCGCACCGACTCCATGTTCACCACGATCGAGGGTGAGTGGGACGAGTGCATGGACGTCATCAAGCGCGCGACGGAAGCGGTGGGAGCCGGAGGACACCGGGTGTCGCTCGTGCTCAAGGCAGACATCCGCCCCGGGCGCACGGGGGAGCTCGACGGGAAGGTGCAGCGCGTCGAGGCACAGCTGGCCGGCGTCGCCGGTGACCGTGCGGTCGATCAGGCGTCGGACCAGCCGTAGGCCAGCACCCAGCGGAGGATCGCCGCGTAGTAGCGCGCCCGGACCGGCTTCGGGGAGAGAGCGAGGTCGTGCATGCCGCGGGCGATCCTGCAGACCGTCACGGTCGGACCGAGCTGCACCGCGCGCCGGGCCGTGAGCTCGACGTCGAGCACGATGTCAGCGGCGCGCATGTCCTCGCTCCACAACGGGGAGATGAGGCTGCGGGACGAGGCGAGGACGATCACCGGTTGCCGGACGTGCAGGCCGTGGGCGACCTGGGCGTGGCCCTCCATGACGGCGCTGAGCCATCCCGCGCGCACGGGGAACGAGGGCTGCGGGTGCCAGGCGTCGATGGTGTCCCACTCGCCGCCGTCGACCTTGCGGAACGTCCGGCCGTAGAACCCCGGGTCGATGTTGGGGAGCGGGGTCTTCGGCTGGAAGCGGGCGATCCGGGTGATGGCCGGCGCGGAGACGGTGCGCAGGACGGCGGACCCCTGGAGCTCGAGCCACGGGCTGTTGAGCACGAGGCCTGACGTGCGGCCCGGGTGGCGGTCCGCCCACAGGGACGCGATGAGCCCGCCCGTCGAGTGGGCCATGAGCATGACGCGCGTGTGGTGCCCCTGGCCTGCGCGGATGCCGGCGAGCGCGGCCTCGAGGTCCTCGTCGTACGTCCGCAGGGTGCTCGTGTACCCGGGCGTCTGCCACGGGCGCAGGCTCCGGCCGTACTTGCGCAGGTCGAGCGCGTAGAACGCGACACCCTGCTCGTGCCAGAACTCCGCCGTCTCGGTCTGGAAGAAGTAGTCGGACCAGCCGTGGATGTACAGCACGGCCCGGGCCGTCCGGGGCGTGCCGCGCGGGGCGTACCGGACGAGGGTCGCGCAGACGTCGCCCTCCTCGTCGGGCTCCAGCTCGAGGTCGCAGGCCTCGTACCCGGGGCCGAGGACGTCCTCGCGCCACCGCGCGGCTGCGGTCACGGGCGCAGGACGATCTTGCCGACGTGCTCACCCGAGGCGAGGCGCGCGAAGGCCGCTGGTGCGTGCGCCAAGGTGTACGTGGAGTCGATGGCCGGCCGCACGTCGGTGCGTGCGAGGAACGCGAGGAGGTCCACGAGCTCGTCCCGCGAGCCCATGGTCGCCCCGCACACGGTGATCTCGTTGAAGAAGATCCGGCTGATCTCCATGGCAGAGGGGTCGCCGGTCGTGGCGCCGGCCACGACGATCGTCCCGCCGGGACGCACAGAACGCACCGAGTGCGACCACGTGGCCGCACCCACGGACTCGACGACGGCGTCGACCCGCCGGGGGAGCCGGCCGCCCGGCTCGACGGCAGCCGCAGCCCCGAGCGCGAGGGCTCTCTCGCGCTTGAACGCGGACCGGGACGTCGCGAACACCTCCAGCCCCGCAGCGGCTGCGAGCGTGATCGCCGCGGTCGCGAGCCCGCCGCCCGCGCCCTGCACGAGGACGCTCTGCCCCGGGCGCAGAGCGGCCGAGCGGAAGAGCATCCGGTACGCCGTGAGCCACGCGGTGGGCAGGCACGCGGCCTCCTCGAAGGACAGCTCGGCGGGCTTGTCGACAAGGTTGTGCGTCGGCACGGACGTCCGCTCCGCGAGCGTGCCCGGGTACTTCTCGGTGAGCAGGGTCCGCGTCTCGGTCGGCCCCACGCCGTGCCCGTCAGCCCCGACGACAGCGTGCACGACGACCTCGCGTCCGTCGTCGGTGACGCCCGCGGCATCGGTGCCGAGGATCATCGGCAGCTGCTCCGCGCGCAGCCCCACGCCCCGCAGCGACCACAGGTCGTGGTGGTTGAGGCTCGCGGCGTGCACGGTGACCGTGGTCCAGTGCTCGCGTCGTTCCGGTTCGGGTCGGTCGCCGGTCGCGAGACCGGCGAGGGGCTGCTGGGCGTCCAGGTGGTCGGCGTAGGCGGCGAACATCTGCCTAACGTACGCCCGGCCGGGGCCTACAGCAGGGGAAGCATCCGGCCGAGGTCGGGGACGCCGCCGGCGGTGTACGTGGTCGTCAGCGCGCGGGCGAGGTCGTCGACGTCGTACGGGGTGCGCCCCGTCGCGAGCCGGATCCACAGCGGCGCGTCGCGCACCTCCAGGTCGCCACCACCCCGCATGACGACGATCCGCAGGAGCTCGTCGGCGACGATCGCCTGGGCGGCCCGGTCGACCGGGTCGTACGCGCCCGTCGTCGCGGTGACCGGGGCGAGGGAGTCCGCGAGGTCGCGGGCGTGCACGACGAGCTCGATGAGCCGGGACACGGCCATGTCCCGCAGGGAGATCGGTGCGCGCCGGGCCTGGACGACGAGCGTGCTGTCGCGGCCGAGGTCGGCGAGGCGGGCGAGTGCGGCGGTCGCGGTCGCGGTGACCTCGTCCAGGGGGGAGTCCGCGAGCTCGACGGCGAGCGCGCGCGTCGACTCCGCGATGTCCTGCGCGCGCTCGGGGTACGTCCCGAGGTACTCCGCGAGCGTGAACGGGGCCGTGCCGGTCGGGGCGGGCGTGCACGCGGCGAGGGCCGACATCGCCCGGGCGAGGTGCGCGACGAGCTCGCCGTTGGTCCAGCCCGCGCAGCTGCTGGGGTGGTCCCGGGTGCCGAGCAGGTCGTCGCCCAGCGGCTCGAGCCACGAGTGCAGGCGGTCCCACTGGGCGGTGAGGGCGGCGGAGACCTGGGAGAGCTCGGCTGTCATGCGCCCCATCGTGCCGTATACCACCGGGCGCGTCGACCGTCGCGAGTCGCGTACGTCACACCTGTCACACCCGGGGCGTCTGTTCATGCGAGGCAGCGAAGGCTAGCCTTACTACGTCAGACACTGCAGGTCCGCTCATGCACCGATCCGGACCTCGACGCCTCGGAAGGCCACCGTGAACCCCTTCGCTCGATCAGCTGCCCCGCGCCGTGCGCTCGCCGGCGCCACCGCCGCCGCACTCCTGCTGACGCTCGCCGCGTGCAGCTCCTCGGACGGCGACGCCGACTCCGACGAGACCACCGCGCCCACCGCCTCGACCGGCGACGCGTACCCCGTGACGATCGAGGGTGCCCTCGGTGACACGACGATCGAGGAGGCGCCCGAGCGCGTCGTCACCCTCGGCTGGGGTGCAGCGGACATCGCGCTGTCCCTCGGCGTCGTCCCGGTCGGCACCGAGATCGACGAGTGGTCCGGCGACGCCGAGGGCTACCAGCCCTGGTTCCGGGAGGCCGTCGAGGCCGAGGGCGCCGACCTGCCCGAGACCATCACGATGTACCCCGAGCTCGACGTCGACGCCGTCGTCGCGCTCGAGCCCGACCTCGTCCTCGCTCCCCAGTCCGGCCTCGACCAGGACGTCTACGACCAGCTGTCCGAGTTCACGAACGTCGTCGCGTACCCGGAAGGCCCGTGGATCACGCCCCTCGAGGAGCAGATCGAGATCGTCGCCACGGCGCTCGGCAAGCCCGACGAGGCGCAGCCGCTCATCGACGGCGTCGAGGCGACCCTCGCCGACGCCGCGGCGGAGCACCCCGAGTTCGCCGGAAAGACCGTCGCCTACGTCGCCGCGCAGGAGCCCGGGACGCTCGGCGTCTACGTGCCGGGCGACCCCCGCGTCGACACGCTCGTCGGCCTCGGGTTCGACCTCGCTTCGTCCGTCGCCGACCTCACCCCTCCGGAGGGCGAGTTCCTCGTGAACTTCGGCCTCGAGAACGCCGACAAGCTCTCCGACGTCGACGTCCTGTTCACCTGGTTCAACAGCGAGGACGAGCAGCAGGCGACCGAGGCGCAGCCCCTCTACGCCGCGATCCCGGCCTTCGCCGACGGGGCCTACGTCCCGATGATCGACGCGCAGCTCGGCATGGCCGTGACGATCAGCACGCCGCTGAGCCTCCCGTGGGCCATCGACCGCTACGTCCCGATGATCGCTGAGGCAGTGGCACAGGTCGGCTGATGACCGCACTCCTCGCACCCGAGCAGGGCCGGACGGCGACGTCCGGCCCTGCTCGGCGTTGGGGTCTGGGTGCCGGTCTGGTGCTCGCCCTCGCGCTCGCGGTGCTCGTCGTCGGTCTCAGCCTGGCCGTCGGCACCAACCAGCTGCCCCTCGGCACGGTCTGGACGGGGCTCACCGCCCCGGACGACACGTTCGCGTCGACGGTCGTCGACTCCCGGATACCGCGGACGATCCTCGGTCTGCTCGTCGGCGCCGCCCTCGCGGTCGCCGGCGCTCTGCTCCAGGGCATCATGCGCAACCCGCTCGCCGACCCCGGCCTGCTCGGCGTGAACTCCGGGGCGTCGCTCGCGGTGGTGCTCGGCACCCTCGCCCTCGGCTCGCTCGGCCAGCGCAGCGTCCTGCTGGCGATCCCCGGTGCCTTCGTCGCGGCCGTCGTCGTGTACGCCGTGGCGTCCGGCCGCGGGGGAGCGACGCCCGTCCGGCTCGTCCTCGCCGGAGCGGCGGTCACGGCCGTGCTCTCCGCCGTCATCCAGGCCATCACCCTCACCAACCCGGAGGTCTTCGAGTCCTACCGGTTCTGGGTCGTGGGGTCCCTCGCCGGGCGACCGCCGGAGACGGTCGACCTGCTGCTGCCGATCGTCGCCGCCGGGGTCGTCGCAGGCCTCCTCCTCGGCCGGTCGCTCAACACCCTCGCCCTCGGCGACGAGACGGCGCGCGCCCTGGGTGGCAGCGCCGCGCGCACCCGGCTGCTCGGTGCGCTCGTCGCGACGACGCTCGCCGGGGCCTGCACCGCCGCGGTCGGCCCCATCGCCTTCGTCGGCCTCGCCGTGCCGCACATCGCCCGGACGATCACCGGGTCCGACTACCGGTGGCTCGTCGCGTACAGCGTCGCCCTCGGCCCCGTGCTGCTCCTCGGGTCCGACGTCCTCGGCCGTGTCGTCGCGCGTCCGGGAGAGCTCATGGTCGGTGTCGTCACCGCGTTCGTCGGCGCGCCCTTCCTCTACCTCGCGGTCCGTCGCTCAGGAAGCGGGCTGTGAGCACCGCCGCCCAGGAGCTCGAGCCCCGGGCAGCCACGCCGGCCGCCTCCCCGGCCCGGCACCTGCGTCTGCGCGCGATGGGCACGACCATCGTCCTGCCGTGGCGACCCCGCGCGGTCGCCGTCGTCACCGGCGCGCTCGTGGTCAGCGTCGCGGTCCTCGTCCTGTCGTTGCTCCTGGGGAAGATCGGCATCCCGCTCAACGAGCTCATGGACGTCCTCACGGGTGGCGGCACCAAGATGCAGCACTGGTCCGTCTTCTCGAACAGGCTGCCGCGCGGGCTCGTCGCGCTCTGCGCCGGCGCGGCCCTCGGGATCTCCGGGGCGATCTTCCAGAGCGTCACCCGCAACCCGTTGGGCAGCCCGGACATCATCGGGCTCAACGCCGGCGCCGCCGCCGGCGCCGCGGTCGCCACGCTCATGCTGCCCGGGATCGTGCCCGCACCCGTCGGGGCGCTGCTCGGCGGAGCCGCTGCCGTCGGGCTCGTCCTGCTCGGTGCGGGCCGCGGGTTCCACGCCCCCCACCGCATGGTGGTCCTCGGCATCGGGGTGGGGGCGATGTCGTTGGCCGTGGTGCAGCTCGCGGTGACACGCACCCGACGTGAGCAGGCGCAGGACATGGCCGCCTGGCTCAACGGGTCGCTCAGCGCCCAGAGCTGGGACCACGTCGTCATCGTCGCCGTCGCGCTCGTGGTGTTCGGCGGACTCGCCCTGGTGGTCAGCCGTGGCCTGCACGTCATCGAGATGGGCGACGACGCCGCCCTCGCGCTGGGCGTGAGCGCACCGTGGGTGCGCCTCGCCGCCGTCGGCATCGGTGTGGTGCTCGCCGCGGCCGCAGTGGTCGTGTGCGGACCCGTCGCCTTCGTCGCCCTCGTCGCACCACAGGTCGCGCGCCGGGTGACCGGCTCCTCGGGCCCCGGCATCGTCGCGGCCGGCGCGGCAGGAGCGCTGCTCATGATCGGGGCAGACGTCGTCGCCCTCTACCAGCCGTGGGTCCCCGCCCTGCCCGTCGGCATCCTCACCGCCGGCATCGGCGGTGTGTACCTCGTCGTGCTGCTCACCCAGGAATGGAGGCGTGGGACGCTGTGACCCTCGCAGACCGGAGTACCCCGCCCGCGACGTCGTCCGCGCCGAGCGCGTCGTCGTCCGTGCCCCCCGTGCCCCCCGTGCCTCCCGTGCCCCCCGTGAGCGGTCACGGTCTCCGGCTCGCCTACGACCACCGGGTCGTCGTCGACGGCCTCGACGTGGAGATCCCGGCCGGGTCGTTCTCCGTCATCGTCGGGCCCAACGGGTGCGGCAAGTCGACGCTGCTCCGGGCGCTCGGTCGGACGCTCACCCCGCGCAGCGGCAGCGTCGAGCTCGGCGGCGTGCCCATCGCCGGGATGAAGAACAAGGAGATCGCGCGACGCCTCGCACTGCTGCCCCAGACGCCGCTGGCGCCCGAAGCCATCACCGTGCGGGACCTCGTCGGTCGGGGGCGCTACGCGTACCAGACCCTGCTGCGGCAGTGGTCGGCCAGCGACGCGGCGGCAGTCGGTGCCGCGATGGAGGCGACCGGCACCACCGACCTCGCGGAGCGGAGGGTCGCCGAGCTCTCGGGCGGACAGCGCCAGCGGGTGTGGATCGCGATGGTCCTCGCCCAGGACACGGACCTCCTGCTCCTCGACGAGCCGACGACGTTCCTCGACATCGCGCACCAGGTCGACGTGCTCGAGCTGTGCGCGCAGATGCACGCCGAGGGGCGCACGCTCGTCGCCGTGCTCCACGACCTCAACTTCGCGGCACGCTACGCGACGCACATGATCGCGATGCGGGACGGGGCGATCATCGCGACCGGTACACCGCGGGAGGTCATGACGGCGGAGGGCGTGGAAGAGATCTTCGGGCTCCGGTGCCGCGTCATCGACGACCCCGAGTCCGGCACGCCGCTCGTCGTCCCGCTCGCGCGCCGACGGACTGCCGCCGGCTGACGTGCGGGGGTGGGGTCAGCCCCGCCGGCGTGCACCGGAGAGGAAGTCCGTGACGATCGGGCCGAGCTGCTCGAACTCGATGAGGAACCCGTCGTGCCCGAAGTCGGAGTGCAGGATGTGCGCGGTGCCCGAGCCGGGGACGTGGGTCGCGATGCGCTCGGAGTCCGCCGGGAGGAACAGCCGGTCGCTGTCCACGGCGACGACGAGCGTGCGCGCCGTGATCGACTGCAGCGCCGTCTGCACCCCGCCGCGGTCCCGACCGAGGTCGTGCGTGAGCATCGACTCGGTGAGGACGACGTAGCTGTTCGCGTCGAACCGCTGCGCGAGCTTGCTCGCGTGGTGGTCGAGGTACGACTGCACGGCGAACCGCCCGCCACGCATCGGGTCCTCCCCGCCCTGGGGGATCCGTCCGAACCGGGCGTCGAGCTCCGCTGCGCTGCGGTACGTCGTGTGGGCGATCTGCCGGGCGATGCCCAGCCCCGCGTGCGGTCCCTCGCCCGGGGGCGCGTCGTAGTAGTCACCACCGCGGAAGCCGGGGTCGGCATGGATGGCGCTGAGCTGGGGGTGCGCCCACGCGATCTGGTCGCCGGACGTCTGGGCGCCAGCGGCGATGACCCCGACGGACACGACGTCGATGCCGGACTCCGGCCCGAGCAGCGCCCACTCGAGAGCGCGGAGCCCACCCATCGACGCGCCGACGACGAACTCCCACCGCTCGATGCCGAGGGCTCGGGTGAGCTCGATCTCGGCGGCGACCTGGTCGCGGACCGTGAGGATCGGGAAGTGGCTGCCCCAGGGGGTGCCGTCGGGCGCGATGCTCGACGGGCCGGTGCTGCCCTGGCAGCCACCGACGACGTTGGGCGCCACGACGAAGAAGCGGTCGGTGTCGATCGGCGCACCGGGACCCACCATGTCCGCCCACCAGCCGGCGGTGGCGTGGCCCTCGCCGGCCTCGCCCGTCACGTGGCTGTCGCCCGTGAGCGCGTGCAGGACGAGCACCGCGTTGTCCCCGGCGTCGTTGAGCGTCCCCCAGGTCTCGTAGGCGAGCCGCACCCCCGGCAGGACGCCGCCCGCCTCGAGCTCGAGCGCACCGATCTCGACGAACCGACGTCGGCCCACGGGGTCGCCCTCGCGCCACGCGCCGGTGACGGGGAAGGATCGTGGGTCACGACGGCGTGACTGCGCCCGGGACGGCCCGCCGGAGCGGGCCCATGTCGTCGGGTGCTGGTCGTCCATCATCACTGACCACTCTACGGACGGCCCGGCTCCGCGCGCGGGGGAGTCCACGGCCGGGCCGGGACGGACGGCGGGTGCCTGTGCGCCGCGCGCGGAGTCGGGGACCATCAGGTCACACGCCCTGGACGGCCGTCACGGCGGCAGCTGCGACGAACCCGGCCTCGAGGTCGGCGATGATGTCGGCGACGTTCTCGATGCCCACGCTCAGCCGCACGAGGCCGGGCGTGATGCCGGACTTCAGCTGGTCCTCGACCGTGAGCTGGCTGTGGGTCGTCGACGCGGGATGGATGACGAGCGAGCGCACGTCGCCGATGTTGGCCACGTTGGAGTGCAGCTCGAGCGCGGAGACGAACGCCTGGCCGGCCGCGGCGTCGGCCCCGGCGAGCTCGAAGGCGACGATCGCACCCGCGCCACGGGGCGCGTACTTGAGAGCGTTGGCGTGCCAGGGGCTGGACGGCAGGCCGGCGTAGTGGACGCGGGCCACGTCCTCGCGTGCCTCGAGCCACGCAGCGACCTGCTGGGCGTTCGCGACGTGCCGCTCGACCCGCAGCGACAAGGTCTCGATGCCCTGGGCGATGAGGAAGGCGTTGAACGGGGAGATCGCCGACCCGAGGTCGCGCAGCAGCTGGACCCGTGCCTTGAGGATGTAGGCGAGGTTGGCGCCGAGGATCCCGTCCACGCCGAGGTCGCGTGCGTACACGAGCCCGTTGTAGCTCGGGTCCGGGGTGTTGAAGTTGGCGAACCGCTCGGGGTCGGCCGCGAAGTCGAAGTTCCCGGAGTCGACGATCACGCCGCCGATGGCCGAGCCGTGGCCCCCGAGGTACTTCGTCGCGGAGTGGACGACGATGTCGGCGCCGAACTCGATGGGGCGGATGAGGTAGGGGGTCGCCACGGTGTTGTCGACGACGAGCGGGACGCCCACCTCGTGCGCGACCGCAGCGACGGCCTCGATGTCGAGGACGTCGGCCTGCGGGTTGGGGATCGTCTCACCGAAGAAGAGCTTGGTGTTGGGCTGGACCGCGTCGCGCCACGCCTGCGGGTCGTGCGGGTCGGTGACGAACGTCGTGGTGACACCGAGCTTCGCGAGGGAGTACTGCAGGAGGTTGTACGTGCCGCCGTAGAGGCTGGGGCTGGCGACGACGTGGTCACCGGCCTCGGCGATGTTGAGGATCGCGAACGTCGTCGCGGCCTGACCCGAGGCGAGGAGCAGGGCGCCGACACCACCTTCGAGGCTGGCGATCCGGTTCTCGACGACCTCCTGCGTCGGGTTGCCGATGCGGGTGTAGATGGGGCCGAGGTCCTTGAGCGCGAACCTGTCGGCCGCGACACCGGCGTCGGGGAACACGAACGAGGTCGTCTGGTAGATCGGCAGGGCGCGCGCGCCCGTCGTGGGGTCGGGGGTCTGGCCGGCGTGGATCTGGCGGGTCTCGAAGGACCAGTCGGAGGTGCTCATCGGATGCTCCTGGTTCGCGGGGGGAGGCGCACGCGTGTCACGTCCGGGGGTCCGTCCGTGCGGCGGGCGCTGCGGTCCGCGCGGGACGGCGGGGGTCGCGTGGGACGGATGACGTGCGGGTCTGCGTGCTGGGGCTGCGTGGTCGGTCGTGCGGTGGGGCGGTCAGCAACACATTCGCGTCGTCATGCCGGACACCCTAAGCACCGGGGTGGGGCGTTGGAGAGACAAAGACCCGGAAATCTCATCTGACGAGATGCGAACCCCCGTAATCAGTCCGCCATGCGGGACGGAGCCGGAATGGTCCTGATTGTGCACGTCACGCCAGTCACCTCGGGGTCGTGGTGACGAGCGGGTGAACCGGGCAGCGAACGCCCTCAGCCTGTTCCCACCCGGAGGGCCCGTGGGTACTCTCGGGGAGGTTGTGCACACGTGTCGAGAGGATCCCCATGGCGTTCCGCGCGCTGCTTCACCGAGCCCTGCGCGCCGAGCGCCCAGAAGGCTCCGCCTCCTCCGCGAGGAACGACGCGGGCCGTCCAGCCGCCCCGGCCCGTCCTGCGCGCGACGCGCTGCGTCGGTCGACGAGCCTGCTGGCTGTCACCATCCTCCTCGCCGCAGGCGCGGCCGCACCGGCGGCGGCGGACCCCACGCCGTCCGAGGACGACGTCGCCGCAGCGCGCCAGCAGGTCGTCGCCGCGGCGTCCAGCGTCGCGGCGATGGATGTCCGCATCGCCGAGCTCTCCGGCGTCCAGGAGGCCGCCGTCAATGCGACCGCCGCCGCCGGAGAGGCGTACAACCAGGCGCTCGTCGACTACGAGACGGCGACCACCGCGGCAGCGCAGGCACAGGCCCTCAGCGACGAGGCCAACGTCCGCGCGGAAGAGTCTCGCGTCCTGCTCGTCGGCCTCGCCCGGGACCAGTCCCGCAGCGGCGGCGGCATCGAGCAGCTGAGCATGTACCTGTCCGCGGACGGCATCGACGATGCCGTCAGCTCGTCCGACGCCATGGAGCTCGTCGGGTCGAAGGCAGACCGTGCCGGCCAGCAGTTCCAGGCAGACAGCGTCGTGGCCACGACCCTGCAGGGTCGGGCGGACGCCGCCGTGGCCGAGCAGGCGGCCCAGAAGCAAGCAGCTGACGACGCGCTCGTCGCCACGCAGGAGGCGCAGGCCGCCGCGGACACCGCCATCGCCGACGCCGCCGTGGAGTACGACGAGCTCCTCTCGCAGCTCGCCGAGGCGCGCAGCACGAGCGTCGCCGTCGAGCAGGAACGCCAGGACGGGCTCGCTGCCGAGCGTCTCGCGCGCGAGGAGGCCGCTGCGCGCGACCGCGTCGCCCGGTCCGCCGTCCCGGCTGCCGCGCCCGCTGCGCCCGCCGCTCCTTCCGCCGGAGCGCCGCCTGTCACGGCCGCCCCACAGCCTGCCGCGCCTGCGGCTCCGGCTCCCACGGCGCCCGCCCAGCCCGTGCCGTCGACCCCCACGCCTGCCCAGCCGGCACCGTCGACGCCTGCACCTGCTCCTGCTCCTGCTCCTGCGCCGGCTCCTGCTCCCGCGCCGGCACCCGCTCCTGCGCCGGCACCCGCTCCGCAACCGACCCCGGCGCCTCCCGCGGGCTCGGCGCGCAGCACCGCCGCGCAGGGAGAGGCCGCGGTGGCCTGGGCGAAGACGAAGCTCGGGCTGCCCTACGTGTGGGGCGGCAACGGGCCGAGCTCCTACGACTGCTCCGGCTTCACCAAGGGTGCCTGGGCGGCCGCTGGCCTGAACATCAACCGGACGTCACGCGACCAGTACACCGGAGGGGCCAAGGTGAGCCTGGACAGCCTGCGCCCGGGTGACCTCGTCTTCTGGGGCGACGACCCCAACGCTGCGTCGAGCATCACGCACGTCGCGCTCTACGCCGGCAACAACCAGATCCTCGAGGCGTCGCGCCCCGGCGTCCCGTCCCGGCTGACGGCCATGCGGTGGGACAAGCGGCTCATGCCGTACGGCGCCCGACCCTGACCGTGCGTCGGCGCTGAAGCCGCCGAACGACACCGGCCACGGCGAGCCTCTCCAAGAGGTCTCGCCGTGGCCGGTGCCATTCCCCGCGCGGTGGATCAGTGGTTGTAGTAGCCAGCTTCCTTGGCGCGCTGGAACGACCGCTCGATCTCGGCCTCGGCCTCGGCCTTGCCGGTCCAGTGAGCACCTTCGACGGACTTGCCGGGCTCGAGGTCCTTGTACACCTCGAAGAAGTGCTGCACCTCGAGGCGGTGGAAGTCGGAGACGTCGTCGATGTCCTGACGCCATGCGGCACGCTGGTCGCCCGTCGGCACGCAGAGCACCTTGTCGTCACCGCCTGCCTCGTCACGCATGCGGAACATGCCCAGGGCGCGGCACCGGATGAGGCACCCGGGGAACGTGGGCTCCTCGAGGAGCACGAGCGCGTCGAGCGGGTCGCCGTCCTCGCCCAGGGTGCCCTCGATGAACCCGTAGTCGTCGGGGTAGCGGGTCGAGGTGAAGAGCATGCGGTCGAGCCGGATCCGGCCCGTCGCGTGGTCCACCTCGTACTTGTTGCGCTGGCCCTTGGGGATCTCGATCGTGACGTCGAACTCCACAGCTCATCCTCCGTTGTCGCGGTCCTGGCGGAGGCGGGTCCCGCGGCCAGGAGGCGTCGTGCGTCGATAGGTCGGTGTGACCAGGGCCAGAGTAGACGACAACGCGCAGCGAAGGTGGGCGGTGCTCGCTCTCGTGGGTGGTGTGACCTACCCTGACGAAGGCCCCGCTGCAGCGTGGGCCGGTGCAGGCGAGAGCGTGGGGACAGGTGTGACGTGGGTCTGATGGCGCGGGTCGTCGGCGGGACGGTTGCTGCCGTCCTTGTCGTCGCGGGCGGGTACGCGTGGGCCGATGCGCACGACTTCGTGCCGGGGATCCTCACGATCGGACCCGAGCCGTCGCCGCCCGAGCCGTTCCCGGAGGTGCTGGCCGCGGTGGAGGGTCCGCCCCCGGCGGACGTCCTCGCGGCGCTCGACCCCGCGGCCCCCGTGCCGGCGGCTGCCGCGGTCCAGCCGCTCGCCGATGCGTTCGCCGTCGACCCCCGGATGGGTGCCTCTGTCGGCGTCCACGTCGCGGACGCCCTGACGGGCGACGTGCTGGCCGCCGTCGGTGCAGACGCCTCACGTGTCCCCGCGTCGATCCAGAAGACCTTCACGGCGGTCGCCGCGCTGAGCGGCCCCGGCTACGACCACGTGCTCACCACGACCGTCACCGAGCTGTCGCCCGGCCGGATCGCGCTCGTCGGTGGCGGCGACATGATGCTCGCTGCGGGTGCGGGCGACCCCGAGGCCGTGAACGGACGTGCGGGCCTCCAGGACCTCGCTGCCCAGGTCGCCAAGGAGCTCCAGCTCACCGGCCGCACCACGGTGTCCCTCGTGCTCGACGACACGCTCTTCACGGGCAGCCAGACCGGCCCGTGGCAGACGGACCAGCCCGCCCTGGGCTTCGCGGCCCCCGTCGCCGCGATCGCGGTCGACACCGGACGCCAGTCCGAGGGCTTCTACGCGCCCCGGCACGCCGACCCGGCGATGGCGGCGGCCGACGCGTTCGCGGTCGCCCTCGCGGCGCAGGGCATCACCGTCGACGGGTCGCCCGTCCGCGGGACCGCGGACGGTGACGCGCCCGTCCTGGGCACGGTGACGTCGGCACCGCTGGGAGAGATCGTCGAGTACCTCCTCGAGACGTCGGACAACACGATCACCGAGGTCGTCGGGCGGGTCGTCGCGATCGAGGAGGGGCTCCCGGCCACGTTCGAGGGAGCGACCCGAGCGGTGCTGCTCGGCCTCGACCGGCTCGGCCTGGACACGACCGGGACGGTGCTCGCCGACTGCAGCGGGCTCGGGGACGGCAGCATCGCGCCGGCGCGCCTGTTCACCGACGTGCTCAGGCTCGTCACCGACCCCGCG
Source organism: Sanguibacter sp. Z6_81 (assembly GCF_057180625.1). Classification (NCBI taxonomy): domain Bacteria; kingdom Bacillati; phylum Actinomycetota; class Actinomycetes; order Micrococcales; family Sanguibacteraceae; genus Sanguibacter; species Sanguibacter sp. Z6_81. The sequence continues at coordinate 46,834 of NZ_JBXUFV010000001.1, read as the reverse complement.
CACCCGGAGCTGCGCTCCGCGGCGACCGGGCTCCCCGTCGCGGGGCTCGAGGGGACGGTCGCCGACCGGTTCCTCTCGACCCAGGCCCGGGGGGTCGTCCGCGCGAAGACAGGAAGCCTGCCCAACGTCACGTCGCTCAGCGGGACCGTCGTCACCGCAGAGGGCCGGCTGCTCGTCTTCACGATCATGGCCGACCAGACACCGCCGGGCGGGCAGTGGGCACCGCGCCAGGCCATCGACGGCTTCGTCGCGGGGCTCGCGGCCTGCGGCTGCCGCTGACCGTGCCCTCGCTCATCGACTGGACCGATGCCGCGGGCGTCGCCGGGCGCCTCGTACGGCCCGGCCCGGTGGCGGGCCGCGACGAGCTCGCGGACCTCGTCGGCTCCCTCCGCCACGCCGCCTACCGCGCCGTGGATCCTGTCGCGGCGATCACCCGCATGGTGCCCGCCGGCGGCCGGCCCGCCCGGGCGGCGGACCTGTCGCGGGTGCACGTCGTCGACAGGCCGGGCTGGGCGCGCGCCGGCGCGCGGGCGATGGAGTCGATGACGGCCGGTGCGCTCGTCGGTGAGCGGGCGCTGCCGCTCGTCGCCGACGTGGCGACGACCGCGGAGGTGGGCGCGATGCTCGCGTTCCTGTCCTCACGGATCCTCGGGCAGTTCGACCCGTACCCGGCTGCGGCCACCGAGGCCGGGCCCGCCGACGACCGCACGGTCGGCCGCATCGACGCGGTGTCCTCCCCGGCGCCGGGCCGTCTGCTCCTCGTCGCCCCGAACGTCCTGCAGACCGAGCGGCTGCTGCGTGTCGACCCGGAGGACTTCCGGTTGTGGGTGTGCCTGCACGAGCAGACGCACGCCCTGCAGTTCGCCGCCGCCCCGTGGCTCGCGGCCCACCTGCAGGACCTCACGACGTCGCTCGTCACGGGCCTCGCAACCACCTCCGGTGCGCGCGAGGTCGGTCCGCGGCTCGCAGCGGTCCTCCACGCGGTCTACGCGGCGGTGCGCGGCCGCCCCGGCGGCTCGCTGCTCGACGGGCTGCTCACCGCGGACCAGCGCGTCGTCGTCGCGGAGGTCACCGCGGTCATGGCGCTGCTCGAGGGGCACGCGGACGTGACGATGGATGCCGTCGGGCCGCGCACCGTCCGCTCCGTGCGGACGATCCGCCGGCGGTTCGACGAGCGGCGCACCTCGTCCGCCGGCGCCGACGGGGTGCTGCGTCGGCTGCTCGGCATCGACGCGAAGATCGCGCAGTACCGCGACGGCGCAGGATTCGTGCGCGGGGTGCTCGGCGCCGTCGGGACCGACGGTTTCAACGCCGTGTGGGCGGGGCCGCACGCGTTGCCGCGCCCGGGCGAGATCGCCGACCCCGCGGCCTGGGTCCGTCGGGTCCACGGATGACCGGACCGCCGCGCGCCGTCGCCGACGCCCGCCGTGCGGTCCGGCTGTGCCTCGCCGACCTCATCGCCCCGGCCGACCCCGTCGAGCCCGCCCCGCTCGTGCTCGTCGCCTGCTCCGGCGGAGCGGACTCGCTCGCCCTCGCCGCCGCAGCGGGGTTCGTCGCGCCGCGTGCGGGTCTGCGCGCCGGCGCCGTCGTCGTCGACCACGGACTCCACGACGCGAGTGCAGACGTCGCGCAGCGCGCGGCCGAGCAGTGCCGTGGCCTCGACCTCGCGCCCGTCGTCGTGCGACGGGTCGATGCCCGGGCCGTGCCGGGCGCGGGCGGGCCGGAGTCGGTGGCGCGCACGGCGCGTTACGCAGCACTGCACGAGGTCGCGGTCGAGCTGGGGGCGCACGCCGTGCTCGTGGGGCACACCCTCGACGACCAGGCCGAGTCCGTCCTGCTCGGCCTCGCGCGCGGCTCGGGCGGACGGTCCCTCGCCGGGATGCGCTCCCGGGCGGGCCTCGTCAGACGCCCGTTCCTCGGGCTGCGCCGAGCCGACACCGAGGCGGTCTGCGCGGACGTCGGCGTCGTGCCGTGGCAGGACCCGACGAACGACGGTGCGGTCCCGGGAGCGCCGCTGCGGTCGCAGGTGCGGTCGCAGGTGCTACCCGTGCTGGACGCCGTCCTGGGACCGGGGATCGCACGCGCCCTCGCACGCACCGCCGAGCAGGTGCGCGAGGACGACGACGCGCTGTCCTCGCTCGCCGACGAGCTCGTCGAGCGGGCGGTTGCGGGCGCGGGCGCCCCCGGGTGCCTCATGGTCGACGTCCTCGTCGCGGCACCCCCAGCCGTCCGGCGACGGGCGCTGCGCGCCGCCGTGATCCGGGCCGGGAGCCCGGCCGGGACACTCACGCGTGCCCACGTCCTCGAGGTCGACCGCCTCCTCACGCAGTGGCGCGGACAGGGGCCGATCCACCTCCCGGGGGCGGTCGAGGCACTCCGGGACTGTGGCAGGCTAGTCCTGACACGCCCGCACCCCTGACCGAGGAGCCACACCTGTGGGATCTGCCGAGACCGGCGACATCGAGAGCGTCCTGCTGAGCGAAGACGAGATCGCGGGGAAGCTCGACGAGCTCGCGGCCCGCATCGACGCCGACTACGAGGGCAAGGACCTCCTGCTCGTGGGCGTCCTCAAGGGCGCGGTGATGGTCATGGCGGACCTCTCGCGCCGCATCCGCCACCGTGGCGTCGAGATGGACTGGATGGCGGTGTCCTCGTACGGCTCGGGGACGAAGTCGTCCGGCGTGGTGCGCATCCTCAAGGACCTCGACGCGGACCTCACCGGTCGCCACGTGCTCATCGTCGAGGACATCATCGACTCGGGGCTCACGCTCTCGTGGCTCATCTCCAACCTGCGCAGCCGGGGGCCCGCGTCCGTCGAGGTGGCCGCGATGCTGCGCAAGCCGGACGCGGCGAAGGTCCAGGTCGACGTGCGCTACGTCGGCTTCGACATCCCCAACGAGTTCGTCGTGGGGTACGGCCTCGACTACGCCGAGAAGTACCGCACCCTGCCGTTCGTCGGCACGCTCGCTCCGCACGTCTACGCCAGCTGACACCCGGCGCGGACCGCCGTCATCGTCCGACCCGCTGACCGAGCCCGTCCAGCCCTGGGCGAACACCGGCCGACGGACCAGCAAACCACCAGGTATCGCGTGTACTTTCGGCGAGGTATCAGTGCGCGAACGGAAGGAATCGGGGGAGCCCCCCGACCCCGATGAAAATGAAGCGACTCTTTAGCGGCCCGTTCCTGTGGATCATCCTGGGTCTCGTCATCGTGGGGTTCGCCCTCAGCGCCATCTTTGGTGAGAAGGTGGTGACGATCGACACGTCCCAGGGCCTCGAGCTCCTCGCCGGGGACACCGTGGAGCAGGCGCTCATCATCGACGGCGACCAGCGGGTGCGTCTGACGCTCTCCGAGGACTTCGTCGTCGACGACGAAGACCTCGGGACGAACGTCCAGTTCTTCTACGTCGAGCCCCAGGGTGAGCAGATCGTCGAGGCTGTGACCGCGGCGGACCCGGTCGACGGGTTCAACTCCGAGGTCTCGCGCCCTGGCTTCCTCAGCTCGATGCTCTCGGTGATCATCCCGTTCCTCATCATCGGTGTGATCTTCTACTTCATCCTCAGCCGCATGCAGGGTGGCGGCTCGCGCGTCATGGGCTTCGGCAAGTCCAAGGCCAAGCTCCACAGCAAGGAGATGCCGCAGGTCACCTTCAGCGACGTCGCCGGTGCCGACGAGGCCGTCGAGGAGCTGCGGGAGATCCAGGAGTTCCTCGCCGAGCCGGCCAAGTTCGAGGCCGTCGGCGCCAAGATCCCCAAGGGTGTCCTGCTCTACGGCCCTCCCGGGACCGGGAAGACGCTGCTCGCCCGTGCCGTCGCGGGTGAGGCGGGCGTGCCGTTCTACTCCATCTCGGGCTCGGACTTCGTGGAGATGTTCGTCGGTGTCGGCGCATCGCGCGTCCGCGACCTGTTCACGCAGGCGAAGGAGAACGCCCCCGCGATCATCTTCGTCGACGAGATCGACGCGGTCGGGCGCCACCGTGGGGCCGGCATGGGTGGCGGCCACGACGAGCGCGAGCAGACGCTCAACCAGCTGCTCGTCGAGATGGACGGGTTCGGCGGTGGCTCGAACGTCATCCTCATCGCGGCGACGAACCGCCCCGACATCCTCGACCCCGCACTCCTGCGTCCCGGTCGGTTCGACCGGCAGATCGCCGTGGAGGCGCCCGACCTCGACGGTCGAGAGGCGATCCTGCGCGTGCACGCGCGGGGCAAGCCGATCGTCGATGGCGTCGACCTGCGCGCCGTGGCACGACGCACGCCCGGCTTCTCCGGTGCCGACCTCGCGAACGTCCTCAACGAGGCGGCCCTGCTCACCGCCCGCAGCGGAGCCCAGCTCATCGACGATCGCGCGCTCGACGAGGCGATCGACCGGGTCATCGCTGGTCCGCAGAAGCGGACACGCATCATGAACATCAAGGAGCAGAAGATCACGGCGTACCACGAGGGTGGCCACGCGCTCGTCGCAGCCGCCATGCGGTACACCGACCCCGTGACGAAGGTGACGATCCTGCCCCGCGGCCGCGCCCTCGGGTACACGATGGTCATGCCGACGGAGGACAAGTACTCGACGACCCGCAACGAGCTGCTCGACCAGCTGGCGTACGCGATGGGTGGACGTGTCGCCGAGGAGATCGTCTTCCACGACCCGACGACCGGTGCCTCGAACGACATCGACAAGGCGACCTCGACGGCCCGCAAGATGGTCACCGAGTACGGCATGAGCGAGCGCGTGGGAGCCATCAAGCTCGGCAACGCGTCGAGCGAGCCGTTCCTCGGCCGTGACATGGGCCACCAGCGCGACTACTCCGAGGCCGTGGCGGGCGCCGTGGACCACGAGGTGCGCAAGCTCATCGAGTCCGCGCACGACGAGGCGTGGGAGGTGCTCATCGAGTACCGCGACGTGCTCGACCGGTTGGTGCTCGAGCTCCTCGAGAAGGAGACGCTCAACCAGAAGGAGCTCGCCGAGATCTTCGAGCCCGTCGTCAAGCGCCCCCCGCGCAAGGTGTGGCTCTCGAGCGACCAGCGGGCGGTCTCGGACCGGCCGCCCGTGCTCACGGCCGCAGAGCAGGTCGAGCACGGCGACGGGCCGGTCATCCCCGAGGACGAGGCCGCGGCTGCCCGCGAGGAGAAGCCTGCCGTGAGCATCGGGGAGCTCCCGCCCGGGTCAGCGGTGGGCGACGGCACGCCTGTGGAGCTGAGCAAGGACAGGCCCACCTCGGACGGCACTCCGTGACGGAAGCGGTCGACGGACGATCAGGCCAGGCATTGACCCGCGAGGTCGACCTCCCGCGTGCCGCCGCGGCGATCCGGGAGCTGCTCATCGCCGTGGGGGAGGACCCGGACCGCGACGGCCTGCGGAGCACCCCCGAGCGGGTCGCCCGCGCCTACGCGGAGACGTTCGCCGGTCTGCGGCAGACCCCCGAGGACGTGCTCAACGCGACGTTCGACATCGGTCACGACGAGATGGTGCTCGTCAAGGACATCGAGATCTACTCGACGTGCGAGCACCACCTCGTGCCGTTCCACGGCGTCGCTCATGTCGGCTACATCCCGAACGCCGACGGGACGGTGACGGGGCTGAGCAAGCTCGCACGGCTCGTGGACGTCTTCGCGCGCCGGCCCCAGGTGCAGGAGCGCCTCACCGCCCAGGTCGCCGACGCGCTCGTCGCCGCGCTCGCGCCCCGTGGCGTGATCGTCGTCGTCGAGTGCGAGCACCTGTGCATGTCGATGCGCGGCGTGCGCAAGCCCGGGTCACGGACCGTCACGTCCGCCGTCCGCGGCCAGATGCGTGACGCCGCGACGCGGGCCGAGGTCATGAGCCTCATCATCGGACGCTGACGTGCCGGTGATCGCCCGGCACCCGGCGCCGCTGCCGGCGCGCCTCACAGACCTCGACCGCACGCTCGTCATGGGCGTCGTCAACGTCACGCCGGACTCCTTCTCCGACGGAGGTCGGTGGTTCGAGCCCGGCGCAGCCGTCGCGCACGGTGCCGCACTCCTCGAGCAGGGGGCGGACATCCTCGACGTCGGCGGTGAGTCGACGCGCCCCGGAGCCGGACGGGTCGCCGTCGAGGACGAGCTCGCACGGGTGCTGCCGGTGGTGCGGGAGCTCACCGCGCTCGGCGCCGTCGTGTCGGTCGACACGACGCGGGCCGTCGTCGCCGAGCAGGCCGTGGACGCCGGCGCGCTCGTCGTCAACGACGTGTCCGGCGGTCTCGCCGACCCGGGTATGGCCGACGTGGTCGCGCGGACCGGCGCCGTGTACGTCGTCATGCACTGGCGCGGGCACGCCGACGTCATGGACGCCCTCACCGGGTACGACGACGTCGTGCACGACGTGCGCGCCGAGCTCGCGGCGCGGGTGACGGCGCTCGAGTCCGCGGGCGTGCGGCGCAGCCAGCTCGTGCTCGATCCGGGCCTGGGATTCTCGAAGACCGGTGCCGAGAACTGGCCGTTGCTCGCGCACCTCGACGAGCTCGACGAGCTCGGCCTGCCCGTGCTCGTCGGGGCGTCGCGCAAGCGGTTCCTCGGCCACCTCCTCGCCGGGGCGGACGGTCAGCCGGTCGGTCCGCTCGAACGCGACGGCGCCACGGCGGCGGTGAGCGCGCTGTCGGCTGCGGCCGGCGCCTGGTGCGTGCGCGTGCACGACGTCCGGGGCACAGTGGACGCCGTGCACGTGGCTCGGGCATGGTTGATCGCGCAGCGGTACGGTGGCCGGCACCCGGCTTCACGACGCCGTGCACCGACCGGAGCACCACCGACGAACGGGGACCACCGATGAGCACGCCGGCACTGCCACCCGCACTGGACGAGGACGGTCGGCTGCTCGACCGGATCCACCTCGCCGGGCTGGCGGCGTACGGGTACCACGGGGTCCTCGCGAGCGAACGTCGCGACGGGCAGGACTTCTCCGCAGACGTCACCCTCCACCTCGACACGAGGCCTGCCGCCAGCTCGGACGACCTCGACCGGACGGTGAACTACGCCGCGGTGGCGGACGACGTCGTCGCCATCCTCGCGGGTGCGCCCGCAGACCTCGTGGAGACCGTCGCCGAGCGGATCGCGCAGGCGGCCCTCGCGCACCCGCAGGTCGTCGCCGTCGACGTCTCGGTGCACAAGCCGCAGGCGCCCATCAGCGTGCCGTTCGCGGACGTCGTCGTGTCGATCCGGCGTGACCGCGTCCACCGTCCGGTGATGACGCCGGGCGCGCTCGACGGCATCGCGAGCGCGGACCTCGCGGCGCCGGGCCTCACAGCCCCGGACACGTGGTCGCAGGACACCCCGGCCGTGCAGCCTGCGCCCCTGGGCACCCCGGGCGACACCTCGGCACCGGACGCCGCGCCCCGTGACGTCCCGGCGCAGGACCCCGTGGCACCTGCTCGTCGTCGCGCCGAGCCGGTCGTCATCAGCCGCCCCGCGACGACGGAGCTGGAGCACCTCGGCACGCCGGTCCTCCCACCCGTGCCCCTCCCGCCGGAGCCGCCGGCCCCGCCGCTCCCACCCGCGGAGCTGACCCTGTCGGTGGAGCACAGCCCGTTGGTGGAGCACAGCCCGTCGGTGGAGCACAGCCTGTCGGTGGAGCACAGCCTGTCGGTGGAGCACAGCCCGTCGGTGGAGCACAGCCTGTCGGTGGAGCCGAGCCTGTCGGTCGAGCACAGCCTGTCGGTCGAGCCGAGCCTGTCGGTGGAGCACAGCCTGTCGGTCGAGCCGACCCCGCCGAGCGAGCGCGCACGGTCGGTCCGGCGCGGGCCGATCGACCTGTCGCAGCCGGCGCCCCAGGACCCCGGACCGTCTCTCGACGCGACCCAGATCCTCCACCCGGTCCGCGACACGGACCCGTCCCCGGAGCCGCCCTCCGACGAGTGGACCGGCCTGCCGGCCAGCGGCCGCAACGAGCCGCCCGCTGGGCTCAACCCGGCGTTCCTCGAGGACGACGACGGTCCTCGTACGGAGGTGCTGGGGTTCGCCCGGCTCGGAGACGACTGGGCTCCCGACCTCGTGATGGACGAGCAGGTGAGGGTCGCGTCCGGCGAGGAGGAGAGGCCAGGCGTCCCTGACCGGATGGGCGCCCGTCCCACGGATCCTGTCGAGGCGATCGTCGCTCTCGGGGCGAACATCGGTGACGCGCAGGGCACCCTGCGCCGGGCGGTCGAGGACCTCGGTCAGATCGACGGTGTCGAGGTCGTGGTCGTGGCACCGCTGGCGCGCACCGCGCCCGTCGGTGGGCCCGCCCAGCCGGACTTCCTCAACACGGTTGTCGCTCTGCGCACGACCCTGTCTCCCCGGGAGCTGTTGCAGGCGTGCCAGGGCGTCGAGGAGGCGCACGGTCGTGCACGCGACGAACGGTGGGGTCCGCGCACGCTCGACGTCGACATCATCGTGTACGGCTCGCTCGTGGCGTCCTCGGACGACCTTGAGCTGCCGCACCCGCGTGCCCACGAACGCGCGTTCGTGCTGGCGCCGTGGGCGCAGATCCTGCCCGACGCCGTGCTGCCGGGCCTGGGTGGTGGGCCGGTCGCTGCCCTCGCCGCGACGGCTCCCGACGTCGAGGGCGTCCGGTGGATGGCGCTCGACTGGTTGCAGGAGGGCGAGCCCGGCACCGATGCCCGCACAGCGACGCCGCAGGCGCCCCTCCGCTGATGGGCCGGACGCGCCTGAGCACGCTCGGGCTGCTCGCGGCGGCCGTCCTCGTCGTCGGGTGGGGCGTGCTGTCCATCCTCGAGGACCGGGGGACCTACCTGGCCCCTGTGCCGTGGATCGTCGGACCCGTGCTCCTCGTCGTCGGGGTCGGCGTGCTCTGGGCCGGTCGGGCGGTCCGGGCGTACGTGCGCGGGCAGCGCCCGGGTCTCGGCGGGCTCCGGGCGGCGCGCACGGTCGCCCTGGCGAAGGCGGGGGCGCTCACCGGCTCGATCCTCGTGGGCTGGTACGGCGCCCAGCTCGTCCTCGCGGCGGAGCATGCCGACGTCGCCTCGCAGCGGGACCGGGCGCTCTCCGCTGGCGTCGCCGCCCTCTGCGCGATCGTGCTCACCGTGCTCGCCCTCGTCGCCGAGCGGTGGTGCGAGCTGCCGCCCGATGACAGGTCCGATGACGCCGTGCGGGAGGATGGTGCACATGACTGACCTGAACACGCCGTCCGCGTTCGACCCGGAGGGCATCGAGTGGGAGCGCGTGTCCCCGCGGCTCACCACCGCACGTCTCGTGATGCTCGCGCTCTACCTCGGCGTCCCTGCGCTCGCGGGTGCCGTCCTCGCGGTGATCTTCAGCCAGCTGTGGTTGTGGATCGTCACAGGTGTGCTCGTCCTCGTCGCCGCCTGTTCCGCCGTGGTCGTGACCCGGCAGGTCCGCGCGATCGGCTACGCGGAGCGGGACGACGACCTCCTCATCCGCAAGGGCGTGCTGTTCCGGTCGCTCGTCGTCGTGCCCTACGGGCGGATGCAGTTCGTCGACGTGAGCGCCGGGCCCCTCGACCGCAAGCTCGGGATCGCCTCCGTGGAGCTGCACACCGCGTCCATGGCGACGGATGCCTCCATCGACGGGCTCGTGCCGGGAGAGGCTGCGCGCCTGCGCGACCGCCTCGCATCCCGCGGTGAGGCCCGGCTGGCGGGCCTGTGAGCGGCGACGAGACAGCACCGGCGTCCCCCGAGGTCGTCGAGCTGCGCAAGCGCGCAGCAACGCTGCTGCGCAAGCGCGCGGTGGCGCTCGAAGCCGCGGCGGAGGAGAGGGGCGGGCACAGCTCGGAGGAGACGGTCGAGCCCGACCACGAGAATCTCACCTGGAGCCGCCTGCACCCTGTCACGCCGCTCGTGCGTGGATGGGCCGTCCTCGCCGTCATCCTTGCGATCTTCGCCCAGCAGTCCGTCGAGAACCTGCCCAGCGGGGGATCCGTCCTGCCGACGGACAACTGGTGGATCATCGCCGGGGTCGTCGTCGCCGCCGTGCTCGCCGGCGGCATCTACGCCTGGCTGTCGTGGCGTGTCATGCGGTACGCGTACGACTCCGAGGCCGTGTACGTGCACTCGGGCGTCCTCTTCCGGCAGCAGCGCAAGGTCCGCCTCGACCGCCTGCAGGCCATCGACGTGGTCAAGCCGTTGCTCGCCCGGTTCTTCGGCCTGGCGGAGCTCAAGCTCGAGGTCGCGGGCGGTCTCAACTCCAACGTGCGGCTCGGCTTCCTGCGTGACGCCGACGCCGCGGCTCTGCGCAACACCCTCCTCGCCCGCGCCGCGGGCGTCGTCGACGAGGGGGAGAGCATCGAGGCTCCGGAGCAGGACGTCCTCGAGGTTCCCGCCGGCCGGCTCGTCGCGTCGTTGCTGCTCACTGCTGGAGCGCTCGTCCTCGTCGTCATGGTCGTCGGATCCACCGTCGCAGCGGTCATCACGCGGAGCGTGACGCCGTTCGTCTCGGTGCTGCCGTGGCTCTTCGTCACCGGCACGTTCGTCGTCGCGAGGTTCACCAGCGAGTTCAACTTCCGTGGCGCGATCTCTCCGGACGGCATCCGGTTGCGTCACGGCCTGCTCGAGACGCGCGCGCAGACGATCCCGCCCGGCCGCGTCCAGGCGATCCGGCTGCGCCAGGGGCTGCTGTGGCGCCGGTTCGGCTGGTGGCGCGTCGACGTCAACGTCGCGGGGTACGGCCTGAGCACCGACGGGCAGCAGACCAACACCGTGCTGCTGCCGGTGGGGACACGCGACGACGCGCTCCGGGCCCTGTGGCTCGTCCTCCCCGACCTCGGGGTCGCGGACCCGCTGGCCCTGCTCGACGCCGCGCTCGTCGGCAGCGGCGAGGCGCAGGGGTTCACCACGAGCCCCCGTCGGGCGCGTTGGGTGGACCCCGTGGCGTGGCGGCGCAACGGCTTCGCCGTGATGGGCCGGGGCCTGCTCGTCCGGAGCGGCCGACTCGTGCGCACCGTCGAGATCGTCCCGCACGAGCGGACGCAGTCGCTCGCGATCACGCAGGGCCCGCTGCAGCGACGGCTCGACCTCGCGTCGGTCGCGCTGCACTCCACCGTCGGCCCGATCTCGCCGAAGGTGCCCCACCTGGCCGCCTCGGACGCGGCCGCTCTCCTCGCGGACCAGTCGCAGCGCGCCCGTCAGGCGCGGCTCTCGGCGCGGCCGGAGCGCTGGATGGAAGGTGCCGGGTGAGCCCGGAACCTCGTCCCCGGCCGGGTCGTCTCGGGGTCGGGGTCGTCGGCGCAGGCCGCGTGGGCGCGGTGCTGGGCAGTGCGCTCCGTGCGGTCGGGCACGCGGTCGTCGGGGCGAGCGGCATCTCGGAGGCGTCACGCGAGCGCATCGACACCCTCCTGCCCGGGGTCCCGGTGCTCGAGGTGCGGGACGTCGTCGAGCGCGCGGAGCTCGCGCTGCTCGCGGTGCCCGACGACGCCCTGCCCGGCCTCGTGCGCGGACTCGCGGAGGTGGGGGCCTGGCAGGCCGGCCAGATCGTCGTGCACACCTCCGGCCGCTACGGGGCGGACGTCCTCGCGCCTGCCCGGGCGGCGGGCGCGATCCCCGTGGCGATCCACCCCGCGATGACGTTCACGGGGACGTCGCTCGACCTCAGCCGGCTCGAGGGTGCGACGTTCGCGGTCACCGCACCGGCCCCCGTCCAGCCCATCGGTCAGGCGCTCGTCGTCGAGATCGGCGGCGAGCCCGTCGTCATCGACGAGCGGGACCGCGGCCTCTACCACGCAGCGCTGGCGCACGGCGCGAACCATCTCGTCGTGCTCGTGGCCCAGGCGGCGCAGGCGCTGCAGGTGGCCGGTGTCGACGACCCGGGCCGCGCGCTCGCCCCGTTGCTGCACGCCGCGCTCGACGGGGCGCTGCGCGCTGCCGACGGGGTCGGCGACCCGGTCCAGACCCTCACCGGGCCCGTCGTCCGCGGTGACGCCGGCACCGTCGAGGCGCATCTCGCGGCGCTCACCGCGCTCGCTGCGGAGCGCGACGCCACGGACACTCCCGGCAGCTACCGTGCTCTGAGCCGGGCGGCCACGGTCCGGGCCCTCGACGCTGGTCGCATCCGCGAGGCGCAGGCGCAGGCCCTGCTCGATGTCCTGAACGCCCCTGAGGAGGGACCCCGATGAGTCGCACGCCCGTCCTGGCCACGACGCGTGCGGCGCTCGCGGACGCCCTGCGCCGGGAGCAGCCGACCGGGCGGGTGCGTGCGCTCGTCATGACGATGGGCGCACTCCACGAGGGGCACCTCGAGCTCGTCCGTGCGGCCCGCGGCGTCGCGGACGAGGTCGTCGTGTCGATCTTCGTCAACCCCTTGCAGTTCGGGCCGGGCGAGGACTACGAGGCGTACCCCCGCACGCTCGAGGCCGACCTCGCCCTGCTCACCGGGGAAGGCGTCGACGTGGTGTTCGCGCCCGACGTCGACGAGATGTACCCGGGTGGACCCCCGCTCGTCCGGGTGAGCTCCGGCCCCATCGGGACGGTGCTCGAGGGCGCGTCGCGGCCCGGGCACTTCGACGGGGTGCTCACCGTGGTGCTCAAGGTGCTCAACCTCACGGCGCCCGACGTCGCCGTGTTCGGTGAGAAGGACGCCCAGCAGATCCTCGCGATCCGGCGCATGGTCGCCGACCTCGAGGTCCCGGTGCAGATCCTCGGGGTGCCCACCGTCCGCGACCCCGACGGGCTCGCGCTGTCGTCCCGCAACGCGTTCCTGTCGGGTGACGACCGGCGTGCGGCCCTCGCGCTCTCGCGGGCGCTGCGGGCGGGTCGTGATGCCGCAGCCCACGGAGCGGGACCGCAGGAGGTCCGGACCGCGGCGCTGGGAATTCTTGGGACGGCCCAGGGCGTTGACGTGGATTACCTGGCGCTGGTGGATCCGACTACGGTGGACACCGCGCCGGAGACCTACGCTGGTCCCGCCCTGCTGCTCGTCGCCGCACGGGTCGGGCCCACCCGTCTCATCGACACCATGGCGGTGGAGCTGCACCCGGCTCCTCAGCACCCCGCCCCAGGAGGCACCCCGTGACGTCCTTGCAACGTCCCATGATGATCGCCAAGATCCACCGCGCCACCGTCACCCAGGCCGACCTCCACTACGTGGGGTCGATCACGGTCGACGCCGACCTGCTGCGGGCGGCCGACCTCGTCGCCGGCCAGCAGGTCGACATCGTCGACGTGACGAACGGCGCGCGACTGACGACGTACGTCATTCCCGGCGAGCCGGGCTCGGGCCAGATCTGCATCAACGGCGCCGCCGCCCACCTCGTCCACCCCGGCGACACGGTCATCGTCATCGCGTACGGCATGCTCGCCGACGCCGAGGCGCGCCACTTCCTGCCGCGCGTCGTGTTCGTCGACGGCGACAACCGCATCGTCGACCTGTCCCACGAGCCGGGCCAGGTGCCCGACGGGTACGGGCTGGAGGCCAGCGGGCTCGAGATCACCCCGTTCCAGTCCGCCGTCGGCATCGACGCGTGAGCGCAGGCCTCGCACCGCACGTCGCTGTCGAACCCGCACCGGACGCCGCCGCCGTCCCCGCACCGGGCGGGCTCCCGGTGACCCGCCTCGCGACGACTCTCGCAGCCCCGGAGCCGGGATGGGTGACGCACGCCGACGTCATCGTCGTCGGCTCGGGCATCGCGGGTCTGACGGCCGCGCTCGAGCTCCGCTCACGCGTGCCGCGCGTGCTGCTCGTCACGAAGGGTGAGCTCTCGTCCGGCTCGACGGTGTGGGCGCAGGGCGGCATCGCTGCCGCGCTCGATCCCTCCGACTCCCCGGCCGCGCACCTCGCGGACACGCTCGTCGCGGGTGGTGGCGTCTGCGACCCGGCAGCTGTCGAGATCCTCGTCACGGAAGGGCCTGCGCGCGTGCGTGAGCTCGTCGGGCGGGGGGCGAACTTCGACACCGAGGTCGACGGCGAGATGTCGCTGACCCGCGAGGGTGGGCACCACGCCGACCGCATCGCGCACGCGGGTGGCGACGCGACGGGTGCGGAGATCTCCCGGGCGCTCGTCGCCCAGCTCGAGGCCGTGCGCAACGATCCCGGGATCGAGGTCATCGAGCACGCCCTGGTCATCGACCTCCTGACGAGCGCCGGGCCGATCGCCCCCGCGACGCCTGACGGCCCGCGCCGTGCCGTGTGCGGCGTGACCCTGCACGTGCGCGGCGAGGGCAGCAGGGACGGCGTCGGCGCTGCCCGCGCCCGCGCGGTGGTCCTCGCCACCGGTGGGATCGGTCAGATCTACGTGTCCTCGACGAACCCGCCGCAGGCGACCGGGGACGGTGTCGCGGCCGCCCTGCGTGCTGGCGCCGACCTCGGTGACCTCGAGTTCGTCCAGTTCCACCCGACGGTCCTGTGGCTGGGCAGCGCTGCCCGCGGGCAGCTCACCCTGATCTCGGAGGCGGTGCGCGGCGAGGGCGCCTACCTCGTGGACGTCGACGGGCACCGGTTCATGCCCGCGGTGCACCCGATGGCCGAGCTCGCGCCGCGCGACGTCGTCGCCCACGCGATCGTCCGACAGATGGCGGCGACCGGCTCGGACCACGTGTTCCTCGACGCCCGGCACCTCGGTGCCGACTTCCTGCGCCGCCGCTTCCCGACGATCACCCAGGGGCTCCTCGCCCAGGGCTTCGACATCACCGAGGAGCCGGTTCCGGTCGCCCCGGCCCAGCACTACCACTCGGGCGGGGTGGCGACGAACCTCGCCGGACGCACCTCCGTGCGAGGTCTCTACGCTGTCGGCGAGGTCGCCTGCACCGGGGTGCACGGTGCCAACCGGCTCGCCTCGAACTCCCTGCTCGAGGGGCTCGTGTTCGCCCACCGGGCGGCGGCAGACATCGCGGCCCGGATGGCGGCGGGGGAGCTGCCGCTCCTCGAACCCGTCCGACGACCCGGTCCCACCGGCCTCGTCATGGCGGCGACGCGGTCGCGCATCCAGCGCACGACGACCGCCGGCTCGGGGGTGCTCCGCTCCGCGGAGAGCCTCGCAGCCACGGCGCGCACGCTCCGCGAGGTGCGCACCGACGCGAACCTCCCCGAGCCGGTGCCCGGTGACCTCAGCGCGCTGCCGCAGACGGCCGAGTGGGAGACGAGCAACGTCCACCAGGTCGCGTCTGCGCTCACGGCGGCGGCGGCGGTCCGGGCGGAGAGCCGCGGTGGCCACTTCCGCACGGACTTCCCGGAGCCGGACCCGGCCTGGGAGCGCCGCGTGGTCGTGCGTCTCGACGACGACGGTGTGCTCGAGGCCCGCTAGGTTGGGGCGGTGACCGACTCTCCTGCGCTCCTCGATCCCGCGTGGATCTCCGACACCGTCCGCCGCACGCTCGACGAGGACCTCGGCGGTGATCCCGGTCGTGACGTGACGAGCCAGGCGACGATCCCGGCGTCGACGCACGCCGCCGCGCACCTCATGGCCCGCGCTGCGGGAGTGGTGGCCGGGCTGGCGGTCGTGCAGGAGACCGTCGACCAGGTGTCCCGACGGTTCGGCCTCGATCCGGTGGAGGTGCAGCTCGAGGCGGCGGACGGGGACCGGGTCGTCGCGGGACAGCGGCTGGCCGTGCTCACCGGGCCCGTCCGGGCGATGCTCGTCGCGGAGCGCTCCTTGCTCAACCTCGCGAGCCGCGCGTCGGGCGTCGCCACCGCGACCCGTGCCTGGGCGGACCAGCTGGCCGGCTCGGGTACCACCGTCCTCGACACCCGCAAGACCACACCCGGGCTGCGGGCGCTCGAGAAGCACGCCGTGCGCGCGGGTGGCGGCACGAACAAGCGCATGGGCCTCTACGACGTCGCGATGGTCAAGGACAACCACGTCGTCGCAGCCGGATCGGTCGCCGCGGCCGTGCGCGCCGTGCGCGAGGGGTTCGGCGACGTCCTCGTGCAGGTCGAGGCCGACACACCGGAGCAGGCGCTCGAGGCCGTACGTGCCGGTGCCCGTTTCCTCCTCCTGGACAACATGCCGACGCCCGTCCTCGCAGCGACCGTCGCGGCGGTCCGCACGCTCGAGCCGGAGGTGGGCCGGGTGGAGCTCGAGGCGACGGGCAACCTCACGCTCGACCGTGCCGCGGAGGTCGCGGCCACGGGTGTCGACTACATGTCGGTCGGTGCTCTCACGCACTCCGCACCGATCCTCGACCTCGCGCTCGACCTCGTGGGCTGACCCGAGCACCGGGGTCGGCGTGCCGCGGCGTCTAGAATAGTGCGGTGAACTCCGCCCAGACCCCTGCTCCTGCCGACGCCCTTCCCGTCCGTGACGGCGACGATCTTCCCGAGCAGCTGCGGGTGCGGCGCGCGAAGCGCGACCGCCTCATCGAGCGGGGTGACGAGGCGTACCCCGTCGGGGTGCCGCGCACCCACACGATCGCTGAGGTGCGCGAGCAGTACGCCCACCTCGAGCAGGGCCAGGAGACGGACGACCTCGTGGGGGTTGCCGGGCGCGTGGTGTTCCTGCGCAACACCGGCAAGCTCTGCTTCGTCGCGCTCCAGGACGGTGAGGGCAACCGTCTGCAGGTGATGCTCAGCCAGGCTGTCGTCGGCGAGGACTCCCTCGCGGCGTTCAAGGCAGACGTCGACCTCGGTGACCACCTCTTCGCCCACGGGCGCGTCATCAGCTCCAAGCGTGGAGAGCTCAGCGTGTTCGCCGACTCGTGGCAGATCGCCGCCAAGTCGCTCCGTCCGTTGCCCGTGCTGCACAAGGACCTGTCGGAGGAGGCGCGCGTCCGCCAGCGGTACGTGGACCTCATCGCCCGGCCCGCCGCACGGGATGCCGCCCGCCTGCGTGCTGGCGTCGTGCGCTCGCTGCGGGAGAACTTCCACCGGCGGTCGTTCCTCGAGATCGAGACGCCGATGCTGCAGACGATCCACGGAGGCGCCGCGGCGCGTCCGTTCACCACCCACATGAACGCCTACGACATCGACCTGTACCTGCGCATCGCTCCCGAGCTGTTTCTCAAGCGGGCTGTCGTCGGTGGGATCGAGCGGGTGTTCGAGATCAACCGGAACTTCCGCAACGAGGGCGCGGACTCGACCCACTCTCCCGAGTTCGCGATGCTCGAGGCATACGAGGCGTACGGCGACTACAACACGATGGCCGAGCTGACGAAGGACCTCGTGCAGACAGCGGCACGGGACGTCCTGGGCACGACGGTCGTCACGCTGCCGTCGGGTGAGGAGTACGACCTCGGTGGTGACTGGGCGGAGATCACGATGTACGGCTCGCTCTCCGAGACGCTCGGGGAGGAGATCACGCCGGCGACCACCGTGCCGCACCTGCTCGCGCTCGCGGAGCGTGCCGAGATCAGCATGGATCCGAAGAAGGTGTCGCACGGGAGGCTCGTCGAGCTGCTGTTCGAGCACCATGTGGGAGACGCGCTCTACGCACCGACCTTCGTGCGGGACTTTCCCGTCGAGACCTCGCCCCTGACCCGCGACCACCGGTCCGAGCCCGGGCAGGTGGAGAAGTGGGACCTGTACGTCCGGGGGTTCGAGCTCGCCACCGCGTACTCCGAGCTGGTCGACCCGGTCGTCCAGCGCCAGCGGTTCGAGGCGCAGGCGGTGCTCGCCGCTGCTGGTGACGACGAGGCGATGGCGCTCGACGAGGACTTCCTCACAGCGATGGAGTACGCGATGCCCCCCAGCGGTGGCATGGGCATGGGCGTCGACCGCCTGCTCATGGCGCTCACCGGGCTCGGCATCCGCGAGACCATCCTTTTCCCGCTGGTCAAGCCGCAGGCGTGACCAGCGCCACCTGCCGGACCGGTTCTGCTCCAAGGTTCGCTGCGTAGGATCGACGTGTGAATACCTTCTGGGCGGCCGTCGCTGCACTGGTGCCGTCCATCGGCGTCGGTGTGATCTTCTACTTCGTCATGCGCTTCATCATCCGTGCGGATCGGAACGAACGTGCGGAGCTCGCAAAGCTGGACGAGGCCGAGAACACACTTTCTGAGCACAATCATCACGCAGGAACTTCACCAGACCGGGCATAGTTGTCCCGAAAAATGCGCGCTGTTGACGATGAATGCCGAACGGTGTGATGATTAAGGACCAACGTGATGAAGAATGGTGAGGTCCTCCCAGTGGCTCAAAAGGTTCAGGTCATTCTTGTCGACGACCTCGATGGTGGCGGCGCGGACGAGACCGTGTCCTTCTCCCTGGATGGCGTCTCCTACGAGATCGACCTCACGACGGAGAACGCCACGCAGCTTCGTGAGGCGCTCGCACCGTGGGTCGGCCACGCACGCAAGGTCGGTCGTCCTGCGGCCCGCCAGGCCCGCAGGACGCCGGGACGCTCCGCCGGGAACAGCGGTGGACCGTCGGCCAACACGATCCGTGAGTGGGCCCGGGAGAACGGGTTCACGGTGAACGACCGTGGTCGTATCTCCGCGGAGGTCCGTGCGGCGTACGAGGCCGCCAACTGACGCACCTGCTGCGCTCGGCATGACGCCGGGTCGGTCCGGCACCAGCCGGTCCGACCCGGCGTTCGTCGTCTCGCAGGCGTATTGCCGGGTGTCTGTCCCGAACCATTTCTGGTCGTTTTTGACGGATGGACTCTCGGTGAACTTTTAATCATTTACGTCGGATCGCGGGAGTGCTGGGGGCCGAACGGGGACGGTTTTGGCAGGGCGTGCAGGTCGGGACGGACAAAGGAAAGCGTTTCCATTCCGCCCAGGGGCGAGAGCCTGCGGGCCCTGCACCCGCTCGTCGGGACGTCCCGGCAGTGCTCTGGCCGGGTCCGGAGCGCTCGGCAGCTGCCTCGTCAGCAGGTGCCTGACCGACCGATCTCCACGTCCACGAGGCCGGCGACGGCGGGCAGGCAGCCCCCGCAGGCTCCGCCGGCGCGGGTGCACACCTGCACGTCGTCGAGGGTGGTGCACGCGCCGGTCGAGATCGCTGTCCGGATCTCGCCAGCGGTGACGTTGTTGCAGGTGCACACGACGTGGTCGTCAGTCAGGGCTTCACATGCGTCGGCGTCGAGCGGCGTGAGCGGCTGAGCGGGCTCGTCGTCCAGCATCGACCGCAGGGCGGCAAGTGAGTCATGTGCTGTCGTGGTTCCCATATGTCCATGGTGGGTGTGCGGCGGCGTGCGGCGGTGGGACCTTCGGCCCGCGCTCCCGGTGCGCCGGCGTCCGGCGCGGTGGGAGCTGTCCAGCGATGGTGGGAGACTGGACGGATGCAACATCTTGCGTCGCCCGACGTGCCGGACACCTCTCCCCGGGTCGCGATGCTCTCCGTCCACACGTCGCCGCTCGAGCAGGCGGGGTCCGGTGACGCGGGCGGCATGAACGTCTACATCACGGAGCTGTCCCGGGCCCTGGCCCGGCGCGGCGCGCAGGTCGAGATCTTCACGCGGCGTACGCACTCCGCGCAGCCCGACGTCGTCGAGGTGGCCGACGGCGTCCTCGTGCGCCACATCACGGCCGGCCCGTTCGAGGGGCTCGACAAGGCCGACCTCGTCGGCCAGCTGTGCTCCTTCTCCGCGGGCGTCCTGCGGACGGAAGCCGCACGACGCCCGGGGTGGTACGACGTCGTGCACTCGCACTACTGGCTGTCGGGGCAGGCCGGATGGCTGGCGGCAGACCGCTGGGACGTCCCGCTCGTCCACACCATGCACACGATGGCCCTGGTGAAGAACGCGAGCCTCGCGCCCGGTGACGAACCAGAGCCGCCGAACCGCATCATCGGCGAGGAGCAGGTCACCGCCGAAGCGCACGCCCTCATCGCGAACACCGACCAGGAGGCGCAGGACCTCGTCGCGCTGTACGACGCCGATCCGGCGCGGGTGCACGTCGTGGCACCGGGCGTGGACCTCGACACGTTCCACCCCGGGGGGCCGGGGCGCGAGGCCGAGCGCCGGGCGCTCGGGCTGCCTGTCCGCGGTCCTCTCGTGCTGTTCGCCGGGCGGGTGCAGCTGCTCAAGGCACCGGACGTCCTCGTCCGCGCGCTGGGTGTGCTCGCTGCCCAGGGGCGCGACGTGCCCACGCTCGTCGTGCTCGGTGGTCCGAGCGGCCGACCGACGGCGCTGCGGGAGCTCACCGCGCTGGCAGCACAGCTCGGGGTCTCCGACCACCTCGTCCTGCGCGATCCCGTGCCGCACGACCGCCTGGCCCAGTGGTTCCGTGCCGCCGACCTCGTGGCGGTCCCGTCCCGCAGCGAGTCGTTCGGGCTGGTCGCGGTCGAGGCGCAGGCGTGCGGGACGCCGGTGGTGGCTGCCGACGTCGGAGGACTGCGCACGGCGGTCGATCATGACGTCACCGGCGTCCTCGTCCCCGGGCACGACCCGGCCGTCTGGGCACGTGCGCTCGACGACCTCCTGCACGACGACGAGCGGCGAGCCCGCCTGTCCGCGGGTGCACGGCAGGTCGGCGCGCGGTTCAGCTGGGACGCCACCGCCGAGCAGACGCTCAAGGCCTACGCGTTCGCGGCGACGAGGCTCAGTGACGGTGGTGTCCAGCGGACGAAAGGCCCGGGCACCGCTGACGCGCATGCGGCAGGATGGATGACATGACATACACCCTTGTGCTGCTCCGCCACGGCGAGAGCGAGTGGAACGCGAAGAACCTGTTCACCGGCTGGGTCGACGTGGCCCTGTCCGAGAAGGGCATCGAGGAGGCGCGGCGCGGCGGCACGCTGCTCGCCGACGCAGGGATCCTCCCCGACGTCGTGCACACGTCGCTCCTGCGCCGCGCGATCACGACCGCGAACCTGGCGCTCGACGCCGCTGACCGCCACTGGATCCCGGTCAAGCGCAGCTGGCGCCTCAACGAGCGCCACTACGGTGCGCTCCAGGGCAAGGACAAGAAGCAGACCCTCGCGGAGTTCGGCGAGGAGCAGTTCATGACGTGGCGGCGCTCCTACGACGTGCCGCCGCCCGCCATCGAGGTCGGCTCCGAGTTCTCCCAGGACGCGGACCCGCGCTACGCGGACGCGCCTGTCGTCCTCACCGAGTGCCTCAAGGACGTCCTTGTCCGCGCCCTGCCGTACTGGGAGTCCGAGGTCATCCCGGACCTCACGTCCGGCAAGACGGTGCTCGTCGCGGCGCACGGCAACTCGCTGCGCGCGATCATCAAGCACCTCGACGGCATCGACGACGAGGCCATCGCGGGGCTCAACGTCCCGACGGGCATCCCGCTCGTCTACGAGCTCGACGAGAACTTCGCCCCGGTCGTCCCCGGGGGCACCTACCTCGACGCCGACGCTGCCGCAGCAGCCATCCAGGCCGTCGCGAACCAGGGTCGCTGAGACCTGCCCGACGAACGAAGGACGCGCCACCCGTGCGGGTGGCGCGTCCTTCGTGTCTGACCCCGGGGCCTGTCAGCGTGCGGCCGGCTGGACCGGTCGGCGGTGCTCGTCCGTGAACTCCCCGGTGACGAGGAAGGCGACGCGGCGGGCGATCGAGACCCCGTGGTCGCCGAACCGTTCGTAGTAGCGGCCCACGAGCGTGACGTCGATGGTCTCCTGGGCGGTCCCGGACCAGGACTCGTGCAGGAGCGCGTCGAACGTGTCCTTGTGAAGCTGGTCGAGGATCTCGTCGTCCCGCTCGATGTTCTCCGCGACAGCGAGGTCCCGGGTCGTGAGCAGCACCGTCGTGCGGCTCGCGAGCTGCGTCGCGGCGTCGTGCATCGCGGCGAAGGTCGGCTGTGCCCCTCCGGTGATGGCGGGATGGGGGTAGCGGCCCCGTGCCACCTGGGCGATGTGCCGCGCGAGGTCTCCCATGCGCTCGAGCGTCGCGCTCATGCGCAGGGCGGAGACGACCACGCGCAGGTCGGTCGCGACCGGTTGCTGCTGGGCGAGCAGGAGCACGCAGCGTTCGTCCAGGCCCCGTTCCAGCTGGTCGATCGCGTGGTCGGCCGCGATGACGGCCTGCGCCAGCTCGAGGTCGGCCGTGAGCAGAGCGGTGCCGGCGCGCGTGATCGCGGTCTCGACGAGGGTGCTCATCTCGGCCAGGTCCTCGCCGACCTGGTGGAGCTCTGCTTCGAAGATGTCGCGCATGTGTTCCCTCTCGTCGTCCGGTACGGCCCCGAGCGTCCCAACGTGAGGTGTGGACGCGACGACCCGTGGGTGAACAGGAGGTGGGGCGCAGATGAACACTTCATGGACGGTGCCCGGTGGGCCCGACGGGGCGTGCCCACGGCGGCTGGGAGCGGCCCACGGCGCCGACACGGAACCGTAGGCTGGCGTGCGTGGACGGATTCGAGGTGGTGGTGGCCGGCCTGCTCGGCCTGGTCACGGGCGTGCTGGCGACGCTCGCCTTCCGGGTGAGCGAGCACGAGCAGCGACGCGTCCCGGAGCAGCCCGCCCCCGAGATCGATCCGGGCGTCGCCCGGGTGCTCGCGATCCTGCGTTCCGCGGCCGTGGTCCTCGGTCCCGACGACGTCGTCATCCGGGCGAGCGCCGCGGCGTACGCGCTCGGCGTCGTGCGGGGGGAGGCGATCGCCCACGCGGCCGTGCAGGACATGGTCGACGCCGTGCGCCGGGACGGGGTGATCGCCGACGAGGAGCTCGAGCTCCCGCGGGGACCGGTCGGCCGGGGTCGCGTCATGCTCCAGGTGCGCGTCGCGAGCATCGACGCCCGGCACGTGGCGGTCCTCGCGGAGGACCGGACCGAGGCGCGGCGCGTCGAGGCCATCCGCCGGGACTTCGCGGTGAACGTCTCCCACGAGCTCAAGACGCCGGTGGGCGCGATCTCGCTGCTCGCCGAGACGATGCAGGACGCGGCCGAGGACCCGGCGGCGGTCCGGCACTTCGCGCAGCGCATGCAGCAGGAGTCGACGCGGCTCGCTGCGCTCGTCCACGAGATCATCGAGCTGTCGCGGCTCCAGGTCGCAGGGGCGCTGCAGGAGGTCTCTGTCATCGAGGTCGACGACGTCGTCGCCGAGGCGGCGGACCGGGCCAGGGTGGTCGCGCAGGCGAAGAACATCACGGTGCAGGTGGGCGGTCAGCCGGGCCTGCAGGTCTATGGGGACCACGCCCTGCTCGTCACGGCCGTGCGCAACCTCCTCGACAACGCCGTGGCCTACTCGCCACCGAGCACGCGTGTGGGCCTGGGCGTCCGGCTCGTGGACGACCTCGTCGAGATCGCCGTCGTGGACCAGGGCATCGGGATCGACGCCGCCCAGCAGGAACGCATCTTCGAGCGTTTCTACCGGGTCGACCCAGCACGGTCCCGGGACACCGGGGGCACCGGGCTGGGCCTGAGCATCGTCAAGCATGTGGCGGCCGACCACGGGGGAGACGTGACGATCTGGTCCGAGCCGGGGAAGGGCTCGACCTTCACGCTCCGCATCCCGGCGGCCGCGCCCGCACCGGGCGTGGCCGACGGGTCTGCCGCCGGACAACCGCAACGCGGGGCGCTGGGCGCCCCGCCCGAAGACAGGGAGGTCGGGGCGTGACGCGCATCCTGGTGGTCGAGGACGAGGAGTCCTACCGCGAGCCGTTGACGTACCAGCTCGAGCGGGAGGGCTTCGAGGTGGTCGCCGTTGCGACAGGGCCGGAGGCGCTCGCGGCGTACGACGAGTCGGGGGCGGACCTCGTGCTGCTCGACCTCATGCTGCCCGGGTTGTCGGGGACCGAGGTGTGCCGGGAGCTGAGGCAGCGCGGCGACGTGCCGGTGATCATGCTCACCGCGAAGGACGGTGAGATCGACAAGGTCGTCGGGCTGGAGCTCGGCGCCGACGACTACGTGACGAAGCCCTACTCGTTCCGGGAGCTGCTCGCCCGCGTGCGTGCGGTGCTGCGCCGCCGCCAGCCGCAGTCCCCGGCGGACGACGACGACCCCGGGACGCTCGTCGTCGGACCTGTCAGCCTCGACGTGGAGCGGCACGTCGTGACGGTGCGCGGGGAGGTGGTTCCGCTGCCGCTCAAGGAGTTCGACCTCCTCGAGCTGCTCCTGCGCAACGCGGGGCGGGTCCTCACACGTGGCCAGCTCATCGACCGGGTGTGGGGCGCGGACTACGTGGGGGACACCAAGACCCTCGACGTGCACATCAAGCGCATCCGGGCGAAGGTCGAGCTCGACCCGGCGGCGCCCGAGCTCGTGCTCACCGTCCGGGGACTGGGCTACAAGTTCGCCGAGCACGACTGACGGTGCCGTCGGCGGCCCTGCCCCACCGTCGACGAGTGTTCACCTCGCGTTCACCCTGAGCCCGTCGGGCGGCCACCCGCGCTCTCTAACGTCGGCGGTGATCGCACGCGACCGCGCTGCGAGCGGGCTCTGCAGAATGGGTACGACAGTGAAGCGTGTCAAGAACCGCAGCCTCACCACCGTCGCGACGGTCGGCGCACTCACCGTGACGCTCGCCGCCTGCGGTGCGGACGCCACGAGCGGTGGCAGCGCCGGAGCGACGAGCGGGTCGGGAACCTCGAGCGCCGCGGCCGACCTCTCGGGCAACCTCGCCGGCGCGGGTGCCTCCTCCCAGGAGAAGGCGATGGAGGGCTGGATGGCCACGTTCGCGAGCGTCGCCCCCGACGTCATGGTGAGCTACGAGGCCGTGGGCTCCGGTGGGGGTCGCGAGCAGTTCCTCAACGGTGGTGTGCAGTTCGCGGGATCCGACGCCGCCCTCACCGAGGACGAGATCGCTGCCGCGTCCGAGCGCTGCTACGGCGGCGACGTGCTCGAGCTCCCGCTGTACATCAGCCCCATCGCCGTGGTCTACAACCTCCCGGACCTCGGGGTCGACCACCTCAACATGTCGGCCCCGCTCATCGCGAAGATCTTCAGCGGCGAGGTGACCATGTGGAACGACCCGCTGGTCGCTGCGGAGAACGCGGGCGTCGAGCTCCCCGCGACGGCGATCGTCCCGGTGAACCGGAACGACGAGTCGGGCACGACGGAGAACTTCACCGAGTACCTGGCGGCGGCGTCGGACGGCGCCTGGACCTACGAGCCGAGCGGTGACTGGCCCATCTCGGGCACGCAGTCGGGCAACGGCACGTCCGGGCTCATCGACACGGTCTCGGGCGCCGAGGGTGCGATCGGCTATGCCGACGCCTCCCGCGCCGGTTCCCTCGGCACGGTCGCGCTCAAGGTCGGTGAGGAGTACGTGCCCTTCTCGCCCGAGGCCGCGGCCTCCGTCGTGGACTCCTCGCCCCGTGCGGAGACCGCGAACGAGAACCAGATCGTCGTCGAGCTCGACCGCGCCACCACGGCCGAGGGTGCGTACCCGCTCGTGCTCATCTCCTACTCGGTGGCCTGCTCGCAGTACGAGGACGCGTCCGAGGTGGCGAACGTCAAGGCGTTCCTCGGCTACATCGCGAGCACCGAGGGCCAGGATGTCGCGGCGATGCCCGACGTCGCTGGCTCCGCCCCCATCTCGGACGCGCTGCGCGCGGAGGTGACCGCGGCGATCGACTCGATCACCACGGTCGGCTGACCCTCTCCCACCCCTCACAGCTGACGGAGTCCTTGTGGCCGTTCTGAGCCCTTCGAAGATCCGCACCGCCCCCGCCGGTGAACCCCCTGCGCGCACGCGCGCCAGGGGTCCGCTCGCGGGACGGCTCTTCGAGTACCTGTGCATCGCCGCGGGCCTGACGATCCTCGTCACGCTCGCGGCGGTCGCGGGGTTCCTCGTCCTGCGCGCATGGCCAGCGCTCACGGCCTCGCCGGAGGAGCTCCAGGAGATCGCCTGGTTCGGCGAGGCCTCGTCGCTGCTCGAGTACGTCGGCCCCCTCGTGTTCGGCACCCTTCTGGCCTCGGTGCTGGCCCTGCTGCTGGCCGTGCCGCTGGCTGTCGGGATCGCGTTGTTCATCTCGCACTACGCCCCGCGGCGTCTGGCGCACGGCTTCGGGTACGTCATCGACCTCCTGGCGGCCGTCCCGTCGGTCGTGTACGGCCTGTGGGGCGCGCTGTGGCTCGCTCCCGTCCTCGATCCCGTCTTCCGGTTCCTCACCGGTCCGCTCGGGTTCGTCCCGCTCTTCAGCGGGTACCAGCCACCGGCCAAGAACGTGCTCACGGCCGCCGTGGTGCTCGCCGTGATGATCCTTCCCATCATCACCGCGATCGCTCGGGAGGTCTTCCTCCAGACGCCCCGCCTGCACGAGGAGGCCGCGTTGGCGCTCGGCGCCACCCGCTGGGAGATGGTCCGCACGGCGGTGATCCCGTTCGGCCGGTCCGGCATCATCAGCGCGTCCATGCTCGGCCTCGGCCGGGCGCTCGGCGAGACGATGGCCGTCCTCATGATCCTCTCGCCCGGGTTCGTGTACTCGTTCTTCCTCCTCCGGCCCGGCAACCACCAGTCCATCGCGGCGAACATCGCCGCGAAGTTTCCCGAGGCCTCCGGCCTGTCGGTGAGCGTGCTCATCGCGACCGGGCTCGCGCTGTTCCTCATCACCCTCGCGGTCAACATGTTCGCGCGGTGGATCATCTCCCGCCGCAGCGAGTTCTCAGGAGCCAACTGATGACGCTCGTCGCAGACCCGCCGGCCACGTCGAGCTCGGTGTCCCCCCGGTTGCCGGACCGCGCCCCCTGGGCGTTCGGTGCCGGTGCGCTCGTCGTGTCGTTCCTCGTCCTGCTCGTCGCCGCGACCCCCACGGTCGGGACCGTCCTCGCCCTCGCGGCGCTCCTGTACGTCCTGGCGCTCCCTCTCACGTCGCTCGTCGTCGAGGGTGAGCGCCGGGCGAAGGACCGGCTCGCGACGACTCTCGTCACGGGCGCCTTCCTCGTCGCGCTCATCCCGCTCGTGTCCCTGCTGTGGACGGTCGTGCGTGAGGGCTCGAAGCGGTTCAGCCTCACCTTCCTCAACACGAACATGGTCGGCGTCTTCGGTGACATGGCCGAGGGCGGCGTCTACCACGCGATCATGGGGACCCTGCTCATCACTCTCGCCGCGACGGCGATCTCCGTCCCGATCGGCCTGCTCACGGCCATCTACCTCGTCGAGTACGGGCGGGGTCGCCTGGCACGGAGCATCACGTTCCTCGTCGACGTCATGACCGGCATCCCCTCGATCGTCGCTGGGCTCTTCGCGTTCACGCTCTTCACCATGATCTTCGGGGCGGCGTACCGTGCCGGGATCATGGGAGCCGCGGCCCTGTCCGTCCTCATGATCCCGGTGGTCATCCGGTCGGTCGAAGAGATGCTGCGCCTCGTCCCCAACGAGCTCCGCGAGGCCTCCTACGCCCTGGGGGTGCCCAAGTGGCTGACGATCATCAAGGTCGTCCTGCGGACCGCGGTCGCGGGGATCGTCACCGGGGTGATGCTCGCGGTCGCCCGGGTCATCGGGGAGACCGCTCCGCTGCTGCTCACCGTGGGCATCGTCGTCGGGGTCAACTGGGACCTCTTCGACGGCCGCATGACGACGCTGCCGGTGTACGCGTTCCGGCAGTACTCCCAGGGCGGTGCCGGGGTCGAGCGCGCCTGGGCGGCAGCGCTCACCCTCATCGTGATCGTCATGCTCCTCAACGTCGTCGCTCGCATGGTCAGCAAGTACTTCTCCCCAGCCGCAGCCCGCTGAGGGCCGACGGCGCCGCACGGCTCGCGGACTCGTACCGCACCGAGAACGGAAGGATCCACGTGTCCAAACGCATCGAGGTCAGCGACCTCAACGTGTACTACAGCGACTTCCTCGCGGTCGCCGACGTGACGATGACGGTCGAGGAGCGGTCCGTCACGGCTCTCATCGGCCCCTCGGGCTGCGGGAAGTCGACCTTCCTGCGCACCCTCAACCGGATGCACGAGGTCATCCCCGGGGCCCGGGTGGAGGGGAAGGCCGTCATGGACGGCCAGGACCTCTACGGCACGGACGTCGACCCCGTGGGTGTCCGCCGCCAGGTCGGGATGGTCTTCCAGCGCCCCAACCCCTTCCCGACGATGTCCATCGCGGACAACGTGCTCGCGGGGGTGCGGCTGAACAACCGGCGGATCTCGAAGACCGACGCGAGCGAGCTCGTCGAGTCGTCGTTGCGCGGTGCGAACCTCTGGAACGAGGTGAAGGACCGGCTGGACCGCCCTGGCTCCTCGTTGTCCGGCGGGCAGCAGCAACGTCTGTGCATCGCTCGCGCGATCGCCGTGAAGCCGGACGTCCTGCTCATGGACGAGCCGTGCTCGGCCCTCGACCCGATCTCGACGCTCGCGATCGAGGACCTCATGGCGGAGCTGAAGAACGACTACACGATCGTCATCGTCACGCACAACATGCAGCAGGCGGCCCGGGTGAGCGACCGGACAGCCTTCTTCAACATCGCCGGCACGGGCAAGCCCGGCCGCCTCATCGAGATGGACGACACCTCGACGATGTTCTCCTCGCCGAGGGAGAAGGCGACGGAGGACTACATCTCGGGCCGCTTCGGGTGACCGGGCGCCCGCGCGCCCGGTCGAGGGACGAGGACGCGGGCAGGTGCACGGATGAATCACGACGAGGGCGGGGCCTGCAGCTGCAGGCCCCGCCCTCGTCGGTGTCGTCCGTGGTGCGGTCCGAGCCCGTGGTTCAGCTGTTTCCGGGCAGGGCGTCGGCGTACTCCGGCAGCGTGCCGTCGAGGACCGGGACGCTCACGATCGTGGACTCGCCGGCCGCGTTCGCCAAGGTGACGGAGAGGTTCGTCCCCGGAGCGGTCGGGACGGCCGAGATGACGGTCGGGGTGGCGCCGTCCTTGTGGAAGGTCAGGGTCTCGCCGCCCTTGAGCATGACGGGGATGTTGACCGAGCTGTCACCGGTGCGGATCGAGAGGGTCCCGCTGTCGTCGGCGGCGTTCGTCGCCGCACCGAGAAGCTGGCCCGGCTCGCCCTCGGCGGTCGTGACGATCATGAGGTTGTCGACCGAGATGTCACCGATCTCGGCGCGGATGCCGTCCGAGGGGTTGTAGGGCAGGTTCGTCGTCGGCGCGCAGGCGCTGACGGCGAGGGTGAGGCCGAGCGCGGAGAGGGCGAGAACGGAGCGTGTCTTCGGAGAACGGGTGATCACGGGTGGCTCCTGGATGTCACGTGCGGGCCCGGGGGGCCACGGTGGCGGGGGTCACGGCGCATGTCGGCGCGGCTCTGAGGAGTCGTGCTGAGTGTGCTGGTCACGTCGCGCCCGGTCTCACCGGGCGGGCCGTGCACCGACCGTCGCGCTCCTTCGGGGGACAGGCCGTCTGGGGCACAGCCTAGCCGAACGGGTACCAGCCGGACACGGACTGCACTATGTCGCACGCCACACCGGGAGCCCGGGCGCGTCGCGACGCTTCCTCGTGGGGGCGCGGGAGGGGAGCGGAGGAGCCCGGAATTTCAACGTTCTGGCGTGGTAAGATGGGCATCCGCGAAAGGGGACTTCCACTGATGACGTTCACAGTTGGGGAGACCGTTGTCTACCCGCACCATGGTGCTGCTCTTATCGAAGAGATCAAGACCCGAACCGTGCGCGGTGAGGACAAGATCTATCTCAAGCTCAAGGTTGCCCAGGGTGATCTGACCATCGAGGTCCCGGCGGACAACGTCGATCTCGTCGGTGTCCGTGACGTGGTGGGCCAGGAGGGTCTCGACAAGGTGTTCGAGGTGCTCCGCGCCCCCTACACCGAAGAGCCGACCAACTGGTCGCGCCGCTACAAGGCGAACGTCGAGAAGATCGCCTCGGGCGACGTCATCAAGGTTGCCGAGGTCGTCCGTGACCTCTCCCGCCGTGATGCCGACCGCGGCCTGTCTGCGGGCGAGAAGCGCATGCTCGCCCGTGCTCGCCAGATCCTCGTCTCCGAGCTGGCTCTGGCCGAGCACACGGAGGAGGAGAAGGCGGAAGCCATCCTCGACGAGGTCCTCGCATCCTGATGCGCCGACAGAACACGGTTGCCGGCCCGCGGTGCCTGCGCGGGTCGGTCGGCCGATGACGGCGAACGCCGTCGCGATCCTCACGGCGGCCGGTTCCGGGACGCGTCTGGGGTTCGGGCACCCCAAGGCCCTCGTCGAGATCGGCGGGGTGCCTCTCGTCGTCCGCGCCGCTCGTGAGCTCGCCCGGACCGGTGAGGTGCGCTGCATCGTCGTCACCGCGCCGGCCGACAGGGTCAGCGAGTTCGAGGACGTGCTGCGTGGCGTCGACGGGCTCGGCCCGTGGCAGGTCGTCGCCGGTGGGGACACCCGCCAGGCGTCGGTGGCAGCCGGCATCGCAGCGCTTGCCGCGACGCTCGAGGACGCGTCGGCGGACCCCGAGGACGCGCACGCACCGTGCGACGTCGTGCTCGTCCACGACGCGGCCCGCCCGCTCGCGCCGGCGTCGATGATGCTGCGCATCATCGACGCGGTCCGGCGCGGATACAGCGCCGTCATCCCGGGGTACGCGGTGACGGACACGATGAAGCTCGTGGCGCCCGCGCTCGGCTCGACGGCGGCCGACGGCCCGGCTCCGGAGCTCGTCGCCGGATCGGTCGACAGGTCGTCGCTGCGTGCTGTGCAGACTCCGCAGGGTTTCACCTGGGACCTGCTCGTGCGCGCCCACGCCGCCGGGGAGGAGCGAGCCCGCTCCGAGGCCACGGCCGCGACCGACGACGCCTCGCTCGTCGAAGCCGTCGGTGAGCCGGTGTGGGTGGTCGACGGTGACGTCGCCGCCCTGAAGATCACCACGCCGCACGACCTCGCTGTCGCGCGGCTGCTCGCGGACGGGGTGGACGCCCACCCTGCCGCACCCGGGCGATGACCGAGCCGCCCCTGCAGCCGGCCGCACCGCCCGCGGGCGTCCTGCCCCGCGTCGGGATCGGGACGGACGTGCACGCCTACGCGTCGCCGGGTGCTGACCGCGCGCTCTGGCTGGCGGGCCTGCACTGGCCCGGGGAACCCGGGCTCGCCGGGCACTCCGACGCGGACGTCGTCGCGCACGCCGCGGCCGATGCCCTGTTCTCGGCGAGCGGCCTCGGCGACCTCGGCTCGAACTTCGGGACGAGCGCGCCCGAGTGGTCTGGCGCCAGCGGCGCCGTGCTCCTGGCCGAGGCGGCCGCGCGCGTCCGGGCTGCCGGCTTCCACATCGGTAACGTCGCTGTCCAGCTCGTCGGGACCCGGCCCCGGCTCGGACCCCGACGCGCGGAGGCCGAGCGGGTGCTGAGCGTGGCCGCCGGCGCCCCCGTCACCGTCACCGCGACGACGACGGACGGCCTCGGCCTCACGGGGCGCGGCGAGGGCGTCGCCGCCATCGCGACCGCGCTGGTCGTCGCGCCCGGACCCTGACCCGCGGATCCTGGCCCCGTGGCCGGACATGTGCCACGCTGGGCTGACGTCGACGAGACGAGGGACCCATGACAAGCATCAGCACGTGCCTGTGGTTCGACCACGACGCGGAAGAGGCCGTCGCCTTCTACACCTCGCTGTTCCCGGGCTCGACCGTCACGTCCATCTCCCGGTACGGGGACGACGCCCGGCTTCCGGCGGGCACCGCGCTCATGATCGAGTTCGAGCTCGCAGGGCGGTCTTTCCAAGCCCTCAACGGTGGCACCACGGTCCCGTTCACGGACGCGGTCTCCCTCGCGGTGCAGGTCGACACCCAGGAGGAGATCGACGAGCTCTGGGCGCGGCTCACGGGCGACGGAGGTGCGGCCAGCCGGTGCGGGTGGCTCACCGACCGCTACGGCCTGCGGTGGCAGATCGTCCCGACGGAGCTCGAACGCCTCATGACCGACCCCGACCCCGACCGCACGGCCCGGGTCGCTCAGGCGTTGTCCACCATGGACAAGATCTCGCTGCCCGCCCTCCGTGCGGCGGCGCAGGGCTGAGGGCGATACACCGGGTGATCCTGTGGACTCCGCGGCGTCCGGGACGAGACGTGTCGCATGATGGGGTCAGGTGCTGGACGGCGACGCGCGGAGGATCGACATGGGGTGGACGCTCGAGGAGCGTAGGGACCGCGTGGTCAGCGCGGCGCTGGAGCTGGCGGCGGAGCAGGGGATCGAGCACGTCACGCTCCGTTCGGCGGCCGCCGCCGCCGGGGTGTCCTGGGACGCGGCCACCTCCTCGTTCGACGACCAGGCGGACCTGCTTGCCGCCATGAGCCGTCGTGTCACCCGGCTCATCATCGGTGCGGACGACCTCCAGGTGCCCGCGGAGGGCGACCTCGTCGATGTCCTCGAGTCCGTCGGGCTCGCGCTCTGGGCGCACCTGTCCGCCCGGCGGGACCACCAGCTCCTCGGCTACGAGCTCACCCTGCTCGGGCTGCGACGCACCGCGATGCGACCTCTCGTCACGCGCCAGTACGTGGACTCTCGGGCCGGCGCCGTCGCGGTCCTCACAGCGGTGGCCGAGCAGCACGGCGTCGTCTGGGCGTACCCGGTCGAGGACGTCGGGCGGACGGTGGCCGCATTCTTCGACGGGTTGGGTCTGGCCTGGGTGGCAGACGGCGACGACGACGCCGCCCGCAGGGTCGTGCGCCTCTTCGCACGGCAGATCGCGGGACTCGCCGCCCCGCTCGGTGCGGAGGCCGAGCGCCGTCGCGGTGCGGAGGTCGGGAGCGGTTCCGCCGCGGAGGCTGGCCCCCGGTAACCTTGGGGTGTGACCCTCCGCCTGTACGACACCGCCGTGCGTGACGTCCGTGACTTCGAGCCCCTGCGTCAGGGTGAGGTGGGCATCTACGTCTGCGGTGCGACCGTCCAGGGTCCGCCGCACATCGGCCACATGAGGTCGGCCGTGGCGTTCGACGTCCTCGTCCGCTGGCTGCGTCGGACCGGGAGCTCGGTGACGTACATCCGCAACGTCACCGACGTCGACGACAAGATCCTCGCGAAGTCCGCAGCGGCGGGAGTGCCGTGGTGGGCATGGGCGGACAGGCACGAGCGTGCGTTCCGTGACGCCTACGACGCCCTGGGCAACGAGCCTGCCACGTACGAGCCCCGTGCCACCGGGCACGTCACCGACATGATCGACCTCATGGAGCGCCTCGTGGCCGCCGGGCACGCGTACCAGACGGGCGAGGGCGACGTGTACTTCGACGTGCGGTCGTGGGAGCCCTACGGGGAGCTCACGAACCAGCGTCTCGAGGACCTCACCCCGGCCCCCGACGAGACGGACGTGAGCGTCAAGCGGGACCCGCGCGACTTCGCTCTGTGGAAGGCCGCGAAGCCCGGCGAACCCGAGACGGCGTCGTGGCCCACGCCGTTCGGTCGCGGCCGCCCCGGGTGGCACCTCGAGTGCTCCGCGATGGCGCGGCGATACCTCGGCGACACCTTCGACATCCACGGGGGCGGGCTCGACCTGAGGTTCCCGCACCATGAGAACGAGCAGGCCCAGTCACGAGCCGCGGGGTACGACTTCGCCCGGTACTGGATGCACTCCGCCTGGGTGACGCAGGGGGGCGCCAAGATGAGCAAGTCGCTCGGCAACGGGCTGCTCGTCACCGAGGTGCTCGCGCGGACCCGTCCCGCCGTCCTGAGGTTCGCCCTCGCGTCGGTCCACTATCGCTCGATGCTCGAGTGGACCCCGGAGACCCTCGCGGACGCGGACGCGACGTGGGACCGTTTCGCCGGGTTCGTCGAGCGGGCGACCGAGCGGGTGGGTGCGCCCGACGACGTGGGCTCCGTCGAGCTGCCCGAGGCGTTCGTCGCCGCCATGAACGACGACCTCAACGTCTCGGCGGCACTCGCTGTCGTCCACGAGCACCTCAAGGCGGGCAACTCCGCGCTCGCGGACCGCCAGGACGCCGTCGTGGCCACCGAGCTCGCCGCCGTGCGCTCGATGCTCGACGTCCTGGGGCTCGACCCGGCACGCTGGACTGCCGACGCCTCCGGCGACAGCCGCTTCGCGAGAGCGCTGGACGCTCTCGTCTCCTGCGAGCTCGAGGCACGCGCCGAGGCGCGAGCTGCCCGGGACTTCGCCACGTCCGACGCGATCCGGGACCGCCTCGCGCGGGCCGGGATCGTCGTCGAGGACTCGACATCAGGCGCGCGATGGACGCTCGCCGCCACGACCACGGAGGACCAGAACTGATGCCAGGCAACTCACAGCGCCGCGGAGCGGTGCGCAAGCCCGGATCGAAGAAGGGCGCCCAGACCGGATCCGGCGGCTGGGGGCGGCAGGCCCTCGAGGGCCGCGGCCCCACCCCGAAGGCCGAGGAGCGACCGCACCACCCCGCCGCGAAGCGCAAGGCAGCCGCGGCGAGCCGCGGCGACGGCGCCGGCCGGTCCGACCGCGCCGAGGGGCCGCGTGGTGCGCGGCCAGGAGGCAAGGCCGCACCCCGCGGCGGACGCACGACGAAGAAGGCCGGGTCCGCCACGCACGAGATGGTCTCCGGTCGTAACGCCGTGCTCGAGGCCCTGCGGGCACGCATCCCCGTCTCGGCGGTGTACATCGCCACCAGGCTCGAGGCCGACGACCGCACCCGGGAGATCCTCCAGATCGCGTCCGGCCGGGGCTACAACCTCCTCGAGGTGACGAAGCCCGAGCTCGACCGGCTCACCGACGACTCTGTGCACCAGGGCGTCGCGGTCCAGGTGCCCCCGTACGAGTACGCCGACCCCGAGGACCTGCTCGACGCGGCGGCGGCCGCGGGTGTACCGCCGCTCATCGTCGCGCTCGACGGCGTGACGGACCCCCGCAACCTCGGGGCCGTCCTGCGCTCCGCCGGTGCGTTCGGTG
This sequence comes from Sanguibacter sp. Z6_81, assembly GCF_057180625.1. Classification (NCBI taxonomy): domain Bacteria; kingdom Bacillati; phylum Actinomycetota; class Actinomycetes; order Micrococcales; family Sanguibacteraceae; genus Sanguibacter; species Sanguibacter sp. Z6_81. Next base: position 12,387 of record NZ_JBXUFV010000001.1, on the reverse strand, counting down.
CCCACGGCGTGCTCGTCCCCGAACGACGTTCCGCGGGTGTCACGGCCTCCGCCTGGAAGGTGTCCGCGGGCGCCGCGGCCCGTGTGCCGGTCGCCCGGGCGACGAACCTCACGCGGACGCTGCAGGAGTACAAGTCGGCGGGCTGCTTCATCGTGGGCCTCGACGGGGGCGGTTCGACGGACGTGGGCGACCTCGCGTTCGCCACGGATCCGCTCGTCCTCGTCGTCGGGTCCGAGGGCAAGGGCCTGTCGCGGCTCGTGCGTGAGACGTGCGACGTCATCGCCTCCATCCCCATCGGGTCCGAGGTCGAGTCTCTCAACGCCGGCGTGGCAGCGGGCATCTCGCTCTACGAGGTCGCCCGGGTCCGGGCTGCGGCAGCTGCCCAGGCCTGACACACGCGTCAGCACCGCGCGACGGCGGACATGCCAAGCGCAGAGGGCGGGACCCGACCGGGTCCCGCCCTCTGCGCGTGCGTGCTGCTCCTGCTTACTCCTGCTGGTCCGCGGCTTCCGGCGGGAGGCCGAGGATGGCCATCTCGTCCGGCCGGTGGCGCAGCACGTTCTCGACGTAGCTGGCGACGGCCTCGTTGAGCGGCACGTCGCGGTGCTGCTGCTCCGAGATGAACCAGCGGTGGTCGAGCACCTCGTGGAAGATCTGTGCGGGTTCGAGCTTGCGGCGCTGGTCCCGGGGCACGGCACGCACGGTCGGCTCGAACACCCCGGACAGCCAGTCGTGGGCGACGAACTCCTCGTCGTCGTTCTGGCGGTCGGTCGCCGCCCGGAACGTGTCGAGGTCGTTGAGCAGCCGGCGCGCCTGGTTCTCCTGGACGTCGAGGCCGGTGAGGTGCATGAGGCGTCGGGAGTGGTGGCCGGCGTCGACCACCTTGGGTTGGATCTGGACGCTCGTCCCGTCGATGTCGGTGGTGATCTCGAGCTCACCGACGTCGAACCCGAGGTTGTTCAGGCGGTCGATCCGCGCTGCGACACGCCACCGCTCGTCCGCGTCGAAGGACTCCTCCTCCGTGAGCGCGTTCCACAGCTCGTTGTACCGCTCGAGCAGGGCATCCCCGATGGCGATGGTGTCGATGTCCTCGTCGAGGAGCTCACCGGCAGCCAGGTCCATGAGCTCGCCGATGATGTTCGTCCGCGCGAGCTCGACGTCGTAGGTGCGCTGGCCGGGGCTGAGCTTCTGGTGCAGGTCACCCGTCTCGGCGTCGACGAGGTACGCGGCGAAGGTCTCCGCGTCCCGCCGGAAGAGGGTGTTGGAGAGCGAGACGTCGCCCCAGTAGAACCCGATGAGGTGGAGCCGTACGAGGAGCACCGCGAGGGCGTCGATGAGCCTCGTCGCCGTGTCGGGACGCAACGTCTGGCTGAACAGCGACCGATAGGGCAGCGAGAACTGGAGGTGCTTCGTGATGAGCACGGCCTCGAGGCGTTCACCGTTCTTGTCCTGCCGACCGGTGATCACTCCGACCGGCTCGACGCTCGGGACGTCGATGCGGCTCAGCTGCCGCAGGAGCTCGTACTCGCGGTACGCGACCGACTCGCCGATCTCCTTGACAGCGATCACCCCGCCGGACAGGCGCACGAACCGCACGACGTGCCTCGACAGTCCGCGCGGCAGGGCCGCCAGGACGGACGCGGGCCAGTCCTCGAGCGGGACGTCCCACGGGAGGTCGAGGAGCGCCGGGTCGGGTGATGCGGCGGTGATCTGGAGGTTCTGCGCCACGAAAGCGGTCCTTTCCGTGGTAGTGGAGCGGTCCGGCACGGCGTCAGTACCGGGGCAACGCGAAAGGGGCGGGCGAGGCACCAGGCCACCACCCGCCCCTTTGCGGACTACATCAGAAGCTCGACAGCCGCAGGCCGCTGCTCGGCGAGAACACGTGCTCCTGGCCGGGGCGGATCGCGACGTGGATGCGCTCGCCCTTGCCCGGCACCGAGCGCGGGTTGACGCGCACGATGATCTCGTGGTCGCCGGCACCGGCGGCCCCGAGGTCGGCGTTGGCGAGGTCGCCCTTGAGGGTGCCGTACACGTACGCGTCGGAGCCGAGCTCCTCGACGATGTTGACCTCGACCGGGATGGCCGACGGGTCGGACGCGCTGACGATGTCGAGCGCCTCGGGGCGGAACCCGAGGGTCACGCGGCCGTTGTCCTCAGCGGTGAGCGCGGACGTCGCCTCGCGGGCGATCGGGATGCGAGCCTGCCCGATCTGCGCGACGCCGTTGGAGACGGCGAACGTGCCGAGGTTCATCGCGGGCGAGCCGATGAAGCCGGCGACGAAGACGTTCTGCGGGGTGTCGTACATCTCGCGGGGCGTGCCGACCTGCTGGAGGAGGCCGTCCTTGAGGACCGCGATGCGGTCGCCCATGGTGAGCGCCTCGGTCTGGTCGTGCGTGACGTAGACCGTCGTGACGCCGAGACGACGCTGGAGCGACGCGATCTGCGTACGGGTCTGGACGCGGAGCTTGGCGTCGAGGTTCGACAGCGGCTCGTCCATGAGGAACACCTGCGGCTGACGCACGATGGCGCGGCCCATGGCGACACGCTGACGCTGACCACCGGAGAGGGCCTTCGGCTTGCGGTCGAGGTACTCGGTGAGGTCGAGGATCTTCGCGGCCTCTTCGACGCGGGTACGGATGTCCGCCTTCGGGGTGCCGGCGATCTTCAGCGCGAAGCCCATGTTGTCCGCGACGGACATGTGCGGGTACAGCGCGTAGTTCTGGAAGACCATCGCGATGTCGCGGTCCTTGGGCTGCACGTCGGTGACGTCGCGGTCACCGATGAGGATGCGGCCGCCGTTGACGTCCTCGAGGCCTGCGAGCATGCGCAGCGAGGTGGACTTGCCACAGCCGGAGGGGCCGACGAGGACGAGGAACTCGCCGTCCTCGACGTGGAGGTTGAGCTGGTCCACCGCCGGACGCTCGGTCCCTGGGTAGATGCGGCTTGCGTGGTCGTAGGTGACCGTTGCCATGGTGATGACATCCCTTCACCGGCAGGTACGTGCCGGACGATCCGTTGTGAATGGGGTGTGTGCGGATCGTCCAGGAACAGACGGCGCGCAGACACTCGTCTTCAGTTGTGGTGCCCGGCATCGGTGCCAGGCACGGTGAGCATACTACGAGCGGGTGAGGGGCGTAAGGGTCCTCGTCGGCGCGCGGCGTCGCCGGTCAGGCTCCGGCGCGCTCGGAGAGCCGGTCCGCGAGGAGGGTGAGGAGGTCCGCGGCGGCGGAGGGGTCCGCGACACGCACCGCCGCCAGGGTGTCCCCGTCGCCGACCTTCACGCCGAGATCACCGCTGCCGAGGACGGCGAACGCGCGCTCGTCGGTGACGTCGTCGCCCATGTAGAACACCCCGCGTGCCCCGAGCTCCGTGCGCAGGCCGTCCAGCGCCTGCCCCTTCGAGGTCTCCACGACAGCGATCTCGACGACGTCCTTGCCTCGCGTGACGTGCGCGCCGAGCCGCTCGCCCAGGGCCGCGGAGGCGCGAGCCGACTCCTCGGCACGCTCCCGCTGCCCGGCGAGGCGTGTGTGCAGGACCGCGGCGGAGGGCTTGTGCTCCACCCAGGCGCCGTCGAGCGGCGCCGCGAGGGAGTCGAGTCCGGCCTCGACCTGCGCGAGGAGGTCGGCCTGCTCGGGAGTCAGCGAGAGGCGTCTGCGCTCCACACGGGTCTCGCCGCTGCCGGCGAGCACGTCCCCACGCTCGGCGCCGTGGCTGCCGACGAGCACCGCTCCCGCGGGTGGTGCCGCGAGGTGCGCGAGGGCGTCGAGGTCGCGGCCCGAGACGAGGGCGACCCGGACGAGCGTCGCAGGCAGGGCGGCCAGCCGGGCCAGTGCCCGGGCAGCCGCATCCGTCATGCGGGAGGAGGCAGGGTCGTCGACGAGGGGTGCGAGCACGCCGTCGAAGTCGCTCGCCACGAGCAGCGGCCCGGCGGTGCCCGACCCCGCGATGAACGTCTCCACCGCGTCCCGCAGGACGGCCTCAGGCGTCATGGGTGCCGCCCTGGGAGTGGTGGGAGCTCGCGGGCATCGCGCTGAGCGCCCCGAGGAAGTTGGCCGACCACTTCGCGACGTCGTCGGTGAGCACCCGTCGGCGCAGCCGCCGCATGCGCTTGCGCTGCTCGCGGTGGTCCATCGTCGCGGCCTGGATGAGGGCGTCCTTCATGCCGTCGATGTCGTGCGGGTTGACCAGGACCGCCCCGGACAGCTCGTCGGCGGCACCCGTGAACTCGGACAGCACGAGCACACCCTGGTCGTCGGAGCGGGCCGCGACGTACTCCTTGGCGACGAGGTTCATGCCGTCGCGGAGCGAGGTGACGAGCATGACGTCCGCGGCGAGGTAGAGCGCGGCCATCTCCTCCGGGGGGTAGGAGTGGTGGAGGTAGTGGATGGCGCTGTGCCCGATCTCTCCGTACTCCCCGTTGATGCGTCCGACGAGGCCCTCGACGTGCTCGCGGAGCTCCTGGTACGCGCCCACGTTCTCGCGGCTCGGGCTGGCCACCTGGACGAGCGTGGACCGCGCCGGGTCGAGACGACGGTCCTGGAGGAGCTCGCCGTAGGCCTTGATGCGGTGCCTGATGCCCTTGGTGTAGTCGAGGCGGTCGACGCCGAGCATCATGATCGCGGGGTTGCCGAGATCGGCACGCACCTCCTTGGCGCGTGCCTGCACCTCCGGGGTGCGGGCGAGCTCGTCGAACCGTCGGGAGTCGATGGAGATGGGGAACGGTGCGGCGCGCACGTGCCGGCTCGGCTGGCCGTCCGCACCCTGCATCGTGATGATCTGGCCCCGGGTCGTGAGGTCCGTCAGGCGCCGCACGGCGCGGATGAAGTTGGATGCGTCGCCCGCCCGCTGGAACCCGATGAGGTCAGCGCCGAGGAGGCCGTCGATGACCTGCTTGCGCCAGGGCAGCTGCTGGAAGATCTCGAGCGGCGGGAAGGGGATGTGGTTGAAGAAGCCGATCCGCACGTCGGGCCGCAGGTCACGGAGCATCTTGGGCACGAGCTGCAGCTGGTAGTCCTGCACCCACACGATCGCACCCTCGGCCGCCTGCTCGGCTGCTGCCTCGGCGAACCGGAGGTTGACCTTGCGGTACGTGTCCCACCACTGCCGGTGGAACGCCGGCGCCGCGATGACGTCGTGGTAGAGCGGCCACAGGGTGTCGTTGGAGAACCCCTCGTAGTACCGCTCGATCTCGTCCTCGCTCAGGGTGACGGGTACGAGTCGCATGCCGTCGGCGTCGAAGGGCGCCGCAGCGAGGTCGGGCGCTCCCGACCAGCCCACCCATGCGCCGTCGGCGTCCTGCATGACAGGCTCGAGGGCCGTCACGAGGCCGCCCGGCGACCGCTTCCAGTCCACGGTGCCGTCGTCGGAAACGGACATGTCGACAGGTAGCCGGTTGGCCACCACGACGAGACTGAACCCGTCTTTACCCATACATGATCAACTCCTTGGATTCCGCACCAGAATAACGACACCTCGCGACGCGTGCCCAGTGGCGGCCGTCTACGCACCCCGCTCCGCGTACGGTAGGCGGCATGGAGCGGATCGGCCTGGAGCCCGGAACCGAGATCGGTGGATACCGGTTGCTGTCCGCGCTCGGCTCGGGGGGCATGGGCACCGTGTACCGGGCGGTGGACGGTGGCGGGCAGCCCGTCGCGTTCAAGCTGCTGCACCCCAACTACCCGGCCGATGCCGAGATGCGCCGGAGACTGGCGCGCGAGGTCGCCGCTCTCCAGCGCGTCCACCACCCCGGCGTCGCCCAGGTGCTCGACGCCGAGGCCGACTCCGCGGAGATGTTCATCGTCACGGAGCTCGTCGACGGCCCGACCCTCGAGGCCGAGGTCGCCCGGGGCGGCCCGCTGGACGCCGAGGACCTTCTCGAGCTGGCCGAGCAGCTCCGGGACGCCCTCTCCGCCGTGCATGCCGCCGGGGTCATCCACCGGGACCTCAAGCCGAGCAACGTGCTCATCGCCGATACCGGACCCGTGCTCATCGACTTCGGCATCGCGCACGGCCTGGAGGACGCGCGCGTGACCTCCACCGGGTTCGTCATGGGGACGCCGGGCTATCTCGCGCCCGAGCTCATCGACCGCCAGGATCCCTCGCCCGCCACGGACTGGTGGAGCTGGGCCGCGCTGCTCGTCTACGCCGCGACCGGTCGCTCGCCCTTCGGGGTGCGACCCCTGCAGGCCGTCATCGCACGAGCCCGGGACGGTGACCCGGACACAGCCGGCCTCGGTCCACGCACGAGCGCCGCGCTGCGTGGGGCGCTGATGAGCGACGCGGGCGACCGGCTCGCGCCGAGCGACGTCGTCGAGCAGCTGCGCATCGCGGCCGAGGACGGGGACATGCCCAGCACCGCGGTGCTCCCGCAGACCGCGGACGTCCCGCCACCGGACCCGACCGCTGTCCTCCCCGCCGGTGACGCCACCCGGCCCCTCGATGTCGCGAGGGCCCCGGAGGTGGACGCGACGGCGGTCCTCGAACGTGCGCCGGCAGCCCCCTCCTACCCACCGGGACTCGTCGTCGGCCCCGCGTACGAGGGGCCGGCGACGCAAGACATCCCCCTCTCCCCGTACGGGGAGAGGCCCGGCGAGGATGGTGGGCTGCCGGGCGAACCGGGCTACCGCCGCCCGCCCCTGCGGCGCCGCGGTACCGCGGTCCTCGCGCTCGCCGCCATGATCGTGCTCGCGGGCGCGACCTATCCGGGCGGCGCCCTCGTCGCGCTGCTCGTGGTCGTCGTCCTGGCCCGGCTCGTCGGGCTGTGCCATGACGCCTTCCACTCCCGACGGGAGGAGCAGGGGCCCCGGCGGTCCGACGGGGTCCGGGCCGTCGTCGCCCTGCCGTGGCGGGTCGTGTGGACGGTGCTCAGTGCCGTGCCCTCCCTCCTCGTGGCCGCCAGTGCCGTCGTCGTCGTCGGAGGCGTGCTGTGGTGGGCGTTGCGGACCGGCCGGATCGTCGTCGGGGACGGCGCCGGCGGGGACGGGAGCGAGCCCCTGGCCTACGCGATGGTCCTCGCGCTCTCGACGGCGCTCGCGGCCCTGCTCCTGTGGTTCGGACCGGCGACCTGGCCCGTGCGGCACGGTGCGCGCGTGGTGCTCGACCGCGTCGCGCCGGGGTGGGTGGGTACCCTCGTCCTCGTCGTCATCGCGGCACTGTTCGCGGCGTACTTCCTCGGGCTCGTCGTCTCCGGGCACCCCGTCGAGTGGTCACCCCTTCAGGAACCCCCCAGATTTGGTCCGTAAACTCGCCGCGAATCCCAGTCCGTGCCCCACCCAGCAAAGGTCTTGAACGCATGGCTACGAAGGAACCGCAGCTCTCGAAGGTCGACCGGAGGGAGGCCGCCCGGGCGCAGGCGCTCAAGCTCCAGCAGGAGCAGCTGCGCCGCGAGAAGCGGACGCGTGCCGTCATCATCACCTCACTCGTGGCGGGCGTGCTCGTCGTCGCGCTGATCGCCTGGGCGATCCTGCAGAACGGTGACTCCGACCGCGACGGTCTCACGGCGTTCCCGGACGACATCGAGGTTCCCGCTGTCGCGGACGCGACCGGCGGGATCAGCTTCGGCGCGAGCGGGGAGGCCGGCTCTTCGTCCGAGGGCGCCGTGACCGTCGAGGTCTATCTCGACTACATGTGCCCCAACTGCGCCGGGTTCGAGCAGGTCAACGGTCCCGAGCTCGAGGAGCTGCGCAGCTCCGGCGACATCAACCTCGTCCTCCACGGCATCTCGATCCTCGACTCCGTGTCCCGGGGGACGTCCTACTCGACGCGCGCCGCCCAGGCGTTCGCCTACGTCGCGGAGAACGCACCGGAGCACGCGCTCGCGTTCAACGAGGCCCTGTTCGTCAACCAGCCCGCCGAGAACACCACGGGTCTGTCCGACGACGAGCTGCGGGACATCGCGGTGAGCGTCGGTGTGCCCGAGGACGTCGCCAGCAAGATCTCGGAGGAGGTGTACGAGCCCTTCGTCGAGGCTCAGACGGAGATCGCCTTCAGCAACCCCGCCCTCGCCGGACCCAACGGCGGGTTCGGTACCCCCACGGTCGTCATCGACGGCGAGCGGTTCGAGGGCAACTGGGCCCAGCCGGGCGGGCTCGCCGCGGCGATCGCCGAGGCGCAGGGTTCCGCGCCCGCAGGCGACTAGTCGCTCCCGCGCCCCGCAGCTGCCGAGTCGGCTGCGGGGCGCGGTGCTGTCCGGCGCCCGCCAGCACGCAGGGCCCAGAGGATCGACACCACGTCGACACCCTCCTGCAGCCATGCGCCGACCACCGCGGGCAGGACGCCGCCGGCGGCGACGACCATGAGTGTCACGCTGAGCCCGATGCCGACCCAGATGCTCTGCAGGGCAACGTCGACGGTCTCGCGGCCGACGGAAAGTGCGCGGGGCACGAGCGCGACGTCGTCCCGCAGGACGACGACGTCCGCGGACTCGCTCGCCGCCGTCGCACCGCGGGCTCCCATCGCGATCCCCACGTCCGCCGCGGCGAGCACCGGCGCGTCGTTGACTCCGTCCCCGACCATGGCGACCGGCCGCGGGGTGATCTCCTGGACGGCGCGCACCTTGTCGGCCGGGAGACACTCGGCGCGCACGTCGTCGACGCCGAGCTCTCCGGCGACGTGCTCGGCGGTCTGCCGGCCGTCCCCGGTGAGCATGACGATCCGCTGCACGCCCAGTGCCCGCAGGGCGCTGATGGTGTCCGCCGACTCGGGCCGGATCTCGTCGCGCAGGACGAGGGAGCCGGCGTACGCGCCGTCGACGGCGACGTAGACGGCGAGCTCACCGGCAGCGAGCGGCGTGCGGGGGACGTCCTGGCCGACGGCCCCCGCGACGAACGACCGCTTTCCCACCACGACGGTGCGGCCGTCGACACGGGCGGTCACGCCGTTGGCCGTCGACTCCTTGGCCGCGTGGGAGCCGGACAGGCTCAGGTGCTGCCGCGCCGCGCCGTCGATCACGGCTGCGGCGAGGACGTGCGAGGAGTACTGCTCGGCCGACGCGGCCAGCCGGAGCACCTCGGCGTCCGAGAGAGGGCCGGAGCTGCGTACGTCCGTGAGCTGTGGCGCCCCCTGGGTGAGGGTGCCGGTCTTGTCGAAGGCCACCGTCCGGGTGTGGTGGAGAGCCTCGAGGGTCGCGCTGGTCTTGATGATCACTCCCTCGCGCGCCGCACGGCTCATCCCGGCCATGAACGCGACGGGCGCAGCGATGATGAGGGGGCAGGGCGTGGCGACGACGAGGACCTCGGCGAACCGCACCGCCTCACCCGAGGCCCACCACGCCGTGCCGGCGATCGCGAAGGCCAGGGCCGTGAAGGGCACGGCGAAGCGGTCCGCCAGCCGGACCATCGGGGACCTGCTGGCGGAGGCCTGCTCGACGAGGGCGATGATCTGCTGGTACTGGCTCTGCGCGGCGGGACGCGTCGTCTCGAGCGTGACCGCGACGGAGGTGTTCACCCCGCCCGAGAGCACCTCGTCGCCCGCGACCCGCTCGACGGGCAGGCTCTCACCGGTGAGCGACGACTCGTCGAGGCTGGCGAGCTCGGTGAGCAACGTGCCGTCGACGGGCACCACCTCGCCCGGGCGGACGAGGACGCGGTCCCCCCGGGCGACGAACGCCACCGGGACGTCCTCCGTCGTCCCGTCGGGGCACACACGGTGCGCGACGACGGGCGCCCGGGCGAGCAGCGCGGTGAGATCACCCTCGGCGCGGTGGGCCGCATAGTCCTCGAGCGCCTCGCCCCCGGTGAGCATGAGCACGACCACCATCGCCGCCCAGTACTCCCCGACCGCCACGGCGGAACCGATGGCGGTGACCGCGAGCACGTCCACGCCGAGGCGTCCGTGCGCGAGCGCCTGGACCATGTGCCACACGGACAGCGCGGCGACGTAGGCCGCGAACCCTCCGAGGAGCCACGGCACGTACCCGGACCATCCGGTCCGGGACAGGGCTCCTCCCACGGCGGCGACGATGAAGGTGGCGACGACCAACGGGTACCGGCGGGCGGCGCTCCGGGGCCGCAGCGCTGGTCGATCGCCGGCGGGCCGGTGCGTGCGGCGGTGCGGGATCCTGTGCTCAGGTCCTGTCACCGGCCAGCCTCGGCCCGCTCGTCGAGCAGGAACAGTGCTGCGTCGTTGAGCCTCTCGAGCTCCCGGATGGCTCTGGTCGTCGCTGGGGGGAGGTCGTCGCCGTCCACCAGGGCGTCCGAGAGCTCGAGGGGGCCCGGCGGCTGGACCGGGGGATCTCCGCGCAGCGCCGTGGCGAGCGCGTCGAGGTTCCCCGCCGTGAGGGCCGCGAGCCGCCTCCACTCCTCGTGGCTGATCCCCGAGTCTGCCGCTGTCGCGGTGGCTGCGTGCACCATCTCCTCGTTGCTGGACACCATCGCCCGGAGCGCGGTGAGCACGTCCTCGATCCCGCCGACGCCGAGCGCGCCGGGGGACCGGCGCAGCGGCTCGGCTGTCGTGGCGACCGTCTGGAGCTGGTGGTCGACGGCCAGCGCCTGAGCCTGCGCCGCACCCGGGGACTGCGGCGATCCGCTGAGGAGACCGAGCGACGCCGACGTGGCGCCGGACAGCGAGGTGACGAGGGCCGTGAGCTCGCCGTCGAGCCTGGTGCGTGTGCGCACCGGGAGGACGACTCGCGCGACCGCGAGTGCGGCGGCGGCGCCGATGATGGTCTCCAGGAGGCGGACCTCGATGGCGACGGGCCCCATGGAGCGCAGGAGCTCGTAGAGCTGGGCGTAGAGCATCGTCGCCCAGAACGCGGCGATCGCGGATGACACCGCCTGGAAGTACTGCGACGCGAAGACGCACAGGGCGAGCACCGGAAGCGTGACGGCCGGGTGCGAGCCCGACGCGATCGCGATGGCGAAGCCGATCGCCGCCCCCGCGACGGTCGCCAGGACGCGTTGGGCCGCCCGGACGAACGTGTCGCCGTCCGTCCCGGCGAGGACCTGGAGGGTCGGGAGCGCTGCCCAGACCTGGTGGGACGACGACACGAGCGACCCGAGGGTCAGAGCCAGCCCGGTGGACGCGCCGGCCTGGATCGCGCGGCGGGTCGACGGCCGCAGGCGGGCCGCCGGTCGGTGGGCGGGCCCGGCACCGGTGCCCCCGTCCGCCGCGGCGGCGTCCGGTGCGGCCTGTGGATCGCCGTGCACGACGGCGGTCGGGGCGGTGTCGGGAGCGGCGTGCGCCACCGTGCCGCCGGTCTGACCGGCAGCATCCACCGCGTGCAGGTCGTCCACCGCGTCCAGGAGCGCGACGGTTGCGCGGTGCAGACGACGCGCGGACCCGGGCCACGTGTCTGGCGCGACGGAGGACAACGTCCCTCCGGGCGCGTCTGACGACGCTGGCCCGACGTCCGGCCCGGAGCGACCCGTGTCCATGACCTGGTGAAGACGGCTCCGGACCGCCTCGAGCTCACCCGCGAGCCGGCCCCGGAGCAGTGCGGGCAGCGCGCCGCCGCTCGCCGCGTGCGCCGCGTCGGATACCGCGGCGGTAGCGAGCGCGACGTCGAAGATCTTCAGCCGCAGGGTCTCGGCGCGCGCCGGGTCGAGGTCGCCGGCGGTGTTCTCCGGGGTGAGCTGGCCGTTGAGGAACGCGCTCGCGCGGTGCAGCTGGAGCATGTTCTGGTCGACCCGCCGGGAGACGTCCGGGTCCCAGCGTCCCCACGAGGTCGCGTCGACGAGCGGGTCCAGTGCCAGGACGACGCGATAGAGGAAGGCGGCCACGCCCTCCCGGGCGATCCGCCCCGGGGCGTCCCGCAGCACGACGAGACCGAGGATCCCCGACCACACGACGCCGACCACACCGGCGACGACGTGCATGACGATGTCCCCGATCTCGAGGTCCATGAGCACAGCGAAGTAGTACGCGATGAACGTGATCTGACCGAGGAACGCCCAGGTCGTCCCGTACCGCCCCACCCACACACCGAGGAGGGCGACGACCACGACCGACGCGGCGATCACGAGGGAGGAGCCGTCGACGACAGCGGTCAGCACCACCGCGACGACGACGGGGCCGACGGCGAGGGCAGCGAGCGAACCCCGTGCCCGGCCTGGTGCGCTGCTCATCGCGCCGCTCGTGACCATCGCGATGATGCCTCCGTAGACCGCAGCCGGGAACGACGCACCGTCGAACGGGCGGAGCGCGATGACGAGGGTCACGACGGTGGCGGTAGCGGCGATCAGGGCACGCACCGCCGACCGGCGACGGGTGGAGCCGGGGTCGACGAGGGCGGCCCGGTCCCGCAGGAACACCCCCCACCGGTGCCGGGCTGTGCGATCGGCGCCGTCCGGTTCTGCCTGCACCGCGGTGGGCCCGGGTGGGGTGGGTGTGGGGATGAGGATGGGTTGGTAGTCGAGGTCGTGGGCGACGGTGGTGGTGAGGGTGTGCATG